>NZ_JACHZO010000005.1:0-413369 GCF_014193575.1 Rhizobium sp. BK289
CGACATATCTGCCGACCTCCATCGGCAGATAGTTTGAATCAGAATGTGAGCGATTTGAAAAGCAACTCGATTCAGTCAGTCAGGGAAACGCTCTAAAGCGTGATACCGAAAAGTGTAGGCGGTTTTCGGACGACATCACGCTCTAATTCTTTGATTCTATGGCGGCTTCAGATTTGAGGTCGACTCGACCTAAAATCATCCGGCTCTAGCCGGCTGTCCGCATGGCACTTGCTCATCCCGGTCGCTTCGGCCAGTTCGTCACGCCGCCGCTCCAATCCTCGAAGGCTTTGGAGAGACGAAGCACCAGCATGTCGGCGAAACGCGGACCGACGATCTGCAGGCCGATGGGCATGCCGGAGCGGGAGAAGCCGCAATTGATCGACGAGGCCGGCTGCTCCGACATGTTCCATGGAACCGTGAAGGCGATGTGTTCGAAGGGCAGCGCGGGATCGTTGGTGGGCGAGGCCCATTCGGCTGGATAGGAGACGATCGGATTGGTCGGCGAAAGCACGGCGTCGACTTCGGTGAAGAGCCTGCCGCAGCTCTTGCGCATCTCGATCGTCTGGTTGAAGCCGCGAACGGCATCGACGCCGCTGACATCGGCGCCGCCCTTCGCCCAGCTATGGATATAGGGCAGGATCGAGTTGCGGCGTTCCTCGCTCAACCCCATGATGTCGCCCCAGAAACGCGCCCGCCAGAAAACATCGAGTCCGTCGAGCATCTGACGGGTCAGCACCGGTGCAACGTCGATGATGATCGCGCCCGCTTCCTCGAAGCGTCTGGCGGCGGCAAGGACCGCGTCGCGTACCTCGTCCTCTACGGCCAGGCCGCATCCAGCATCCAGCATCAGGCCGATCTTCATTCCGCTGACGTCGACGCCGAGATCCATCCAATCGATCTCGTTCGGCGGCAGGCTGGTGCCGTCGCGCCAATCCGGACGCGACAGCGTCGCCATCGAGAAGGCGGCATCCTCGACCGTGCGGGTCATCGGCCCGGCGCATCGCCCGACATAATAGGGATCGACGGGAATGCGGCCATGGCTCGGCTTGAAGCCGAAAATGCCTGTCCAACCCGCGGGAAGCCGCACCGAGCCACCGATGTCGGTGCCGATATGCAGCGGCCCATAGCCGGCTGCTGCGGCAGCGGCCGCGCCGGCGCTGGAGCCGCCCGGATTTTGGCTGGGATTCCACGGATTGCGGCTGAGTTTGTGAAAGCTGGAGAGGCCGGAGGAAAGCATGCCGTAATCGGGACAGGTGGTCTTTGCGAAGATCACTGCGCCGTCCTCGCGCAGCCGGGCGGCGATCGGCGCATCCTCGGCTGCGGGAACAAGTTCGACGGCAGCCGTGCCGAGCGGCACGGGCTGGCCCTTGGTGGCGATCAGTTCTTTCAGCGTCACCGGAATGCCGTCCAGCGTCCCAAGCGGCGCGCCCTTTGCCCAGCGCTCCGTGGAGGCGGCCGCCTGCCTGCGTGCATCGTCAGGATCATAGGCATAGAGAGCAGCGATTGTCGGCTCCCACGCCTCGATATGTTCTTCAAGCGCCAGCCAGTATTCGCTGGGGGACAGGCTCTTGTCGGCAAATTTGCGCCGGAGGTCTTGGATGGAAAGATCGGTCGGTTCGGTCATGATCTATACTCTTCATGTCTCAATCAGCGCGTCGCCTCGCGGGGGTCGAGGAGATCGCGCAGCCCGTCGCCGAGCAGGTTGAAGCCGAGGACGGTGAGCGCGATGGCAAGGCCCGGCAGTAGGGCCAGCCAGGGCGCGACGTGGAAATAGGTCTGTGCGTCGGCCAGCATGCGGCCCCAGGTCGGCGCCGGTGGCGGCACGCTCAAGCCCAGGAAGGCAAGCCCGGCCTCGGTCAGGATCGCAAGGCCGAGCTGGATCGTCGCCTGAACGATGATGCTGCCCATGATGTTCGGCAGGACGTGACGCAGCGTGATGGCAAGCTGCGTATTGCCGATGGCGCGCGCCGCCAGCACATAGTCCCGGCTCCAGGCCTGCAGGGCCGAACCGAGCGCGACGCGGGCAAAGACAGGCACCATGAAGACCGCGATGGCGATAATGGCCGTGGAGCGACCCGTCCCAAGGAATGCACCGAGGATCATGGCCGAAAGGATCGGTGGCAGGGCAAAGATCACGTCGCAGGCGCGCATGATCAGCGCCTCGAACAGGCCGCGTTGCGCGGCCGCCGAAACACCGATGATCGTTCCGATCGTCCCGCCGATCGCGACGGCCGATACGGAGATGGATAGCGAATTCCAGCAGCCGGCCATCAGCATCGACAGGACATCGTGGCCGAGCTGATCGGTGCCGAGAAGGCCGAAGCCGAAGGGTGGCTGCAGCTTGTGGGTGATCTGCATCTTCGCCGGCGGCACCGGCGTCCAGAACAGCGAGACGATGGCGATGCAGACAAGCGCGAGGATGATTGGCGCGCCAACCATGAGATTAGTCCGCCGCAGTGCCCGAAAACGGCGGCGGGAGAGCTGAGAGGCCGGTCTGGCCTGGACCGTTGTCACCGCGCACCTCCCGCCCGCAGTCGGGGATCGATGGCAAGATAGGAAAGATCCACCAGGAAATTCACGACGATGACGAGCCCGGCAAAGAACAGCACGACATCCTGCAGCACGATGATATCGCGCTGGCTGAGCGCCTGATAGGCGAGGCGGCCGAGGCCGGGCAGGGTGAAGACATTTTCGATCAGCACGGCGCCGGCAACCAGAAAGGTGAATTGCAGTCCGAGAATGGTCAGCACCGGCACCAGCGCATTCGGCACCACATGCCCCCAGAGCACGCGGCTGCGCGATAGGCCTTTGGCGGTCGCGGTGCGGGCAAAATCCTCATGCAGCGTGTCGAGCACGGCCGAGCGCGCGACCCTTGTCAGCACCGCCGCTTGCGGCAGGGCCAAGGCGATGGCGGGCAGCACGAGCGATTTCAGGGCTGGCCACGCGCCGCTACTCCAGCCGGGAAAGCCGCCGGCCGGCATCCAGCCGAGCGAAGTGGCAAACAAAAGCACCAGCAGCAGGCCGATCCAGAAGCCTGGCACGGCAATGCCGATCTGCGAAAGCAGCGTTGCGACGATATCGAAGACGCCGCCGCGTTTGGCGGCAGCCGCGACGCCAAGCGGCATGGCGACGAGGACGGAGAGCAGGATGGCAAGGGCGGCGAGCGGTAGGGTGATGGCAAGCCGCTCGGCAATCAGGCCGGCAACCGGTACGCCATATGTATAGGATCTGCCGAGATCGCCCGTCAGCGCACCGGCAAGCCACTGCCCGTAGCGGATGATCAGCGGCTGGTCGAGGCCCATCTCATGCCGAAGCGCCGCAAGCGTTTCCGGTGTGGCGGAGGTGCCGAGCGTGATGGCGGCGGGGTCGCCCGGCAGCAGCGCCATGACGGCAAAGACCAGCAGCGAGATCGCGATCAGCGTCAGGATCAGTCCGAAAATCCGGCGGGTGAGCAATAAGATCATAGCATGTCCGTGGCCGATCAAGCCGGCATCGAAATGATTTGCGGCGGGCGAAGCAATCCGCCCATCCGCGCCTGCAGGCAAAAGAGCTCAATCTTCCCAGGAAACGTTGGTCAGCACGTTGGACGGGATCGGTTCGTTCTCCCAGAGACCCTTCAGCTTCTTGTCCCAGACGCCGAGCTTCGGCATGACGAACAGGAAGAGCGCCGGCACATCCTCGGCAAGAATGCTCTGCGCCTCGCCATAGAGCTTGTTCTGCTCGGCGGGATCGGTGGTGAGCTGAAGCTTCTTCATCAGCTCGTTGAAGACGGGATTCTTGTAGTTGAAGTAATAGGGATCGCGCGAATAGATATCGATATCGAGCGGCTCGGCATGCGCGACGATGGTCATGTCGTAGTTGCGGCCGCTGAAGACGTCCTGCACCCATTTGGCCGGGAATTCCGTCGGCTCGATATTCATCGTCACGCCGATATCGGCAAACATGGCCTGCATCACCTGCGCGCTGCGCGGCGCATAGGCCATTTGCGGCGTCTTGATCGTGAAGGTAAAGCCGTTTGGGTAGCCGGCTTCTGCAAGCAGCGCCTTGGCTTTGGCGGTATCGTAGGGCAGCGTGCCGGTCAGGTCCTTGTAGCCGGGATCGTTCGGCGTGTAGTGGCTGCCGATCGCGGTGCCTAAGCCGGACCATGCGCCTTCGATGATCGTCTTGCGGTCGAGCGCCATCATCAGTGCCTGGCGCACGCGCTTGTCGTCGAACGGCTTGCGCGTGTTGTTCATGCCGGCCACGACCTTCAGCTCGGTATTGCCGATCTTGGTCGTCAGCCTGGCATCGCCCTCGAAGGAACTCATAAGCTCCGGCGCGGCGAATTCCGGAAAGGCATCGACATCGCCGGCCTTGAGTGCGGCGGCCTCCGCCTGCGGGTCGGCGATGAAGCGGAAGGTTGCCTTCTCAAGCTTCACGTCGACAGACTTGTTCCAGTAGTCCGGGTTCTTGACGAGGTCGACATGGTCGCCCTTCGTCCAGGAGGAGAATTTGAACGGACCGGTGCCGACAGGTGATGTCTTGTCGTTGGCCGTGGATTTCGGCCCGACCATGACGGAGCTCGGCCAGCCGAGCCAATAGAGCAGGCTGCCGGTCGGCGAGGACAGATGCAGCACCAGCGTTTCCGCATCCGGCGTGTCGATCGAGGCGATAGTTGCAAAGAAGCGCTTCTGCGGATTGACGGATTGGGCGCCGCGGGCGCGATCGAGCGTGAACTTGGCCGCGGTCGAATCGAAGACCTGGCCGTCATGGAATTTCACGCCGGTCTGCAGCTTGAACGTATAGGTGAGGCCATCGGGCGAAATCTCCCAGCTCTTGGCGAGCTGCGGCACAATCTTGCCGTTTTGGTCGATGGCAACCAGCCCTTCGAAGATATTCTGCCAGGTGACCTGACCGATCGCGACAGGCGCGGCGATCGTCGGATCGAGCCCTGTCGGCTCGACGCTCATGCCGAGATTGAGTGTCGTCTTCGCAGCCTCGGCCTGTGTCAGGCCCATCATCAGCAGGCCGGTAGAAAGTGCCGCGCCAAAGGCAAGCCGGCGCGCGACGACGCCCAGGCTCGGGCGTGAAAACTTGGTCATGTCGGTTCCCTTGCTTTTTGCCCGCATGTCCGGCTTCCCTCCGGCCTGCGGTCTTTTTCAGGATAGTGTCATCTCATAGGCGCACACACAATTCCGAAAATGTGTGCTCGGTGTAGCCGAAACCGCTACACCGATTTATCTTCTACAGTGTTGGGTTCAATCCTGCCTCCCCTTGGCGGAAAGTTGCTGGCGCATGAAGCGTTCGATGAAATCGAGCAATTTGCCGGCCGCAAACGAGAGCTGGCGATCGGGCGCGACACAGAGATCGACCGGCGTCCGCACCCCTTTGCCACCCGCAACGGGCCGTGCGACGAGCTGCCCCGCCTCGATCTCTCTTTGAACGGTGAGTGCCGGCAGCATGGTAATCGCCGCGCCGCGCAGCACCAGCTCCTTCTGCATTTCCAGCGAGCCTGTCTCAAAAACGGGATCGAGCCTCAGCCCCTCACGTTCGAACAGCGCGTCGAAGGCCTGCCTTGCGCCGAAGGAGCGATCGGGGACGGCAAGCGCGTGTGACGCGATTTCGTCTAGTGTGATCTCGCTGGCGGCAGCAAGCGGATGGGAGGAAGCGGCGATCACCTCATAGGTCAGTTCGGAACGCAGGCGCACCTTTGTGCCGGAAAGCGGCGGGGCAAACAGCGTCACCGCAATATCGGCCTCGGCATTGTTGACGGCTTCGATGGCGCCGCGAGCACTTGTGATGGTCACGTCGAATCGCAGCCGCGGATAGCGCAGGCTGAACTCGGCCAGCGCCGGAGCAAGGATGTTGGCGACGGACGCGCCGTTGGCATAGATGCTGACGGTTCCGCGCTGCAGGCCTTTCAGGTCTTCGATCAACTGGTGAACATGGTCGAGCTCGCGCAGCGTCCGGCCGGCGCGTTCCGCCAGCAATTCGCCGGCAGCCGTCAATTTGATGCCGCGGGCACTGCGCTCGACCAGCTGCGTGCCGAAATGATATTCGAGGTTCTCGATCTGGCGGCTGATGGCCGTCGGCGCCACGTTCAGGTTTTCGGCTGCCTGGCGCATCGAGTTGGTGCGCACCAGCTCGTCGAAATAGATCAGCGCGCGGATCTGCATGCGCGGATCTCCGGTTAAACGGCGGACTTGGCGAAACGATCCCGCCACGCCGCTTGCCCACCTTCGACCGGCAGCGCCGTCGCCTCATAGACGCCGCGGGCGATGGCGCGCGTCATGACAATCGTGGCGAGGTGGCAGAGCTCCATGAAACCAGGCATATCGTCGCGCGCATGCCTGCCGGTGGAAGCGGCAAATACGGTATCGCCGTCGAGCGGCAGATGCGTCGGCAAGAGCGCACGTGCAAAGCCGTCGTGAGCGCAGATGGAGAGGCGATGCGCCTCCGCCTTGGTCAGCTGGGCGTCGGTGATGACGGCACCGATGGTCGTGGCGGTAATGTTGGTGCCCTTTAAACGCAGGCGCGAATCGACCGCTTGCGGCATCCCAAGGCCGCCAAATTCGCCATTTTCCTCAAAGGAAGCCGCCCAGAAATGTGGGCCGTCGCCGATGGTGGCGGAACCGAGTGCATTGACGGCGACGATGGCGGCGACCGTGTATCCCCTGCTGCTGACGGCGCTTGCCGAGCCGAGCCCGCCCTTGACCGTTGCCGTCGTGGCGCCCGTTCCCGCGCCGACGGTACCGAGCGCGAAGGAGCCCTTGCTCGCGGCCTTGAAGGCAGCATAGCCGAGATCGCGATAGGGCGAGTGCAGCCCCCAATCCTTGTTGCCGCCGTTGATGAGATCGAACAGGATTGCCTGCGGCACGATAGGCACCAGCGCATCGCCGACCTTCAGGCCGCGGCCGATTTCCCTCAAGCCCGCCTGCACGCCACCGGCAGCATCGAGCCCGAAAGCCGAGCCACCCGAAAGCACGAGCCCATCCACGGCGCCCACCGTCATCGCGGGATCCAGCAATGCCGTGTCCCGCCCGCCCGGCGCGCCGCCGAGGACGGTGGAGGATGCGACCGCCGGCTCATCGAAGATGATGGCGGTGACACCGGAACCGAGCACAAGATCGGTGGCGTGACCGACGGCGACGCCTTCGACATCGGTCAGAAGATTGAGATGATCGGCCAATGAAAAATCCTTCGCCATTCAACGCGCGAGGTCGTCATGGCGATAGGATCGTAAAGAGAGGGAAAAGACAAGATAGGCGGTTAAGGTTGGTTCGAAAGCCGAGACGGCATTCGTTCATCAACCGCGGTGAAAAAGATTAGCCCTCACCCTGAACTTGTCGAAGGGCGAGGGCGGGTGATGGGGATGAGAAAAATTGAAAGCGAGCCGATCCATCAAACATGGATCGGCTTGGCCTGTTGGCGGGAGAGGAGATCGCGGATCGCAAGCTTCACTTCGTCCGCGTTTCTGAAATGCTGCTCGTCCAGATCATGGACATGGTATTTGACAGCGATGAACTTGAGCCGATCCTGGTCGGGAACGACGATACCGACGGGAACGCCGGCGTATTCGATAACTTGCTTCTTCATAAATAGACTCCCACTGCGCTTACGGCGCAGATATGGCGAATTGACTGTTTGATTCCGGTAGGGAGGACGAACGTCACATTCGACAGCGCGGGCGGGAGAGTGCGCCCGAGCGGTCATTGCCAAGCACGGACCGCCGAAGGATCGAAGCGATGACTTTGGTATTCAGCATGTCACTTCCTCAGTTGGCGTTGTACTTGCTGGAGCTCCGACAACGGAGCGCCACGGTGCGGTGAACTATTATCTAGTATATTAGTAGATAATAGCGATTTCATCTTCAGAAACATATTCCGAAAGATGTCAAAATATCGACGATCGGGAAAATAAAATTCCGAGCCTGGCGGGTTGCGGAGAAGGTTGTGTTAAATGCCTTCGCATTGCTACCCGTGCGGCACGGCTCGCCGATCACCGACAGACAGATAGGAACTGGCGCGAGATTCGACAATGCCCCCGCGGCATTAATATGCGCGCGCCGCTAAAACACCTCAATGGTTAACGGCGCTCGAGAGCCCATCAAAAACCGTCTTCGAGCGCCGTCTCCAGGGCTTTCACGAAGAAATCGGCGCTTTCCGGCGCGAGGCAGAGCGGCGGTTTGATCTTCAACACATTCAGGTGATCGCCGGTCGGCTGCATGATGATCCCAAGGTCGAGCAGGCGTTCGCAGATTGCAGTCGTCTCTTCCGTAGCCGGCGCAAGCGTCTCCCGGTCGCGGACGAATTCCACGCCGAGATAAAGTCCCGTGCCATGGACGGCGCCGATCAGCGGGAAGCGATCCATCAAAGCGATCAGCCCTGCCTTCAGCCGGTCGCCGACGACGCGGGCATTTTCCTGCAGCTTCTCGTCCTTGAGGACATCGAGAACGGTCAGGCCGACGACGCAACTGACCGGACTGCCGCCGGCGGAGGAGAAGAAATAGCCTTCCTTTTCCAGCGAATCGGCAATCTCGCGACGGGTGATGACGGCGCCGAGTGGGTGGCCGTTGCCCATGCCCTTGGCGATGGTGATGATATCGGGCACGACGCCTTGCGTTTCGAAGCCCCAGAAGTGCTCGCCGAGCCGCCCGTAGCCAACCTGCACTTCATCGGCGATGCAAAGGCCACCGCGCTGCCGGACGGCATCGTAGACGCCAGCAAGATAGCCATGCGGCAATGCGATACCGCCGGCATTGCCATAGACCGGTTCCGCAATGAAGCCGGCGAGGCCATCGCCCTTGTCGTCGATGGCTTTCAGTTTCGCTTCGACGTCGTCGAGGTAACCTCCAGCAGAATCGGGGCCGCGGAATGGTCCGCGATAGGTATTGGGCGACAGGACGGGATGCACCCAGTCCGGTCGCGTCGTCAGCGCCTGTGGATTATCGGCAATCGAGGTGGATACGGCGTCGCTGGCGACAGTCCAGCCGTGATAGGCCTCCAGCAGGCAGAGCATGTTCCTCCTGCCCGTGTGCGCCCAGGCAAGGCGGATCGCGAGATCGTTTGCTTCCGAGCCGCTATTGACGAGGAAGATGCTCTCCAGTCCCTCAGGCGCCAGTGTCGCCAGCCGCTCGGAAAATTCCGCGACGGCGGCATAATGGAAACGGGAGTTGGTATTGAGCCGCGACCACTGCTGCGCGATCGCCGCCGTCAACCGAGGATGAGCATGGCCGAGTGTCGTCACATTGTTGACCATGTCGAGGTAGCAGCGTCCCTGCGTGTCGAACAGGAATTCGCGCCAGCCGCGCTCGATCTGCGGCGGCAGCTCGTAATAGTGCTTCTGCGGCTTGGCGAAGCGCGCATTGCGCAATGACAGCAGCGTGGATGCATCTGGTCTCGGCGCTTCGCAGGCGGCGTTGAGAAGAGCGACGGGCGAGGGGCAGATAGCCGACCAGCCGTCTACCTGATCCGCGGCCGCAAAGAGCGGCGGCATAAGATTGGCCACGCGGCAAAGCTGCACGCGCAATCCTCCGATCGCCGAACCCTCGCTGCCGATCGTGCCGACTGTCGCGCCCTGTTCGATGGCAGCTCCATCCTCGAGAGCGCTCTCGACGCCGTCCAGATGAAGGCTTATCTCTTCGCCGGCGAGCACGAGGTGCTGCCCCTGCCGTTGCAGAAGGCCGGAGAAGGGAGCCGCAACCGTGGCGCCGGCCGGCAGGCAGATATCGCAATGCAGGGCGAAATTCTGCGGCGGCGCCATGTTGAGCGGAGCGGCGAGGGACAGGCGGAATTCGCCGTAGCGGGTTGCCGCCGCGCCTGATGTCATCGCCGTCTGGGCGAGCAGCCGCCAATCCATGTCGGGCTTTTGCCAGTTGCCGTCGGCGAAATCCGGGCCGGTGACGGAAAGATCGATTGCGGCGATCTGCGAGGAATCGATATCGGGCAGCAGCGGCGACCAGCTTTCCATGGCGATCGGAGCGATGTCGAAGCCGATTGCCCGCAGGATTGCGGCCTCCATCACATCCGGTTGCGCGCCGGTCGCCACATCGAAGATCTCGCGCTCGAAATCGAGATTGCCGCGCACATAGTCATTGTCCGGGTCGATCGCGAGCTGCTGTTCGGTACTGGCGGTCAGAATGACGGCGCGCGCGACGATCAACGGCCACAGCGCCTTGGCCTCGACCTCTTCCAGCGGATAGATGGCATGATAGGCCTTGATGGCGGGAAGGATACGGAAGGGATTGCCTTCCGCATGATGCAGCAGCGATGCGCAGGTAACGGCAAGATCGCCCACCAGCCAACCCTGAATGATGTCGCCGAAATCGATGACGCCATCGGGCACCAGCTGCCCACGTGCGTCGGGATGGCTGACGACATTGTCGTCGGTGACGTCATGATGCACGGGCTGTATGCGTAGATCGCCTGCAAGCGGCTGGATGCGTTTGACGGCGGCCACCATCGCCTTGGCGATGCGGTCGCGCGCTTCATGGTCCGTGATGGCCGACAGGAGCTGAACCGCCACGGGTCCCGCGCGGCGCAGATCCCACTGCAGGCTTCGGTGAAGGCCGGGATGATCGAAATCGGCGAGATTGCGGGCAAGCCGGGCCGACAGCGCGCCGAGCCCGGCGGCTGAAGCCGGCGGCAGATGCTTGCGCCGTGTCAGCGTCTGGCCGGGGAGAAAGCCGAGCAGCCGGACGAGGTAATCCTGCTCCCGCAAGGTGATGGTCAGGATGTCGCGGCCGTTCAGCGCCGGCACGATCTCGGGCACGCGCGGAGAATCCGGTTTGGCATGCAGGTGGCGGATAGCGGCATTCTGTGCCTCGAATTCGACCAGCTCATATTCGGCCCGGCAAATCTTCAGCACATAGGCATTCTCGCCGGCATCGATGCGGTAGTTGCGATCCTGCTGGCTGCCGAGCTCCGTCAGTGCCCCGCTCAAGCCGTAATGCGCATACAGTATCTCCGCTGCTTCCTCCGGCGTCACGTCCGGTCTTGGCAGTTGCATACGATTCACAAGCGCGGCGTCGGCCATGGCATCCCCCCGGAAGGTTCATTTGCATCGACACTAAACCATTCCATCCTAAAGAAAATTACCCAAAACAGATAGGGTGGTCGCGCAATGAGCGGAAAGATAGGCCGCCGCATGCAGCCGGCGAGGCATGATCGCCTACTCGACCTCGATGGAATAGCTGCAACCGGCGAGCGTCTTGCCCGGATGAGCCTCATCGGTCGAGACATTCAATGAGATACGGGTGTGAAGTACGGTGTCGGAATTTTCCTGCTGGTCCTTGCGCGACAGGATTTCCTTTTCACCGAGGAACTTGTTTGGCCGGTCGACCGCAGCCGTTACGCCAAGCTGTTTCGCCAGGGAATGCGGGTCGGCTTCGTCGAGCACGGCGAGCGGCCCGGTAGAGGCGAAGGCAACTCTGTTCGTCTGCCGTCCGAAAACCGTCAAGGGTGCTGAAAGCTGGAATTCCCGCAGAAAGGGATTGTCTGACGACAGTTCGCTGATACCGAACAGCTTCATGGCCTTGGCGCTTTCCGGCCCGGTCAGCCACATGGCGAATTCGTTGTAGCTCGGCACGTCATAGGTCGTGCATTCGATCAGCTTGGCGAAATCGATCTTGGAGGGGTCCTGCGCTTCGGTCACGCCACGAGATGCCGGAGCCCACAGGAGGAACGCCGCCAGCAGCAGCGTTCCATTGCGATAGAATGACATATCCCCTCCTTGATCTCCGAGACGATTCGATACCGGGTGATATCAAATCGCGTGTGGGAGCGAAAAGGGAAAGAAGCCCGCCGAAAGCGCGCTCGCGCCTCACCCCATGCGCTCGGAGGCATAGGAGCCCGGGCTTGCCGGGAAGACGACGGTGCGGTTGCCGTTCAAGAAGGTGCGATAGTGGATATGCGCATGGATGGCGCGGGCCAGTACCTGGCTCTCGACGTCGCGGCCGATCGAGACATAATCCTCAGCCGACTGCGCATGCGTGATGCGAGCCGTGTCCTGCTCGATGATCGGACCCTCGTCGAGATCGGCCGTCACATAATGCGCCGTCGCCCCGATCAGCTTCACGCCGCGCTCATAGGCCTGCTTGTAAGGGTTCGCTCCCTTGAAGGACGGCAGGAAGGAATGGTGGATGTTGATGATGCGGCCCGACATCTTCCGGCAGAGAGCATCCGACAGAACCTGCATATAGCGGGCCAGCACCACGAGCTCGGTGCCGGTCTGCTCGACCAGTTCCAAAAGCTGGGCTTCGGCCTGCGGCTTGTTATCCTTCGTCACCTTGATGTGGTGGAAGGGGATGTCGTGATTGACGACCACCTTCTGGTAATCAAAATGGTTGGAGACGACGCCGACGATGTCGATCGGCAATGCACCGATCTTCCAGCGATAGAGCAGGTCGTTCAGGCAATGGCCGAAGCGCGAGACCATGAGCAGCACCTTCATGCGCTTCTTGGCATCGTGGATCTCCGCATCCATGGCGAACTTCTCGGCGATCGGCTTGAAGCCTTCGGCAAGCGCCGGCCCACCCACCCCTTCCTCGGAGATGAAGGAGACGCGCATGAAGAACTTGCCGGTATCGAGATCGTCGAACTGGCTGGAATCGACGATGTTGCAGCCCTGCTCGGCCAGATAGTTCGAGATCGCCGCAACGATCCCACGCGTCGACTTGCACGTCACTGTCAATACATAGCTCGTCATGTCTCTTCCCTCGTAAAGCGGCTTGATCTTCGCCGCTCGCTTATCGCAATCAGCCGGCAGGGAAAAGTGTCCCCGATCCGAACGTGGGGCAAAGCTTATGACAGGCGGCGGAAAATTCCGTTCCCATTGCGCCGTCCAGCCGCGTATCCCCGTCGTCCCGACGGAAGACGGCACGAATCTGATGGGGAGCGCTGATTTGATAGGACGACAGTCACGCGGCGACCGCGCGCTTCCTTCTCCATTTTCTCCAGCGGCTGGGCGTCGTCAGCTCATGGACGACGGCGCCGCCGATCGCCGAGCAGAGGATACAGCCGGTGACGAAGACCGGCGCATTCGCCAGAATGTCGATATTCAGGTGGACGCAAACGACGCGCAGCAATGCGAGCGTGAAGGCGTGGGTGATATAGATGCTGTAGGAGGCATCCCCCAGGTAATTCAGCGTGGCGATGACCGGGAGCTTCGAGAAGTCGATAGAGACGGCCGAGTACAGGATGACGACGGCCGGGATGCCCCACATGTAGGCGCGCATGCTGGCATCGCAGAGCGTTTCGTTGATGAGCAGGAACGAGAATCCCATCACCAGCGCCGGCCAGGCGACGGCCTGCGGCAGCAGGATCTTGTCGAGATAGAGCTTGGCAAGAAAGACGCCCGCCAGAAACTCATAGATGATCGGATCGCTGTAGAATTTGGCGGCGGTCGTATCGCCTGGGAGAATGCTGCAGACGGCGATGATCGCGGTCATCGCGGCAAAGAGTGCGGCGAAGCGCCATTTTTCGCGCACGAGCAGCAGCAGGCCGAAGATGAGATAGAAGAACATCTCGTAGTTCAGCGTCCAGCCCGGCACGACGACGGGGACGGTCAGCGTGAGATCAGCCGGATTGCGCCAGGGAAGGAAGAAGAGGGAGGCGATGAGATGCGGAAGGTCGAAGACAGTCGACTTCAGCAACGTCGGAGCCACCAGCGCCACGCTGGCGGCAAACAGGGTCGCCAGCCAATAGAGCGGCACGATGCGCTGGATCCGGCGCCGGTAGAAATCCAGCGGGCGAACTTCGCGCCCGGCTGTGGTCAGCCACATGACGAAACCGCTGAGCACGAAGAATATGTCGACGCCCGTCTCGCCGAAGAGATGGAAAACCGTCTGGAAGCCAGGCTGGACCTTCGGCACCTGCAGCACCGAATGAAAATAGACGACCATCAGCGCAGCGATGGCACGCAGATACTGCAGCTGAACAAGCATCCCGATCCTCACCCGGCCGTTGCCGACGCGAATCGTCGTCAGCCCGGCACTCTGCTTTCGTTTAAGGTCTCCGACTGCGCCCGAACGGCGCGCGGTCTGTCGGAGACACGCATGTAACCGACGAGCAGCCAGAGCAGTCCGGCGATCTTTATGGAAAAGATTGCCGTACCGCCGATCATCATATTCAGAAAAATGAAAAGAGAGAGTGAATGCGCGCAGCGCCTTTGCGCCGCCGTCCTTCCTGCCGGATAGAGGCAGACGAAGAGCCAGAAGACGATCAGGCCGAAGATCGTCGACCCGTAGATGAGATAGACATAGCCGCTGTCGGCGAATTCGCCGATGCGCGAGATCGACAGGCCGAGCATGGATTGGATATCGAGCTCCAGCATCTTCTTGATCGTGACGCCGATCCGTCCCGTGAAATTGTCTCCGACCTCGTCCGGCTTCATGAAATGCACGAAGAAGCCCACCAGGATGATGACCGGCATCAGGATAAGACTGAAACCCTTCGGAATCTTGGGAAACAGAAAATAACCCGCAATGCTGATGCAGGAGAAGATCAGCATCGTGCGGGTATCGTTGGTGAGCAGGATCAAAAGCACCGTCGAGATAAAAAGCGCTTTTTCGAGCAGGGCGAGCTTCGGCCAGAATGAGAGCAGGTAGATGACGATGACCCCGCAGAAATTGGCGAGCGACACCTGCTCCAGGAAGATCGAGGACGAACGGTGATCGATGAGGCCGAAGGAGAAACGCCCCTGGAAGCCGAGGGCATTGGCAAAGAGGCCGGTCGAATTGAAGCTCGCCTGCTTGATCCCGCGCGTATTCTCGAAATATTCGCCGGGATGGAACAGGCTGACGTAGAAGGGCGTGCTGACGACTTCGCAGACGAGGAACAGCAGCACCGCCGCGCAGGCGATCCGGAAGGCAAGCCTGACCGTTCGCTCGCTCGCCCAGCTGCCGATGCCGGCAAAGCAGAAGATGATCAGGATGTTGCGGAACTGGTCGATGAAGGTCAGGCGATTGAAGACGGTGATGTAGATCGTGATGACAAGCGTGAAGACGAGGAAAAGGACGATCGGCAGGTCTTCTTCATAGATTCCCTTTTTCAGAATGAAAGCCACGCTGGAGATCATCATCAGGCCCTCGCAGAGCACGACATGCGAGACCGAAAGCGGCATGATGTTGTGGTTGATATAGGCGAGGATGCAGTTGTAGAGCACCGAAAACAGCGTGATCGCCAGGATCGGATAATCGACGCGCTGTTTATCGGTAGGGCTTCTCATCTGTTGTCCGGGGCTGCCGCACGCTTTGGCCGGCACGACGATAGCAGTCTCATGATTCGCGACAAAGCGCCAATCGCCTGCCTGCGCCGCCGGTTCTCACCGTCGATCAGCCCGCCGGCTTCACGGCCGCGCAGCTCGGCGCCAGCGCTGCCTTCTTGCCGGCGGCAGCCGTGATCGTCTTCATCTGCGGCCGGTCCTTGCCGTTACGCGGCTGCACGTTCAACGGTTCGTCCGCCGGCCACCATTCGCCCGCAGCCCAATAGCTCCAGCCGAGCCAGACGTCGCTATGATCAGCCATGATGCCGAACACGGCCTTCAGCCCGTCGAGGCAGGGCTGGGTGCCGGGCACGCCGAATTCACCGAGAAAGCCACGCTTGCCGTTCTTGCGCAGCCACTCCGTGACATCAAGCAATCCCTTTTGGGCACTGTCGCTGCCATCGCAGACGGCGTGTGTGCCGGAGCTGTCGGCATCGAGATACTGATGGAATTCGAAGGCGTAGAAATCGAGCGGGTCCTTGACGCCGAGCATGACCGTGCCATTGGCGCCGCCGCCCAGAACGTCGGTGGACCAGCTGTGCGCCCCCGTCCAGTTCGTGCCGGGCACGAGAATAAGGTTGCGCGCCCCGACGGTGCGGATGCTGCGGATGGCCGCATTCGCCGCCTCCAGCCAGTCCGGCGCCTTGATGTCGTGCGGCTCGTTCATCAGGCCGAATAGGACGCCCTTGCGGTTGGCGAATTCGATCGCCAGCCGTGCCCAAAAATCACCGAAGGCAAGATCCGTTGCAGGCGCCTGCGTCAGCTGGGTCTTGTCGTAATAGCCGAAATTGTGCGGATCGAGGAGCACGGCCATGCCGTGCTTCTGGATGAGATCGACGGCATCCTTCAGCCGCTGCAGCTCCGCGCCGTCGAAAGGTTGCCCCAGCACCGGCTGCAGGCGCTCCCAGCGGAAGGGCAGGCGCACGATATTCATGCCCTTGTTCGCGAAATAGCCCACGGTCTCTTCCGAGTTATATGTATAGTTGACGCCGAACGCCCCGTCGCGATCGCCATATTCGGCGCCGGAAAGATTGATGCCGCGGTAGCAGAGCTGCGAGGCGGCAAAGCCGTCATCGGCTTGCGCGACAATGGAAGCAATGGCCACCGTAGCGGCAAGCACGCGATGCAGCAGTCTTGTCATCGGTCCGGTCATTCCACGCTCCCGTTGGCGGTGAAGGCGCTGTTTTCATAAGGCTGGTCGCGTTGAACAATGGTGAATGGAAAGCGCTGCCATTGCCGCTGCCTCGACTTCCTCCGAGTGTCCTTAATGTTCCGTTAGCCAAACATTTCTAAACTCCTTGCATCCGCTGGGCGCAACAGGTCTGCGGAGCGTAGAAAGCCTGGCATGAGCTCAATGGAACGAAACAAGCGATCGGACCAACTTTCGGGTTGGCGCGGCATTGAGCCGTCTGACGGATACCGTCAGGGCCAACGTTCGCGCAGCCCGCTGCTGCGTCCGCGCGATTTCGTTTCCGGCATCGAGCCTGCCGCGGCGGCTCGGCCGATCGACATGGCGACAATCAACATGGCAACACAGGGAGCGAGCAAGAGCGAGCCGTCGCCGCGCGAATTTCAGCCCGATGTAAAACCGCAGCCGGCCGCCGAGCCGGTTGCCGCCGTTGCCCCGATAATGGAAGCCGCAATGATTGCGACGCCGCCGAGTGCCGCCGCACCGCCGGTGCCGGCAGTGATGGCTGAGGTGCCGTTGCTCGATCTTCGCTCGGCCGTTGCCTCGATCTGGGCAAAGAAGTTCGTGGTCCTTGCTCTCGCCGGCGCGGGCGCCGTGCTGGGAGCGGCCGTCATTCCGCTGATACCTCAGAAATTTACGGCCGAAACCAGTCTCTACTTCGATCCGCGACCGGTCGGCACTTCCGATTCCGCCCAGCAGGCTCCCACGGCGCCGGAATTGATCACGACGATGATCGACAGCCAGACGCAGATCCTGTCTTCGGGCAAGGTGCTCGGCCGGGTCGTCGATGCGTTGAAGCTCGATCAGGATCCGCAGTTCGATGGCGGCGCCACCGGCGAGGCGGCGAAATATGTCGCGGCCGCCGCGCTGGCGAAAGCCGTGCAGATCGCCCGCGAGGCAAGCACCTATGTCGTAACAGCGAAGGTGACGACCGGCGATCCGCAAAAGTCGGCCAGGATCGCCAACCAGCTCGTGGCCTCCTTCATGGAAGAGGAGAGCAAGGCCGCGTCGAACAGCTATAAGAGCAGCAATACCGCGCTGGATTCCCGGCTCGAGGATCTGCGCCAGCAGGTACTATCGGCCGAGAAAGCCGTCGAAACCTATCGTGCCGACAATGACATGGTGGCTGTCGAGGGCAATCTGATTTCCGACAAGCGCCTGACCGCGCTGAACGACATGCTGGTCACCGCCCAGCAGAAGACGATCGAGGCGAAGGCCCGTGCCGACGCGGCCGGCAAGTTGAGCTTCGATGATGTGGTTTCCAACAATCCTTCCTCCGGGGCGACGTCGAACGCATTGAGCAGCCTGCGGCAGCAATATGCGGCGTTGGCGGCCAATGTCGGCAGCCTTCAAAGCCAGCTTGGCGCCCGTCATCCGCGCTTGCTCGCCGCCAAATCCTCCCTGGAAAGCCTTGGCGCGGAAATCCGGGCCGAATTGCAGCGGCAGATGACCTCGGCCCGTGCGGACTATGAACAGGCGCAGAAGGCCGAGCAGGACATCGCCAAGGAACTTGCGGTGCAGAAAGCCTCGCAAGTCAATACATCCGGCAAGCTCGTCGGCCTGAACGAATTGCAACGCAAGGCAACCGCTGCCCGCGATCTCTATGAATCGCTTCTGAAGCGGTCCGGTCAGGCGAGTGACGCGCAGGACCTGTCGCAGAGCAATATTCGCGTGATCTCCGAAGCGGAGCCGCCGCTGAAGGCGGATGGACCGAGCCGGAAGGTGATGATGGTCGCGGGCCTGATCGCCGGCGCGATGTTCGGTGCGGGCCTCGGCATGGCTTTTGCCATTCTCCTCGGCCTGTTTCGGCACCCCGTCATCCGCGGCTATTTCGGCAAATGAGCTCTCTTCCGGCTTTTTGCGCCAGGGCTTCTTCAGGATCGGGGGATGCAATTGCGCGCCGGCTGTTCTAAATGTAAATCGGCTCCGCGAATGATTGGATCCTGCTGATGGAAGCGCGATACAGTCGTCAGGGATCGTATGATGCTTTGTGAGACAATTTATGCGAGAAAAGCGGTGCGCTGCTCCGATGACTGGCGCCGAGGAAAACTGACTGATGGTGCCCGCTGATAAGCTCGTTTTGCCATTTCTGGCACTGCCGCGTTCCACCAAGCGCGCACTGGCGCTGCTGGTCGACGCCAGCCTTTGCGTGCTCACGGTCTGGTTCGCCTATTGTCTGCGTCTCGACGATTGGGTCATTCTCGAAGGCGTCGAATGGCTGCCGGCCATCGTCTCCCTGCTCGTCGCCATACCGATCTTCATCGTCCTTGGCCTTTATCGCGCCATTTTCCGATATGCGGGCCTTTCGGCTTTCGTGACTGTCGTCAAGGCGGTGGCTATCTATGCGCTCGCCTTCATGACGATTTTTACCGCGATCAGCGTGCCGGGCGTGCCCCGTACGGTCGGCATATTGCAGCCGCTGCTGCTGCTGATCGCAATCGGCCTGTCGCGCATGTGGACACGCTATTGGCTCGGCAATGCCTATCAGCGGCTCCTCAATCGCAATCAGCTTGGCAAGGTGCTGATCTACGGCGCCGGCGCTTCGGGACGGCAGCTTGCGGGTGCGCTTGCCAACAGCGCCGAGCTGAATGTCGTCGGCTATCTCGATGACGACCGCAACCTGCATGGCAGCATCATGGGCGGCCTGCCGATCTACGCTCCAGACGATCTGTCGGCGCTCGTGGTCTCGGGCGAAATCAAGGGCGTGCTGCTTGCCTTGCCGAACGCCACGCGGCAACGTCGCAATGAAATCCTCGAAAACATGCGCAAGGCGCGCGTAACGGTCAGGACCATGCCCGATCTGACTGCGCTCGCCCAGGGTCGCGTCGCGGTCTCGGATCTGCGCGAACTCGATATCGAGGACCTGCTCGGTCGCAATGTGATTGCCCCAGACCGCGACCTGCTCGAGAAGAATATACGCGGCAAGGTGGTCATGGTGACCGGAGCGGGCGGCTCGATCGGCAGCGAGCTCTGCCGTCAGATACTGAAAAACGAGCCATCCTCGCTCTTGCTGGTGGAACAGAGCGAATTCGCACTCTATGCCATTCACGGCGAGCTTGAGAAATCGGCTGCCTCGGCCGGCCATGCCGATGTACGCATCATCCCCTTTCTTGCCTCCGTCAGGGACGGCCAGCGGCTCAGGCAGATCATGGAGGCATGGCGGCCAAAGACCGTGTACCATGCCGCCGCTTACAAGCACGTACCGCTCGTCGAATACAATCCCGTCGAGGGCATCCGCAACAATGTGCTGGGAACGCTGATCGCGGCCGAAGCCGCCCGCGATCATGGCGTCGAGAGTTTCGTCCTCATCAGCACCGACAAGGCAGTGCGTCCGACCAATATCATGGGCGCGAGCAAGCGGCTGGCGGAAATGGTGCTGCAGGCGATGGATGCCGACCGCAAAGCAGATACCGACAGCACCAATTTCGCCATGGTGCGCTTCGGCAATGTGCTGGGCTCCTCCGGTTCGGTCGTGCCGCTGTTTCGCCAGCAGATTCGCGACGGCGGGCCGATCACGCTCACCCATCCCGATATCACCCGCTACTTCATGACCATCCCCGAGGCATCGCAGCTGGTCATCCAGGCGGGCGCGATGTCGGCAGGCGGCGACGTCTTCCTGCTCGACATGGGTGAGCCTGTGCGCATTGCCGATCTCGCCCGGCGCATGGTGGAACTGTCCGGTCTGACGGTGCGGGATGCGGACGAGCCGGAAGGCGATATCGAGTTGGAAATCACCGGCTTGAGGCCTGGCGAAAAGCTCTATGAGGAACTTCTGATCGGCGATAACCCGCAACCGACGAGCCATCCGCGCATCATGCAGGCGAAGGAAGATTTCCTGCCCTGGCCGGAGTTGTCGAAGCGGCTTGCAGCGCTGGAGGCGGCGCTGGAGAAAAATGACATCCCCCTCGCCAGAACGCTGCTGCAGAAGCTCGTATCCGGCTATGCGCCCAGCAGCGAAGTGGTCGATCTCGTCTATCGCGAACGCGAGACGGATTTGACGGTCGGCCAGCCGAATCTCGATAATGTCGCGCAGCTATAGATGCAGCCTGAGGAATTGAGCGGCGGCCGTCCTATCAAGCTCAGCGCTCGCTCAAGCTCGCCGCTGCTTCCTTGACGGCGTAGCGCCAGCGCCGCATCTGATCGCATGTGCGGAACCAATGCGCCGTCAGCCGCAACAGGGGATGGCGCTTTACGGCGCGGTAGTGAATACGCTTGCCGATGGTCGTGGCGGCGCGGTGCGGGCTGAAGTCGACAAGATTTTCAAATGTCGTGAAGGTTTCCACGCCGGTCGACCAGCCGCGCTCAAGAGCGACGTCATAAGGAAGAAGCATGGGCTTCAGCGTCGTCAGCAGCTTCTTGGCGGCCTTGCGGTTGACGATATAGCAGGCAGCCGACCCCTGCGGGCCGTGCATGCAGCGGCCGACGACATCGTTTTCAGTGGTTTCGCGGATCGCTTTGAAGCCGACGAGGCGGTGATTGACGAGCTTGACGAGGCGCGCGCCTTGAACGCTTTCCATGGCTGCGATCGCGCGTGGAATCAGCCGTTCATTGAGCTCGACGTCGTCTTCCATGATGATCGCCATCTTGTCGCCGCTGGCGACAAACTGCTCCAAAGCAAGCAGATGGCTGCGATAGCAGCCGTATTCGCCGGGCAGAAGCTTGCGTCCGTTATGATAGATGAAGGACTTCGGATGGAAATCGATGCGATCACGCTCCGCGATCACACGACCGTCGACGGCGGGAATGCGCGTGATGTTCAGGTCGTATTCCATCGCCTGGCTGCATAGGCGTTCCCAACGCTCGCGCGACCGATCGAGGTTTATGACATAGATGCGAAGCTGCTGAGCGGCTTCGTCAGCGATGTCGGGATCGACAAGGCGAGGGATACGATTAATCTGTTCGAGAATGACTGTTACTCCTGCAAACAGAAACCGCGGCGACAGCAACTAAGAAGACTTTTCTACTACTATATAACATGCTTATGACTTGTCGCAAATGCCGGTTGCGCGCCCATGTTGTATTTGCGGATAAAAGCATTTTATTTGGTGTAACGCAGCGTGAACGAATTTCCGTCGCTACCCCATCGATCATTTGAACGCGATTTCGACGGGCGGCCTGTTGGCGCGCGACAGCGGCGTCATTATATTCATGCGGCCGGATGCTGAAGTGGCTAATTCGCATGGGTAAAGGATTGTCGCAAGTCATGTTGACCAAATCGAAAATCGCCATTGTTACGCTGTTTCTGGCAGGTCTTGCGCCGACTGCAGCCTTTGCAGAGAACCCGCTTCTACCCAAGCCATATGTCGCTCCAGTCTATCCTTACAAGAACCTGCCGGGCGTAACTGCGCCAAAAATGGCGGCAGACGAAAAATTTCAATGCCGCACGACCACGTTGCACGCGGATTATTTCCGCGAAGGTCTGTTTTACCGGAGCCTTCCGCGCCTCGGTTATGTCTGCGATCAGGATGGCGTGATTTCCAGCAGCACCAGAAAACCGAACTATCAATACTGGCAATATAACGGCCCTGACAGATAACGGGTCCGGCTCTGCCGAAATAAGCGGCAATCCAGTCAAATCGCGCGCGGCCTCATCCCTGAGAGCTGCGCTTTTTTAGGCGATAATCTGAAAATAAATTTCATGTTTTTGAGTAAATGCGCGAACGTCGTTGACGAATGCGAAAATTTGCCCCAAGCTTACGAAAATAAATTACGTAATGGGAACATAAAAGCATGCGAGTGGGAATCATTGGGCTGGGATTCCGCCTGGGATATCTGGGCTATGTCTTCAAGGCGATCGACGAAAGCTTCGAGATTGCCGGATATGTCGATCCCGCGCCCGCAGGCCTGCCCGGTTTGATCGAGAAGGGCATATCGGCCGGAAAGGCCTATGCGACGCCTCAGGAGCTGATTGCCAACGAGAAGATCGATCTGCTGATGATCGGCTCGCCCAATCACATGCATCTCGATCACATCCGCATCGGCCTCGAGGCCGGCCTCAAGATTTTCTGCGAAAAACCGATCGTCACGACCATTAAGGACAGTATCGAGCTTGCCCGCCTGATGGCGAAGTTCGGGCACGAGCGGCTGATGGTCGGTCTCGTGCTGCGCTATTCGCCGATGTACCGCGATCTGTTGGCCGCGCAGGCGGAAGGAAAGCTCGGCCATGTCGTTTCCATTGAGGCCGCCGAGCATATCGAGCCCTATCATGGCGCCTTCTTCATGCGTGACTGGCGCCGCTACGAACATTATTCCGGCAGTTTCATGCTGGAGAAATGCTGCCACGACCTCGATCTTTACAATGGTGTCGTCGGCGCGCGGCCGGAGCGGGTGGCAAGCTTCGGTGGCCGCAAGAGCTTCATCCCGGAAAACGATCCGGCACGGGAAGGCATCAACGATCTCGAGCTCTTCCATCGCAAGCCGAGCGGTTGGATGGGGTCGGACAAGGTCTTTGACAGCGACGGCGACATCATCGATTATCAGGTGGCGATCGTCGAATATGCCAATGGCGTCGGCATGAACTTCCATACCAATCTGAACGTGCCGGATCAGTTCCGCCGCTTTGCCATCATGGGTTCGCGCGGCATGGCCGAAGGTGATTTCATCCGCGGCTATTTCAACGTCCATGAAGTGCTCACGGGCAATAAGGTGATCGAAAACTCCTACGCGGCCACCACGCTTTCGCAGCATTACGGCGCCGACGAGCAGATGGCGGCCGATATTATTGCGCATGTCAAATCCGGGCTGCACCTGCCGGTCTCGACGCTGAATGCGCTGGAAGCGGGCATTCTGGCGCTCTCGATGGACGAGGCGCGAATGAAAAGAGCCGTCGTGGACCTACGTCCGGTCTGGGACGAATTCGACGAAGCGCTCTATTCGAGAGCCGCCTGAGGAGGGGCGCAAGATGGGTGTTCAACGCAGCACAGTCATCTTCGCCTGGATCCTGCTTCTTCCGGCTCTCCTCTATGTCACCGTCGTCGTCGCCTATCCGCTGGTGGACACCGTCATCCTGTCCTTCACCGACGCGTCGTTGAAGAAGGTGACGAATTGGGTCGGTTTCGAGAACTACGGCAAGATCTTCAACGAAACATTCGCATCGGTCATCGTCCGCACCTTCATCTGGACGTTCTTCTCCGTGTCGATCAAGATGATCATCGGTACCCTGGGCGCGGCGCTATTGAATTCCGCCGTCCCTGGCCGTGCGCTTTTCCGGATCCTGACCATGCCGCCCTGGATCGTGCCGATGGCGATCGGCATCTTCATGTGGGGCTGGATGTATAATGGCCAGTTCGGCATGATTTCAGGTCTGCTGCAGCGTTTCGGCATCGTCGACAGCCCGGTCGCCTTCCTGGCCTATGGCAGCTCGGCCTTCTGGGCAACGATCGTTACCGACGTCTGGATCGGCGTGCCGATGGTCACGCTCTATATGCTGGCGGCCATGCAGGCCGTCCCGCACGATCTCTATGAAGCCGCCTGGACCGACGGCGCCGGCCGTTTCTATCGTTTCCGCCGCATCACCTTGCCGCTGCTGGTGCCTTCGCTCGTCACCATGTCGATGCTCTCGCTGATTTCGACGTTCAACTCCTTCGACATCATCTGGATTCTGACCCGCGGTGGCCCGAATGGGGAGACGACGACGATGATCATCGACACCTATCGCACCGCGATCGGCTCCTACAAATATGGCGAGGGTGCCGCGCGTGCCGTGTTGATCTGCATCTTCCTGTCGCTCTTCTGCCTTGCCTATTTCCGCCTGACCAGCCGCTTTTCCGCAGGAGCCAAGCGATGAGCCAGCCCGCCATGATCAATCGCTACAAATGGTACGAGATCATCGGCATTTATGCCGGAATCCTTCTGTTCCTGGCTTTCGTGCTGGCACCCTTCATCGAAGGGTTCCTGGTGTCGCTGAAGCCTCTCAGCCAGCTATTCTCGTCGCCCTACCATTTCATTCCGGAAAACGGTTCGTTTACGGCCTACCGGACGATGTGGACCAGCGTGCCGGGCTTCGCCTGGTACATTTTCAACTCGTTTCTGATTTCCGGATCGATCACCATCATCGTGCTGATCCTCGTCGTGCCGGCCGCCTACGCCTTCGCACGTTTCGAATTCAAGGGATCCGGCCTGCTGCTCGGCGCGTTCCTCGCGGTCAAGATGTTTTCCGGCGCCGTGCTGCTCATCCCGCTGTTCCGGCTCATGCGCTCCTTCGGCGTGCTGAACACCTATTTCGCCATGATCGTGCCGGGCGTCGCCTTCATCATCCCCACCGGGATCTGGCTGCTGCACACCTATATCAGGCGCATTCCGCGCGAACTCGACGAGGCAGCCTATGTCGATGGCGCGAGCCAGTTCTATACGCTGCGCCGTGTCATCCTGCCGATCGCGATGCCCGGCATCGTCGTCGTTGCGATTTCCTCGTTCATCGAGGCTTACGCGCAGCAGTTCATCTATGCGCTTACCTTCAATTCGAAGACGGAATACATGCCGCTGCCGGTCGGGCTCTTTGCCTATTTCGGCCGGCAGGAGGTCGTCTGGAACGAACTCATGGCCGCAAGTTTCGTCGGCATCGCGCCGGCTCTGGTCGTGATCTTCTTCCTGCAACGGTATCTCGTCAGCGGTCTGACCGCCGGCGCGGTGAAGCAATAAAATCAATCAACCACCAGAGAGAACGGGAGCTTAAACGTGACATTCCATTTCAAGACGGGGCTTCTCGCCCTTGCTTTGCTCGGCTCCACCGCGCTTGGCGCCGTCAACGCCCAGGCCGCCGACAAGGAGATCAGCTGGATCTATTGCGGTGACAGCATCGATCCGATCCATGTGAAGTACATCAAGCAGTGGGAAGACAAGAACCCCGGCTGGGCGGTCAAGCCGGAACTCGTCGGCTGGGAATTGTGCCAGGATAAGGCGACGACGCTTGCTGCTGCCGGTACGCCGGTCGCCATGGCCTATGTCGGTTCGCGCACGCTCAAGCAGTTCGCGGAAAACGATCTGATCGTTCCGATCCCGATGACGGATGACGAAAAGAAGAGCTATTATCCGGGCATTGTCGATACTGTCACCATCGATGGTCAGCAATGGGGCACACCGGTGGCCTTCTCGACCAAGGCTCTCTACTGGAACAAGGACCTGTTCAAGCAGGCAGGTCTCGATCCGGAGAAGCCGCCGACCACCTGGGCCGAGGAAATCGCCGACGCCAAGACGATCAAGGAAAAGACCGGCATCCCGGGCTACGGCTTGTCGGCCAAGACCTTCGACAACACCATGCACCAGTTCCTCCACTGGGTTTACAGCAACAACGGCAAGGTCATCGACGGCGACAAGATCGTTCTCGACAGCCCGGAAGTGCTGGCCGCCCTCCAGGCCTATAAGGACATCACGCCTTACTCGGTCGAGGGACCGACGGCTTACGAGCAGAACGAGATGCGCGCCATCTTCCTCGACGGCAAGGTCGGCATGCTCCAGGCGGGGTCGGGTGCGGCCTATCGCCTGAAGGAAACGAAGATCAACTGGGGCGTCGCGCCGTTGCCGCTCGGCCCCTCGGCCAAGGGCCCGGGCACTTTGCTTATCACCGACAGCCTTGCAGTCTTCAAGGGCAGCGGCGTCGAGGACAAGGCGATCGAATTCGCCAAGTTCATCACCTCGCCTGGCCCGCAGGGCGAGTACGAGTTGCAGGGCGGTGCCGGCCTCACGCCTCTGCGCCCGTCGGCTCAGGTCGACGAGTTCGAAAAGAAGGATCCCTTCTGGAAGCCCTTCATCGACGGCATCAGCTATGGTGGTCCGGAACCGTTGTTCAAGGACTATAAGGGCTTCCAGAACGTCATGATCGAGATGGTCCAGTCGGTCGTAACCGGCAAGGCCCAGCCTGCAGACGCCTTGAAGAAGGCCGCTGCCGATCTCGAGCAGTATAAATAAGTCTGCAAGTCACCGGGCCGCGCGCGCACCACGCGCGGCCTTTGGAGCCCTGCCCGCCCTTGGCGGCGCCGCGCGGAGACAGAGTTTGGGAAAGCTGCACCTTAATCAGGTCAAAAAATCTTATGGTCATTTTGAGGTCATCAAGGGCGTGGAACTCGACGTCAACGACGGTGAATTCATCGTCTTTGTCGGTCCGTCCGGCTGCGGCAAGTCGACCTTGCTGCGCATGATCGCAGGTCTTGACGATGTGACCGGCGGCGACATCAAGATCGATGGCGCCCGCGTCAACGATCTGCCGCCCGTCAAGCGCGGCATTGCCATGGTCTTCCAGTCCTATGCTCTCTATCCGCATATGTCGGTGTTCGAGAATATCGCCTTCCCGCTGCGAGTGGAGAGAATGCCGGAAGACAAGCTCAAGACCAAGGTCGAGCATGCCGCGCGCATCCTGCACCTCGATAAACGGTTGCAGGAAAAGCCGGGCCAGCTGTCCGGCGGTCAGCGTCAGCGCGTCGCCATTGGCCGCGCCATCGTGCGCGAGCCGAAGATCTTCCTCTTCGACGAGCCGCTGTCCAACCTCGATGCCGCGCTGCGTGCCGACATGCGCATCGAGCTGGCGAAGCTGCACCGCCAATTGCAGGCGACCATGATCTATGTGACGCACGACCAGGTCGAAGCCATGACCATGGCCGACAGGATCGTAGTCTTGAATGCCGGGGAGATATCGCAGGTCGGCGCGCCGCTGGAGCTTTACCACAAGCCGGCGAATACCTTCGTTGCCCGCTTCATCGGCAATCCGAAGATGAATTTTCTGCCTGTCACCTGCGCTGGCGTCAGCGACGCGGGCGTGGAGGTGGATTACAAAGGTCAGAAGGCCCTGCTGCCGGTGACACCGCGCCCTGGCTTTGCCGGCAAACCGCTGACGCTCGGCATCCGCCCGGAGCATGTCCAGCTTGGCGACGGTGATCTGACCCTGACCATCGTGCCGACGGTCGTGGAACGGCTCGGCGCCCAAACGGTCGCCTATGCCACGGCTGATGGCATCGATGAGAATTTCTGTGCGACGCTGGAGGGCAGTGCGGCCATCCGCATGGACGTGCCGCTCAAGACCGGTATCCGCCTCGCCGACTGCCATCTCTTCGACGAGAACGGCCAGGCATTCGAGCGGCGGGTGGAACTGGCCGAAATCGACATGGACCTGCTGAGCCGAGCCGCCTCCTGACGGGAGCAGGCCCGGAAGCAACCCATCCGCCCTCGTGGTTCGAGACGGCCCTTTGGGCCTCCTCACCAGGAGGGCTGATCGATCTCGCCCAGCCCTATGCTCGGAACTCGCTCCGCCCTCATCCTGAGGCCGTCGAAGGACGAGGGTGGCCCCCGATGCAACCCGCGGGTAGCGGATCGCCCTACCAGACCAGGCCGCGAGCCGCCACATCCTCGACGCGGGTCACCACGCCATCGCGATGAAACACCATCTGGTCGAAAAGATTGGAGACGACGCAGGTGTGGTTCGGGATGATGCGGATCTTGTCGCCGATCTCAGGGCGAGGGCCGGTGCACTTCGACAGGTCGATGACGCCGTGCTCCTCGGAAAGCCCCTTGATGACGGCGTCGGGATAGCCGACCACCTGGCCATAATCGGCAAAGCCGAGAAGATCCGAGGTGAGCGCCTTCGAGCCGGCATCGATGACGGCCCGGTCTTCCGTCGGCCTTGAGACGACGGTGGCGAGGATATGCATCGCGCAATCCTCTTCGCGGCAATGGCCGGCCCGCACCATGGAACGGTCATTATAGATGTAGGTGCCGGCACGATGTTCGGTTGCCGCGGTCACGAGATGCGCTTCGAAGAGGCTCGGCGTGCCGCCATTGCTGACGATCGGGCATTCGATCCCTTCGCCCTGCAGGAGTTTCACGGCTTCCGACAGGAATTCCTGTGTCGCAGCGGCGTTGTCCGGCTTCGGATAGGTCATCAGGCCGCCGAAGACGAGGCCTGGCTGGCCGCCGATATGCTTGCCGAGAGCGGCAGCCTGCTCGGGCGATTGCACCCCGCAGCGCGCGCCGCCTGTGTCGCATTCCACCAGCACGGTGAGCGGTTTGCGGGCGGCGAACCAGGCGGAAAGACCATCGACCGTCACCGCACTATCGGCTACGACCTTGAGGCCGGAAATGCGGTCGTTCAGAGCGGAAAGCCGTGCGAGCTTTTCAGCTCCAAGAATATTGAAGGTGATCAGAATATCCTCGAAGCCCGCATCGGCGAAAGCCTCCGCCTCGGTGATCTTCTGGCAGTTGATGCCCTTGGCGCCGGCGGCGACCTGCGCCTGCGCGAGCGCGGGGATCTTGTGCGTCTTGATATGCGGGCGGAAATTCAGGCCATGCTCGTCCATGTAGGACTGCACGCGGGCGATGTTCGCAGCCAGCCGATCTTCGTCGATGACCGGGCGCGGCGTCGAAAGCCCATCGATCCGGTCGCCGGGCTTGGGACTGATCTGCGAGGCGATGTCATGAGAAATGTGATGGGCCATGTCAGGCACCTTTCCGTTCGTCTGCAAA
Source organism: Rhizobium sp. BK289 (assembly GCF_014193575.1). NCBI lineage: Bacteria > Pseudomonadati > Pseudomonadota > Alphaproteobacteria > Hyphomicrobiales > Rhizobiaceae > Rhizobium > Rhizobium sp. BK289. Next base: position 28,880 of record NZ_JACHZO010000005.1, read on the forward strand.
GGGATCCGGCACCATCGGCCAGATGTCCTTCCGCGCGCGGCGATAGGGCGTGCGCGCCGGATTGTTGGGATAAGGCGTTCCCGCCGAGCAGTAAAGGATCTGCGAGGCGATCTTGGAGAAGGACGCATAGAAGTGATTGGTCGACTTGATGACCAGGATCTTTTTGGTCGTGGGATCGATGCCCATGACGGAGAACAGGCTCGGATCGAAGCTCTGGGCACGCGTCGAATTCAGGATGATGTCGATACCATCGAGCTGAATATGCGCGGCATCGCCGAAGGGGGCGAAGCTTTCGCCGAAGCGCATCTCTGCATTGGTGACAAGGCGGACGATCTTGACGCGGCCGTCGATTGGATTGCCCGTGCCCGGCGCCGATTTCGCGCCGAAGCGCAGCGGGATTTCCGCGCCTTCGCCGGCAGCCATGCAGATCTGCACGGCCATCGGATCCCAGATCGTGCCGATCGCCGTGTCGGTAGCACCGCGATCGAGCAGTTCCTGCAGCACCACCGTGGCGTCTCCCGCCGTGCCGCCGCCGGGATTGTCCCAGAGATCGGCAATCACGACCGGACCCGCGGTTGCAGCCATCGCCTGGCTCACGGCCTGCTTCTCGTCGATCTGCGGCATGATGAAGGTGCCGCGCCTGGAGAAGAGCTCCAGCCCGAGGTCGCGGGCGATTGCCGATCCCTTATCCGGCTTACCATCAGTGACGACGAGCAGCTTCGTGCCCATATCGGGCACGTCGCCGGCCATGAAGCCGTGAATGACCGAGATCGACAGGATGTCGGCATCGCTCTTTTCCATCGCCATGATCTTGTCGACGAAGGAGCGCATCGGCTCGCGCGATGTCGGGAAGACGTCGATCATGCGGCAATCGAACACCGACATGACCGGCTTGACGCGGCCTTCCAGCGTATCGATGGCAATGCGCCAGAGATCTTCGGCGCGATCGACGAAATCCGTATGCGGGAATTCCTTGAAATAGACGAGGAAATCCACGGCCGCGAGGCGCTTTTCGGTCAGATGGCTATGCGGGTCGAGTTCGGCACAGACCAGGATATCAGAGCCCACGATCTCGCGGACGCGCGACAGGAAATCGCCCTCCGTGTCCTCGTAACCATCCGCGACCATGGCGCCGTGCAGCCCGAGAATGACGGCATCGACAGGCATGGCCGCCCGCAGCTGGTCGAGAATCTCGTCCCGCAGCTCCTCGTAGGTCCGGCGGTTCACCAGCCCGGCCGGATCGGCCCAGGCGGCGGTGCCCTCGATCACGTCCCAGCCCTTTTGCGCGGCAATGCGCCGTCCCACGGTGATCGGCGCCGAACACAGCGTCGGCGTTTCCGGATGCGTCCCGGGGGGAGCATAGAGAGAGGCTTCGAAAGCACGCCGGTCGATGCAGATGGGGGAGAAGGTATTCGTCTCGGTCGCGAGGGTCGCGGTAAAAATGCGCAACGCCGTCGCCTCTATTCCATCGGGTTCGGCAGATAACCGGTAAAGCCGCAGATCTTCCAGCGGCCCTCATGCAGGCGGCAATAGTAAAGCGTCTGCCATTTCAACACGTCGATGCCGCCATCCGACTTCTTCAGGCTGCCGTCGAATTTCTTGCGCACGAGAGCCATGTCGCCCTCGATCTCGATGTCTTCGAGCGTCGTCGTGGTGAAAATGGCCGTACGCGGATCCTCGGCGAAGGACTGGGTGGCAAAATCGCGCGCCTGGCGCAGCCACTCGTCGCGATAGGCGGATAGTGTCGGGAAAGCGAGGCGCCACTTGTCGGGGCTGATTTCGCGGCGGCCGTCGATGCCGATGAAGCCCTCTTCGACGAAATCGGCTGATACCATCGACCAATCGGCGGCGAGAAAAGCGTCGATATCGCGCGAAACGAGCATTTCCCAGATCGAGTGCCGAGCGACGTCGCTGGCCGGGAAAGGATTCTTGAAAGGATCACGCATTGTAACCGCCGTCATTTAAATTCTTTTCATAATTTTCGATTTTCGCTGGTCAAATTCCGCTTTCTATGGTCACTTGTCAACGCACCAAGAAAATAATTTGCAGGAACTGGATGGCGGCCATCACACGTCAGGGTTTCTGCCGGATGGGGACGAATGGCAATGCGCGCCCGCCCGTAAGCCTGTCCACAGGCAAAGGCGGGAACGGTGAGATTGAGATGGATTGCGTCGCTTACTACGTGTCAAACGTTTGGAAAACTGCGACAAAGGGGGGCTGATGGATATCTTCACGACCATGCAGGACGAGAGGGGCCGGCTTTCACAATCGGAAATCCGCATTGCCGACATCGTTCTCAACGATTTCGAATTCGCCGTTAATGCGTCCATCATCGAGCTTGCGGGTAAGGCGGATGTCTCGCCGCCCACGGTGACGCGCTTCTGTCGTCGCCTCGGCTGCGAAAGCTTTTCCGATTTCAAGGTGCAGCTCGCGCGCACGGCCTATGTCGGCATGCGCTATCTGAAGCCCGAGCCGAAGAGCATAGCGCCGGCCGACGTTGCCCAGGACATTATCACCAAGGCGCAGAATGCGCTTTTCCTGCTACATCGCGGCCTGGATGTCGCCGCTATCGAGCAGGCGGCGAACCGGCTTGCCGGTGCCGAGATGATTTACGCCTTCGGCTCAGGCGGTAATTCCTCGATGATCGCCAGCGAGCTGCAGAACAGACTGTTCCGCTTCGGCCTGCGGATTACTTCAAGTTCCGACCACAGCATGCAGCTGATGATGGCCGCCGCCGCCAAGCCGGCGGATGTGCTGATCGGTTCGTCCTTCTCCGGCCGTAATGCCGAGCTGGTGCGCGCCTTCACGCTGGCGCGCGAAGCCAAGGTGCCGACGATCGCGCTGACGCAGAGTGGCAGCCCGGTGGCGCATGCCGCCGATATCACGCTGCCGGTCGACCTGCCGGAAGGCGACAACATCTATCGGCCGACATCGACGCGCATCGCCTATCTCGCGGTCGTCGATATTCTCGCCAGCCTGGTCGCCCATCGTATCCAGCCGCAGGCGACGGTGATATTGCGCCGTATCAAGCAACAGCTCGTGACCCATCGCGACGGCGACGATCGCCAGCTTCTCGGGGACTAGCCCGTCTGGAGCTACCGACAAACAACAATAAGGAGCGGCAACGTCCGCTCGGGAACGCATTAGAGGAACCATATGAGCAGATCCGTTGCCATCGTCACTGGGGCGGCCGGCGATATCGGTCGTGCCATCGCAAAACGCCTGGCGGATGACCATGATGTCATCCTGCTCGTCGATATAGACGAGGCGGCAGTGCAGACGGCGGCGCTGGCCCTCGGCCCCGCGGAACGTTTCGTGCCGCTCAAGGCGGATATCACCAGCGACGGCGATGTTGCCGCCATGGCCGAGGCGGCATCGGGATTGGGCGGATTGAGGACGCTGGTCAACAACGCCGGTGCCGCCCGCGCCGTCAGCCTTCACGATACGACGCCCGCCATATGGCGCGCCGACAATGCCCTCAATCTCGAGGCGGCGTTCCTCTGCTTCCGAGCGGTCGAGGACATGCTGAAGGCGTCGAAAGGGTCGGTCATCAATATAGCCTCCGTCAACGGCATGGCCGTCTTCGGCCATCCGGCCTATAGCGCCGCCAAGGCCGGGCTTTTGCATTTCACCCGGCTGGTCGCGGTGGAATACGGCAAGTTCGGCATCCGTTCGAATGCGGTGGCGCCCGGCACCGTGCGCACCCAGGCTTGGGAAGTGCGCGCCGCCGCCAATCCGAATGTCTTCGAGGAGGCGAGGCGCTGGTATGCGCTGCAGCGAGTCGTCGATCCCGTCGATGTCGCCAATGCCGTCTCCTTCCTCGCAAGCCCGCTCGCCGCGGCGATCACGGGCGTCTGCCTGCCTGTCGATTGCGGCCTGACGGCAGGGCAGGCGGAACTTGCCCACACCTTCTCACAGTCCGAACACTACTGAAGCTCTCTGTCAAGGGGAACATAATGCAGCCGTCCTCCTCCTATCATTTCGAAAACACCTGGTCTCCCGAGGGCGGAAAGCACGGTCGGCTGACCCTGACGCTTTTCAATTTTTCGGATGCGCCTCTTTCGAATTTTCGCCTTGCCTATACGACGCTGACGCGCCTCGTCGATCCGCAAGCCTGCGACAATGCCGTCTTCGTGCGCCGCAACGCCAATTTTCATGAGTTCGCGCCGCCGGCTGGCCTGTCCATCGCGCCCGGAGAGAGCTGGACATTCACCGTCTCGGCACTTCATAGGGTCGCGCGGCATTGCACCGACGGCGCGAAATCCGCCTATGTGACGCTGGCGGACGGCACCCATGTCACGGTCTTGACATCGGATCTCCTGCTGGCCGATCGCGCCAGCGAGCCGCCGCCGGTGCTGCTGCCGGAAGGCCGGCTGGAACTTCCCTTCGCCATCCAGCCCTGGCCGGCAAAGATCGATGTCAAGCCGGATCAAGATTTCCCTGTGGCACTCTATCCAGCGGAAGGCTCAGATGCTGCGAGTGTGAAGGCGCTCGCCACCGCGCAGGCGCTGTTCCGCCGTCTCTTTCCTTCCAATCACATCCCCTTCAGCCTCATTGCCGCGCCTGGGGGCCGGGCGCTGCGTTTCGTGGAGCGGCCGGCGCTCGCCCGCGAAGCCTATGAGCTTTCCTTCTCCGGCGATGAGGTCGTGCTTGCCTTCTCCGCCGCTGCGGGCCGTCTCTATGGCCTGACGACGCTGGCGCAGCTTCTCGATGGCGCGCGGCGCGAGCCCGGCAAGTTCCGCTTCCCGGTTTCCGGCGTGATCGCCGACCGGCCGCGTTACGGCTGGCGCGGCTGCCATCTCGATGTCTCCAGGCAATTTACCCCCAAGGCGGACGTCCTGCGCCTGCTCGACATTCTTGCCTGGCTGAAGCTCAATATCTTCCATTGGCACCTGACCGACGACGAGGCCTGGCGGCTCGAGATCCGCGCCTATCCGCAGCTGACCACCACGGGTGTGCTGCGCGGGCCGGACGAGCCGCTGTTGCCGCAGCTCGGCAATGCCGCCGAGCCGGTCGGCGGCTTCTATTCGCAGGATGACGTTCACGAGATCGTCGCCCACGCCACAGTGCTCGGCATCGAGGTGATCCCCGAAATCGATATACCCGGCCATAGCACCGCCACCCTCATTGCCCTGCCTGACCTGACGGACGGGCAGGAGGCACCCGACAGCTATCACTCCGTTCAGGGCTTCCCAAACAATGCGCTTAATCCGGCGATCGAGCTCACCTATGAGTTCCTCGGCAAGGTCTTCGACGAAATGGTCGAGCTCTTCCCGTCCGAATATATCCATATCGGCGGCGATGAGGTCGCCAACGGGTCCTGGCTCGCCTCGCCGCTCGCACGCGGGCTGATGGAGCAGGAAGGCATTTCGGGAACGTTTGGGCTGCAGTCCTATTTCCTGAAGCGCATCAAGGCCATGCTCGGCGAACGCGGCCGCAAGCTCGCCGGCTGGAACGAGGTCGCCCATGGCGGCGGTGTCGATCCGGAAGGCTCCCTGCTGATGGCCTGGGAAAAGCCCGAGGTCGGCATCGAACTCGCACGCGAGGGCTATGAAGTCGTCATGACGCCGGGTCAGGCCTATTATCTCGACATGGTGCAGGCCGATGCCTGGCAGGAGCCGGGTGCGAGCTGGGCAGGCACGGTGCCGCCCGCCCATACTTATGCCTATGAGGCAGAGGGTGAGTTCCCCGATGAGCTGAAGCATTTGATGAAGGGCGTGCAAGCCTGCATCTGGCAGGAGAATTTCATCTCCCGCGACTATTTCAACCGTCTGGTTTTCCCGCGCCTGCCGGCCATTGCCGAGGCGGCCTGGACGCCGAAGGCGCAGAAGGATTGGCTGCGCTTTGCCGCCATCGTCCCGCTGAGCCCGAAGCTTTAGAAGGGCGCCCCGACCTTCGCTCACGCTTCAGGCCGCCGAGATGGATTTTCGGCGGCTTTTTCGTGGGCTGGCTGCTATCAAGGCAACGGTCGACAGGATTGCGCGGTCATCGCGCAGGAGCGTTTTACCCCGCGCGCAGGGTCGCCATATCGGTCGGGAAGAAACCCGCCCACGCCATCACTGTCATGGCGGTGATGATGAGCAGATACCACATGGCGACATAATCCCCGACCAGCCGCCGGTTTAACGCGGCAAAGAGAAGAGCGACGCTGAAGGCAAGCCAGAGCAGATTGCAGACGTGGTTCATTTTGTTGTTCCCCTTATTCGTCTTACCTCCCTGCTTCAGAAGCTAGCCAGTCGGGAACGCGCCAGCTAGCGCTGTAGCGGGATGGAGGTTTGCGCTGAGCGCGAAGCGCGGATGGAGCGATCGGCGCTTGAGGCATGGGAAAGAAGTACCCGGCAGGCGAGTCGCGTCCTGCATCGGGCCTGAGCCGATGCTGCTGCAGGAGAATCTCAACGGCGCGCCCACAGCTCAGGAACATCTCGCCACCGCTCCCGTTATCGCCTCATGGCGTCAGGAGAGGAGTTGATTTCATGGATTATTATACGACGATCGCCGCATGCGTCGGCACCGGATCGTTTCTGATCGCAGTATTGATAGCGCTCAACGGTTGAGGAGGCGTGACGATGGAATATGGTGATTGGAACAACCCCGTCATAGTCGACCTCGGCGGTGCCGGTCGCTATGCGATCATAACCAACGCGCTCGATGCGGCCAACTGCATGAGCGACGAGTGGCCGGTAAGCGGCGGACCTGCCGTGGACGAGGCCGTTCTGGTATGTCTCGATGCAGTGCTCGGCAAGGCCTCGGCCGAGCAATCCCGGAGGGCTTTCCTGGAAGCGGCAGAAGAGGCAGGGCTTGATGTCAGACCGGACACCGAAAGCCTTCACTAGCGTAATATGAAGCACCCTGATGAAGGACGTGGCGCTTGAATCTGAAGCGCTTAGATCATCCAGAAGATCAGGCTGAGGATCACGATAACGGCGAGGATGAAACCCATCATCCTCCCGAGCCCTTCATTGACGTTACCATTGCCGACGATCAGATCGTACCAGTCGCTCTTATGGTCCATCGAAAATCCCTCAAGGTTTCCCCCATTAGGTCGACCTCTTCTCCGGCAGTCAATGATTTAAAGATTAGGCTGAAAGGCTGGCCGTGGACGCGCATGCGATACACGAGGGAGCCACCCGCAAGCCAAAGCCGGAAGTGACGATAACAACAAATTGGTAATACAACCTATGATAATGATTTGCTGTTTGAATCAGAAAGTTTGATTTGATGTCTGGTCAATCTATTTCTATTGCGTTGATGGCACAAAACGGTGCAAGCCGATGCTGGATCATTCTCTTTAGCTTCTGCTCTTTGTATGTCGGGCTCGCGGCGATTGCCTGGCCCTCCCGCTATTTCACTTTGTTGGGCATCTACGCGCAGACATTCCTTACCGGTATCCCGATGATTCTGTTCGCTGGCCTCATCGCCGGTGGCGTCTTGGCGGACAAGACGGCCCCGTTGCGGGGCGCGGTGCGCATTCTTCGAAACCGCGGGCCGCAGATGACGGCTGTCGTCCTGGGTTTCCTGCTGTTCCTTACGGCTTTCACCACCTTCAAGATCGCGATCTCTGAAATCAGGCCTTTCTATGCCGATCCCCTGCTTGCCAATATCGATCGAGTGATCTTTGGCACTGATGCCTGGCTCCCCAGCCACATGATGGTCAACAGGCAGATGCTTCCTGTTCTGGCGTTCCAATATGAAGTCACTTGGAAGGTGATGTGGTTCGCCATGTTCGTCTTCATCGGCCTTTGGCGGGATCGGACGCGCGGTGCCAGATACCTGCTCGCCCACGCTCTGACACTGATCATTTGCGGGACAGTCCTCGCGACGGCCCTGTCGTCAGTCGGCCCGATCTTCTATGACCGGATCTACGGCGGCGATCGTTTCGCTGATCTCGCCAAGATCTTGCAGGGTCAAGGCGATGCCATGGATACCTGGCGGACCTCAAACTACTTGTTCCTGGCATATCAGAGCGGGCAGCCTTATCTCGGTAGCGGCATCAGCGCCATGCCAAGCATTCATGTGGCGGTTGCCGCACTGAATGCCTTCTTCCTGACGAGCCTGAACCGCTGGCTGGGCATCATTGCCTGGAGTTTCTTTGCCGTAATCGCTTTCATGTCGGTCTACACCGGCTGGCATTACGTCTCGGATGGCGTTTTGTCGGTCATAGTGGTTAGCATGATTTGGTACGGCATAGGCAAAGTGTCGAGATCTGACGCTGACGGTTGAGCGACATGGTGAGCTGATTTTCAGCCACTCGCGGAAGGTACAGGTTTTCTGTTTCTCGTGGCGCTCGTCGTCATGGCGCCAACTCTCCGCGTCCGAGGGCTTCACCGGCAGGTAGAGGCCGATTGAATTGGCAAGCCTGCAGCTCTTTTCACGCATCCTCGCTAAAGCGACGGGATCCGAGGCACGGCCGGGAATTTGACGGTGAATTCAGACGGTATTCGGAGCTGTGGGTTGGCAGTGATTGCAATCCGTCCCGAAGAAACAGATTGACACAACCTCATACAGATTTCCGATTTTGCGGGAGATCTCAATGAGTTCATCATACGGATTCAAAAAAATCCGCATCGGATAAAACCGATTGAAAAATGGAATGGTGCCCAGAAGAGGACTCGAACCTCCACGCCTCGCGGCACAGGTACCTGAAACCTGCGCGTCTACCAATTCCGCCATCTGGGCGACGGACACGCATGTAAGGGGGTGGCCGTCCGGTGTCAACAGGGTTTTTGAAGTTTTAGTGTCAATCGCGAAAAAAGCGGCTGAAGCCCGGGTCAAACCCGGGCTGCAGCCCATGCGCTGATGAGGCCAAGTCCCTGTTCCAGCAGGGCCTTTGCCTCGCTTTCGGTCGAAGCTTCCACATAGCAGCGCATTTCCGGCGCATTGCCGGAAGGGCGGAAATGGATGATTCGGTTATCCACAAGCGTGACCCTGAGTCCGTCGATGTCGCTCTTGGACGCGACGGTCGCGATCGGTTTCAGGAAATCCGCGAGATTGGCGTCGGAAGCACGCAGATAGGCCATCAGCGCTGCGCTGGTCTCGACCGGAAAATTCTCCAGGCGGTCGGCGGCGGCAAAGGGCAGGCGGTAGCTGCCGGCAACCACCGAAAGCGGCTCGCGCGCCTTTGCGGCGGCATAAAGCGTCGCGAGGATCGGCAGGAAGCTGTCGCGAGTCGGCAGCGGTTCGAAGGGTTTGCCTTCGACGCTGAAGCGGCTGGCCGTCAGCGTGCCGCCATTGGCCTCGAAGCCCATGACATTGGCCTTGCCGGCCGCAACGGCCTCGTCCATGCCGGCGATCACATAGGGCGAGCCGACGCGGGTGCGGATAACGGAGTAGGAGCCGGCCGATTCGATGCCAGAATTGGACGTAACCGGGGTGACCACCACCTGCGCGCCGAGGAAGTTTGCGGCGATGAGGCCGAGCAGATCGCCGCGCAGCGGCTCGCCGGTCTCATCCGCCACCAGCGGCCGGTCGCCGTCACCATCGGCTGAGACGATGGCATCCAGCCCTTGTTCCGGTGCCCAGCCTTTCATGAGGCGGATCGTTTCGGGCGAGACCGCTTCGGTATCCACCGGAATGAAGCTCTCCGAGCGGCCGAGCGGCACGACGCGGGCGCCATAATGCGAAAGCACCTCACCGAAAAGATCGCGCGCCACCGTGCTGTGCTGATAGACGCCGACGGTAAGTCCGGCGAGGCTGCCTGACGGCAGCAGGCTCTTATTGCGCTCCAGGAACAGTACGGCGGTCTCCGCCGTGCGATTTTCCGCCGTGGCTGGCGTTTCGTCGAGAACGGAATCGCCGATCGCAAGCGCCTCCTCGCTGATCGCCACTTCGTCGCGCTTGTCGATCTCGCCGTCCGGCCGGTAGAATTTGATGCCGTTGCGGTCGGCCGGGATATGCGAACCAGTGATCATCAGCGAGGCCGCCTTCAGCTGAAGCCCGTAAAGCGCCAATGCCGGCGTTGGCAAGGTGCCGCAGTCGATGGGCGTCAGGCCCGCCCTCTTCAGCGCGCCGATGCAGGTGGCGGAGATTGCCGGGCTCGATTCGCGGAAATCACGGCCGACGAGGACGAGATCGCCCGATTTAGCATGGCCGCTCTTCAGCAGATAGCGGGCAAAGGCGGTGGCATAGAGAGCGGATGCCCGTCCGATGAGGTCTGCGGATAGGCCGCGAAGGCCGCTGGTGCCGAATTTCAAGCTGCTCACAGGCAATCTCCCTAGCAATGATCGGGCTGTTATGGAGCAAGCGGCGTCGGCGATCAACTGATTGCGAGCAGTTGGCCGCGAGAGGCGGTAGCACTGGTTTTACCTTGCCTGCGACCCCAGATAGGTTAACGGCTGCCGCGAAAAGCATGCGGTTTCGCCGCGGAGCGGATAGGAGTTTATCATGACTGTTTGCGGCAGGATCGCGCTCGGATATGTTCTTGCACTCGCCGTGCTGGCGCAGGCGGATTTTGCGGCTGCCGCTTCGAATTCCCCGAAGATCGTCATTCCGCCGCGCAGCACGAATTCCGTCATCTGCGATTCCCGGGGCTGCTTCGGCTTCGGGGAGCGGCAGTTTTACACGCGCCCCGGCCAGCCGCTGCCGATTGCGCCGCCCTATACCGGCGGGGTCAACCGCTACGACGCTCCGCGAGTTCAGATTCCGCCGCGTGAAACCTATACGCCGCCGAGGACGGTCTATCCTTCGCCGGCCCAGCAGCGCACGCGGCATCAGACATGGTGCGCCGAACGCTACCGGACGTACAATCCCGGCACCAACCTCTATTCCACGATCAATCGCGGCTTCCAGCCGTGCCGCGCGCCCTTCGACTGACAGCTCGGCGGCGAAATCGGCTCAGCTTTCCAGCGATGCGCGATCGGTATGGCCGAGATCGCGCTCGGGATCGATGACATCGCGCACCCGCTGCTTCAGCTCCTTCGGTCCCGGGAAGCCGCCATCCCGCTTGCGCTCCCACAACAGCTCGCCGTCGATGCGGATTTCGAAGACCCCGCCGGTGCCGGGGATCAGCGCTACTTCGCCGAGGCTGTCGGTGAAGGTCTGCAAGAGCTCCTGTGCCATCCAGCCGGAGCGCAGAAGCCAGTTGCATTGGGTGCAGTAGAGAATGGTGATCCTGGGCTTGTCGCTCATAGTCATGATCCTTCGCTGTTTGCTGAGATCTAGGCTCAACTTTAGTCCGCTGCAAGCCAAAGCAATTTCAGGAAGAGTGCCAGGCGGTTTTCCGTCCGGAATTGCACGGGGAAAGACGGCCAGAGCGGTTCGGCATCTCCGTCGAGCGCTGAAACGCTCCAGCCACTTGCCTCTCCCGCAGCCTCATGCTCATCTCCGGTGGTAACATTGCTTGGGAATCATCGGTATGCGCGTCGCCATCATCGAAAATATGAAGAACACCCCGCTCGGCGCTCTCGGCATTGCGCTCGAAGAGGCCGGGGCCGACGTCGAATGGTTTCGCCCCTGGAGCGGCGAAGCGCTACCCGGGGAGACGGCATCCCACGATGCGCTCGTCGTGCTCGGCGGCGAACAGAGCGCGCGCGACGACGACACCCATCCCTATCTGCCGGAGCTGGCGAGGCTCATGCGCCGTTTCGAGGGGGAGGACAAGGCCGTGCTCGGCATCTGCCTCGGCAGCCAGATCCTGGCGCGTGCCTACGAGGCCGAAAATCTGCTCGGCACCGCCCATGAGTTCGGCTGGAAGACGATCGGCCTGACTGATGAGGGCAGGAAAGACCCGCTGCTGGCCAATGTCGGCGACGAATTCACCATTTTCGAGTGGCATTCCGACACCTTTACCTTGCCTGATGGAGCCACGCGCCTCGCGGCCAATGGCGTGACGCGAAACCAGGCCTTCCGCATCGGCCGCGCCACCTATGGCACGCAGTTCCACTTCGAAGCCAACGCTGCCGTGGTCGAGCGCTGGCGCGGCGAATTCAGGGAAACCATCGAGCGCAAGGAGCCCGGCTGGCTTGAGAGCTATCCCGAGCTTGTCGCCAAGTACGCCGCTGCCGCTGAGACGGCGGGTCTTGCTATCGCTCGCGCTTGGGTGCGGACGATCAGGGTGCAGGCAGAGCTTCCGCAGGCCGCGGAGGCTTGAGGGTCGCTGATGATCGGACACGTCCAATCAATCCGATGGCGACATGCCATACACCGGCAGTTTTGAAATGGGAGGAAATGACATCATGAGCACGCTGGAACTACCGAGCGAGGGCGGCTGCCGTTGCGGGCAGGTGCGGTTGAAGATCAGCGCCAAGCCGATGCTCACCATGGCCTGCCATTGCACAGGCTGCCAGCGCATGACCGGCGGTCCCTATTCGCTAAGCGCCGCCATCCCCACGCAGGGTTTCGATGTGACTGAGGGCGAGCCTGTCATCGGCGGCCTGCACGGCGATGTCATCCATCACTATTTCTGCCCGCATTGCATGAGCTGGATGTTCACGAAGCTCGAAGGCGTCGACTGGTTCGTCAATGTCCGCGCCACCATGCTCGACGACACCAGCTGGTTCACGCCCTTCGTGGAGACCTGGACGAGCGAAAAGCTGCCATGGGTGACGACGCCTGCCAAGCACAGCTATGCCGCGCTGCCGGCGATGGAGGAGTATGAGGGGCTGACGAAGGAGTATATGGGGCAGGGGTGAGGCTGGTCCTCACTCATCCCCCATCTTCAGGGCGGCAATGAACGCTTCCTGCGGGATTTCGACCTTGCCGAACTGCCGCATGCGCTTCTTGCCTTCCTTCTGCTTGTCGAGCAGCTTGCGCTTGCGGGTGGCGTCGCCGCCGTAGCACTTGGCGGTCACGTCCTTGCGCAGCGCCTTCACCGTTTCGCGGGCGATGATGCGTCCGCCAATGGCGGCCTGGATCGGAATCTGGAACATGTGCTGCGGGATCAGATCCTTCAGCTTCTCGCACATGACGCGGCCGCGCTTTTCGGCGGCGGAGCGGTGCACGAGCATGGAAAGCGCATCCACCGGCTCGGCATTGACGAGGATCGACATCTTGACGAGATCGCTCTCGCGATAGTCGGTCAGGCTGTAGTCGAAGGAGGCGTAGCCCTTGGAGATCGACTTCAGGCGGTCGTAGAAGTCGAAGACGACTTCGTTGAGCGGCAGGTCGTAGGTGATCATGGCGCGATTGCCGACGTAGGTCAGCTCGGTCTGGATGCCGCGGCGGTCCTGGCAAAGCTTCAGGATCGAGCCGAGATAATCGTCCGGCGTCAGGATCGTCGCCTTGATCCACGGCTCACGGAATTCGGAAATCTTGACGACGTCGGGCATGTCGGCCGGGTTGTGCAGCTCGATCTCGGTGCCGTCGGTCATGGTGAGCTGATAGACGACGGAAGGCGCCGTCGCGATCAGGTCGAGATTGAATTCGCGCTCCAGGCGCTCCTGGATGATTTCGAGATGCAGCAGGCCGAGGAAGCCGCAGCGGAAGCCGAAGCCGAGAGCGGCGGACGATTCCATCTCGAAGGAGAAGCTGGCGTCGTTGAGGCGCAGCTTGCCCATGGCCGAGCGCAGGTCCTCGAAATCGGCGGCATCGACCGGGAAGAGGCCGCAGAAGACGACGGGCTGCGCCGGCTTGAAGCCCGGAAGGGCCTCGGCGGTCGGGCGCTTGTCTTCGGTGATGGTATCGCCGACGCGGGTATCGGCCACTTCCTTGATCGAAGCGGTGATGAAGCCGATTTCGCCGGGCCCGAGGCTGTCGACGGCGACCATCTTCGGCGTGAGAACGCCGACGCGCTCGATCTGGTACTTCGCGTCCGTGCCCATCATGCGGATGGTCTGGCCCTTGGTGAGGGTGCCGTCGATGATGCGCACGAGAACCATGACGCCGAGATAGGTGTCGTACCAGCTGTCGACCAGCAGCGCCTTCAGCGGTGCCTTTTCGCCACCCGCGCTCTTCGGCGCCGGCAGCTTGTGCACGATGGCTTCCAGCACGTCGGGAATGCCGAGGCCGGTTTTGGCCGAAATCAGCACGGCATCGGAGGCGTCGATGCCGATCACTTCCTCGATCTGTTCCTTGATGCGGTCGGGTTCGGCGGCCGGCAGGTCGATCTTGTTGAGGACGGTAACGAGCTCGTGATTGTTGTCGATCGCCTGATAGACGTTGGCAAGCGTCTGCGCTTCCACACCCTGCGATGCGTCGACGACAAGCAGCGATCCCTCGCAAGCCGACAGCGAGCGCGAGACTTCATAGGCGAAGTCGACGTGTCCGGGCGTGTCGATCAGGTTGAGAATATAGGTCTCGCCGTTCTTGGCCTTGTAGTGCAGGCGCACGGTCTGGGCCTTGATGGTGATGCCGCGCTCGCGCTCGATCTCCATATTATCAAGCACCTGCTCCGACATCTCGCGTTCGGCGAGGCCGCCCGTCGTCTGGATCAGGCGATCGGCCAGCGTCGATTTGCCGTGGTCGATATGGGCCACGATCGAGAAGTTGCGGATATGCGAAAGCGGAGTGGTGGAATTGGTGCTCATGCGCGCCATATAGCAGCGCCGCCCCGCGCCGCAAAGCGGAAAAGCGGGGCTTTGGCGGCTATCTTCACGTTATGTTAGCCTTTTTCGGTTCGCCGTCGAGCAATGTCGAAGCATACTTGATTCCATCATGCGATCGTGTATTTCTCATATAGTAGAATCACGAAGCGTGAGACATGAGTCATGGCGGATGATGATCTGGAACTGGCGATCGGCGCGCGCATCAAGGAACTGCGCATCGCCCGCAGCCTGACGCTGGATGAGCTTGCCAATGCCTCGGCCGTCAGCCGCGCCATGATCTCGCGCATCGAGCGGGCGGAGGCGAGCCCGACGGCCTCGCTGCTGTCGCGGCTCTGCGCGGCGCTTGGCCTTTCGCTCTCGGCTTTCTTTGCCGAGGAGGACGAGGAGGTGTCGCCGCTTGCCCGCCATGCTCAGCAGGCGATCTGGCGCGATCCGGGGACCGGCTACGTCAGACGGGCCGTCTCGCCGCCGGGAACGGGTTCGAAGGTCGATGTCGTGGAGGTCATCTTCCCCGCCGGAGCGCGCGTCATCTTCCCGCCGAATACGGCAAGTGCCGGTATGACCCAGCATGTCTGGCTGTTCGAGGGCGAGATGGAGGTGACGCACCGCGACGTCGCCCATCGCCTGATGCCTGGCGATTGTCTCTTCATGGGCGTCGGCGATGGCCACGCTTTCCATAATCCTGGCGAGGTACCGGCGCGCTACAGCGTCATCCTCGACCGCGGCCGTTCATAAGCCCAAGGATCTTTTTCATGACCGATATTCGTCTTCTCTCCGCTGTTGAAGCTCGCATTGTTCTGCCGGATCTCTGCGATGTGCTTGCCGATTGCGTCAATGGCGGTGCATCCGTCGGCTTCATGCAGCCCTACGGAACGGCCGATGCCTTACCCTACTGGCAAGGTGTTGCCGATAGCGTCGAAAGCGGCGCGACGCTGCTTTTCGTCGCCCTGACCGAGGGCAGGGTCGTCGGCACGGTGCAGGTAGGTGCCGCGCAAATGCCGAACCAACCGCATCGCGGCGATCTGAAAAAGCTGCTGGTGCACAGCTCCGCGCGGGGCAGGGGTCTTGCCCGCCTCTTGATGGAGACGGCAGAGCGCGAAGCCGTCCGCATCGGCAAGACCCTGCTCGTGCTCGACACCGCGACCGGCAGCGATGCCGAGGCGATCTATCCGCGTCTCGGCTGGCAGCGCGTCGGCGTGGTGCCTGATTATGCGATGTGGCCCGAGGGCGGCCTTTGCGACACGACCATTTTCTATAAGCGCATTGCGGCCTGAGAAGGCTATTCAAGCTGAGAAGGCGGTAATGGCATCCTGCAAAGTCGATCCCGCTGTCCATTGCATCGCCTTCCAGCCGAAGTGCCGTGCGGCTTTGATATTGGCCTCCACATCATCGATGAAGCCGATCTCGCTTGCGGATATCCCGACACGTTCGGTTGCCAGCCGGAAGAATTCGGCTGCTGGCTTCTGATAGCCGAGGGCGGCGGAATAGAAGATGCCGTCGAAGCGGGAGGAGAGCCCGAGTTCGCCCATCAGATAGGCGGCGCGCATATGCTCCTGGTTGGTCGCGAGGAACATCCTTGTTCCCCCGGCCCGCAGTGCGGCCAAGTCTTCGAGCAGGTCGTGGTCCAGGCGGGAGTCATTCTCGAACCAGTAGTCGATCAGAGTTCGAGCGCTGAGATGGGGAGCGATCCTGCCGAGAACTTCTGCAAGCTTCGGCTCCAGCGCATCGCGGCCGGTGACGATATCGACGCAGCAGGTTTTGAAGAATGCCTGTTGCAGTACCTCGAGCCGCAAGCCTAGATCGCGCTCCAGATAGGTGAACAACGGCAATCCATCGCTCGGCCGGGCGTATACCAACACGCCGTCGACATCGACCATCAGGAGTTTCATGCTGCTGCCCTCAGTTCATCAAGCGCGCGTGGAAGGTGTCGTCGTTTGCGATTGCGTTCAAGACCGCATCCCGCTCTTTTTTCTCTACCGCGATGCATGTAAGCCTTTGCCCCACCAAGGTAACGGAGGAAGTGAACATGCGGGTCATCTATTCGGAGGATCATAAGCTCAGGGATGCAAAGACCGAGCTGCATGATGGCCAGCTCGTCACGCCCTTCGAAGCACCCTTCCGCGCCGAATGGATCCTCGCCGCCGTCAAGGAGGCCGGCTTCGCCGATGTCGTCGCGCCCGATGCCTATGGATTGGAAACGGCGCGCAAGGTCCATGATCCCGCTTATCTCGATTTCCTCGGCGTCGTCTGGGAACGCTGGGTCGCCGCCGGTTATAAGGGCGAGGCGATCGCCAATTCCTTTCCCGTCAGGCGCACCAGCCAGCGCGTGCCGGAAAATATTGTCGGCATGATCGGCCATTATGCCAATGCCGCCGATACCTCGATCACCAAGGGGTCCTATGAGGCGGTGCTTGCCTCGATGCGCTGCGCCCTGACCGGCGCCGATTGGCTGAATGCAAGCAATCGCTTCGCCTTCTCGCTCTGCCGCCCGCCCGGCCATCACGCCGGCTTCGATCTCTTCGGCGGCTATTGCTTTATCAACAATGCCGGCGTTGCCGCTCAGCGCCTGCGTGACCACGGTGCGGCCAAGGTGGCGGTGCTCGATGTCGATTTCCATCACGGCAACGGCACGCAGGACATGTTCTACCGGCGCGGCGATGTCTTCACGGCGTCGCTGCATGGTGATCCTATCCACGCCTTTCCCTATTTCCTCGGCCATGCCGACGAGGAAGGCGAGGACAATGGGTTGGGCGCCAACCGCAATTACCCCATGCCGCGCGGCACGCCCTGGGAGGCCTGGTCGGCGGCACTCGACGACGCGCTTTTCCGCATCAAGGTCTTCGG
The DNA here is from genome assembly GCF_014193575.1 of Rhizobium sp. BK289. NCBI lineage: Bacteria > Pseudomonadati > Pseudomonadota > Alphaproteobacteria > Hyphomicrobiales > Rhizobiaceae > Rhizobium > Rhizobium sp. BK289. The sequence goes on from NZ_JACHZO010000005.1 coordinate 46,201, forward strand.
TGCGGAGGCGATCGTGCTCTCGCTCGGCGTCGACACCTTCGAGCGCGATCCAATCTCCTTCTTCAAGCTGACCTCGCAGGATTTCATTCGCATGGGCGAGCGCATCGCTGCCGCCGGCCTGCCTGTTCTTGTCTGCATGGAGGGCGGTTACGGCGTACCGGAAATCGGCCTGAATGTCGCCAATGTGCTGAAAGGCCTTGAAGCCTGAGCAGGTCTTGTATCAAGGCACCTGATCGCAGCATGAAAAGTTTGAATTTGCCACTGCATGGTCACGCCTCTAAAAACGCCGCCTAGTTGGGGGTGGTTATGGAACAGAAGCTTGTCGACAGCGGATCCGATGGCGGCGCGGCGCTGATGCCGGATTCGGATGCTGCGCCATCGACCGGCGGCATTGTCGCCGGCGTGCTGATGTGTGTGATGTCGATGTCGTCAATCCAGTTCGGCTCGGCCTTGTCGGCTCCGATCATCAACGCCTATGGGCCGGTGGGGGCCACATGGCTGCGGCTCGTCTTCGCCTCTATCGCGCTGGCGCTGATCGTTCGGCCTAAGATCATGAGCTACAGCCGCTCGCAATGGCTCGGCGTGCTGGCGCTTGGCTCCGTATCGGCGTTTATGACGGCTTCCTTTTTCTCGGCGATTGCACGCATTCCACTGGGTCTCGCCGTCGCCATCGAGTTTCTCGGGCCGCTGCTGGTCGCAACCCTCGGCTTCGGGCTCAGCCGTCAGCTTCTCTGGCCGATCTTAGCCGCCATCGGCGTTCTGCTCCTGGCCTATGATGGCCAGGCATGGGTTGGCAATCTCCCCGGCATCCTCTTCGCCATTGGCGCAGGTGCGGGCTGGGCCTGCTATATCCTTTTGACGAAGAAGGTCGGCAATGCCTTTCAAGGCCTCGAAGGCCTTTCCATGTCGCTGCTGGTTGCAGCCGTTGTTTCGACCCCCTTCGGCTATGCCTCCGCCGCTTCGCATTTGACAGGTTTCGGTCTCCTCGAAATAGCCGGGCTGGCGCTGCTCGTTCCGCTACTGCCCTATGTGCTGGAAATGGTGGCGCTGCGACGCATGCCGACCTCATCCTTCGGGATCCTCATGAGCCTCGAGCCCGCCATCGGTGCCGCTGCCGGCTTTGTCATCCTGGCGCAGCCGATGACGCCATCGCAGATGTTCGGCACGGCGCTCGTGGTATCTGCCAGCATCGGCGCAACGGTTTTTGCCACGAAAGGGTGATTGGCGGCGGGCTGGTTTGTCGGTCGATTGGTAGACTTCGCGTTTGCGGAGGCTAGCACCCCTCCCCACGAACTCAAATCTGGACGTTCATCACCCCTACCGTGCTGCATCTTCCAGTGCACACCTGGGATCGATCATATCCTCTGCGGACCCGCGGACCTTGTTTGCTCCCATTATTCTCGCCAGGATATAGAAGCCGTGCTGGCCGTCGGGCGATGTCGAGCCGAAGACGCCAACCACGACGTTTTCCATATTCGAGCGAGCACCATCCACACCGTCTGCGACAAGCTTCAACGGGTTCAAATCGGAGAGGTCATCGGCTGCATGGAATGTGGCCCACCAGCCGGCCTTCGTCCTCAAATTTGTAAACCGACTGCTTCCAATCTCTGTCGCATGGGTCTTCAGCAATGTGCGAAAGCGGGGCGTCTCGCATCCCATGTGGATATGAAGCCGATCCTGAGTGCGCCAATTGGCAGCATTTATCGCCAGCGCGAAATTCCGTGAGGAGTCCTTCCAGGCGCGCTGACCCAATCCGTCGGCTCGCTCTCTCCAGGCGGCATCGAAATAGTTCGGTGCGTCCGCTGCCAGAAGGCGGGGATCTTCGATGCCGGGCACATCGGCCAACGGCGCGAGAATGGTCCGCTCTTTGTCTGCCGGCTCGCGAAGAACGACATAGGAAGACAACGGGTCCTTGGCTTTAACTATCTTGAGGCACGGATACGGCGATCCGGTCAGGGCAGAATTGACCTCGCAGGCTCTAATCACCAGCCCCAGAGCGGAGCGGCTGGCGAATGAGCTCATGATGACGACGGCGATACCGAGAGAGATAGAGAGAGCGACAAGCCGGTGCTTCATGTGTGATTTCGATTTCCTTCTGGGGAGCCGATCATTCCCGAAAACCTGCCTCTCATGACGCTTTATCCCATTGGCACACTGATATTTCCAGAAGTCCTATCTGGCAAAACAGAAAATGTTGAACATGAAACACCGCGCATGGACCGTCTACGGCGCAAACTTGCCACAACGATGTCACCGTTCATCTGCCCGCGACGTACTTTAAACCGTCTTCCTTGCGGGATCGTCCAGTGCCGGATTGTAGAAGAGCGAGAGCGTCAGGCTCTTGGCGATGCGTTCGGCCGTCGCCATGAACCAGTCCCTTGCTTCCGCCGATGGTGCGATATCGGCAAGCGTCTGCGAGAACAGCGCCAGCCATTCCGGAAAAAGCTCGGCCGCCATGCCTTCGACGCCGAGATGCGCCTGTACCGGCTTGCCACCATAGGCGCCGTTCTTGAAGGCGATCGACGACCAGAAACGCTTCATCCTGTCCATATGATCGGGCCAGCGCCCGGCAAGCCGTCCGTCGAAGACCGGTCCGAGCTGTGAATGCGCCTGCACGCGGCCGTAGAATGTATCGACGAGCCTGTCGATGAATGCGGCATCGATGCCCATGCGAGCCATTTCCGCCTCGGCCTTTTCACGGATGCCCGCAAGATGGGCGGCGCGGCCCTGTAGTTCCTGTTCCATAATCGTCTCCGGGTGCGCCGGCGGGATATCGCGGCGGCCAGCGTTCGTTCCCTATGTATGCAATTCGCTGTTATAGCCAAGCCGTCATGCAAGCGTTGCGGCATTCTGTCAAAATCATCTCGCTTTTGACCGTAGACCTTCGCCGCAGCCGACGAATTCTCCGACACGATTTACACTCCTTACGGCGCATGCGCGCTTGACCGGCGCAATGCCACAATTTAGAATTAGAATAATTCTAAATTTAAGAGGTTACCCGATGCTTTTAGGCTTATTCCGCCCGTCGAAACGTTCCTTTACCTCCCTGTCCGAGCAGGAGATCCTCGCCATCGCCATCGCCGCCGAAGAGGACGATTCGCGCATCTATCTCGCCTATGCCGATATTCTGCGCCCCAATTTTCCCGAGTCGGCCAAGGTTTTCGAGGATATGGCCGAGGTCGAGGATACCCATCGCAAGACACTGATCGACATGCATCGCCAGCGTTTCGGCGAGCGTATTCCGCTCATCCGGCGCGAGCATGTTCGAGGATTTTACGAGCGCAAGCCGGACTGGCTGCGCAAGAACCTCTCGCTCGATGCCATGCGCGACGAGGCGGAAGCGATGGAGCAGCAGGCCTATCATTTCTATGTCGAGGCCGCCAAGCAGGTGTCCGATGCCTCGACACGCCAGCTCCTCGGCGATCTGGCGCTGGCCGAGCAGGGACATGAGGATGTTGCCCGTATGCTCGGCGACAAGCACACGCCGGAGACGGTCAAGCAGGAGGAGGATGCCCAGGCGCGTCGCCAGTTCGTGCTGACCTATGTGCAGCCTGGCCTTGCCGGCCTCATGGATGGTTCCGTCTCGACGCTCGCGCCGATCTTCGCCGCCGCCTTTGCCACGCAGCAGACATGGCAGACCTTTCTTGTCGGCCTGTCGGCGTCTGTCGGCGCTGGCATCTCCATGGGTTTCACCGAGGCGGCGCATGATGACGGCAAGATCTCCGGTCGCGGTTCGCCGATCAAGCGTGGCCTTGCCTGCGGCATCATGACCGCTATCGGCGGTCTCGGCCATGCGCTTCCCTATCTCATCCCGCACTTCTGGACCGCGACGATCACCGCCGCCGTCGTCGTCTTCTTCGAGCTGTGGGCCATCGCCTTCATCCAGAACAGATATATGGAGACTCCCTTCCTGCGCGCGGCCTTCCAGGTCGTCCTTGGCGGTTCGCTCGTGCTCGGCGCCGGCATTCTGATCGGAAATGGGTGAGACGCGTTCGGCAAGCTTATGTGCCCAAGCGAGGGTCGGCGGGTGAGATATGGGTGATCTTTCGTCTCCCTGGGCAGAGTGGAGATAGGCGATCTTCACGAAATGTTAAAATTCGGAACGCCTGCCGCCGCCATCGGTTAGCAACACGAGGCCGCTCTTGGCCTCGACAGCAAACCAAAGGAGATAATCCAATGGCAAACCAAGGTGGAACCCACGAACAGCATGTGAAGGCTGGCCAGCAGAGCCACAAGAACATGGAGAGCAACACCAGGAATGCTTCGTCCACCGGCTCGCGCGAGCAGCACTCTGGCGGCTCCCGCGGCGGCACTCACGAGCAACACGTCAAGGCAGGCCAGCAGAGCCATAAAAACAGCTGACGTTCGTGGTGACAGTTCATTCGCCCTTACCGTAGAGTAGGGAGCGTTTTTACCAATGATGAAAAGCGAAAGGCCGGTCCGATGGGCCGGCCTTGCTGCATGATGCAAATTGCTTTTGCGCTTACTTGACGGCGCCGACCAGAACGTCGTTGTCGTTCTCGATGGTAACCCAACGCCCGGCATTGAAGCTCGCTTGACGCTTCAGGTAGGAATAGGGGGTCTTGTTCCAGATCTTGATCTGGTCCTCGAGGTTGTCGAGGATGTAATCGCCCTGCTTGGTACGCAGCGTCAGCACCGCATGGCCCTCGCCATCCGGCTTGCGCACGACCGTCATCAGCAGGTCAGAGGCGGAAATGCCGCTCTGTATCAGGAGCTTGCGCTTCAGCAGGGCAAAATCCTCGCAATCGCCGGCGGTCTTCGGATATTCCCAATATTCTTCCTGGCCATAGACTTCCATATCCGTTGCCGGTTGGATGGTCTTGTTGACGCGCAGATTGATCTGGCTGACCAGCGCCCATGAGGCGGCATTCATGTCGAGGGGACCGGCATTGCGGGTCGGGCCGCATTCGTCGGCATGTCTCTGGCAGAAATCGTAGTGCCCGATCGGCTGGGAGGTCACGTTGCCAACCGTCATCGACGCACTCTGTTGAGGCGCCGGCACAGCCGACGACGACATCGCAACTATAGCAGCGAAGGCAATCAATACGCCCTTAATACGCACGCCCACTATCCTTGTATCGTCCCTGCATTTGTTAACAAATTGTTAATGTAGGGGGGCGTGGGAAGTCAATCGTTACTTAAGTGTTAACGCCGGAACCGGCTCACATGGTTAATTTCGGCACAATCCAAGGGATAGCTGCCATAATTCCATGCCTCTTATGATTATGGAAACGCACGTAGATATAACCCCGGCAGCGATGCCTGCTTGAACTATTTCGCGCGTATCTGCTTGTTTTTATGGCGTATTATGCAGAGCCAAGGTCTCGGCGACGGCGAGCATGCGCTCCAGATCCTGGGGGCGCGACAGGCGATGGTCGCCGTCGCGCACAAGCGTTAACACCACATCGTCTGCCGGCAGGTGCTCGACGAGCTTTAACGAATGCGCGAAGGGCACGTCGGCATCCTGCATGCCCTGCAATATGTGCACCGGGCAGCCGGTCTCGATGATGCCGGTCAGCACACGATTGGTGCGGCCGTCCTCGATAAGGGCGCGGGTGAAGATGTTCGGCTCGGGGCTGTAGTCCGAGGGTTCCTCGAAATAGCCGCGTTCCTCCAGCGAGCGCCGCTCCACCTCGGAAAGATTGGGTTCGATGAGATCGATGGTGAAGTCCGGTGCAGGCGCTATGAGCACCAGCCCGGCAACGGAGGGCGCCTTCCTGCGCTTGCGCAATTCCTGGATGACCCGCAGCGCGATCCAGCCGCCCATCGACGAGCCGACAAGAACGATCTTCTTCGGCTTCGTATGATCGATGACGGCAAGCGCTTCTTCCAGCCAGCGCGAAATCGTGCCGTCGGTGAATTTGCCGCCGGATTGGCCGTGGCCGGAATAGTCGAGGCGGATGCAGCCTATCCCCAGTCGCGCCGCCAGCGCATCCAGCTCCACCGCCTTGGTACCGCTCATGTCGGATCGATAGCCCGAGAGCCAGACGAAGCTGACGTTCCTGGCGCCCTTGCCGGCGGCGCGCTGGATGATGGCGATCTGGCGTTCGTTCTCGCCCGTGCCGACGGGAAGGAAGGTCGGTTGGATGGCTGTGGCTGTCTCGGACATGAAAAGCTCCTGGATTTTCTGCCCTATAGAACAGATTCGCGTCCGCGTGACCTGAAAAATCCTCGATCTTTTCGCTGGAGTTTCTATATAAAGGGGGAACGATACTGTGTCCTTGGCGCATCTGCGCCTGCGTGACACTCTGCTGACACGCAGGAGGTGCTTTTTTCCTGCTGTCATGCTATTGACTTCAACACAGCTTTTACGACATTTCCGTCAGTTGCGCCGGCGGGGAGCGAGAGGCTGCAGCTATCCGAAACAATTCGTGGAGAATACGACCATTCGCAGACCCTTCAAAACCGATGCGCCCGTAAAGGACGGGCCACGTTCCAACAGGGAAATTCGCATTCCCAAAGTTCAGCTCATTGCAGCTGACGGCCAGAATATGGGTATCGTCCCAACCGACCAGGCATTGAGAATGGCAGAGGAGGCCGGTCTCGATCTGGTAGAGATTTCCCCCAATGCCGAACCGCCTGTGTGCAAGATCCTCGATCTGGGCAAGCTGAAATATGCCAACCAGAAGAAGGCCGCCGAGGCGCGCAAGAAGCAGAAGATCGTCGAAGTCAAAGAAATCAAGATGCGTCCCAACATCGACACCCACGACTATGAGGTGAAGATGAAGGCGATCGGCCGTTTCTTCGAGGAAGGCGACAAGGTGAAGGTGACCTTGAAGTTCCGTGGGCGTGAAATGGCCCACCAGGAACTCGGTATGAAGCTTCTTCAGCAGGTCAAGGAAGATACGCTCGAGATCGCCAAGGTCGAAGCCGAGCCCAAGCTCGAAGGCCGCCAGATGATGATGGTGCTTGCGCCCAAGTGAGGCGCAGGTCGAAATAAGAGGTCGGAGCCGTCCCATTGGGCGGCTTTTTCCTTTTTGCGGGCCGCTCGCGCGTTGTCATCGATCTGCAAAGATTCCCGCGCCGGCCCCGTTGCACTTCAAGGCGAGTGCGGTTATAAGCGCGCGTCCGAACTGACCGGCAGGGCATGCCGTGGCAGTTCAGAATGCTGGCTGAGCGGTTCGTCACCGTTTCAGCCGTTCAACAACAAACGCTCCGGCACCTTGTTGCAGCCCGGCCTGTCCGGACCTGTGGGAAGGGCTTTTAAGCAAAGCGCGCCAGGAAGCATCGAAGGAGTAGCAAAATGCCCAAGATGAAGACGAAGTCCTCTGCCAAGAAGCGGTTCAAGATCACCGCATCCGGCAAGGTCAAGGCAGCCGCTGCTGGCAAGCGCCACGGCATGATCAAGCGTAGCAACAAGTTCATTCGCGATGCCCGCGGCACCATGGTTCTCGCAGAGCCGGATGGCCGTAAGGTTATCAAGAACTACTTGCCGAACGGTCTCTAAGACTATTCGTAACGCTATAGACTAAGGAGATCATGAAATGGCACGCGTAAAAAGAGGCGTTACCGCCCACGCCAAGCACAAGAAGGTTCTGAAGGCAGCCAAGGGCTTCTACGGCCGTCGCAAGAACACCATCCGTACAGCCAAGGCCGCCGTCGATCGTGCAAAGCAGTATGCTTATCGCGACCGCAAGGTTAATAAGCGCAATTTCCGCGCCCTCTGGATCCAGCGTATCAACGCTGCCGTCCGCGAGCATGGCCTGACTTACGGCCGCTTTATCGACGGTCTGAACAAGGCTGGTATCGAGGTCGACCGCAAGGTTCTCTCCGACATGGCGATCCATGAGTCGGAAGCTTTCGGCGCGCTCGTCGCTGCTTCGAAGAAGGCGCTTGAATACCTCAAGGAAGCCGGCACGAAGAACGAGTTCGAGGCTGCTGTCGGCTAAGGCTGCCTTCGAGACATTTTTGTGTCAAATTTGTGAAACCCGCGCTTGTGTAACCAGCGCGGGTTTTGTATTTTCTGAGATACAATCAATTTGCGATGATCACCTTGGGGCTTCCCGGTATCGGGGTAGGTGAAGTTGTTAGGCCAGACGACATTAGAGCAATTTCAGCAAAAGTGCGCAGCGATTTTCCGCCCGCAACTGCGTAAAAACAAGAGGATAGAGCGTCTTCGCGATTCACAGGAAAGCGGAAAGGCTCCAAATTCCATATCCAATCTCACCGGCAAGGATATCGAGACCTTACTGACGGCGCTGGTGAATGGATCGAGGCGCGTCGAACGCGTTTCTCTCTCGTCATGCGGAGTATGGATCAAGCGATACGGCACGGAAAGACCTTCGGTCTGGCGCCATTTGCAGACCATCCTTTCGCGCATCGTCCCAATCGCTTTCCTGCGTCCCTGCGCCTATCTGTCTCCGTGGCAAATGGCGGAGCGGGAAACGGGCCGCATCGTCCTGTTCAAGGAGCGGGGTATTCCCGTTCCCGACCTTCTCTATGTCTCGAATGGCGCGATCATGCTTGCCGACGCGGGCATGACGGTGCAACAGCGCCTGCGGCAATTGCGGGATAGCGATCCCGTCGCCCATGATGATCTCATGGTCGTCTGCGCCGCTGAACTCGGCCGGCTGCACGCTAAAGGCCTTTGCCATGGCCGGCCCTATCCGCGTGATATGTTCTTTGTCGGCAACCGGCTTGGCTTCATGGATTTCGAGGAAGACCCGCAGACCGTCATGCCGCTTGAGGTGGCGCAGGCCCGCGACGTCTGGCTGCTCTTCCTGCAGATCGCCACCGGCGCCCGCCTTGGCCTGCAAACGCAGAACAGGGCTTATGAAGCCTGGCTCGAGCACGCGCCGGCGGCCGCGCGTGCCGAGCTTCAGCGCATGATTCGCTTTCTTGGCGGTTTTTTGTTCCTTGCCCGGTTGATTGGCCGCGTGCACATGGGTAGTGATCTCCAGCGCTTCATCGTTGCCACAAGCTTTCTGATGCATGCGTTTACCAATTATTCCGTGGACTGAGTGCCCGATGGCCGTGGTCCGCAAGGCAGGACCAGATGACGGAACTCGTAACGCTTGAAACCCAACTCATGGCCGAAGTGGCGGCTGCGACCGACGAGCAGTCGATCGAAGCCGTCAGGGTCGCCGCGCTCGGCAAGAAGGGCTCGGTTTCGGAACTGCTGAAGACGCTGGGTTCGATGTCGCCGGAAGAACGCCAGACACGCGGCGCGGCGATCAATGCGTTGAAGAACGCCGTCACCGATGCCATCAATGCCCGTAAAAGCGAGCTGCGCGATGCCGCGATTGAGGCGAAGCTCAAGGCCGAGACCGTCGATGTCAGCCTGCCGGTCCGCTCCTCGCCGGCCGAGCGCGGCCGCATCCATCCGATCAGCCAGATCGTCGACGAGATCACCGCCATCTTCGGCGACATGGGCTTTTCGATTGCCGAAGGTCCCGATGTCGAGACCGACTACTATAACTTCACGGCGTTGAACTTCCCGGAAGGGCACCCGGCACGCGAAATGCACGACACCTTCTTCTTCCAGCCGGATGAAAAGGGTGAGCGCAAGGTGCTGCGCACGCACACCTCGCCGGTGCAGGTACGCACCATGGAAGCGCAAAAGCCGCCGATCCGCATCATCATCCCCGGCAAGACCTACCGCCAGGATAGCGACGCCACGCATTCGCCGATGTTCCATCAGGTCGAAGGTCTCGTCATCGACAAGACGGCGAATGTCGCCAATATCCGCTGGGTGCTGGAAGAATTCTGCAAGACCTTCTTCGAGGTCGACAATGTGACGATGCGCTTCCGTCCGTCCTTCTTCCCCTTCACGGAGCCGTCTTTCGAGGTCGATATCCAATGTGACCGCTCCGGCCCGATCGTCAAGTTCGGCGAAGGCACGGACTGGATGGAAATCCTCGGCTGCGGCATGGTGCATCCGAACGTGCTGCGTTATGGCGGTCTCGATCCGGACGAATATCAGGGCTTTGCCTGGGGCATGGGCCTCGACCGCATCGCCATGCTGAAATACGGCATGCCCGACCTGCGCGACTTCTTCAACGCCGATGTCCGCTGGATGAACCACTACGGCTTCCGCCCGCTCGACATGCCGACCTTGTTCGGCGGTCTGAGCGCGTAAGGAAGGGATAAAGCACATGAAATTCACACTCTCCTGGCTGAAAGAGCATCTGGAAACCGACGCCTCGCTCGACGAGATCTGCGCCCGCCTGACGATGATCGGGCTGGAAGTGGAAGAGGTCGACGACAAGGCTGCGTTCAAGCCCTTCGTCATCGCCAAGGTTCTCTCGGCCGAAAAGCATCCCCAGGCCGATCGCCTCAAGGTGCTGATGGTCGATACCGGCAGCGGCGCGCCCGTTCAGGTCGTCTGCGGCGCCCCCAATGCGCGCGCTGGCCTCGTCGGCGCCTTCGCCGCCCCCGGCACCTATGTTCCCGGCATCGATGTGACGCTTGCGATCGGCAACATCCGCGGCGTCGAGAGCCGCGGCATGATGTGCTCGGAAAAGGAGCTCGAAATCTCCGACAGCCATGACGGCATCATCGACCTTCCGGAAGATGCGCCAGTCGGCACGAGCTTCGCCGCCTATGCCGGCCTCGACGATCCGGTCATCGAGATCAATCTGACGCCGAACCGCCCGGATTGCACTGGCGTCTATGGCATCGCCCGCGATCTCGCCGCCTCCGGCCTCGGCACGCTGAAGCCGCGCCTCACGCCAACTTTCCCTGTCCAGGGCGAAACGCCGACCGAACTCAAGATCGTGCTGGACGATGCGCGCCTGTGCCCCGGTTTTGCGCTTCGTCTCGTGCGCGGGGTCAAGAACGGCCCGAGCCCGAAGTGGATGCAGCAGCGCCTGCTCGCGATCGGCCTCCGTCCAATCAGCGCGCTGGTCGACATCACCAACTACATGACCTTCGATCAGGGCCGGCCGATGCACGTCTTCGATGCCGCCAAGGTCAAGGGCAATCTGGTCGTGCGCCGCGCCAGGGACGGCGAAACCGTGCTGGCGCTCGATGAGCGCGAATACAAGCTCAATTCAAGCAATGTCGTCATCGCCGATGACAATGGCGTCGAGTCGATCGGCGGCATCATGGGCGGCGAGCATTCCGGCTGTGACGAGAACACCACGGACGTGCTGATCGAATCCGCACTCTGGGACCCGATGAACATCGCCAAGACCGGCCGCAGCCTCGGCATCATCACCGATGCGCGCTATCGTTTCGAGCGCGGCGTCGATCCGGAATATATGGTGCCTGGCCTTGAGCGCACGACGGAACTGGTGCTTGCCTGCTGTGGTGGCACGGCCGCTAAGGCCCGCGTCGAAGGCTACAAGGGCTATGAGGCCAAGGTCATCGATTTCCCGCTGTCGGAAGTCAAGCGCCTGACCGGCCTCGACGTTTCGGCCGATGAGAGCAAGTCGATCCTGACGAAGCTCGGCTTCTCGGTCTCGGGTTCCGGTGAGCGCATTTCCGTTGCCGTGCCCTCCTGGCGTCCGGATGTCGATGGCAAGGCCGACCTCGTCGAAGAGATCATGCGCATCCACGGCGTCGACAATATCAAGCCGCAGCCGCTGGCAAGCCACACCGCTGTGAATGGCAAGATCCTGACGACGCTGCAGATTCGCACGCGCACCGCCAAGCGGGCGCTCGCTGCGCGCGGCATGCTGGAAGCGGTCACCTGGTCCTTCATCTCGGAAGATCAGGCCAAGCTCTTCGGCGGCGGCTCCAACGCGCTGAAGCTTGCGAACCCGATCGCCGCTGATATGTCCGACATGCGTCCCTCGCTGCTGCCGGGTCTGCTGTCGGCGGCGCAGCGCAATGCCGACAAGGGCTATGGCGACGTCGCGATCTTCGAAGTCTCCGGCACCTATGAAAACGATACGCCTGAGGGCCAGCGGCGCGTTACCGGCGGCATCCGCCGCGGCACGGCAACGCTTGCCGGCGCCGGCCGCATGTGGTCGAACGCCACCAAGGGCGGCGGCAAGCCGGTCGATGTCTTTGACGCCAAGGCCGATGCTCTCGCCGTCCTCGAGGCCTGCGGTCTGCCGATGGGCAATATCCAGATCGAGCAGGGCGGCCCGGCCTGGTACCACCCCGGCCGCTCCGGCACCATCAAGATGGGTCCGAAGGTCGTGCTCGGCTATTTCGGCGAATTCCATCCGAAGACGCTGGAATCGCTCGACGTGTCGGGCGCTCTCGCCGGCTTCGAAGTCTATATCGATGCCATGCCCGAACCGAAGAAGAAGGCGACCCGCACCAAGCCGGCGCTGGAGCTTTCCCCCTTCCAGGCGGTCAAGCGCGACTTCGCCTTTGTGGTCGACAAGTCGGTGGAAGCCGGAGCGATCATCCGCGCTGCCGCCGGTGCCGACCGCAAGCTGGTCACCGGCGTCAATGTCTTCGACATCTTCGAGGGCGCATCGCTCGGCGAAGGCAAGAAGTCCATCGCCATCGAAGTGCAGATCCAGCCGGCCGAGCGTACGCTGACCGACGAGGATTTCGAGGCTTTGACCCAGAAGATCGTGTCGAACGTCACGAAGTCGACGGGTGGGGTGCTGAGAGGGTAATCGCCGGCTTTCGAGTTCGCGGAGGGTGCGGCCACCCCCCCTCTGTCCCTGTCGGGACATCTCCCCCACAAGGGGGGAGATTGGTAACTCGCGGAATCCTTCCTGCCTCAATCAAATATCGAAGCTGCAGACGCTGAAGCTTTTTAGGTTTGAATGAGCGTGCGACAAACTCCCAACAATCTCCCCCCTTGTGGGGGAGATGTCACGAAGTGACAGAGGGGGGTATCAGAGGCTCGGCATAGATGGAGCCGCCTCGAAACACATCATCGATGCAGATGATACACCTTGTTCACCACACTCCAGCGCCCATCGATCTTCACCAGCGATAGATAGTCCGAAAACCGCATCCCGGCGAATTCGTCGACGACCTTGACGCTGGCTGCATCGCCTTCGATATCGATCAGTTCGATTTCCATCAGCGGTATGGTTCCGGGCGGCGCACTGCCTTCCTCGACGATCGCGGCGATGAATTCATCCCGCGTCATCCATTCCACAGCGCCCTGGTAATTGCCGATGATCGCTGCTCGCGGATGGAAGGCCTTGCGCAGTGCCGGCTCGTTCGCGAATGCCATTCCATCGACATAGAGATGAACGACCGCACGGATTGCCTGCTCTTCCGACATCTCGTCATTCCTCGTTTGAGTTATGCCTAAGATATCATAGACGCCCGCGGCTGACAAAAATGCTGGCGGCGTGATCGCAATGATTTGACAGATATCACTCGACAAAAACCCGCACGCTTGCCGCGCGACCCGCGGCATCGATGACGGTCAGCGTCGAATAGCCGGCGCCATCGGGTGTCCATTGATTGGTGCGGCGGCGAGACATGTCGGGCAGCGGCTTGCCGTTGGCGAGCCAGCGGAACGGCGCCCGTCCACCCTGCAGCTTCAGCGCCAGCGGCATGATCTGGTCGTTGCCGCTGCTGGCGCCGAGATCGACGCGCGCGCCTTCCGGCGGGTAGACGATCTGCGGCGCAGGTTCGCGGCTGGAGGCGGCCAGCAGCCCGGCGGCGGTCACGGAAAAGCGCCGCTGGCTGATCGGCAGCTCGGTCGGCGCGATGCGCACGGCGCCCATGGGAGCGGCAGGGAAGGGAGTAATGGCAACGCCGGATTTCGCAAAGGCCTCGAACAGGATGGGTGCGGCGGAAACATAGCCCGCCAGCCCCGGCACGGCGCCATTGTCCGGACGGCCGACCCAGACGCCGAGCACGTGCGCACCGTCATAGCCGATCGACCAGGCATCGCGGTTGCCGTAGCTGGTGCCGGTCTTGTAGGCGATACCGAGCTGCTTGCTGCCGCGCGGCGCGATGATGTCGGAGAGGATGTCGGTGATGTTCCACACCGCGATCGGCTCCATCAGCGGCTCGCCGTCTATCGACCCCGGCTCGTCCTGAACGCCGTCGCCAATCCGCATCGCCTTGCCGCGATTGGCAAGCGCGGCATAAAGCTGCACGAGATCCTTCAGCGTCACGCCGACGCCGCCAAGCCCGATCGCAAGGCCGGGCGCCTCGTTCGGCGGCAGCTTCGGCTTTACTTCGGCGCGGCGGAAGCGCACCAGCAGCCGCGTGGGACCTACGGCATCGAGCAGCCGCACGGCCGGCACATTCAACGACAGCTGCAGCGCCTGGCGCACGCTGACATCGCCCTGGTAGCTCATGTCAAAATTGCGGGGGCGATAGCCATAGAAATCGGCGGGGCGATCCTCGATGATCGTTTCCTGCGCCACATAGCCCTGCTCGAAGGCAAGGCCGTAGATGAAGGGCTTCAATGTCGAGCCGGGCGAGCGCAGCACGCGGGTCATATCGACCCAGCCGGCGCGCGAGGAATCGAAGTAGTTGGCCGAGCCGACTTCGCCGATGATCTCGCCGGTCTTGGCATCGGCCATGATCATGGCGACCGATACCTTTGGCCCGAGCCGCTTCGCCGCTGCATCGGCAACCGCTTCGAGGCCCTGCTGCACATCACGCCGCAGCGTCGTCTTGTGCTTGATGATGCCGGGCTGCTTGCGCAGTGCCAATTCGGCGATGTGGGCGGCATAGGCCGGCAGCTGTCGCCGCACGGCTGGAATAGGGGAAAGCGAAGCCCGCTCCGCTTCGCCTTCACCGATCACTGTCGCCACGGCGGCGCGCTCGAGCACGCGATGGCGGGCAGCCTGCGCTGCGGCAAGATTGCGGTCCGGCCGGCGCTTTTCCGGCAACTGCGGCAGCGCCACAAGCAGGCCAGCCTGGGCGACTGTCAGGTGTCGGGGCTCCTTGCCGAAATAGGCAAGGCTCGCCGCGCGCACGCCTTCCAGGTTGCCGCCATAGGGTGCATGCGTCAGATAGAGATCGAGGATCTGTTCCTTGCTCAGCCGCCGCTCGATCTGGATGGCACGGACGACCTGCAGGAGCTTCGCCGTCATCGAGCGCTCGGTGCGTGGCTCGATCAGGCGCGCCACCTGCATGGAGAGCGTCGAGCCGCCAGAGACGATGCGGCCATGGGTGAGGAGCTGCAGGAAGGCACGGCCGATCGCCATCGGGTCGACGCCGTGGTGGTCGTAGAAGCGCCGGTCTTCATAGGCGACCAGCACGCGCAGATATTGCGGATCGACATCGGCAACGCCGGTCTTCAGCCGCCAGCGTCCCTCGGGCGTGGCGAAGGCGCGCAGGAGATCGCCATTGGCATCGAGCACCTCGGCCGAGACCACGCGGGCATTGTCCAGCGGCGGCGGATAGGCGCGGTCCGCGGCTTCCAGGCCGAAGACCAGAGCCACCACTGTTGCGGCAGTGGCTCCAAAGCCGATCGCAATCTTCCAACGCGCCTTCATGGCTGCTTCTTACTGCTGGGCGCCCAGCACCTCCATGCGGCCCATCGCCGTGCGGGCCGAGAACTGCGGACGATACATGTCCTCGACGCTTGCGGCCGGATGATCGTAGACGCCTGGGGTCACGGCGCGCACGACGTAGGCAAAGGTCATGTCACGGTCCGCTCCGGAGCCCTGGTCGAAGGCGGCGACAAAGCGATCGTTGCGGAATTCGACATGGGCGGGCTGAATGTCGCTGAGCCAGTCGAAGTTCGACAACTGGGCGCTGTTGACGATGCTCGGATTGTCGATCTCGAAGCCTGCCGGCAGGAGATCGGTCACGAGGATGCGCTGTGGCCAGTCATTGTCCTCGGTCACATGCAGCACGACGACGTAGCGTTCGTTCTGCTGTGCCTGGCTGACATTCGCCTCTTCGCCATCGAGCGTGTAGTACTTGCGCTCGATCTTGAAGCCGTTGCCACCGGCCGGCAATTGCGCGACCGGAGCGGCGACCGTGGTCACGGCAGCCGAGAGCGGCTGGCGCGTCGTGTTGGTCACGGTCAGCGGATGGCCCATCAGCGCATCGCCCGACATCTGCGCCATATAGGTTCCGCTATGGGCGGCGCCGTTGACGTCGAGCGTCAGGCCGTCATCGCCGTTCTGCAGGGCGCGGGCTGCCAGCAGCATCCAGGTCTGTTCCTGGGTGCTGGTATATTTCCGGCTCTGCCAATCCTTGGCGACGACGCTTGCGAGTTCCGGAATGATCGGCGGCACGGGACGGCTTTCGGCGGCCAGCGCCAGCACGGCGGCGCCGTCGCGCAACGACGAGCCGTAATCCGAGCGGACGAAGCTAACCTTGGTGACGGCCGCCTTCTGCGACATCTGCAGCGAGTCCACGAAGATGTTGCGCGAGCGCTGAGCATCCCCATAGAGCGCGAGAGCAGCGGCAAGATGCGCCTTGGAGAGCGGCGTCGGGAAGTCGTTCAGCATCGTGTCCGCATAGTAGCGCAGATCGCTGATCGAGGCCTTCTTGTTGCGCGCCAGCACGTAGAGCGCATAGGCGATCTCGTTGCCGTTATCCTTGACGTTGGTGTTGGCGCTCAGCGCATTCTGGAGGTTTTCGAGCCCCTGCACCATCGCCTGATCCGGCACGTTGTACTTCTGCTCGCGGGCGCGGGTCAGGAAGTCCATGACATAGGCGTCGAGCCAGAGATCGCCCGAGCCCGGGCTCCAGAGACCGAAGCTGCCGGTCGAGGACTGGTAGGACAGTTCGCGATAAATCGAGTCCTGCACGCGCTTCTGGATCTCGGCGTCATCGGCAAGGCCGTTCTTGACCGCCATGTCGCTGAAGTAGAGCAAGGGCATGGCGCTGCTCGCCGTCTGTTCCGCGCAGCCATAGGGGTAACGGCTGAGGCTCATCAGAAGCGCCGGCACATCGAAGGCGCTGGAGCGGCTGACATTGACGCTGACCGAGGCGCCGGGCAGCACACTATCGGCGAGAAGATCGGCATTGACTGTCAGGCTCTTGCCGGGTGCCAGCGCGATGACGCGCCGTTCGGTGACCGGCAGCTGCGACAGGCGAACCGGGATATCGACCGATTGATCGAGCGACATGCCCGAAGCATTCGAGAGCTTGATCGAAACGGTGCCGTCGCCCGGCTGTCCGCCGGTCAGCGGCAGCGTGATGGCATATTTGCCGCCCGTTTCGAGCTTGATCTTCTGCTGGTTGGCGCTTGCATCCACCGTCACGGCGTTATTGCCAGTCACGGCGAGCGTATATTCGCCGGCCGGCGCATCGGTGTTGGCGACATCGAGACGCAGGTTGGCCTTGTCTCCGGGCGCCAGGAACTTCGGCAGGCTGGCGGTGACGACGACGGGATCGCGGATGATGACATCCTGTGTCGCATGACCGACGCCGGCCTTCGACCAGGCGACCGCCATCAGCCGCGCCGTGCCGTTGAACTGCGGAATGTCGAAACTGACATTCGCCTTGCCATTGGCATCGAGCTTGATGGGACCGGAGAAGAAAGCGATCAGCTTTTCCTTTGGCGGGCTTGCTTGTAAAGCCGCCTGTCCGCCGTCGCCGCCGGTGCGCAGCTTGCCAGTCGCGCCGAGCGAGCCATCGATAAGGCGACCGTAGATATCGCGGATTTCGAGGCCGAGCTGGCGCTGGCCGTAATACCACTCATCCGGTGCCGGCGGCTGGTAGCGCGTGAGGTTGAGAATGCCGACATCGACGGCGGCGATCGTGACATAGGCGTCCTCATTGGCGCCCGCGCCGGCGACCTGAAGGCCGATATCAAGCGGCTGACGCGGCAGCGTCTTTTGCGGCGCGTCGATCTTGATCTGCAGCTTGCGCTCGCCCGGATCGACCGGTGCCCATTTGATACCGATGGCGCGCATCGGCATGCGGCTTTCCTGGGCGTCACCAGGGCGGAAGAGGGTAGCCGTCAGATAAGTGCCGGCACCCCAATCGGCCGTGACGGGAACGTCGACTTCGCCGCCCGTCGCGCCGATATCGGCATTGGTGACCGAGATCAGCGTTTCCGAACCGGCAGTCACCATCAGCTGGCCGGCATAGCGCGAGGTCACCTTCAGCTTGGCCGTATCGCCGACATGGTAACTTTCCTTGTCGAGCGCGATCTCGAGCGCGTCAGGCGTTTCCGTCGAGGTGGAAGCGACATACCAGCCGGCATTGAACTCGACGCTCGATTCCGGGCCGTTCGCATCGGCGGTGGAGACTTCGAGACGGTAGCGGCCCCAGGTGACGGGCATGGAAATCGCCGCGCCGTCGGTGGTGGTGTTGACCGTGCCGACTGCCACCTGCTTGGTGGACATGATCGGCTCGAACTTCCAGCTGCTGCCGTCGCGATACCATTGATAATTGCGCTCGACGCTCAGCAGCTTCCAGGTCAGGCCCTGCATGGCCTGCTTCTGGCCATCGGCGTCGACAACGATGACATGGAAGTTGCCGACGGAGTTTTCCCCCAGATCGCCGTCGAATTCCGGCTTGATGCCGATGCGCGGGCCGTCCGCCTTGACGGGCAGGGTCAGCGAGCGCTCGACGGCGCGGCCGCCGGCTTCCTGCATGCGCACGGTGATATTGGCGTTCAGGAGCTGCGTGGTCGAAGGCGTGTCGTTGATGGTGACGTTGAAGGTGGTTTTGCCGTTTTCGTCCAGCGCCTGCAGGTCTTCGAGCGGCACCTGCGTGCTCTCGGCCTTGCTGTCGCCGCCGCTGCTGTCCTCGTCGTCATTGTTGGCGTCTGCCTTGCCGGCACCTTCGTCGGCGAGGCCGAACTGATAGCCCTTGAAGGCATCGCTCTGGCGCGTCGGCTTCAGCGTCACTTCGCCTTCCAGATTGAGGCCGGCCGCCGGTGCGCCATAGAGATAGCGCCCATCGACATTGACGGGCGTCGGCTGGCCGACTTCGATCTCCTTGGCGTCGCTCTTCATGTCGAATTCGATGCGATCCGGCACGAAGTCGTCGACGAGGAAGGTCTGCGAGCCGATGGAGGAACCCTTCGGGTCGGTGTAGATGTTCATCGTCCAGGTGCCGCGCATCGAGGTCTGCTGCAGCGGCAGGTCGACATTATAGCCGCCGAGCTTGCCGCCGTCGGTGACGATGCGGCGGTCCTCGACGCCATCCGGGCGCAGGAAGACGAAGGTGAGCGGCAGGTTTTCGACCGCAGTCGAGCTGACGTCGCGGGCAAGTGCGGAGGCATGCACGGTCTCGCCGGCACGGTAGATGCCGCGCTCGGTCCAAGTCAGCAGATCGATCGCGCCCGGCGCTGTTCGGCCTGATACGCCGCGGTCGGAAAGATCGAAGCCGGCGCGCGTCATGTCGAGGAAGACATAATCCTGATCGCCATTCTCAGCGGTAATGACGGCCGGCGTCATGCCCGCCGTGCCGCGCATCAGGCCGGCGCTGAAGACGGCGCGGCCATTGTCGTCGGTCTTGGCGGTCCCGAGGATTTCATTGTTCTTGGCGAGCAGCTGCAGCTGGATGCCGGCCAGCGGCTTGGCGCTGCCGAGCGAGCGGGCAAAGACATTCAAGCCGTCGGTGCCGGCATAGGTGGTGACGCCGATGTCGGAAACGACGAACCATTGTGTCGCCTGCGGGTCCCATTCATGGCCGCCGCTCTCCGGTGCAACAGCCGTCAGCACATAGACGCCGGGCTTGCGCTTCGGCAGTGCCTCGTCCACAGGGAAGCTGGTCGCGACTTCCTTGTTGAGTTCCTGCTTGATCTCGATGGAGCCCTGCCAGACCAGCTCGCCATTGGTGTCCTGGATGGTCTGGGCGCTGTAGCTGTCCACCTGCGTCAGGAACTGCGAATTGTTCAGAAGCTGCGCGATATTGCGGTCGCCGATACGGTAGAGCTTGAGATTGGCCGTAGTGGCGTTGACCGAAACGATCGGGATGCCGCGGCGCGCGGTCGAAGGCAGGACGAAATTGTCGCCAGTGAAGCGCAGCGAAGCCGTGCGATCCTTGACGTAGATGTCGACATTGACCTGCGAGGCGAGGTTTTCATCCACCGAGGAGGGCAGGCCGGCGCGCAGCGAAATGCGGTAGTGCTGTCCGAATTCCAGACCTTCGACACAGATTTGGTTGTCCTTGGCGTCGACACCCTTCGGCGCAGCGCCGTTGACAGTGACGAAGGGCGTATAGTCGGTGCCGCTCTTTACCAGCTTTTCGGAGAACTGCACGCAGGCGCGCGGCGATGCATTGTCGTTGTCGAGCGTATTGCCCGTCACGCGGAAGCCCTGGCGGGCCAGAAGATCGTTATAGGCTGCCTGGACGGCGGCCGAGCTAACGAGATTGAGGCTTGCCTTGTAGGCGCTGAGCGCCGGACGGTAGTTCTGCGCATTCTTCAGCGCTTCGGCGAGCACAGCCAGCGCATCGGCGCGGCTGCTCGTCGTGCGGGTCAGCTGGTAGCCGTTGAGCGCGGCATAGGCGGCCCGCGTGGCGACAGACGTGTCGTTCGTGATCGTATTGGCGGCGCGCGCCATTTCGATCCACAGATCGCCATTGTCGGGATTGATCGAGAGCGCGCCCTGGAAGGCGTTCAGGGCATCGTTGACATTGCCTGAGGTCAGCTCGATGCGGCCGAGCGCAATCAGGCTTTCGACGCCCTGGCCCTTCAGCTCGTTGCCGAGCGTCAGCGTGTTCTTTGCATCGCGCGCGCTCTGGACGAAATTGTCGGAAAGGAAGGAAAGGGCAGGGGCCGCGCCGATATCCGGCTCGCTGGTGGCGGCCGTTTCGACGATCTTGCCGGCGATCGCGCCGGGAAAGCTGTTGAGCTGGTTGAAGTCCGACTTCATGAAGCACCACTTCACCTTGGGATTGTAGGTGAAGGCCTTGCAGGACTTGTCGCCGATGCAGGAGGCGGAGCACTGATCCAGCGTCACATTCTGCTCGGTGCGCAGATCGAAGCCGAAGTAATCGCCATCCTTCGTGGTGACCACCTGGCGCTTGACGTCTGCGGCGGCCGAAGGGCTCAGAGATGCGAAAGTGGCGAGAAGAAAAGCAGAGAAGCCGATAAACGCGCGCTTAGACATAAGTCCCCCCAACGCTGCCCGTTTTTGATGGCGGCAATCTTCAAATTTCGGACCCGTTTGTCAACCGAGCGTGGAGCGTCAGCATGCGCTTTACGCCTATGACGTTTCGTCTAGATACTTGAAAGAGGCTGCAAATCAGGCGATTCGCATGTTCGGAGAGGCGTCGGTTGCGCTTCACTTTTCTTTTCAATTCCAAAATGACACTGGCCTCAACGGCCAGTGTCTTTGTGAAGGCGCCAGAAGCGGCTCGCTTGTCATATATTCGTCATCGCCAACGCGGCATCTGTATACCGCTTTCCGACGACGATCTCGGGCTTGATGATATCGCCGAGTTCCTTCACCTCTTGCGCGGAGAGGACGATATCGGCAGCCGCGGCGTTCTGCTCAAGATGGTGCAGCTTGCGTGCACCGGGGATCGGCACGATATCGTCGCCCTGATGCAGCACCCATGCGAGCGCCAGTTGTGCCGCAGTGACGTTCTTTTCTTCGGCAAGAGCTTGAAGCCTTGCGACCAGGGCGGCGTTGGCATCGAAATTCTCGCTCTGGAAGCGTGGCAGCGAGCGGCGGAAATCGTCGTCGGCGAGATCCTCCGTCTTGTGGATCGCTCCGGTCAGGAAGCCGCGGCCAAGCGGGCTGTAGGGCACGAAGCCGATGCCGAGTTCGCGGCAGGTGGCGAGCACGTCTTCCTCGGGATCGCGGCTCCAGAGCGAATATTCGCTCTGCACTGCAGCGATCGGATGTACCGCATGGGCGCGGCGGATGGTGGCAGAGCCGGCTTCGGATAGGCCGAGCGTGCGCACCTTGCCCTCTTTCACAAGCTCCGCCATGGCGCCGACCGTATCTTCGATCGGCACATTCGGGTCGACGCGATGCTGGTAGAAGAGGTCGATGACATCCGTGCCAAGTCGCTTGAGGGAAGCTTCGGCGACTTCCTTGACATGCTCGGGCCGGCTGTCGACGCCGATCATCGCCGCCGGGCCACTTTTCGTGAGATCGAGCTTGAAACCGAATTTGGTGGCGATGACAATGCGGTCACGCACGGACTTCAGCGTGCGGCCGAGCAGCTCTTCATTGGTGAAGGGGCCGTAGACCTCGGCGGTGTCGAAAAAGGTGACGCCGAGATCGACTGCGCGATGAAGCGTCTTGACGGATTCGGTCTCGTCGGTGGCGCCATAGGCAAAGCTCATGCCCATGCAGCCCAGCCCAACGGCGGAAACGGTGAGATCCTTACCTAGCCTGCGGGTTTTCATGATGTATTCCTTCTTGAGACGTATGGGAGCGACAGGGGCTCGTGTCCGCTGCCTACGAGTTCAAGTTAGGGTTCCGGACAATGAATGAAAATCCATGCAAATCCTTACAGGTTGTTCTATAATTTAGATCAATGAACAGAACACAACTCTCTCAGCTTGCGGTTTTTGCCGCCGTCGCCGCCCATCGCAGCTTCCGTGCTGCCGGCAAGGAATTGTCGATCGCGCCTTCGGCGGTTAGCCACGCCGTCTCCAGCCTTGAGGAAAGCCTCGGCGTGCGGCTGCTTGCCCGCACCACGCGCAGCGTGCTCCCGACCGAGGAGGGGCAGGCGCTATTGCAAAGGCTGGGGCCGGCACTGGAGGAAATCGATATCGCGCTGGAGGACACGCTTGCGACCCGCGGCCGTCCCGCGGGGACGCTGCGCATCACCGCCCCTCGCTTCGCTTCCGATCTGCTGATGGCCCCGCGTATCGGTGATTTCCTCAATACCTATCCCGATATCACGCTCGAAATCGCCAACGAGGACGGCTTCAGCAATATCGTCAAGGAAGGCTATGATGCCGGCATCCGGCTGGCGGAAAGCATCGAAGGCGACATGATCGCGGTGAAGATCTCGCCGGATATACGCACAGTCATTGCGGGGTCGCCTGCCTATTTCGAGAAGCATCCGAAGCCGCTGCATCCGCGCGATCTCGTCCATCACCGCTGCATCAAGCGGCGATTTACCGATGGCTCGATTTATCGCTGGGAGTTCGAGAAGGATGGGCGCGAGCTGGTCGTTGCCGTTGACGGTCCCCTGATCGTGATCGAGGATCGGCTCGGCGTTTTGGCTGCCCTCAATGGCGCCGGCCTTGCCTATCTCTTCGATATTCGCGTGCAGCAGGAACTGGCCGAAGGCAAGCTCATCCGCGTGCTCGAAGACTGGTGCCCGCCCTATCCGGGCTTCTGCATCTATTATCCGAGCCGCCGCCAGATGCGTCCGGCCCTCAGAGCCTTCATCGATTTCTTCAAATATACCGGGCCTTAGAGCGACTTCAGGAAAAGTGCGCAGCGGTTTTTCGTCCGGAATCGCGCAAAGCAAGGGAACGAAGCGACTGCTGACAGAAATCGGGTGGCGGCAATGCCATAACTCGTCTCGAGTGAATGATGATTTGAGAAGGGAAAAGCAGCGATGAGAAAACCGGGATCGATGAAGGGGCTTGAGGATCTCGGCCGCGTCAGGCTGTCGAAGAACTTCTTCTTTCGCGATTTCCTGCATTCGGAAATATCAGATTTCTATCGTATTCCCAACATTCCCGAGGATCCGGATCTCGCGATCGAGGCCGGTCGCCGGCTCTGCGAGGAATTGCTGGAGCCGCTGGAGGCGACCTTTGGCCGGCTACATATCCGTTCCGGCTATCGCTCACCCGAGGTCAATGCCTTCGGCAACAGGAATGGGTTGAACTGCTCGACCAATCCCCATACCGCCGCGCATCACATCTGGGATATGCGCGATCTCGACGGCTGCATGGGCGCGGCCGTCTGCATCGTCGTGCCTTGGCTGATCGATCATCACAGTCATGAGGGCGATTGGCAGAGGCTCGCCTGGTGGATCCACGACCATCTACCCTATGCATCGCTCTGCTTCTTCCCGAAGCTCTGGGCCTTCAACATCCAGTGGCACGAGCGGCCCAAGCGGACCATTCAGAGCTTTGTCAGCCCGCGCGGCATGCTGACCAAACCGGGCATGGCCAACTGGGAGGGCGACCATTCCGCCCATTACGAAGGCTTTCCGAAGCTTAGAAGCTGATGCGGTAGCGAATATGCCCGTCGCTCTCGACATAGCTGTCGTAAAGCTTGCGGGCGGTCGTATTGCCTTCTTCCGTGTGCCAATAGAGCCGCGCCCAGCCGTTTTTCTTGCAGAGCGCGACGAGATCGTCGAGCAGCGCCCGGCCGACGCCGTGGCCTCTGGCACTTTCATCGACGAACAGGTCTTCCAGATAGCAGTCGGGCGCGCGCACCCATGTGCCCTCATGCGTGAGGCTGAGGGTAAAGCCCTTCACTTCGCCATCGACCTCGGCCACGCGCATGAAGATCGCCGACGCCGGATCGAAGACCCGGCGCCACGTCGCATCGGTGATGTCTGGCGCGACGCTGACGCCGTAGAAGGCCAGATAGCCGTCCCACAGCGCACGCCAGCGCGCTTCGTCGTCGGGTCTGGCGTCTCGGATCGTCACGGTCATCGGCCAGCCTCCGTTTACTTGCCGGCTTCGTCGAGCAGGCGCATGGCATCATCGGAAAGCGAGAGCTTCGCCGAATTGATGAGCGCGTCAAGCTGGCTGAGGCTAGTGGCGCTGGCGATCGGAGCGGTGACGCCGCGTTTGCGCAAGAGCCAGGCAAGCGCGATCTCGGCGGGCTTGGCGCCGGTTTCAGCCGCGATCTTGTCGAGCGCTGCGAGAATCCGCAGGCCCTTGTCGTCGAGATAGGCGGCAACCCGATTCTCGCGTGCCCGTCCCTCCGTATCCGCCTTGGTGCGGTACTTGCCGGTCAGGAAGCCGGCCGCAAGGCTGAAATAGGTGATGACGCCGATCTCTTCCTTGAGGCAGAGATCCGCCAGCGGTCCTTCGAAACTGTCACGAGCGTAGAGATTATATTCGGGCTGCAGCACGTCGTAGCGCGGCAGGCCGGCCTTTGCAGCAGCACTGAGCGAAGCCTGGAGCTGCGTTGCATCAAGGTTCGAGCAGCCGACATGGCGGATCTTGCCCTGTTCCTTCAGCTTGGCATAGGCGGCGAGCGACTCCTCATGCGGCGTCTCGGGGTCCGGCCAGTGCGAGAGATAAAGGTCGATGTGATCGGTCTGCAGCCGCTTCAGCGAAGCCTCGGCCGCCTCGATGATATAGCCGGCCTTGAGGCCCTTCTTGCCTGGCCCCATCTCCGATCCGACCTTGGTGATGATGATGGCCTTGTCGCGCGAAACGCGGCCCTGCTTCAGCCACTTGCCGATAATCTCTTCGGAATCGCCGCCCTTATTGCCCGGAACCCAGCGGGAATAGACGTCGGCCGTGTCGATCGTGTTGAAGCCGGCGTCGAAGAAGGCGTCGAGCAGTGCATAGGAGGTTTTCTCATCGGCCGTCCAGCCGAACACGTTGCCGCCGAAAACGATTGGGGCGACAAACAGATCGGTTCGTCCAAGCTTGCGCGTGTCCATGCTATTTCTCCAGGTCATTTGAAAGATAGACCGGCGAGCGGACGCCGGAGGAAGGGACAAGGCAGGCTATCGGCCTTTCGCGGCGAAGACCACACACAATTTCTTTATTCCGCCGTTGAGCGCCGATAGTGGCTGGGCGGCAGCGCGTTGTATTTCGACCAGACGCGCCGCATATGCCGCGGCGAGGCGAAGCCGGATTTTTCCGCCACGCGCTCCATATCCAGCCGCGAATTGGCAAGCACGTCGCGCGCCAGCGTCACGCGCATCAGATTGACATAGGCCGTCACCGACAGGCCGGCATGCTCCTGGAACAGCCGCGAAATATGTCGTGCACTCATTGCGCCGATGCCGGTAAGCTCGGCAAGCGACCAGCCATGGGCCGGATCGGCCATGATCGCATCCTGAACGCGATGGATGGCAGGGTGAACATGGTTGCGGCCGCTGAGCCAGGGCGAAAGCTGCGGCTCGGCGCCGGTCCTGCGCATATAGACGACCATGTGCCGGGCAATGGTCAGAGCGGTCATCGGTGAAGTCAGCTTGGAGGCGAGGTGCAGCATCAGGTCGGTGCCTGTGGTGATGCCGGCGCTCGAATAGCGATCGCGGTCTTCGACGTAGAGCCGGTTGTCGAGAACCCTGGCCGTCGGAGCAAATTCCCTGACTTCGTCGAGACAGGCGGCATGTGTGGTGCAGGCATAGCCGTCCATCAGCCCGGCGCGGGCGGCGAGCACGGCTCCGGAGCAGATGGTGACGAGGGTGATGCCCGGACGGATCGCCCCGTTCAGCCAGGTCGCGAGCGTGGCGAGTTCCGGCTCTATATCCTCGGCATCGTCGGGCGGCGTGACGCTGCCGGACAGGATGACATAGGCGCCATCGGGAATGTGATCCGGCAATGGTTTGAGATCGGCAAGCGTCAGCCCGACCGAAGTCGTCTGCGATGGCTGGGCAGCGATGAATTGATAGTCGAACAGGACGTCGTCCTGTTCGATATTGGCACGGCGCAGCACCTCCACCGGTCCGGCTACGTCCATCAGCAGCGTATAGGGCGGCAGGAGGACGTAGACGGGAATGATCCGCCGATGGAGGTGCCGGTCGCTTTGGGTCATGCGGCATTCCGGATCGTTGCATCGGCGAGCGCCTCTTCGACCGTTGCGATACGGGCGAAACGGCCCGATAGCACCAGCTCGCTGCGCTTCTTGATATCGTCGGCGCTGAAGACCGTGCCCGAGGCATGCGTCATCGGAAAGGTCAGCGTCGCCTCGGTGACATAGTCGACCTCATAGCCGAGATCGGAGGCGTGCCGGGTCGTCGTCTCGCAGCACTGCTCGGTACGGATACCCGAGACGATCACCTTGCGGATGCCGTTTGCCACCAGCCAGACATCGAGGCCGGAGCCGACGAGTGCCGAATGGCGGCGTTTGTGGAAGACGGCATCGGCCTCGAGCGAGATCTCATCGAGCTTGCGCACATAGCCGCTGTTCAGGCTGAAATGCGCGTCGTTATCCTCGACATGGAAAATCTGGACGATGGGAATGCCTTTCGCCTTGGCGCCATTGATCAGCGCCTGCAGGCGGTCGGTAAAGACCGGCAGGTCGTCCGTTCTCCAGTAGGGACGCTGGCGAAAGGATTCCTGGACATCGATGACGAGCAGTGCGGTATCCGCATGGGACATTTTCGTATCTCCTGTGCTTGAAGGATAGCCGAGATTAGGCGTCGCTTGAAAGCTTCGAAAGCCATCTGGCAGACAGAAAAGGGACAAATACGGACACAGCCTGATGGTCCTTATGCCCTTGGGTTCGTGCCTGCGGGCCGCCTCGGGCGTTGCGCCTTTGGCAAGGGCCGAATAAGATTGGCGTCGATTTCGTCCAGAGCGGAATGCCCCGTTCCGCTTTACCCCACCGTGTTCACAAAGGATCCCGCCGGAAAGGCCGTGTTGCGATCATCGCCATGCGGCCGTCTGCTTCGGGACAATGCTTCAGGAGAGAGATCATGCTGCGT
The DNA here is from genome assembly GCF_014193575.1 of Rhizobium sp. BK289. Lineage (NCBI taxonomy): Bacteria > Pseudomonadati > Pseudomonadota > Alphaproteobacteria > Hyphomicrobiales > Rhizobiaceae > Rhizobium > Rhizobium sp. BK289. Next base: position 73,507 of record NZ_JACHZO010000005.1, read on the forward strand.
TTCGGAATTCTATCGACGGCCAAAATCGGCCGCGATCTGGTCGTCCCCGCCATTCAGGACGCGGAAAACTGCGTTGTGACGGCCATCGCCAGCCGTGATCTCGCCCGCGCCCGGCAGATGGCAGACCGCTTCTCCGTGCCGCATGCTTTCGGTTCCTATGAAGAGATGCTCGCCTCCGACACGATCGATGCCGTCTATATTCCCCTGCCGACTTCGCAACATGTCGAATGGACGGTCAAGGCTGCCGATGCCGGCAAGCATGTGCTGTGCGAAAAGCCGATCGCCCTCAAGGCGGATGAGATCGACAGCCTGATCGCCGCGCGTGATCGCAACAAGGTTCTGGTGACGGAAGCCTATATGGTCACCTATGCGCCGGTCTGGCGGAAGGTTCGCTCGCTGCTGGCGGACGGCGCCATCGGCCGGCTGCGTCACATCCAGGGCGCCTTCACCTATTTCAACCGCGATGCCGGCAACATGCGCAATATCCCCGCGCTTGGCGGCGGTGGCCTGCCGGATATCGGCGTCTATCCGACGATCAGCACCCGTTTCGTCACCGGCCGCGAACCGCTGCGCATCCAGGCGGTGACGGAGCGCGACCCTGAATTCGGCACTGACATCTACTCCAGCGTCAAGGCAGACTTCGGCGATTTCGAACTGACCTTCTATATCTCGACGCAGATGGCCAACCGGCAGGTCATGGTCTTCCACGGGACCGAGGGCTTCATCGAGGTGAAATCACCCTTCAATGCCGATCGTTACGGCGCGGAAGAGCTGGAGCTGACCAATCGCGGCCATTCGGAATCGCAGATTTTCCGTTTCCCAGACAGCCGCCAGTACAGGCGCGAGGCGGAGGCCTTCGCTTCTGCTGCGCTTGGTCAAGGCGCAGAGGTCGTGTCACTGGAAAGTTCGAAGCTCAACCAGAAGGTCATCGACGCCATCTACCGCGCCAGCGAGAAGGATGGCTGGGAGCCGATCTGAGGGCGGTCCTCATTTTCTGACGCAATTCCGCACGGAAAACCGCTGCGCACTTTTCCTGGAATTGCTTCAGGAATTTTGCCGGTGGCGGAAGACGAAGCGTGAATAGCCGAAGAAGCTGAACGCCGTTGCCGCCGCCGATGCCAGCGTCAGGGCGATGATCGGCCGCAGCGCCGGCTCTGCCATCAGCAACGAGCTGAACAGGGCATAGTTCAAGAGTGCCGAGGTCAGGCCGACCGAACCATAGCGGAAGCCTTCGGCTGCCAGCGACCGGTCGGACCGGCCGAAGGTGAAGTTGCGGTTGATAAACCAGGTGGCAAGCAGCGCACTCGGGATCGAAATGGCACGGCCGACGAAGGGGCCGAAGGGCGTGAACCACAGCAGCAGATGCAGCACGCCGGCGTCGACGATGAAGCCGACGCTGCCGGCGATCAGGAAGCGAAAGAGCTTCTTCATGCAGCCTTGGCCCTTTTCTTCCGGCTTGCCGGTTTTTCAAGCTCCGCCATATAGACCGTCCGGTCGTCGCCGTTTTCACGCGCGGCGGGCTTGGCGAGGCTCATATAGTGGATGCGCAGCTGCTCGGCGCGGGCGCGGGCGACCGAATCGAGGATCAGACCGGCCGTGAACAGCATGAAGGCGATCATTGTCAGTACCATGGAGAGTATCCAGGTCGGCACGCGCAATACCTGTCCGGTATCGAAATACTCGATGAAGACCGGTATGGAGAAGCCGATGCTGAGCTCCATGGCAACGGCGCTCAGGATGCCGAAGAAGGCGAATGGCCGCGTTTCCTTCATCAGCATCGCGAACATCCAGAGGATTTTCCAGCCGTCGCGGAAGGTGGAAAGCTTCGAATGCGAGCCTTCCGGCCGCCGGCCGTAGTCGAGCTCCAGTTCGCTGACGGGCAGCTTCAGCCGCGAGGCATGGACAGACATTTCGGTCTCGATCTCGAAACCGCCCGACACGGCCGGGAAACTCTTGATAAAGCGGCGCGAGAAGGCGCGGTAGCCGGAGAAAATATCGGTGAAGTCGGCACCGAAAATGCTGCGATAGAGCCAGTTGAAGATGCGGTTGCCGAAGGCATGGCCTTGACGCCCGGCATCGCTCTGAACGTTGCGACGGGTACCGACGACCATATCGGAGCCTTCCGTCAGCAGCGTGCGGATCAGCTCTTCGGCGTCCTCGGGCGCATAGGTGCCGTCGCCATCGGCCATGACATAGATGTCGGCCTCGATATCGGCGAACATGCGCCGCACCACATGTCCCTTGCCCTGGCGGCGCTCGCGCACGACGGTCGCGCCTGCGAGCATCGCATGCAATGCGGTGCCATCGGTCGAATTGTTGTCGTAGACGTAGACCGTCGCCTGCGGCAGCGCCTTGCGGAAACCGCGCACGACGTCGCCGATCGTCGCGGCCTCGTTATAGCAGGGCAGAAGAACAGCGATGCTCAGCTTCTCATTCCACATGGTCTTGGCCGGTTGTTCCTACGCGTAAAGTCAAGTTGAGGCCTGATGGACGATCCGGACGAGAGCTTATCCCGCTGGCTGTTAATAAGACCCTATGGTTGCGTAATAAAAATGGCGGCATCCCAGCTCTGCGAAAAACATTATCGTGATGAATTCGGCGGCTCACCGGCGCTTTACTGTTTTTTGATGTGCAGCCGCTAGCGTATCGCCTCGACTATAATTCCAGCATGGGGTTCATCGAGATGGCGCAGAGCTTGGCAATGCCGCCCGAAGCAGCCGGAGCGGCAGGGAAGGCGGTGCCACGGCACTGGTCCCATCCTGCCCTGGTTGCGCTCATCTATGCCGTCGTCGTCATCATCGCGCAGCTCGTCGTTCATCGTCACCTCACGGACTACGTCGGTCCCGACAACGACGATGCGATGCGCCTTGTCGAAGTGCGGGATTTCCTCGCCGGTCAGGGCTGGTTCGACATGATGCAATATCGTCTCGGCCTCGAAGGCGGGACACTGATGCACTGGTCGCGCTTCATCGACCTGCCGATTGCAAGCCTGATCCTCTTCTTCCGGATGTTCTTCTCTCCGGAAGGAGCCGAAGCGGCGGCGCTGACCGTCTGGCCGCTTGTGCTGATCCTGCCGCTGATGTTCTTCATGGGCCTTGCAGGCCGCCGCATCGCCGGCGTGGAAGGCATGCATTTCTCGCTGATCCTGACCTCGCTGTCCGTGCTCATCTCGCCGCGCTTCGTGCCGGGCTCCATCGATCACGACAATGTCCAGCTCGGCCTTGTCGCCCTCACGGTCGCCATGCTCACCGATGAGAGCTATCGGCCACGCAACTTCGCCATCGCCGCCATCGCTCTTGCGATCCAGCTCGGCATCGGTGCGGAAACCACACCCTTCGTCGCAGTCGCCTGCATGTCGGTCGCCTGCCTGTGGGCTTGGAAGGGCGAAGACTTCGCTCCTGCTGCCAAGGCCTTTGCTTTGACGCTGACGATTGCCGTCAGCGCCGCCTTTTTCTCGCTGGTGTCGCCGCGCCTCTATTCGACGATTACCTGCGACAATCTCTCGCTTGGCTTCTATGCCATCACCAGTGCCGGCTGCGTGGGGCTCCTCCTGTCGGCGCTCTTTGCCAGCCGTCTGCCCCGGCCATGGCGCATCGCGGTTTTGCTCGCCAACGGCGCGTTCGTGTTTGCCACCGCCATCGCGCTGGCGCCGCAATGCCTGCGCAATCCGCTTGCCGATCTGGACCCGATGCTGGTGGATCTCTGGCTCAGCAGGGTGACCGAAGCGCAATCGATCTTTTCGATGGCCCGCATTGAGCCGGATACGCTCGGCGTCTTCTATGCGACGGGCTTCCTGGCGATACTCGTGTGTGCATTCCGCATCTTGCGAGGCGACCGATCGGCTCTGCACGTGGTGCTGATGGCTCTGGTCGCCATCAACTGGGTGATTACGCTGGTACAGGTGCGGGGAGCCGAATTCGCCAATCTGCTCGCCATTCCGCCGCTCGTCCTTCTGCTTGCAGAATTGCGACAAAACTACATGGCCGACACAAGAAGCCTGCGTTCGGCGCTGCTTTATGTGATGGCGGTGTTGGCTTCGGTTCCGGCGGTCTGGGCCGTTGGCGGCGCCTTGGCAGGCAAGGGGGGCGTCCATGGTTTTACCGTCACTCAACCCACCAAAGCGGAGGAGACCGCCAACTGCGCCTCGAAGGAAGCGCTGGCGCCGATTGCCCATCTCGAGCCCGGTGTGATTGCCGCCGCCTCCAATATGGGCGCGCCGCTTCTGCGCTTCACGCCTCATCGCACCCTCTCCGGCCCCTATCATCGCGATCCCGACGGAATGCTGACCGAACTACATATCGGACTGGCGGAGCCACAGCAGGCGGAAGCGCTTCTGCGCAACGCAAAGGTAACGATCGTTGCCTTCTGCAAGGGTGATCCGCAGGTGGAGCTTGTGAGTGAGCGTGCTCCCAAGGGCCTCTATGCCCAGCTAAGCGCAGGTGATGTGCCGACCTATCTGGAACCCATTCCGGCACCAGCCAATTCCGACGTTAAGTTCTTTCGCGTCAAGCCGCAGAGCTGAGTGAAATTGAGAAATAGCCACGCGCTTCAGGCGCGGCGATGTTCCACCATGTCGATGGTGACGAGATAGCCGATGAAGCCGAGATTGTAGCCGCCGAGTGCGATGAACAGCGTCGTCAGCGGCGGCGGAACGATCGATGTGGCGACGGCGACCATGAAGGCGATGCTCACCAGTGCCACGCCGAGCAGCGCGCCGATCGTCGAGCGCTGCAGGCCGGCGGCTATTCCGATGATCGTGGCGGTCGCGAATATCATCGCTCCATATCCTCTTTACCAAGAACCAGTTTGCACAGGTTTACGCATGGATGGCTAAGAAAGCCTTTGCCAGTAAGGTTAACGCTTGATGAAGCGATAGGCTCCGCGACCTTTATGGGACACGCAAAGGCGGCGGCAACACCTCAAGTATGCGCACAATCCTGTCTTTCGATCGATTCAGACTTAAGCAGTACGCAGCAGGCTCCGCATTTACCGCGACATCGGGTAGAAGGAGGACATGAGCAGCTTTTTTGAGAATGATTCGCCTTCGAACCTGACGGAATACTCCGTCTCGGAACTATCCGGATCGATCAAACGCACAGTCGAGAATGCGTTCGACCAGGTGCGCGTGCGTGGAGAAATCTCCGGCTATCGCGGCCCGCATTCCTCTGGGCACGCCTATTTCTCCCTGAAGGATGACCGGGCGCGCATCGATGCCGTGATCTGGAAAGGCACATTTTCCAAGCTCAAATTCCGCCCCGAGGAGGGGATGGAAGTCATTGCGACCGGCAAGGTGACGACCTTCCCGGGCTCGTCGAAATACCAGATCGTCATCGAGACATTGGAGCCGGCCGGTGCGGGCGCACTGATGGCGCTTTTGGAAGAGCGCAAGCGCAAGCTGGGCGCCGAAGGCCTCTTCGATCCCGCGCGCAAGCGCAGGTTGCCCTTCCTGCCCAAGGTGATCGGCGTCGTCACCTCGCCGACGGGCGCGGTCATTCGCGATATTCTGCATCGCATCTCCGATCGCTTCCCCGTGCATGTGCTGGTCTGGCCGGTGAAGGTGCAGGGGGATGGCTCGGGCGACGAGGTGGCGAACGCCATTCGCGGCTTCAACGAGTTTGCGCCCGGTGGCCCGATCCCGCGTCCTGACGTGCTGATCGTTGCGCGCGGGGGCGGCAGTCTCGAGGATCTCTGGAGCTTCAACGACGAGGCTGTGGTGCGCGCCGCCGCCGCCAGCGATATCCCGCTGATCTCCGCCGTCGGCCACGAGACCGATTGGACGCTGATCGACTACGCCGCCGACGTGCGCGCTCCGACGCCGACGGGGGCTGCCGAAATGGCCGTTCCGGTCAAAGCCGAGCTGGACGCGCAGCTTGCCAGCCTTGCCGCCCGGCTGCAGGGCGGAATGACGAGACAGATGGACCAGCGACGGCAGGCCGTCCGCGCGCTGTTGCGCGCCCTGCCATCGCTCGACCAGATCCTGGCCCTGCCGCGCCGGCGCTTCGATGAGGCCGCCGCCGGCCTTGGCCGCGGATTGGAGTTGAACACGCTGAACAAGCGCCGCTCTTTCGAGCGCACGGCCTCGCACCTCCGCCCCGATATCCTGTCGAACCGGATCGCTGAGCGCCGCCAGCAATTGAGCGAACGAATGACCCGCGCGGAGCGGACCATCGAGCGCATGCTCGACCGTTCGCGTGCCCGTATCGAACGGGCCGATGCCGTCTTCGCCACGTTGCCATCGCGTCTCGAAGCGCAGACGGGCAGGGCTCGCGACCGCCTCGGCAATCTCGTTCGCCACGCCGATACCGCTATCCGCCATCAGCTGACCCGAGCGCGCAGCGAGCTTACGGCGCAGGAGCGGATCCTGCAGTCGCTCTCCTACAAGAATGTCCTGAAGCGCGGCTATGCCGTCGTGCGTGACGAAGATGACCGTCCGGTCTCGCTGGCGGCGGCCCTTTCGACGGGTGCAGCCATCTCGATCGAATTCGCGGATGGTCGCATCGCGGCGGTTACCGGCGATGATGCCTCCCCGCCGCTATCTTCATCAGCATCAGGCGCTCCGCCTGCGAAGAAGCGGGCGCCCAAGCCGACCGAGCCCGCTGTTCCGCCGAAACAGGGAAGCCTCTTCTGATGCGCATCCTGCTGGTGCTGGCCCATCCGCTGGAGGACAGCTTCGCCGCCGCCGTGGCGAAGGCTGCGCAGGAGACGCTTGCTGCCGGCGGGCACGAGGTCGATCTGCTCGATCTCTATCGCGAGGGCTTCGATCCGCGTCTGTCCGAAGCCGAGCGGCGCGGTTATTTCGACCAGCCCTATGATACCACCGGCGTCGATGCCATCGTCGCGCGGCTGAGAGCGGCCGAGGGGCTGATCCTCGTATTTCCACAATGGTGGTTCAATTTTCCGGCGATCCTCAAGGGCTTCTTCGATCGCGCCTTTGCGCCCGGCGTTGCCTTCACCCATGATCCCGCCGGCGGGCGCATCGTGCCGAAGCTCACCAATATCCGCCTGTTCTGGGCGCTGACGACGACCGGCTCGCCTTGGTGGATCGTGCATCTCTACATGGGCAATCCGGTGCGGCGCCTATTGAAGCGGGGCATTGCCGCCTTCTGTGCCAAGCGGCTGAATTTCCGTATACTGGCCCTGCACGACATGGACCGCGTGAGCGAAGCCGCACGCAAGACGCATCTCGCCCGTATCAGGAAGGCGCTGGCCGCGATCTGATCCACGTTTCCAGCCAAAAAAGATGCCGCGGCAGGGATACCGCGGCACGATTGCATTCAGAGTGTCGGGACCTCGTCAGGCCCACTCGCCCTTGCGCATGACGGGCACGCGCGAGCCATCCGCATTGATGCCATCAATATCGACCTTGTCGGAGCCGATCATCCAATCGATATGGATAAGGCTGGAATTGCCGCCCTGTGCCTTGATCTGTTCAGGGCTGAGCTTGGCGCCGTCGATGAAGCACTTGGAATAGCACTGGCCGAGCGCGATGTGGCAGGAGGCATTTTCGTCGAAGAGCGTGTTGTAGAACAGGATGCCGCTCGCTGAAATCGGCGAGGAATGCGGCACCAGCGCCACTTCGCCGAGCCGGCGGGCGCCTTCGTCGGTGTCGAGCACCTTGTTCAGCACTTCCTCGCCACGCGTCGCCTTGGCTTCGATGATCCGGCCGCCTTCGAAGCGCACCTGGATATTGTCGATGAGCGTGCCCTGATGCGACAGCGGCTTGGTGGAGGAAACATGGCCTTCGACGCGCAGCGCATGCGGCGTGGTGAAGACCTCTTCCGTCGGGATATTCGGGTTGCAGGTGATGCCGTTCTTGGCGGTGGAAGCGCCGCCGTGCCATTCATGGCCATCCGCCAGGCCGACGGTCAGATCCGTGCCCGGTCCCTGGAAATGCAGGGCGGAAAAGCGCTGGCCGTTCATCCATGCCGAACGCTTGTGCAGATTGGCATTGTGCTCCGCCCATGCCGCGATCGGATCTTCGACGTCGACACGCGAGGCCGAGAAGATCGCCTTGGCGAGCTTGGCGACTGCGATCGCTTCCGGATCATTCGGGAAGACCAGCTTCGCCCAGGAGACGTTCGGATAGGAGACGATGTTCCAGTTGGTGTCGAAATTCGAGATCTTTTCCAGCGCCGGCTTGTAGGCGGCCGAATTGGCGCGGTTTGCGCGTGCCACCTTGTTCGGGTCCTGGTTGGAAAGCAGCATCGGATTGTCGCCGGCGATGGCGAGGCGGGCCGTATTGTTGGAGAAAGCCTTGGCCATGCCCTCGTAAAGCCATGTCGCTGCGCGGTCGAAGCTTGCATCCTGGCCGTATTCGTAACGGGCAAGCGTCGTCTCTTCGTCCGAATAGAAGGTGGAGACGAGACCAGCGCCGGCCTTGTAGGCCTCACGCGTGATCAGCCGCACCAGCGGCATCGCCGCCACCGGCGCCGTCATCAGCAGCTCCTGACCTGCCTGCAGCTGCAACCCGACCCTTACGGCTACTTCCGCAAGCTTTTCCAGCTTGGCGTGATCGACGGGATATTGGTGGGGGGAGGCTGATGTCATGGCAGAACCTGCTTGGCTGATATCGAAAGAATGGTCTGAAGACTTAGACCGGTTTGCGGCAAAATTGAAGGCGCTTTGTCCGACCTTGGGAGATCGTCAGGCGATCAGCGGCGCAGCTTTGGCCTTCAGAGCAGCCAATGCATCCTGCGGACTGAGACGCACCTGCAGCCCGCGCTGGCCGCCGTTGATATAGACGTAGGCTTCGGTCATAGCCTGCGCCTCTATGGCCGTCGGCACAAGCTTCTTCTGGCCGAAGGGGCTGATGCCGCCGACATGATAGCCCGTCAGACGCTCGGCATCGGCGGGCTTCATCATGGCCGCCGACTTGCCGCCGAAGGCCGCGGCGAGCTTCTTCATGCTGACTTCGTGATCCGAGGGCACGACGGCGCAGACAGGCTTGCCGTCCACCTCCGCCATCAGCGTCTTCAGCACGCGATGTGGCTCCTCGCCCAGCGCCTCCGCCGCCTGCAGGCCGACACGCTCCGCATTCGGATCGTAGTCATAGGCATGCACGGTGAAGGCGACTTTCGCCTGGGCCAGCACTTGCGTGGCGCGGGTGGTTTTCGACATGAGGCAATATTTCCCGGCGTCCGGTTTTAAGTGCGTTGGGAATGAGCACGATCGAGCTTTTCGAGAATGTCTAAACCGCGAGCTTTGTCACCTTTGGCTGCCCTGAGCCGAAACCGTGTCTCGGCATCGAACTCTGTAAGTGCTTTTGTGGTCAGTTCTTCGAAAAGCTTGTTGAGACTCGTGCCGCGAGATGCCGCAAGAGCCTTCAGCCGTTCGTGCTGATCGTTTGGAAGGCGAATTGTCAGCGTGCTCATGTCAAAGCTTCCTTCGAATAAGGAATTCACCTGCTGTATGAATTTCCAACTGCGGAAATAGCAATTCCGCTTGAGCGAAATCTTTCTTGTTTGCTGTTATCAGCGCTGAAGCGCCGCCACCAACCGCGAGTTCAACCAAATGATTGTCTCCTTCGTCGCGCAAGTTTGGACGCCATAAGTAATATATGGGAGTCCACACGCAGCTTGAAAGGAACGCATCGAGCAGCGTGATGCGCTCTTCTTTTGAGATGAACCGATCATCGAAAAGAACATCTCTTCCGCAAACATCTTCGTATTCGACAAACAAAGCGTTGCTGATCAGCGGAACCAGGCGTTCTTCAAGACAGAGGCGGATGACCTGTCGCGGCGCGCCATCAGCGTTCATGATCGCAGAAACGAAAATGTTAGTGTCAATGACAACCTTCATGGGAATTTGATAGCATATACGCTATCAAATTCAAGGATGTGGCGGCTGATTATGCCTTGCCGAATGCGGCCGCATAAACATCCGGCTTGAAGCCGATGAGCAATTTGCCGTCAACCTCCAGCACTGGACGCTTGATCATCGAGGGCTGCGCCATCATCAACTGAATGGCCTTGTCCTTCGAAAGATCGGTGCGATCTGCTTCCGGCAGGGCCTTGAATGTCGTGCCGGCGCGGTTGAGGACGACTTCCCAACCGGCTTCCTTCGTCCAGCGCTCCAGATGATCCCTGTCGATGCCGGCGGCCTTGTAGTCGTGGAAATCATAGGCAATGCCATGGCTTTCGAGCCAAGTCCGGGCCTTCTTCATCGTGTCGCAGTTCTTGATGCCGTAAATGGTGATCGTCATGGCGAATCCGTCTTTTGCTGTCTGATAGCGCATAGCATGCGGATAAAGGCGGATGAAAGCCGCTCGGATGGGGAAGCGGTTCTCTCGCCCGTTGCAGTTGCCAGCGATAATCGCATAAATATGCAGCATGCATATTTATGGTGCGGGTTGGAAGCATGGCGACGGACAGGGAAATATTGCGGCTGGAAAACCTCTTTGGCGCCACGAGCCTTGCTCTGGTGGACAAGATGGAGAAGGCTTTTGCCGATGAAACCGGCCTTGGCCCAAGCGCGACGGCCGCAATCGTTCAAATCGGCACCGAGCCGGGTCTGACGATCGAGAGCCTGCGGCGGATGATCGCGCTCTCCCATTCCGCCACGGTGCGCCTGGTCGATCAGCTGGTGGCGTCCGGCCTCGTACTGCGGGGCGGCGGCGTCGAGGGAGACAAGCGAGCCCGCGCGCTGGAACTGACAGAAAAAGGCCACCTGCTCTTTGATAGATGCCTCTCCGCCCGCCGGGCCGTCATTCATCGGGCTTTTGGCGTTCTCAGTCCGGAGGAGACGGCCGAGTTCGGCCGCTTGGTCGAAAAGCTGCTTCCGGCCTTGGTCGATCTCGGCGATGACCAGGATGTGGTCTGCCGCGTTTGTGATCAAGGCGTTTGCGACCAGGATCGTTGCCCGATTGCCTTCATGACATAGGCCTGGGATCGGGGCATTGACATTTTCATCATATATATGCAGACTGCATACATATATTTCGAAGGAAGATAGTTGCTGCCTTCGGTGATCTGAACATTGCCTGCATCAACTCGATCGGAGGCATGATCGTGATGGAAAATCGTTCAATGTTTGCCCGGCTAACGAATATGGTACGTGCGTTCCTTGCTGGCGCGCGGTGTCACATTCGCTATTTGGGTGCACTTCTGCGGGAATCAGCGGCGATCGCCTTCACCGTGCGCTGCAAAGTGATCGATCGTCGCTAAAGGAAATCAATCCTCGAGTGTTCCCGGCTTGCGGGTGACGGAGCTTGGTCTGTCCGAGCCGATCTTCATCAGATCGCCGCGCCGACGCACCAGCCGGTCCGAAACACGGGTCACGATCAGGCCTGCCTGTGGCGCGCGGACATCGATAGTCCCGTCCGGCATGCCGGGCTTGGTGATGATGGTCGCCAGCAGGTCACCCTCTTCGACCCGCTCGCCGATATTGCGATGGAAAAGCACGGTGCCGGCTTGTGGTGCACGGATCATCTCGACATTGTCGAGCGGCACGGCCGGGCCATCGAACCCGGCGAGCGTCACGCTTTCGTCCTGCACTGCGCCGCGCGCGGCCAGGAAGCGCCAGAGCCCTGCGGCATCTTCCTTTGCCATCTCGGGATAGACATCGCGGGTGCCGCGCAACTCGACCGTCACCGAAAGCTTGCCCGGCAGTTTCACCTTCTTTTCACCGGGTACTTCATATTTCCACGCGAAACTGACCGCCTCTTCGAAGGCCGAGCTTTCGCCATCCGACAGCAGCACGGCATCCGTTTTCAAGGCGGTTGCAAGGTCTGCCGCCTCCGGCCAGAAGGCCTCGTCAATATAGGCATATTGCAGGGATTCATCGTCGCAATGCAGATCGATCACCAGATCGGCACCCAGCGCCATGTGGATCAGCTGGCGCTTCAGCCGGTCGACAGCGGGATAGCGTTCCAGATTCTCGATGAGGAGATCGCGGTCGCGCAGCGAAATCAGCGGGAAGTCGCGGTTGAAATTGGTGCGCGAGCCCAGGTCGAAGCGGCCCTGCATCTCGCCGAAATGCGATTGGGCCGCGCCGATCGGATTGGCATGCGGCACGACGATGATATCGCTTAGAATGGCGCCTTCGGCTTCCGCTTTCCGAAGCCGCTCACAGAGGAAATGAACCAGCGCCGTGCCGGGCAGCTCCCCGGCATGCAATGCCGCCTGAATGTAGGTTTTCGGCGCATCGGTCTTGCTGCCGGCAAAATGCAGAACCGGCAGGCGCCAGGCAATTCCTGGAGTGTCGCCTTCGATGACAATTTCGGTAACGTTCATGGGCGGTCCTCCTGCGCATTATCATTATAATGAGAGACGCATACCAAGCCTCGACCGCAAGCCGCAACCATTTGTCGTTACGCACGGGAATAAGCATTGGGACGAGCGGCGAAAATGGCGTCAGAGATTGCGATTTCTGCGCAGGCAGGAACTCAGGATCAGGCTGAGCAGGACCGCGCCGACCCCGAAGGAGAAGGGGGCGGCATAGCCGAGATGATCGGCGAACAGGCCGGCGATCGGGCCGGTGCTCCCAAGCGACACGTCGAGGAAGATCGAATAGAGCCCGAGCGCGACGCCGCGGTTCTGTGGTGGGATACGTTCCATGGCCTCGTTGCCGAGCGCTGGAAAGACGGGCGCGAAGCCGGCGCCGGCGAGAGCCGCGCCGATGATGGCAACGGTTGGGGAGGGCGCAAGGGCAAGCGCCGCCAAGCCGATGATCTCGATGACAAGCGAGATGCGCACCAGCGGCAGACCGCCGAAGCGGGCGACTGCCTGCGCAAGGCCCAGGCGCACGCCCATGAAGGCGATGCCGAAAGCACTAAGGGCGAACGAGGCGCCGTCCCAGTTGCGGCTATGGAAAAACAGCGCGACGAAGGCCATGACGACGCCAAAGCCGCTGGAGGCGAGCGCAAGCGCGACGCCGTATGGCGCCACACGGCTCAAGACTTGGCCGGTGCCGATGCCCTTTTCCTTCACGCCAGGAACGGGTGGGCGGGTCTGCGCCAGCAAGAACCCGGCAACCGCAAGGATGATGGTGACGGCACCGATGGCGAAGAAGCCGTATTGCCCCTGTAGCCAGGCGCCGAACGGAGCTGCGAGTGCAATGCCGCCATAGGTGGCGATGCCGTTCCAGGAGATGATGCGGACTGTTTCGCGCGATCCCATCAGGCCGATCGCCCAGGTGATCGCCGCGGTGCTCACCCAGCTTTCGCCGATGCCGAGCGCCAGCCGGCCGGCCAGCAGAAGGGCAAGGCTCGCCGTCGGAACATGGACAGTAAACGTAGAGGCGATCGTCAGTGCGCCGGAAAGCCCATAAGCGAGGAACCCGAGAAAGACCGAGCGGCGCGGTCCATATTGATCGCAGAGCCGTCCGACCTGCGCCCGGCTGACGATGGTCGCGACATATTGCGTACTGACGGCGATGCCGGCCCAGACGACGCCGAAACCGAGGCCGCTGTCGACATAGGTGGGCAGAACCGCAAGCGGAAGACCGATGGCGGCATAGCCGAAGAATGTCAGCGCGACGATCGAGAGGAGGGATAGGGTGGAGGTGGACCGGATGGTCTCGGAGGCAGTGTTCACGGGATATCGCCTGCGGACATCGATGACGATGTCCATGCTGTTTGCCACGAAGGAACGGGTTTGGTATCGGATAGCCATGACGGTGGCGGCCGGAGGGCCATGCATCGCCACGGATCACCGGTATCAGGCAAAAGCAGCCGCGGTCAACGAATTGCTGCCTTGCAGCAAAAGCGATTGACGGGATGAATTGATTGTGCGTGCGAGCCGAAGCCAAGCATTGCGTAAGCGGGGCCGGTTTGCAGGCCCCGCTTGAAAGGCTTCACATCGTCAAGACGACACTCGCCGTCGTTCGCCCCGCCTCGAGATCGGCATGGGCTCTTGCCGCATCCTTCAGCTCGTATTCGGCGCCGATCGGGTTGATGAGCCCGTCCTGCAGCGCCGCCATCAGCGCGGTTGTGCCCTGGCGGTAGAGCTCGGGATCGTTGGCATAGGTCAATACGCTCGGGCGAGATAGGCCAATGGCTCTGGGCGCCGTCAGCTCCTCTATCTGGATCGGCGGAATGGGGCCGGCCGCCTGGCCGAGGCTTGCGACCATTCCGAAAGGACGGACGGCGGCAAGCGTCTGCGACAGCATGGTGCCGCCGATGCCGTCGACGGCGAGATGCACGCCGCGGCGATCGGCGATGCGGCGAGTTTCCTCAACCCAATCCTCTGATGTGTGCAGGAGAACCACATCGGCGCCTGCTTCGTAGGCGAAGCCGGCCTTGGCTTCGGAGCCGACCGTTGCGATGACATTCGCGCCAAGTCGCTTGGCAAGGCGCGTGACGAGCTGGCCGAGACCGCCCGCTCCGGCGTGGACCAGCACCCATTCGCCGGCTTTCACGGGATAGGCCTTCTGCAGCACCATTTGCGCCGTCAGGCCGCGCAGCATCGTGCTGCCGGCAACCCGCTCGCTGACGCCATCGGGCAATTTCACCAGCCGCGTTGCCGAAAGCGTGCGCACCTCGGCATAGCTGCCGAGCGGATGGCCAATATAAGCGATGTGGTCGCCCACCTTCAGGTCGCTGACGCCGGGGCCTAGCGCCTCGACGACGCCCGCGCCCTCGAAACCGAGCACGCTCTGGCCGGGCGGCAGCGGATAGAGCCCGGACCGGACATAGATATCGACGAAATTCACGCCTGAGATGCTTTGGCGGATCCGAGCCTGGCCGGGGCCTGGTTCGGTGACGGGGAGATCGACGGCTTTCATGGCTTCGGGGCCGCCGGGGCCGGTAATGGCAATCGCTAGGGGCATGCGGAAGTCTCCTTTCGGGAGATCTTTGACCACAAACATCGGCCTGAATAAATTCGGTATGAACTCACCGCATCTGTGCAATAATGCACCGATGATCGACTGGCAGGACCTTCTTCATTTCGCCGCCCTGGCACGAACCGGTTCGCTTTCCGCTGCGGCGCGGGAGCTTGGGGTGGATCATGCAACGGTTGGTCGCCGTATTGCCGCGTTGGAGCGTTCGCTCGATCTGCGCCTGATCGATCGGCGGCCGCGCACCTCGCCGCTGACGGCCGATGGCCGCGCCATTGCCGAACTGGTGACGGGAATGGAGGAGAATGTCGAAGCGATCAGGCGCTATTCGAAGAGCGCCGTTGCCGGGCTCTCCGCTGCGGTCAAGGTCAGCGCGCCGCCGTCCATCGCCGCCCATCTTCTCGCGCCGAAATCGGCCCTCTTTCGTGAAGAGCATCCGGACATCACCTTGACGATTGCCGGCGTCACCCGCCGCGCCGCGCTCAACTACGGAGAGGCTGATATCGCCGTGCGCATGACGCGGCCGGAGGAGAGCGATCTCCTGGTCCGCCGTATCGGAGTCATGCGCTTCGGCCTCTACGCCATCCCGGCCGTCGCACAAAGACCCGAGGAGGAGTGGGTTTTCATCGGTTACGATGCGGCGATGGAGCATCTGACGCAGCAGACCTGGCTTCGAAGTCTGCTGGATGGCCGCCCGATCGTGTTTCGCGCCACCGATGTCTTCGGCCAGCTCGAGGCGGCCCGCGCCGGCCTCGGCGTCGTGGCGCTTCCAGCCTTTCTGGGTGATAGCGAAGCGGGGCTGACGCGCCTGCCGGTCGCGGTTCCCTCACCGACGCGGGACCTCTGGCTCGTGACCTATCCTGATCTGCGCCGTTCGCCGGCCATTCGCGCAGTAATGGATTTCGTCAGCGACATCATCGGCCGAAGCTGCCCGTTACGTGGCGGTGCGGAGACAGCCGGCTAAGGCCAGGTTTAGACTGCATTTTCCTATTGCAGGCCGGCGGCGAATCTCTATCCATTAGATAGGTGGGTCATACCTACGGTCGGTGATCGATGACGAAGCTGGGCAGTTGGTTCGTGATGGGCAGGGTGGATCTCGTCGCGGGCATATCGGTTGCAGGCCTGATGCTGCCTGAAGCGGTTGCTTATGCGGGCATTGCCGGCTTGCCGCCGCATCGGGCCATTCTGGCCGGCATTGCCGGATGCCTGGTCTATGCCATATTCGGCCGCAGCCGCTTTGCCATCGTCTCCCCCACATCCTCGTCGGCTGCCATTCTTGCCGCCACCTTGGCGGTGGTGCCGGGCGATGCCACGATCAAGGCGGGCCTTGCCACGGTTGCCGTGGCGCTTGCCGGCATTCTGTTCGCCGTTGCCGGCACCTTGCGCCTCGGCGGCATCACCGGTTTCATCTCGCGGCCGGTCCTGCGCGGCTTCGCGCTCGGGCTGGCGATCACCATCATCCTGCATCAGCTGCCGATCATGGTCGGCGTGCCCGTGCAAGGTTCGAACATTCTCACCTATGCCGCAGCACTCTTCGGCGCGATCCTGCAATGGAATCCACTCAGCCTTGCCGTCGGCGTTGTTGCGCTGGCGGCATTGCTGCTGCTGAAACGGCTGCCGGGCGTTCCCGGCGCCTTCCTCGTGCTCGCCGCCGGTATCCTCGCCTCCCACCTCTTTGGCCTTGAGGGCTACGGCGTCAAGCTGGTCGGCCCTATCGAGATCCTGCCGCAATGGCCGTCGCTGCCGGATGCTGGCTGGGCCGCCTATTCGCGTCTGGTGCAGTTCACCGTGCCGCTCGTCCTCATCCTCTTTGCCGAATCCTGGGGCACGATGCGAGCCTTGGCGCTGCGCTACGGCGAGACGCTGGAAGTCAACCGTGAGCTTCGTGCGCTCGGCGCCGCCAACATCGCCAGCGCCGTTGTCCAGGGCATGCCGGTTGGTGCGGGCTTTTCCGCCGGTTTTGCCAGCGAGGCGGCCGGGGCGAAGACGCGGGCGACCACCGTCTTTGCCGCGATCGGTCTTGCGATCCTGATTGCCTGTGCCGGGCCGCTCGTTGCGCTTCTGCCTGAGCCGGTGCTGGCCGCCGTCGTGATCGCGGCCCTGACGCATGCGCTCGACCCCAGTCCGATCCTGCGCCTGCGCCGCCTGCATCGCGATTTCTACGTGGCGCTGGGCGCGGCCGTCGGCGTGCTGGCCTTCGGCGTCCTCAACGGCATGCTGCTGGCGATCGCCCTTTCGCTCGCCGCCATGATGCATCGCCTGGCCTCGCCTTATATCGCGCGCCTAGGCCGGCTGGACGACAGCCATGACTTCGTCGATATCGGCAGGCATGACGATGCCTCGGAGATACCGGGCATTGCCATCTGGCGCCCCGGTGAGACCCTGTTTTTCGGCAACGCCGATACGATCTTCGGCGAGATCCTGTCGGGCACCGGCGGTGAAACCGGTTTGCGGGCGGTTATCCTCAGCCTGGAGGAAAGCTCCGATATCGACAGTACGGCGATGGACGCCCTCATGGAATTCGACAGCGCCATGCAGCGCAGGGGTCTGCGTGTCCAGTTTGCCCGCGTGCATGACCGCGTCCGCGATCTGATGACGGCCGCCGGTGTTGCCGACGTCGAGCACCGCTGCAGCTTCAGTGTCGATGATGCGGTGGCTGCGGTGATGGCGTCTTCGGCAACCGTTGAACCTGTTCCAAAACCGTAAGCGCCAGATTTAGAACAATGGCCAGTGCCAGACATGGCCGTGTTCGCCGGCGCCCTGGAAGCTGTTGACCAGCGTGAACGTTTTCACTGTCCAGGCGACGGGCTTGTCTAACCTCACTTCGGGAAGAATGCGGTCGCAATAGAACAGCGTCATATGGGGTTGGAACGAGCTGGATATGCGGCTTTCAAAGCCCATGCTTTGCATGGCAGCATCCAATTCCCGACGAAGTGTCGTTAGCCCCTCATTTCCTTCCCTGCACCAGAGTACATATTGACGATTGTTGCCGTTGCCGAATGTGCCCGCCCGATCGAATATCAAGGGAAACGATTTTAGGCAGATGGTTGACCCGGCCTCCAATGCAGCGAAGGTGGCTTCCTCTTGTGAGCGGGAGACAATATCGATGGCATAGATGGTAGCATGGTAGAGATCATGCTTTCTCGCTATGCGCGTCAACCCGTTTCGACGACTTTGGTCGACGGTCATTTCAGCAGTCAATTTAGCGATTTCCGGGTCCGGCAATGCCGCAAAGTAGAGAGCTTGCCGGCGCTTTGGCGGGCTTTTGCCCTTGCGATTAATTGGCGGTTTGCCGAGATCAAATGACAACTGATCCATGTGTTGCATGGCTTCATTCAAAGCTGGCTTGGCTTTGCCTCCTTTTGTTTTCCGATCTCGAAAGCATATGACTCGATGGCTACGATTTCAAGAACAAAACAAGAACATATGGCGGAATCGCAATTCCAAAATTCTGCAATCCTCACGTTAAAAATGCGGATCGAATAAAATGCAGGCCTGATCTGTTCATTCCAAGCGAGGCTTATTCTCCATTCTCTCCAACAGGGAATGACCGTCCATGTTTACCAGAGCCATCTTTTCAGCCTTATTTCTCGCCGTCATCGGGCTCGGCATTTCCGCTTGCTCCACGTCGGGCGATCATAATTCCGGCGGCGGCATGACGCTGAACGCGCCTCCGACTGGCGGTGGATATTGATCCTTCAGCTCGCAATCGCCTTGAAGCCACCCCGCTGTCGCTAAAACAGTGGCAATTGCCGATCTTCGCAAGAATCGGGTTGAATTCGACGCCTCCGAGGACGATTTTCATGACAAGTGGAAACACAGGAGCTTTCGTCATGAATGAGACAAGGCAGAATTACCTGATCTTCGAAACCGCCGGCGGCTTTTGCGGCATCGCCTGGAATGATGTCGGCGTGCTGCGCTTTCAATTGCCGACGAAGGATGCGGCGGCAACCGAACGCCTGCTGCGCCGGCGCCTGTCGAATGCGCAGCCCGGCACGCCGACGCCGGAGATTGCGGGAGTGGTCGCCAAGGTGAAGCGCTATTTTGCCGGTGAGAAGATCGACTTTTCCGATGTCACGCTCGACCTCGGCGATCAGGACGCTTTTTTCACGCAGATCTACGCCGCCGCCCGGCAGGTCGGCTGGGGTCACACGACAACCTATGGAAGTTTGGCCAAGCAGCTTGGCGCAGGGCCGGAAGCCGCGCGCGATGTCGGGCAAGCCATGGCCAAGAACCCGGTGGCGCTGATCATCCCCTGCCATCGCGTTCTGGCTGCGGGCGGCAAGATCGGCGGCTTTTCCGCGCCGGGCGGCTCCAACTCCAAGGCTCGCATGCTGGAGTTGGAAGGCGTCCAGCTGGCACCGCCGAAGCCGGTGCAGCAGTCGCTGGCGTTTTGAGCCGGACGATCGGGTGTACGGCTAAAGCTGCTCGCCTTATTCCTTCGGCCCCTGACGGGCTCGGGAAAACAACAGCGTCTGCTTGTCATTGAGGCGCATTGGCATCGGATCGCCATAGCCGACTTTTTCGGCGACTCGGATCGAGGCCCTGTTATCGGGCGAAATCAGACAGACGCTGCGCTCGAACCGCGGCTGCTCGTCGAGCCAGGCGAGGGCGGCGGCAAGCGCCTCCGTGGCAAAGCCCTTGCCGTGCGCCCATGCCGCCAAAGCCCAGCCGGCCTCGGGAATACCCTTGATCGGCGGCTCCATCACCCGATGAAAATCGGCAAAACCGAGATCGCCTGCATATCGGCCTGACGATTTCTCACGGATTGCCCAGTAGCCATGTCCCAGCAGCGGCCAGAGGCCGTGATAGGACAGCATCCGCATCCATGACTCCCTGGAGGTGGATACGACATTGCCGAAAATATGCTTCACGACCAGAGGGTCGCTCCACATGCCGGCAAGCGGTTCGAAATCATCGAGCGTATGACCCGTGAGAATGAGCCGTTCGGTTTCCAGTCGCGGCGGCGAGAGCGTGGGTTTCATTCAGGTCACTCTTTGGGTTCGGCATCGGGAAATCTGCTGCAGGCGTCCGGCCAGACCTTGCGTCGGTTATTTTTACTCATACACGAAATCATGCCGCTCGTTCCAATGCTCTCTTCCGCCATAGAATTGTGAAGGCGAGACCATGGTTGACAAGCAGCAATGGCACGAAAAGCGCGGGTATATAAATGCCGGCGCCAAAGAGGCCGGGATTTCCGACCCTCGTTATGCCCATGTAGTAGGCGTTCAGAAGATCCATGGTTCCCCAGACATTGAATATCCAGACAATAGGAATAGCGATCGGCCACCGCCAGGAAAGTGCGGCCATTGAAACAAGCGCGAGAACGGCTGCGATGAAATCACCCCATCCGACCTGATAGGCGAAATCTGAACTCAACTCCGAAGATACGATTCCGGATACCAGAAAGTTCATCCCCAGGAACCTGAACGCATGGAAAGCCGCGAGAAGTCTCAACGCCTCATAGCGCGGCACTGCACGTATCGCAGGCCAGACATAGACGTAAGCCACAACCGAACTCGTCAGGAAGGCGCCGGCAACGCTGAGAACGAATGGAAGATTGAAGTCCGGTGGCATGCTGGGATTCCTTTATGTTTGCGGACATGTTTCGACATCTGCGGGTGCTCAGGGATTGGCCATGAGCAGGCGCAGCGGCAAAAGCGGGCCGATTGCGATGTATTCGTGATCCATGAGATTTTGCCTGGCTAAGGGCAGGTCCTCCATGATTGCCTGCGCCTCGGCGACGTCCCTGGAATTCAGCAGGAAGATGGCTCCACGTCCGTCGCCCCGCGAATACCATTCACGAATCTTCCCGCTGAGATAGAGCAGGACCGTCTGCCGGATTTCAGCCGGCATGACGCTCATGACTTGTTCGCGTGTGACGCCCGCCTTCACGGTAAGGATGATCATTACCCCTGTGGTTGCCGGCGAGACGGCCTGTGCCAGGTCAGCGGTTGGATGGGTCATGGAAGCAGCTCCTGTGAGAGTGAGTCAGGAAGCGGCTACAGATCGCTTTCACGGTCTCGTTTCGGCGACGTCCTGAACATAACGCAAACATAAGTCCGCTTTTCACGAGCGACTATTCTCGATAATGTCGACGAGTTATGAAGCAGAACTTCACAGTCAGACAGGGAGCCCTCGATGGCGTCGAGGCCTTCCTGAGTGTCGCCCAGCACCGCAGTTTTCGCAAAGCAGCCGTAGCGCTCGGGGTAACCCCATCGGCGATCAGCCAGGCGGTGCGGGCGCTCGAGGCGCGCATCGGCGCGGCACTTTTCATCCGCACGACGCGCAGTGTCAGCCTAAGCGAGGCCGGCGAGCGATTTCACGCCCGCGCAAAGCCGGCTTTCGAGGAGCTCATTGCCGCCAGCCATGGCGCGCGCGACCTTGGACAGCGACCCGCCGGACTGTTGCGCCTCACGGTGCCGCAGGCGGTGGTGCCGATCCTGCTGGAGCCGCTGATCGCATCCTTTTGCCAAGTCTACCCCGAGATCGAGGTGGAGATCGCCGCCAGCGCGGACCTTGTCGATATCGCCGCCGAAGGGTTCGATGCGGGCATCCGGTTCGGCCAGTTCATCGCCGCGGATATGGTTGCGGTTCGGCTGACGCCGCCTTTCCCCTTCGTGGTCGTCGGCAGCCCCGAATATCTGCGCCGGCAGGGAAGGCCGGAGCGTATCGACGATCTGCGTCAGCATGCCTGTCTGCGCATGCGCCGCTCAAACGCGTCGATCGCGCCCTGGTCCTTTGTCGACAACAACAAGTCGATCGAAGCGATCGTCTCCGGTCCGCTGATCGCCCACGATTTTCCCACCATTCTTGGTGCGGCAGCGGAAGATATGGGGCTCGCGCAAGTGCCCGAGCCGATCGCGGCGAGCCTGGTCAAAGCAGGCAAGCTCGTGCGTGTTCTGGAGCCATTCGCACCCACGGTGCCGGGCATGTTTCTGTACTATCCCAGCCGCCATCAAATGATGCCGAAACTGCGAGCCTTCGTTGACCACATCAAGCGCCGAAAACCTTAGGTTGTGCGGCATCGAGAAAGGAAGACGTCATGCAATATCCGTGGTCTTCCTGGATGGAAGGTAGCGCCATCCCTCACCTTTCCTTCCGGCTATTTGGATAGGTTCTAACGCTTTGTTATTGCCTTGCTTCGGAACTAAAGGTCGTGCGAGATCGTTTATCTTGAACTTTGATGCGACGTTGACGTCGTACCCGGCCGGCTGGGTTAAGCGGCGCTCTTGAGGAGTATCTCACTATGAAGATTTCGTCCGGATTTCGTTCAGTCGCGGTGGCCGCCATTGCCGCTGCGGGAATTGGCTTTGCCAGCGCTGCGCATGCCGACAGCGGCACGATCCGTTTTGCCGTCTACAAGGCGGCTTTCTTCGTCGGTGGTTCCGGAGGGGAGGGCACGCTGACCTTCCATGGCCGGCGCTATCCCATCTCGATCGGCGGCATCTCGGGCGGCCTCGCCTTTGGTGCTTCCAAGACCTATTTCAGCGGTACCGTGCGCCACATTCGCCGCGCCCAGGATGTCAGCGGCGTCTATGGTGCAGCGGGCGGCGGCGGCGCCGTCGGCAAGGGCGCCCAGATGATCGTCATGACCAATGATAAGGGTGCCCAGCTCGAACTGACAGGCCGGCAGGTCGGCCTGCAAGTCAACGCCGATATCAGCGGCATGAGCATCCGGGTAAAGTAAGGGCCACTTAGCTCGCCACTCCCCTGGACGGGCCCGATTTGCTGAATTGGCGATCGGCACGTCCAGGAAAATTACGTGCGGAGCGCTGGTCGTGCTCTATTCCCGTCCCATTGTTTCTTGGCCTCAGAACGCATCGAAATCCAACCGACCTTGCCTCGCGCTCGATATGCCTTGGTTTTGATCAGCGCAGATGTAACGCCGGCAGTTCCGGCGTCGGTGTCTGCGCCGATCATTTCGTCTTGACAGTGAGCTCATTACCGCGTCCCGGATCGAGCGACAGCGAGAGTGAGAGATAACCGTTCCGAGGATCGCGGACATAGTCGATGTAGCCACCCGCCTCCGCGAACGCATTTTCGCCGATGATGATAGCGCCAGGTTTCAGATGAGGCTCCAGCAGCTTCAAGATCGGAAGATAGAGGGTGAAGGCGCCATCGAGCAGTACCATGTCAATGTCGCCGCCGACGCTGGGCTTCAAGGTTTCCCGCGCATCGCCGATCCGAAACTCGACCAGGTCGGCCAGCCCCGCGGCCATGAGGTTCGCCTTTGCCCGCTCGCCCTTGCTGGGTTCGAGCTCGGTGCCGATAAGGGCACCGCCGCCCATATCATGCAGCGCTGCCGCCATATAGATGGCCGAAATTCCCATCGAGGAGCCGAATTCCACGATGCGCTTCGCTTTGCAGCTTCGTGCGGACATATAGAGAAAGTGCCCGAACTCCGGGGAGACGCTAAGGAAATTATCGGCGTAACCGTGATAGAGCCCCGCCATATCCCTGGTTTCCGCCTCGATAACCTGGGTCATCGCCTGTTCGACAGTGCTGGCGTTGCTCTCGAAGGTCTGCATCAACGGAGCATCCGCCGCGTCCGCTTCCTGATGAAGACGTTGAAGAACGTCCGCGATCGGGCCGTTGCTGAGTGAATCCATGTTTCGGGCTCCTTTGAAATGCGCAGCCGAGGCATCGGCGCTGTGTCTCGGAGCCAGCATACGAAATCATCGCCTGACCGCATTCCGCAAACAGGACAATATATTGCGATTTCTGGTCAATCCCTGGGATGGTACGAAGACAGCGATCAGGAGGCGATGCGGCGGTCCGCCAGATACCGCGCGGGCGGCTTGCCCAGGGTCTTGCGGAACATGGTGACGAAGGCGCTGGCGCCTTCGTAGCCGAGATCAAGCGCCACGGTCTGGACCGACGCGCCCTGGTCGAGCCATTGCAGGGCAAGAAGGATGTGGAGCTGCTGGCGCCAACGGCCGAAGCTCATGCCGGTTTCGCGTTTCAGGGTACGGGTCAAGGTCCGCGGGGCGACGGTCATGCGCTGAGCCCACTCCTCGATCGTCGCGCGCTCGGAGGGATCGGTCATCATCGCGGCGGCAATCTTCCGCAGCTTCGCATCTGCGGGCATCGGGAAGTTCAGCTTCTCGACGGGCGCCAGTGACAATTGATCGAGAAGCACGGTGGCGATGCGGCCGTCGGCACCGTCGATATCGTACAGCACAGGCATCTCGGTGACATGCAGCAGCAAACGCTCCAGCAATGGCGAGATCGACAGCGTGCAGCAATGCCGGGGCAGCGCCGGCACCGCACCCGTTTCGACATAAAGGACGTAGACCTCGACATTTCCGGCCATGATCACGCTGTGTGAGACGTTGTCGGGAATCCACACCGCACAACGCGGCGGCACGATCCAGACGCCCTGATCGGCTTCGCATCTGACAACGCCCCGCAAGGTCAAAATAAGCTCGGCTTTCCGATGCTTGTGCATGGCCAACTCCATGCTCTTCGTGACCATGTAGCCGCCGAGGGCGACGACCGCGCGGGGAACATCATCGGGAGCGAAATCGACACCATCGGCAAAGTCGAGGTCGTTTTCCTTGGCACGATAGAATGGCATGTGCGTGACAATCGATTCGAGGGAAGTTGGCTGGATTGGACAATATCAGTCTGCAATTGCGATTTTCAATGCGGGCAGATCCGAGCGCGACGGCTCAAACCACCGCGATCCGTCAGGAATTCGCACGCTTGAATTCCAAGCAGAATTTTGTCGATTCAGAATCGGCCAAGTTTCAGGTACTATCCCCGCCAATCGGTCGGTTCTTGCTGTCTCCACGAGGAAGGGTCGAGACATCCGGGTCGGGAAAAGACCACCAGTCGTGCCTTCAACCCCGACTATATGACCCGGCTGGATAAAAAATCCGCCGCCGGTTAGTATGCAGCTCTCGCCGAATGAGTGGTCAGTTTTCATGCGCGCAATCGCCTTGGCCTGCCTCATCATTATGTTTGTATCGCCGCAAGCCGCAGCAGACCCTGGACGGTTGGTCGAAGCCAAACCCGCTTCAGACGCACCTGCGGGCGCGATAGCCTGGCGCATCCTGTACGAGACAAGCGACAAGGATGGCCGCCCCACGCAATCGACCGCGCTTCTCATCGCCCCCAATACCCCTGCACCACCCGGTGCAGGCCAGTCGTTGCCTGGGCCCATGGGACCACCGGTATCGCGGAAGAATGTGCACCCTCGCTCGGCCCGCATGCCTTTTCATCAATACCCGGGCTTACGCTGATGCTGCACGAGGGCTGGGTGGTCGTCGCCACCGACTATCCCGGCCTCGGGACATCCGGTCCTCACGCTTATCTGGTCGGCAATGCCGCTGGATATGCTGTCCTGGATGCGGTTCGCGCAGCGCAGGGCGTGCCGCGCGTCGGCGCCGGATCGCGCTTTGCCGTATGGGGCTTGTCACAGGGGGCGCACGCGGCCCTTCTTACCGGGCAAGTCGCCGGACGGTACGCGCCTGACCTGCAGCTCGCAGGTGTGATTGCCGCGGCGCCGTCCGCCAATCAGGCATCGAGCTGGATGAAGGACCGGTTTGCGGGCATACCGGCAAAGACGACGTGCCGGGGTCATTGACCAAGCGAGCGCGCCGCGTGCGGTTCGCCAATACCCCTACCCCACTCTATTGTTCAAAACCCAGGTCGATCATTGAATTGGTTTGGCTTTTCTTACCTTCGACGCCGAAAATCGACCCTTGGCACGGTACGCGACTCAACAGCTGCTGTTTGCGCTGAGGGCTTTAGATAAGCACAGCACCGCCATCTACGACTACGGATTGGCCGGTGGCATAGGCATTGCGCATGAACGACAGGTACGCTTCAGCGATATCCGAAGGCTCGCCGATACGTCCCACGGGCAGCTTCCCGGCTGCCGAGCGGAAGATCTGGTCCCGTGCCTCGGATGGAATACCGGACCACAGATCGGTGGCAACCATCCCGGGCGTCACAACGTTGACGCGCAGAGGCGCGAGCTCGAGGGCGAGCGCGCGGGTCAATGATTCGATCGCGCCGCAAATGCTTGCCGCGAAGGCAAAACCTGCCGGCGGCCGCCGGGCCGAGGTTCCGCTCGTCAACACGATGGACCCGCCATCGCGCATGTGTGGCCGCGCCGCCTTCACGGCAGCGACCGCACCCCAATAACGCAATTCAAAAAAGCTGCGCGCAGTTGTCAGATCGATTTCGGCGACGGGCTTGCCGAACGGCAAAGGCTCGCCGGCGGTGAAGACCAGATGGTCGAACGCGCCGAGTGTCGTGAAGAATGCCGAGAGGGACTCCATCGACCTCACATCGACGACCGCACCTGTGGCGGTCCCTTCCGGTAAACGCGTGATGGCGCTCGCGACATTCTCTTGTTGGCTGGAGGCGATGATGACATGAGCCCCTTCATGGACGGCTCCTTGAGCGACCGCAAAGCCGATCCCCCGCGATCCGCCAAGGATCGCGACCCGCTTGTTGTGCAACATGACTTTTCCTTTCGCAGATGCGGATGGATTGCCCGCCAGATGCGGCCCGCCTCTTGAAGGAAAGACTACTTCGATCTAATCATTCGATCGATAATGTATCTTCCATATTAATTTATCAATCGGCCAAAAATTTGGATCCGTTTCTCGACCTCATCCACCTGCTTCGCCCAAGCGCCACGCTCTGGGGCGGAATCGAGGGCTATGGCCGATGGGCCGTGTCGTTCCGCAAACGGGACGACCTGTTGTTCTGCTGGCTGGAGCGCGGCGCCTGCCATTTGATCCGAGCCGATAAGGAACCGCTCCTGCTGCAGGAAGGCGACTTCGTCCTCATCAGAACCGACAAAAGCTTTGTCCTTGCCTCGGACGTCCAAGCTGTTGCTCAGGACAGCGAGGCGATGGTCGCAACCACAGGTAAAACGCTTCTGAGGATGGGTGCAGGCTCGGAAGCGCCTGTGGTATTACGTGGCGGGCGGTTTGTCTTCGACACGGCGAACGAGGGCCTCCTCACCTGGCTAATGCCATCCTTTGTCCATGTCATGCGTGATGACGTCTCCTCTTGGCGTGTTCGCAGTTTGCTGAGTTTGAACCTGTCGGAGTCATCGCAACCGAGAGCCGGTAGCGACTTCGTCATTACGCGTTTGATGGAATTGACATTTGTCGAGATTCTTCGTGGCGCCGTCCCTGACGCAACCCGGGAGCACAGGGGCTTGCTCGCCGGATTGAACGATCCCGTGATAGCCCGGGCGCTGACGGCACTACACGAAGACGCCGCGAAAGACTGGACGCTGGCAGACTTGGCGCGGCTCTGCGGCGTTTCCCGATCCAGCCTTTCCAGCCGGTTCCGCAGCGTCGTCGGCATGGCGCCGATCGGCTATCTTCAGCACTGGCGCATGGCCGTTGCGAAGGATGCGTTGCGTCGCGGTGACAAAACTATTGGGGAGATCGGGCTCGCCATAGGCTTCCTGTCACCAAGCGCCTTTAGCACCGCCTTCACCCGATTTGTCGGCGTCTCGCCCAAGACGTTCGCCGCACGAGAGCGCCAAGCCCCATCCCCCGTCATTCCCACTCGATCGTGCCGGGCGGCTTCGATGTGACGTCGTAGACCACGCGGTTGATGCCGCGGACTTCGTTGATGATGCGGGTCGCGGCGCGGCCGAGGAATTCCATGTCGTAGTGATAGAAATCCGCGGTCATGCCGTCGACCGAGGTGACGGCGCGCAGCGCGCAGACGAATTCGTAGGTGCGGCCGTCGCCCATGACGCCGACGGTCTGGACCGGCAGCAGCACGGCGAAGGCCTGCCAGATGGCGTCGTAGAGGCCGGCCTTGCGGATCTCGTCGAGATAGATGGCATCGGCTTCGCGCAGGATTTCCAGCTTCTCGCGGGTGATGCCGCCTGGGCAGCGGATGGCGAGGCCCGGGCCGGGGAAGGGATGACGGCCGATGAAGCTGTCCGGCAGGCCGAGCTCCTTGCCGAGCACGCGTACTTCGTCCTTGAACAGTTCGCGCAGCGGTTCGACGAGCTGCATCTTCATGCGCTCCGGCAGGCCGCCCACATTGTGGTGCGACTTGATGGTGACCGAGGGGCCGCCGGTGAAGGAAACGCTCTCGATGACATCGGGATAGAGCGTGCCCTGGCCGAGGAAATCGGCGCCGCCGAGCTTCTTGGCTTCATCCTCGAAGGTTTCGATGAAGAGCCGGCCGATGATCTTGCGCTTGGTCTCGGGGTCGGAAACGCCTTCGAGCTCGCCGATGAAGCGGTCGGAGGCATCGACATGGATCAGATGCAGATTGTAGTGCTCGCGGAACATGGCGACGACGTTTGCCGCCTCGTCCTTGCGCATCAGGCCGTGGTCGACGAGGATGCAGGTCAGCTGGTCGCCAACGGCCTCGTGGATCAGTAGCGCGGCAACGGAGGAATCGACGCCGCCGGAAAGCGCGCAGATGACGCGCTTGTCGCCGACCTGATCGCGGATCGCCTGCACCGCCTTGGCGCGATAGGCCGACATCGACCAGTCGCCCTTGATGCCGGCAATGTTATGGATGAAGTTGCCGATCAGCTTGGCGCCATCGGGCGTATGCACGACTTCCGGATGGAACTGCACGCCGTAATATTTGCGCTTCTCGTCGGCGATGAAGGCATAAGGCGCGTTCGAGGACGTCGCGACCACTTCGAAGCCTTCCGGCAGCGCGGTGACACGGTCGCCGTGGCTCATCCATACCTGATGGCGCGAACCGTTCGACCACAGCCCTTCGAAGAGGGCGCAATCCTTGTCGACTTCGAGGAAGGCGCGGCCGAATTCGCGATGGTGGCCGCTCTCGACCTTGCCGCCGAGCTGCATGCACATGGTCTGCTGGCCGTAGCAGATGCCGAAGACCGGAATGCCGCTGTCGAAGATGATCTGCGGCGCCCGCGGCGAGCCTTCGTCCACGGTCGAGGCCGGGCTGCCTGACAGAATTACGGCTTTCGGCTGCAGCCGCTTGAAGCCGGCTTCGGCGGATTGGAAGGGAACGATTTCGCAGTAGACGCCCGCTTCGCGCACACGCCGTGCGATGAGCTGCGTCACCTGGCTGCCAAAATCGACGATGAGAACGGTGTCTGGATGTGCTGTCTGGGTCATGGCGAGCCTTTAATGAAAAGCGCTTTCCCTGGCAATCGGGCAAATCACGCGAGCGGCGATTTTATTGTCCCGATTGTCCTTAATTCTCGTCGTTTCCGGCCTTTAGAACCAGAATACGCCGTCTTCCAGCGCCGTAAACAGCCCATCGACGGCGTAGGATAGTTTGCGGTCGATCACATGCAGATATTCCGTCCAGTCGGAAATGTGCTGCAGATCGACCTTGCCGTCGGAAATGCCCCGCAGGCCGATCAGCGGCAGATCATAGGTCTGGCAGGCGCGCAGTACTGCGAAGGTTTCCATGTCGACCATATCGGTGCCGATGCGTTCATAAGCTTCCGAGCCCGAGACAATATTGGCACCTGTCGAAAGGCTGCCCTCGGCAATGGTCGGGATGCGCAAGGGCAGCTCGATCGTCGCTGGCAGATCGAGGAAAGGCGTGCGGCCTTTTTCGAAGCCGAGCGGCGAGGCATCCATGTCGCGATAGGAAACCGAGGTGATCTGGTAGACCTCCGTCTGCTCCAACTTGGCGGAGCCCGCCGAACCGAGCGACACCACGAGATCGGGCAGGTCACCCTGCGCCTCGAGCTGCGCAAAGGCGCGGGTGAGCGCGATCGCAGCCTCGACCGGGCCGACGCCCGTCATCAGCGGATCGATGCGCGAGCGCAGGAAGGGCCCGTATTCAGCCTCGGCCGCCATGACGAACAGGATCGATTTGCCCGATACCCGCTTCAATTCGAATTTCATCCGCTAATTCCCTCTCTGCCCCGGATGACCATCATCGTTCCCGTCATCGAGGCAATCAGCTTGGCCGGCCCATCACCGATGGCATAGCCGCGCCCGTCGGCGACGATGATCGTCGTGCCGGGCTTGGTGACATCGCCGCGAAACAGGAAGCGCTCGCCGCGCCCGGGCGACATCAGGTTGACCTTGAATTCGATCGTCAGGATCGATGCCGAGGGGTCGATGACGCTGTAGGCGGCAAAGCCGCAGGCCGAATCCAGCGCGGCGGCGATGATGCCGGCGTGCAGTATGCCGTGCTGTTGCGTCAGCTTCATATCGAACGGCAGCTCGATTTCCACCGTGCCATGCTCCACGCGCGTCAACTCCGCGCCGATCGTCGCCATCGCCGCCTGCCGTTCGAAGCTCGTTCGGATGCGCGTTCGAAAATCGCCGCTGGTCCCCGTGTCGTCTGGCCGTGTCATGCCGTCCCCTTTCGCGGGTGCGAAATTGGCACGGAGAGGCCGTTTGGACAAGGGTTATCCGGTGGAAAAGCGGAGGCGTCCCGGCCTGCCGTGCCGACATCGAATTTCCACGATCGGATCGCCATGCTATCCGGAACTGGGATGCTGACGGCGAGGGCGAAGATGACGACGATCCTGCAATCGGTAGCGGCTTATGAAACCTGGATGCGGGCGCAGCTCGGCGCCGATCTGGTGGAAGCGGGGCTGGCGAAGAAGCATAAGCTGATGAAGGCCGACAGCTTCTCTTTCCTGCGCGGAACCTATTGGCGCTGGGCGGAGACCATCCTCGACATTTGCCCCGACCTCAGGAATGCCCCGCAGCTATTGGCGATCGGCGACACGCATCTCGAAAATTTCGGCACCTGGCGCGATGATGAGGGAAGGCTCGTCTGGGGCGCCAATGATTTCGACGAGGCTGCTGTCATGCCCTTTGCGCTGGACCTCGTGCGCCTCGCGACGAGTGCCATCCTGGCGCGCGGCGAAGACGGCCCGACGCCGCGCGTCGTTGCCGACAGCATACTGGCGGGCTATCGCCGCGGCTTGCGGCAACCGTCTCCCGTCGTTCTCGAGCGCGATTACAAATGGCTGCGCAATGCCGTGCTGCTGCCGAATGCCGAGCGCAAGGCTTTCTGGGAAAAATATCGCAATCTGCCGCCAGCGACGGATCCCGTGGCGGAGCGCTATCTCAAGGCACTGCACGAGGCATTGCCGGATCCGGTGACGGCATTCGAACCGAAGCCGCGTCTGGCCGGCACCGGCAGCCTGGGCCGTCCGCGTTTCGTCGCCTATGTCGAATGGCGCGGCGGGCCGGTATTGCGCGAGGTCAAGGCACTGCTGCAATCCGGCTGGTCGTTGAAGCACGATGCATCGGATAGGAATATCCGCACCGGGATCATCGCCGGCGGCCGGGCGCGTTCGCCTGATCCGCGTTATCAGGTCGCCGGAACCCTGCTGGTGCGCCGCCTGTCGCCCAACAGCCGCAAGATCGAAGTCGAAGGCGACGCGCAGGTGCTGCTGTCGCCCGAGATGCTGGATCTCATGGGCTTCGAGATCGCCAACTGCCATGCCAATGATGCGTCGCTCATCCCGGGCGTTCTGGCTGATCTCGATGCGCGTGGTTCGGATTGGTTGCGTGCGGCGGCCAAGGCGGCCACCGTCGCGGTCGGTGCGGAACAAGCCGAATTTGCCAGGAAGGGCTAGGCCGGTAAAAAGATCGATCAATGCCCGGCGGCTTCCACAATCAGATGGGCGATCGTATCGGGATGCGAGATCAGCGAGAGATGGCTGGCCTTCACTTCGATGGTCTTGGCGCCCATGCGCTTGGCCATGAAGCGTTCCAGATCCGGATTGATCGTCCTGTCTTCGGTGGAAACGGCATACCAGCTTGGCTTGCTGCGCCAGGCGGCCTGGGTGGTCTTGCCCGTCAGCAAAGCCTTATGGAAAGGCTCTTGCACGGCGTAAAGCACCTCTGCCTTGGCCTTGGGCAGGTCGCCGGCGAAGTCGCGCAGGAAAGCTTCCTCGGTCAGCCGTCCTTCATCGCCATCGAAGACGATGCCGGCTGATGCCGGTGGTGTCGGATATGTCTTGGCGAGCGCCGTATAATCTTCACCGGCATCCGGTGCGCGGGCTGCGACATAGACGAGCGCCGAAACCTTCGGATGAACGCCGGCTTCGGTGACGAGCATGCCGGAGAAGGAATGGCCGACGAGAACGGTCGGACCGTCCTGGCGATCGAGCACGCGCTGCACCGATGCGACCGCTTCGGGAAGCGTCGTCAACGGGTTCTGCACTGCTGTGCAGTTCAGCCCCTTGGCCTGCAGCCGGGCAATGACCTCGGTCCAGCAGGAGCCGTCCGCGAAAAGCCCATGCGCCAGCACGACGTTGCGAGCCTTCAATGGCACGGACTTAGCCGCGCCGGAGGCCGCAGCCGGATTGCTGGCGGCCATGCCGTGCGTGGAAATGAGGGAGGCGGCGGCGCCGGCAACAATGGCGGTCGAGAAATTCCGTCTGGTCATCATCATGATCGTGATCCTTATGGTGTTGAGATAAATGGGCACCAGAAAGCCGTCCGCGCCGAATGTCGGAACGGTGAAGCTTCTGAAATCTTGTATGTCTCGGAGCGGCATATGACCGAACGCGTGGGTCGAATTTGCCCCATCCTGTATTCCGGTTCAGCGTCGAGCTTTCCTTGTGTACGCAAAAGCGAGGCTGTTGATCGTTTTGTATTCCAAATAGCGTCGTTAGTCAATTATTGGATGCGTAACTGTTGCGTGATTGGTTATTTGTATGCGTAAGCGGTGAAGGCGGATGCTTTTGCATACGGCGCAGGTCGATCTTGGGAAACTCGGAGTGGTGGATGGGCTGCGTGACGCGGCTGGGGATCGCGAGTTGCTGCCCGCCGTATGCGCAGCATGAAACGGCCATCATGCAGGCCATCGCGAAAGGAGGAGGATATGACGTCAGGCGCATGCGAGCGCCCATGCTCAATGCAGCGACGGCGTTGCGGCGCTTCATCGAGGCCGGCGAGCTCGCTTAGGGCAGTTCAGCCACCGATCAGCCGCGGGCGATGCGCACGATGTGCTGGTCCCAGGCGACATCGCTGTGCTCGCCGAGGAAATCGCCTCCATAGGAGGAAACGGCAAAGCCATGGCGGGTCGGCGCGATGCCGGCCGCATCGGCGATGCTCTCCACCCTTAGCACCTTGCCGGTCTTCGCATCGAGCGTCACCGAAGTCCCTTCGATCGGTGAAGTGACGCCAACGAGATTCTCGGTGCGATTGACCGCGATGGCTCCGACATAATTGCCAAGAGCCCGGGTCGTCTCGTCGGGCAGGGCAACGAAGGTCAGGTCCTCGCCCCTCGCGAAATGGCCGACAAGCGGCGGCAGGTCGTTGCGGTGGCCTTCATACTGGCAGGCGAACCAGACCCGGCCGCTGGCATCGATGTCGACATGACGGGTCGAGACCTGGGCATATTGCGACGGTAGCGTGTGCTTCTCGATCAGCCGGCCGCTCGCGGCGTCGATCAGCGTCAGCGACGGTTCCATATGGTCGAGATTGAGCTTGGTGCGGCCGAAATCCGGATGGGTCTCGATGCCGCCATTGGCGACGACCAGGAACCTGCCATCGTCCGAAACCGTCATGTCGTGTGGGCCGACGCCATAGGTCTCGTATTCGCCGATGCGGGCAAAGCGGTTGTTGCTGTCGTAGAGCCCGATGATACCGCGATTATTGTCGAAATCATTCTCGCTGGCATAGAGCAGCCTGCCATCGGGCGAAAACGTGCCGTGGCCGTAGAAATGCCGGCCTTCTCTAGCGGAAATGACGATCGGCTCGGCCTTGTTCCAGGGATCGAAGATCATCGCATAGGTACCGGGCCGGCGCGCAAAAGCGACGGTCTTGCCGGTCGCCTTCGAAAAGGCCATGCCGTGGGCGCGGGCGGGTAGCGCCACCTGATCGATGATACGCCCCTGTTCGGTCACCGTCGCTACGGCAAAGGAGCCGTCAGTGGCGCGGATGCCGGAGGCGTACACCGCATCGGCTCGTTCCAACGCCATCAAGGCCCCCGGCTTCAACGCTGCGAGGAAGGTCAGCCCTGCCGCCTTGACGAAGGTTCTCCGATCGATCATGCTGCTACGCATCGCCTTCAGTCTCCATCTGCGAAGGAAAAGCCGGCTGAAAGGCCGATGGCGCCGCCATACTCGTCGCTGAAGCTGGTGGCGAGATCGCGGCTGACGGAGAGCAGCTTGTCGATCTTGGCGCGTTCCGCATCGTTGCCGATGGCTGCCTCGATATCCGGATTGATCGTCGGTGCTGTAGCCGCGAGTTCGTTCAGCAGTCCGTCGATCTTGGTGGCGACGGCGCGCTTGTCCGATGGCAGCAGGTTTGCCATGTCGGCATTTTCCCAAAGCGTCTTCAGGCCTTCGATGTTACCGGTAAACGAGGCCCAGGTGTTGGCCGAGCGCCAGTAGATCGCCATCTTCGGCCGGGCCGCCGCCGCATCGCCCTTGTAGAAGGTTTCCAGCCGCTGGTCGCGGACATTGGCCGCGCCATGCACGAGGATGCCCAGCAACGCCGTCACGGCCTCCTTGTTGTCCATGAAATCGTCACTGGACTTGCCAGGAAACTTCCAGGATTTCTGCACGCCGTCGGGCGCATCCCATTCGTCGGCGATTTCCTTGGCCGTATTTTCGATATTGCCGGCGACCGCCGCGCCATAGCGGCAGCGGAAACTCTGCTTGTCCTTGCCGAGAATGTCGGAACCGTTGCCGAAGAGCACATATTCCAGCGCCGTCATGCTCATCAGCGCCACGCTCTTGCCGGCGACGGCCTCGACGGTGGTGTCCTGCTCGTCCGCCCTGGCGATCAGCGCCTGCACCTGCCTGAGACCGACGCCCTTGCGATCGGGATAGAAGAGGATGTGCTCGAAGCGGTTCTGTTCGATGATCGGGCCGGTATCGACGATCTCGATGCGCGACCAGTCCTTCACCGTATCGCCGAAGGCGGCTTTAGCGCCGGAAAGCGTCGCGTTCGTGGGGTCGGCGCAAAGCGCCTTCATTGCCGCCGTCAGCTTCGATGCGGAGTCGTGCATGGCGCGGTAGCCTGGGCGGATGACGTCGTCCACCGCCTTCTGCAGAGTGGCCGGCACCGCCGCCTCGTTCAGGCCGGCGCCAGCGGTCGCCGCGTCCTCGGCATGGGCAGGCAGGGCTGCAACGGTAAGCAGAAGGCTGGCGGCCAGAGCAATTCCAGCAAAAATGCGCAGCGGTTTTGCGTCCGGAATTGCGTGAAAACAATGGGACGGAACATTTCGGTGACTCCGTTCAGAGCGGAAATGCTCCGGGCGTTTCCAATGGCGCATCAAAGGGACTCCAGAAAGTTGACGAGGGCTTGCCGGTCGTCCTTCGAAAGACCGGCGAATGCGTTGCGGGCTTTTTCCGCCTCTCCTCCGTGCCAGAGGATGGCTTCGGTCAGCGTGGCGGCGCGGCCGTCATGCAAGTAGGCCTGCCGGCCGCTCACCGTCTGCGTCAGGCCTATACCCCAGAGCGGCGGCGTGCGCCAATCGCGACCGGATGCCACGCCCACCTGCTGCCCATCCGAAAGACCTTCGCCCATGTCGTGCAGCAGGAAATCGGAATAGGGCCAGATCAGTTGGAAGGCCTGCGGGGAGTCCTTGCCATCGCTGCCCTTGAGGTCGTCGCGGGTCACGAATTTCGGCGTGTGACAGGCCGCACAGCCGGCGCTGTAAAATAGTTCCTTGCCATGCAGCACATCGGGAAAGCTCGCCTTGCGGCGAGCCGGCACGGCGAGATTTTCGGAATAGAAGGTGACGAGGGGAAGGACGGGATCCGACGCTTCCGTATCGCCCAGCCGCTTCTGGATGCCGTTCGGCATGACCAGGCAGCGCGGCTCCCTGGACGTGCAATCGCCATAGGCGTCCGGCCGGTCTGGCGTCGAAATGCCGATATCGGCCGAGAAGGCATCCGCCACCTGGTCGCGCACGGTGGCATTCTGCGCCTTCCAGCCAAATCGGCCGAGCGCGATTTCACCTGTGCGATGATCGCGGACGATGGCGGGGCGGCCGCGAATGCCGGTGCCTTTCCTGTCGTCAGGGTCGGCATTGGCAAGGATATCGGCATCCGCAATGGCCTCGATCAAGCCGAGGCCGATCATCGGCGGCGCGATACGCGCTGAAATCGTTGTCGTAGTGTCGAGCGGTCCATAGGCAAGATCGCTCATGCCGTATGTCGGCTTGCGCAACGTCACTGTCTCACCGCCCGCAAGCGTCACCGTCTCCTCGCTATAGCTGAGCGTCACCTTGCCTTCGGCGGCAAGTCCGGGCACGGCGAGATCCTGCAGTTGCGCCCCATAGGTGGAGTCCGGAAAATTCAGCGCGCGGAAGTCCCTGACCGCCTGCTCCTCTTCCGGCGTGACGGCGGTCCGTGCCAGGCGCAGGACCATCGAGGTCGCAGCCGTTCCGGCGGCATCCGGCGCATGGCCGCGGCCGTCCCGGATGTGGCAGCTCTGGCAGGAGCGGGCATTGAACAGCGGCCCCAGCCCATCGGAGGCCTGTGTCGAAGAGGGAGCCGAAACCCAGAGCTTGCGGAAGAGGGCGTTGCCGAGATGGAAATCCTGTCCGCGCTCCGAGCTCAGATTGGCCGAGGGCTGCGAGAAGATATCGCGGCTGACAGGATCGATCGAGGTCAGCGCACCGCCCTGCATCGCTTCATAGGGCTCGGCCTTGGAGAAATCCGTAGTCGCGCGGGTGACGTCGCGCACCCGCTTCAGCTGTTCGGGTGCAAGATCGGTGCGGGTCGCCGGAAAGTCGAGAATGCCGGCGGTGGCCAGCGTGATCGAAAAAACCAAAAAACCCGCAGCGAAGGCGGGCAGCAGGGCGCGGTTGGCCGGAATGCTTGTCATGGGTGTCGGGGTGGCAGCGCGGTGCGCGCTGCCACCGTCCCTATTACTTCTTGAAGACGGCGTTAGGATTGTCCAGGCTGTCCGAACCTTCAAGCTTGATCGTGCCGAGGTCGAGAGCGGCGATGACGCGCTGGATGCTCTTCGTCTGGTCGAGCAGGCCGTCGATGGCCTTCTGAACCGTCGCGTTGCCTTCCTTGTTGCCCTCGCCGATCATCTGGTCGTATTTTTCGACCGTTTCGCCGCGATGCACCAGCGCCTTCATGGCCGCAAGCGTCGTGTCGAGCTTGCCTTCCATTTCCTTGTCGAGCGCCGGATCCTTGGCCTTGACCAGATCGTGCAGCGACGGACCCTTCATCTTGGTGCCGTCGGCGCGGGTGTAGGTGCCGGTATAGGCGGAGGCGATGCCGATCGCGTCGCCATTGTGCTCGTTATAGGTATTGTCGGAGAAGCAATCCTGCTCTTCTTCCGGATCGTGCAGAAGCAGGCCGAGCTTCATGCGCTCGCCGGCAAGTTCGCCGTAGGAGAGCGAGCCCATGCCGGTCAGGATGGCGGTGAGGCCAGCCTTCGGATCCGCTTCGAGATGCTTGGTGGCTTCGCCGTCCGGCTCCCACTTGTCCGTCATGTCCTGCAGGTCGGCAACGAGCAGCGTCGAGGCGGATTTCAGATATTCGGCGCGGCGGTCGCAATTGCCGTGCGTGCAATTCTTCAGATCGTAATCGGTTGCCGGGCGTTCGCCGGCGCCCGCCTTGGTGCCGTGCAGGTCCTGACCCCAGAGCAGGAATTCGATAGCGTGGTAGCCGGTCGCGACATTGGCCTCGACACCGCCCGCCTGATGCAGTGTGCCCGACAGGAATTCCGGCGTCAGATGCGAGGCATCGACATCCTTGCCGTTGATCTTGATCGTCTTGTTGGCGATGACATTGGCGACATAGAGCGCGTTCTCGTCGCTTTCCGTGCCATAGGAGGCGTCGACATAGTCGATCAGGCCTTCGTCCAGCGGCCAGGAATTCACCTTGCCTTCCCAGTCGTCGACGATCGGGTTGCCGAAGCGGTAGACTTCCGTCTGCGCATAGGGAACGCGAGCCTTGATCCAGGCTGCGCGCGCCGCCTTCAGCGTCTTGTCGCCGGGATTGGCGAGCAGGGCATCGATCGCCTTGTCGAGCGCCTTCGCCGTCGTCAGCGAGTCCTGATATTTGGCATGGGCAAGCTCTGCATAATGCTTGAGAACGGCAGCCGGTTCAGGGGCAGCAGCGAGGGCGGGCAGGCCGGATGCGGCAGATGTGGCAACGGCCACCGCAAGCACGGCGCCAAAATTGATCTTAAATTTCATGTTCCTCTCCTGGTGACGGTGGGGGCACCGTCAAAAACTTGGCGTTTTGTGTCATGTATGAAAAATAAACTTGTGTCAAACGCTCTAGTTTAGAATGGTTTTAAGCCGAACCTTGCGGGTTCGGCCTTAAAAACAGAGTGGATTGTTGAGAAGAAGAGGCGTCCGCTCGCCGTCCATCGCGGGCGGATGGATTGAGCCTCATCCCTTCCGCTGCAGGCGGCAGAAGAAGAAGCCATCCGTATCGGTGGAGGCGGGCGTCAGCGTGATAGTCCGGCCGTCGGAAGAATGGGGCCGCGGCATCTCCTTGCCGAACAGCTTTTCCCAGGAATTCAAGGCTTCGACGACCTCGAAATCCGGATTGAGGCTGGCGAAGCGGTTGACCTGCGCCTCGTTCTCCTCGGGCAGGACCGAGCAGGTGACATAGAGCAGCGAGCCGCCGGGGCGGACGAATTCGCCGGCCTGGGCGAGAGCTTCCTGCTGCTGGCTGGTGCGCTCGTCGAGATTCTTCTGCGTGAGCCGCCATTTCGTGTCGGGCCGACGTCGCCAGGTGCCGGTACCGGTGCAGGGCGCATCGACGAGAACCTTGTCGAACTTGCCGCGCAGAGGAAGCAACCCGTTGCGTTCGTCATGCACTTGAACATTGCGGGTCCCGGCCCGCTTCAGCCGCTCGATGATCGGTGCCAGCCGCCGGCGATCGGTATCATAGGCGTGGACCTGGCCCTTATTGTGCATTGCCGCCGACATGGCGAGCGTCTTGCCGCCGCCGCCGGCGCAATAGTCGAGTACTTGGTCGCCTTCCTCCGGCAGGACGAGATCGGCGACGATCTGCGAGCCCTCATCCTGCACCTCGAACCAACCCTTCTGGAAGGAGAGCTCGGCGGTAACGTTCGGCAGGCGCGATGCGCCTTCGCCAGCGGGAATGCGGATGCCGAAGCGGGCGATCTTCGATGCCTGCGCGCCTGCGCGTTCCAGCGCCTTCACGACTTTGGCGCGGTCTGCTTTCAGGGCATTGGCACGAAGGTCGAGCGTGGGGCGTTCGGAAAGAGCCTTCGCCTCGGCAAGCCAGCCGTCGCCGAAGGCGTGCTGGAATGAAGGCTCGACCCATTCGGGGATATCGCCCTGGATGTGAAGCGGCGCGTCTTCGAGCTTGCGGGCCGCAAAGGCGGCCAGATTTTCGGCGCTCGGCGCTTCGGGAGCGAATTTATCGCCCTCAAGCTCGGCGGCCAGCGCCTCGGGTGTCAGTCCCCATTGGCGAAAGAGTACGGCATGTGCAAGCGCCGAGGGGCTGTCGTCACCCATCAGCCAGGCATGGGAAAGCCGCATACGCAGGGCGTCGTAGACGATATTGCCGATTGCGGCCCTGTCGCCGGAACCGGCGAAGCGATGAGCAAGGCCCCAATCCTTCAGGGCGTCGGCCACCGGTCGCTTGCGCGCTTCGATATCGGCAAGAACTTCGATGGCCCCCTGCAATCGGCCGCCCAGACGCATTCACACTCTCCTGCTTGCGCACCGTCCCGAACTCAGCGGAGTTTACCGGGAAGCGTTGCGCCCTATCAAAATAGCCGACACCTCATCAATCCGCACGAAAAATGCACGTGGCGGCGGATTATTGAGACGTCCCAACCGCGTCGTAGCCGCGATTGACGGAGAGAGCAAGCGTCGCGCCGAAATGCCTGACGGATCCGGCTTGATCGAGCGATTACTTCGAGGCGACGACGTCGTAACAGACCTTGGCCGTACCGGAGGCGACCATGCCGATATTCTGTGCGGCGGCGCGGGAGAGATCGAGAACGCGGCCGCGAATGAAAGGTCCGCGGTCGTTGATGCGAACGACGACGCTGCGGCCGTTATGCTTGTTGGTGACCCGCAGGCGCGTGCCGAAGGCGAGCGAGCGATGGGCTGCGGTGAGATTTTTGGAACTCATACGTTCACCGGAAGCTGTTTTGGAACTTCCTCCGTACCATGAGGCGCCTCCGCATCCGGTGGATGCAGATGCCGGTGTCGAAACGACAATAATGGAGGCGGATATAGTTGCGGCGATTGCCAAAGAACGTGCGATTTTCTTCAAACCGATTTTTCCCTCAAGCTATTGAACTTGCGCCCTGGGTAGGCGGCGGGCTTAAATCAGGCCAAAAATGGCGAAAAAGTGCCACTATCGATCACGGAATGTTACAAGCTGTAACATTTGTGATTCAAGGCAAATACTGTGACTAATCAACGGCTTTGCTTGATTGTGGAAAAAACCTAATAAAATCAGTTAAAAATGGAATAAATTTTCCCATACGCGAGGCGCGTTGTCGGAGATCACGAAATTCGGAAAAATAATTTTCCGAATTTGCCATAATTGCTGCCTCATTTGTGCAATTTTAGAG
Source organism: Rhizobium sp. BK289 (assembly GCF_014193575.1). Taxonomy (NCBI): domain Bacteria; kingdom Pseudomonadati; phylum Pseudomonadota; class Alphaproteobacteria; order Hyphomicrobiales; family Rhizobiaceae; genus Rhizobium; species Rhizobium sp. BK289. The sequence goes on from NZ_JACHZO010000005.1 coordinate 113,736, forward strand.
GTCGTTAACCATAAATACGGAGTAAATTGAACTAGGTCAGCCGGCTAAGTAGGAATTTTCGTGCGATTTTTCTCCGCGCGGAGAAGGGCCTTTAGCCGCGCCACCGTCCAGACGACCAGAGCTCGGCAAGCGACATACGATATTCCGGATAGCGGAAGGCAAAGCCGAGTGAACGCAGCTTCTTGTTCGAGACCCGCTTGTTCTCGCCATAGAAGGAGCGTGCCATCGGCGTCAGCTCGGCTGTCTCGAAAGCCTGCTCCGGCGGTGGTTCGACACCCATGAGGCGGGCAGCCTCGGCGACTACATCCTGCGGAGGCGCGGGTTCGTCGTCGGTGACATTATATATGCCGCCTAGCTTGTGCTCGGACAGGAAGCGGGCGCAGGCGCCGATATCCTCGACGCGGATACGGTTGAAGACCTGGTTCGCCTTGATCAGCCGCCGTGCCGTGCCCTTTTCCAGGTTGCAGAAGGCGTTGCGGCCCGGGCCGTAAATGCCGGAAAGCCTGAGCACGGCAACGGGAAGATCGAGCCTGATGCCGACGCGCAGCCAGCCGTCTTCGGCCTCGACGCGCTCGACCGAACGATCCGCGATCGGATGCAGCGACGTCTGTTCGCTGACCCAGGCGCCCTTGTGGTCGCCATAGACGCCGACGGTCGAGAGATAGCAGATCCATTCCAGCTTCGGCATCAGCGCCTTGAGATCGAGCTGCGCCAGCCGCAGCAGCGGATCGCCTGATTTGCCCGGCGCGATCGACTGCACCAGATGCGTCGCGGTTTGCATGGCCTCGGTCAAGGCGGGATCGAGCGTCTCGCCGTCGAAGACGAAGGCCTCGATGCCTTCTTTCGTCAGCAGCTCGGCCTTATCGGCGGAGCGGGTCGTGCCCGTGATGTGAACGCCTGCGCCGGCGAAAGCCTTGGCGATGGCTGTTCCCGAATAGCCGCAGCCGAAAATCATCACATGCATCATACTACTCCCGCCAATGTCCATTCCGCGCGAACCTCTTCGTTCGCTTCGTCGTCCCTTTCTGCCGCAAATGCTCGGAGCTCGCCAGCCGTCATCAGTCGCGACAGCGCCCAGATCGCCATGCCGCGTACGACGGGTGAGGGATCCCCAGCCAGTTGGCGGCATCTCTCGATAAAGGAACGCTCGCCCGAATTGCCGGCCGCGATCAATACATTGCGGATGAACCGGTCCCGGCCGATGCGCTTGACCGGCGAGCCGCTGAAGAATGTGCGAAAGGCCGCGTCGTCCAGATCAAGCAGAAAGGCGATCGACGGTTCCTTCAGATCGTCGCGGGCGACCAGCTTCATTTCCGAAGCGGCGCTTGCGAACTTGTTCCAGGGGCAGGCGGCAAGACAGTCGTCGCAGCCATAGATGCGGTTGCCGATCAATGGTCGTAGCTCAGGATCGATCGGTCCCTTGTGCTCGATGGTGAGATAGGAAACGCAGCGGCGCGCATCGAGCTGGTAGGGCGCAGGGAAGGCTGCGGTTGGACACACGTCGAGGCAGGCCCGGCAGGAGCCGCAATGGTCTATCTCCGGCTCATCGAGCTCGAGATCGGCCGTAGTGAACATCGAGCCGAGGAACAGCCAGGAGCCGAAGGCGCGGCTGACCAGATTGGTGTGCTTGCCCTGCCAGCCGAGGCCGGCAGCCTCTGCAAGCGGCTTCTCCATGACCGGCGCCGTATCGACGAAGACCTTGACGTCCTCCTTCGAGCGCGCGGCAAACCGGGTGGCGATCTCCTTCAGCCGGCCCTTGATGATGTCATGATAGTCGCGGTTTCTGGCATAGACGGAGATTGCCGCCTTGTCCTTCTTCTCCAGGATGCCGCGCGGATCTTCGTCGGGGCCGTAATTGAGGCCGAAGACGACGATAGAGCGTGTCTCGCTCCAGAGCACGTGTGGATTGCCCCGCCGGTCGCGCGTTTCCTCCATCCAGCCCATGGTGCCGTGATGACCCTGGTCGAGGAACTGCCCGAGCCGGACAGCCGCTTGCGGAATGGCATCCGGCCTGGTGATGCGACAGAGATCGAAGCCGTGCGCGCGCGCTTCCTCCCGCAGGAAAGCCGTCAGCGTGCTTCTGCGCTTGTCCGCTTTTTCCGTTTCGCGATCATCGGGCATGTCGAGCCCTCGTCATGGCAATTCCAGGATAAGATGCGTTAGCGGTTTTCCGGCCGGAATTGCGCAAAAAAACGCTCTAGAAATCCAGGTCGGCGTAGTGCGAGACCGGAGTGACACCGCGCACGCGCTCTGCCAGGATCGGGCGGAAGGACGGGCGCGATTTCAGCCGCTGATACCATTCCTTGGCCACAGGCGATTCCGTCCAGTCGATCTCGCCCAAATAGTCTAGCACCGAAACCGAGGCTGCGGCGGCAAGATCGGCATAACTCAGCCGTTCGCCCGCGAGCCACTGCCGCGAGCCCGCAAGCCAGGACAGATATTTCATATGCTGCCGGATATTGCCGCGCGCCATGCGCATCACCTTGGAATCCGGCGCGCCGCCGCCCTGTTCGGCGGTCATCTGCAGCTTGAACACACGCTCGCGCGTGAGCGGGCGGGTGACGTCCTGCTCCATCTTCTGCATGAACCACTCCGTCAGCCGGCGAATCTCAGCGCGCTGGAACGGATCTTCGGCCAGAAGCCGGCGATCCCGTTTCAGCACTCCATGCGTCTCGTCGAGATATTCGGAGATCACGGTTGCGCCACAGAGTGCCCGCATGCTGTCATCGACATACACGGGCAGGGTGCCGGCGGGATTGAGCGCCAGGAAATCGCGTCGCTTTTCCCAGGTCTGTTCCTCGATCAGTTCCGTCTGATAGCCGTATTCGGTCAGGATCAGACGAACGAACCGTGAGGAGGATGACATCGGGTGGTGATACAGCGTCGGCATTGGTACTCGGGTGTTTCTGATTGATGCTACGGAGCTTTTGGTCGCTATTCTGCGGCCCTAGTCATTTGTCATCGGTTGAAGCTATAGGATCTTGGCCTAGTTTGCACAAGCGAATCGGGCCGCCCGGCCGTTTGACAAAGGACACGATATGGCTGAACAAATTATTATCGCGCTGGTTTTGGGCCTTGTGGAGGGGCTTACGGAGTTCATTCCGGTCTCCTCGACGGGCCATTTGATATTGCTCGGACATTTTCTCGGCTTCAAGGAAGCCGCCACTTTCGACGTTTTGATCCAGCTCGGTGCGATTCTCGCCATCCTGCTCGTCTATTTCAATCGGCTCGTTCAGATTGCCAAGGCACTGCCCGTCAGCGTCAAGGCCCGCCATTTCGTTCTGGCCGTCCTGTTCGGCTTCCTGCCGGCCGCCGTCATCGGCGCCCTGGCGCATGATTTCATCAAGACCGTGCTGTTCGACTCGCCGAAGGTCATTTGTATCTCGCTGATTCTCGGCGGCATCGTCCTGCTTGTGATCGACAAGATCCAGTTCAAGCCGAAATACACCAGCGCCTATGAATTCTCCTGGCCGATGGCCATCAAGATCGGCTTCTTCCAGTGCCTGGCCATGATCCCGGGAACCTCGCGCTCCGGCTCAACTATCGTCGGCGCGCTCCTGCTCGGCGCCGACAAGCGCTCCGCCGCCGAATTTTCCTTCTTTCTCGCCATGCCCACAATGGCGGGCGCCTTTGCGCTCGATCTCTGGAAGAGCCGTCACGACCTGAGCATGGATCAGGGGCTGCTGATCGTCGTCGGCTTCTTTACCGCATTCATTTCGGCGCTGTTCGTGGTGCGCGCGCTGCTCGATTTCGTCTCGCGTCGCGGCTACGCGCCTTTCGCATGGTGGCGCATCATCATCGGCGTACTCGGCCTGATCGGTCTTTATACGATCGGCTGAGGCGAATCGCCTGATACCAGGATACCGAAGAGCAGGAAGGCCGGTGAGAACCGGCCTTTTTCGTGCCTGATCAGTTCTGGGAGGACGTGTCGATAGAGCCCGTTGTGCAGGGATCGACGCCGTAGGTCGGCGCACATTCGCCCTTTACCGAGGCGATGCTGCCGCGGGCTACGAAAGAGCCGGCGAGAATCACCAATGCCGCGCACGCAAACAAAAGCGCGATAGACTTGCCCATCGAAAAATGCCTTTCCGCAGAAGTGTGAAGCGCGCCGCGGACCGGTTCATTGTCCAAGCCTGAGACGCGCGGCTGTGTTAGTCAGTGAGATGAGCAATAGCAATAAATGTTCATGTTAAATTTGACGTTAATGCGACTATTTCCGCAGTGCGTCTTTTAGGCAACGCTAAGCTGTGAATGAGAGCGGGATTGCGGGGCACGCAAGCCCTCTGCCGCGGCATTCGAACGACAAAAAAAACACCGCGCGGCGGAGCCGGCGGCGTTTTGAATTCGTTGAGCTGCCGAATCGTCAGGCAGCCTTGCCGGAACCGGTGAACTGACCCTGCGGACGATAGCGGACGAGATAGGACGGCAGCACGGAGATGAGCAGCGTCGGCAACAGGCCGATGCCCTTCAGCGTGCGTCCTTCCGCTTCCGCCTGCTTGGAAACGACGTTGTCGCTCTTCAGCAGCGTGACCTGATCGGAGGTGATCGGCGGCGTAATGAGCGGCACGAGCGAAGCAACCGAGCCGATCAGCGAAGCCAGGCCGAAGGGAATGGAGACGAGCGACTTCTTGCGGTTGATGACGGAAAGCGTGGTCTCGAGACATTCGCGGAAGGACAGCACTTCCGGGCCGCCGAGCTCATAGGTCGTGCCGGCCTTCAGCTTGCCGTCGACGCTGCGGGCAACGGTCTCGGCAATGTCCCCGACGTAAACAGGCTGGAACTTCGTCTTGCCGCCGCCGATCAGCGGCAGGAACGGCGCGGTGCGCGACATGTCAGCGAACTTGTTGAAGAATTCGTCTTCCGGTCCGAACACGATCGAAGGGCGCAGGATGATTGCATCCGGCTTGATCGATAGGATCGCGGTTTCGGCGCGAGCCTTGGTTCGGGCATAGACCGAAGGAGAGTTGGCATCGGCGCCCAGTGCCGAAATATGCGTCAGCGAGGCACCGGCATTGCGGGCGGCTTCCGCAATCGCCTTGGCGCCGAATTCCTGCACGGCGTCAAAGGTGTTGCGGCCGCTTGGGGCAAGGATGCCGACGCAGTTGACGACATGCTGAGCGCCTTCGACCGCGCGGTCGATGGAATTGCGGTAGCGCACATTGGCCTGAACGATCGAAATCTGGCCGAGATTGCCGAGCGGCTGCAGGAAGCCGGCAAGATCGGGACGGCGCACGGCAACGCGAATGCGATAGCCGCGCTTGGCGAGCGCACGCACGACATGCCGCCCGATGAAGCCTGATCCTCCGAACACGGTCACGAGCGGCGGGAGGTTGGACAGGGTCATGGTAGGCTCCTCGAAAGGCTTTGATTGGGCTGATCTGGTTTCGTCTTAGCCGATCCCGGCGCCGAGGTGAAGTGCTATCGCGCTGCGTTGCAGCGTCGCGTTTTCAAAGGGTTTAAACCCCTTCGACGACGACCATTTCTGCATCCGCGACCTGCTGGCGGATTTTGGCGGCGATCTGGTATTCCGGCGAATTGTAGCAATCGACGGCATGCTGCAGCGATGGAAATTCGATGACGACGTTGCGGCCGCGTGCCTGTCCCTCAAGCGGGGTAAACGCTCCGCCGCGGGCAAGGAAATTCGCGCCGTATTTCTCGAAGGCAGGCTTCGCGGCGGCGACATAATCCTTGTAGCGCTCGGGGTCGCGGACATCCACGCGCGCGATCCAATATCCCTTTGGCATGTTTTCCTCCCTGATTGTTGTCGTGGTTTAGAGCGCGGCGTCCATCTCGGCGAGGATGGCGCGGACGGCTTCCTTCGGATCGGCCGCCTTGACGATCGGCCTTGCGACGACCAGATGGCTCGAGCCGGCCTTGATAGCAGCGGCCGGCGTCATCACGCGCTTCTGGTCGCCCTTGTCGCTGCCGGCTGGCCGGATGCCGGGGGTCACCAGCGCCATATCAGGCCCGATGATCTTGCGAACGGCGGCCGACTCCTCCGCCGAACAGACGATACCGCCCATGCCGGCGAGATGCGCCTGTTCGGCCCGGCGCAGCACCAGCGTATGCGGATCATATTCATATCCCGCGGCGATGAGATCGCCTTCGTCCATCGAGGTCAGCACGGTGACACCGAGCAGGCAGAGGTCGGAGCCCTTGGCCGCTTCGACAGCCGCCTTCATGGCTTTCGGATACGCGTGCAGCGTCAGCATCGACATGCCCATCTTGACGATATTCTCCACGCCGGAGGCGACCGTATTGTCGATGTCGAGCAATTTCATATCGAGGAAGATCTTCTTGCCGCTGGCGGCAAGGTCGCGCGCGAATTCCAGGCCGCCGGCAAAGGCGAGCTGATAGCCGATCTTGTAATAGAGGATATCGTCGCCGAGGGCGCCGACCACTTTTTCGGCCTCCTGAAGGTTTGGAACATCCAGTCCAACGATCAAGCGGTCGCGTGCGGTCATCTCAGGCCCATCCCATCCAATCTTCCATGGGTGTCCAGTCGCATGAGACGGCGCGCTTCGCAAGATCGAAACAGAAAAGATTGCCGCCACCCGGCGGCTGATCACCCTGGCGCGCGATCGGCTTTCCCTCCAGATGGCATTTCAGCAGCGTGCCGACGCCGCCATGGCCGACGAAGGCGATCGGCACGTTCGGATCGTGGCGCGCAAGAACGGCCTCGACATTGGAGACGATTCTCGCCTGCGCGTCGATGGCGCGCTCCCAGCCGTTGAAGCTTTCATGCGGGTTGGCGAAGAACCAGTCCGCTGCTTTCTCGAACTCCGGCGGCGCCAGAAAACCTGTGGCACTGCGATCGTTTTCATGCATGGCCTCGATGATCTCGATCGGCGCACCGCTTGCCGCCGCCAAAGCTTCGGCCGTTTCGATCGCCTTGCGTTCGCCGCTGGAGACGATCAGGCTCAGCTTGCTGGCCCAAGGCCGGCTCGCCGCCAGCCGCGCACGCTCGGCGCCAGTGTCGGACAAGCCCCATTGCGGCACCGGCACATTCGGGTCGATCCGCACCTGCGGGTGCGTGACATAAAGAGCGTACATGGATTTCTCAGCGATTGTCTCAGCCGCGGCTATAGACCCAGAGCTGGGCCGGCGGAATATTGCGGACGATGAAATCATAGTGGCGGATATGATAGCGGTCCGGCTTGGCGATAATAGGCGAAACCGGCCCGTAGGAAATCTGCACCACCGGCCGGCCAGGCGGAATGCGGTCCAGCAGGTTTTCCAAAAGCGCGACACGCGCCTTCATGGGAAAATTGAGCAGAGGAATGCCTGAGACGACGGAATCGAAGGTCTGGCCGCGCAGCACGCCAAGCGTCGTATCGAGATCAAAGGCGTCGCCATTGATGAAATGCACGCCGGGATAAAGTTTGACGAGGTGGTTGTAGAAATCGGTCGAGTATTCGATGGCGACGAGGTTTTGCGGCTCGACGCCACGTGCCAGGATCGCCTTGGTGATGGCGCCAGTTCCCGGCCCGAGTTCCAGCACGGGCAGGCCCGATTGCGTGTTGATGACACCAGCCATCTTGCGCGCCGTGATCGATGAGGTGGGAACGATCGATCCCACGGTCTTCGGCCCTTGCATCATGCCCTTGAAGAAACGGATCTCCTCGTCGAACTTCTTGCCCAACCGTTCCTTGAGACGCAGCGCCATGCTCTCCCCCACCAGATGTTACGATCGCGACTTACATACCGCTTCTCTAGGATCTTGCAATGCGATGACGTAAAAACAAGAGAAAATGTCGCAATTCACAAAGGATCAAATAAAAGCGCCCTTGCGTTGCATAAACGCATGAAAGGGCGCTTTGGTTTCGCAGAGCCGGATGATTTCAGGTCGAACAGACCTGAAATCATCCGGCTCTTGAATCAAAAAAGTGGAGCATGATGTCGTCAGAAAACAGCTCACACTTTTCGGCATCATGCTCTACACGCGCATCGGCATCAGCACATAAAGCGCGTCGTCGCCGGCCGTGTCGCGGATGAGCGTCGGCGATCCGGCATCGGCCAGCAGGAACACGGCCGCGTCGCCGGAAAGCTGCGCGGTAATGTCGAGCAGGTATTTGGCATTGAAGCCGATTTCCATCGGATCCATCTCATAGCCGACGGCAACCTCCTCGGTCGCGCTGCCCGAATCCGGATTGTTGACGGTCAGCAGCAGCTGGCCGTCGGATAGTGCCAGCTTCACGGCACGGCCACGCTCGGACGAAATCGTCGAGACGCGGTCGACGGCCTGGGCGAAGGTCTGGCAATCGACCCGCATTTCCTTGTCGTTGTTGGCCGGAATGACGCGCTGATAGTCCGGGAAGGTGCCGTCGATCAGTTTCGAGGTCATGACGATGGAGCCGATCGTCAGGCGGATCTTGGCGTCGGAGACTTCGACGGTGACGATCGCATCCGGCGTGTCCACGAGCTTCTGCAGCTCGCCGACTGTCTTGCGTGGGATGATGATGCCGGGCATGCCTTCGGAGCCGGAAGGGGCGCTGACATCGGCGCGGGCCAGGCGATGGCCGTCCGTGGCGACAGCCCTGAGCTTCAGGTCGCCGCCGCTCTCGATCGTGTGGAAGAAAATGCCGTTCAGGTAGTAACGAGTCTCTTCGGTGGAGATCGCAAATTGCGTGCGGTCGATCAGCATCTTCAGATCCGAAGCCTTCAGCTTGAACGAATGGCTGAAGCTACCGGCGGTGAGATCCGGAAAGTCCGATTCCGGCAGGCATTGCAGCGAAAACTTCGAACGGCCGGAGGCGACCGTCATCGAGCTGCCGTCGGTGTTGGTGGCGAGAAGCACTTCCGAGCCGTCGGGAAGCTTGCGCACGATGTCGTAGAGCAGATGCGCAGGAACCGTGGTGGCGCCGGCCTGTTCGACATTGGCGGGCGTCGCCTCGGTGATTTCGAGATCGAGGTCGGTCGCCTTCATGTCGAGGTTCGTGCCATCGGCCTTGAGCAGCACGTTGGACAGGATCGGGATCGTGTTGCGACGCTCGACCACGCGATGCACGTGGTTCAGCGACTTCAGGAGGTTCGACCGCTCTATTGTAATACGCATGGATGCTACCGCTTTCGACCGTGACTAGCCGGGCGGCCCGAGGCGCCCGAGCGACATGTTTTCGGACAAGGCCCGAAAGATTGGACAGGCAACTTGGCAGACTTCTCCATCCGAATGCAAGAGGCATGGATCAATTGCCAGGCGTCAATTCGCCATTTCGTCGGCAATGCTCCACAGGAATTGCACCGCTCTTGCCGTCCGTGCGCGCCTCGCCCATAAAGGCTGCTTATCCCAAGTGAATTCAGGACCGGCATGAACGAAGAGCAATCAGACGGCGGGACACGCAGTTTCCGCCTGCATAACAATCAGATCCCGGCCCGCCCCCTCGAACCGGCGCTCTATCTGGTCGCTACGCCAATCGGTAATCTCGGCGACATCACGCTGCGGGCGCTGGAAACGCTGGCCGGTGCCGACGTGCTCGCCTGCGAGGATACGCGTGTGACGCGCGTCCTGCTTGATCGCTACGGCATCCAGAACAAGCCCTACTCCTATCACGAGCACAATGCCGACGAGGCCGGCCCGCGGCTGCTGCAGGCTTTGGAGGCCGGCCGCTCGGTGGCGCTCGTCTCCGATGCCGGTACGCCGCTCGTCTCCGATCCCGGCTATCGGCTGGCCGTGCAGGCGATCGAGGCGGGTTATAAGGTTGTGCCCATTCCAGGCGCCTCCGCGCCGCTGGCGGCCCTTGTCGGTTCCGGCCTGCCGAACGATGCCTTCTTCTTCGCCGGTTTCCTGCCCGCCAAGGACAAGGGCCGCCGCGACCGCCTGGCCGAGCTGGCAACCGTCCCCGCGACCCTCATCTTCTTTGAATCGCCGCATCGCATCGCCGCGACCCTTGCCGCCGCCGCCGATGTGCTTGGCGGTGAGCGCACAGGCGCCGTCTGCCGCGAGCTGACGAAGACCTTCGAGGAATTCCGCCGCGGCACGTTGTCCGAACTCGCGTCGTTCTATGACGCCGTCGACAATGTGAAGGGCGAGATCGTCTGGCTCGTCGGCCCGCCCGGCGAAAGCGTTGCGGCAGAGGCCGATGTCGATGCCATTCTCGCCGATCTCTCAGGGACGATGCCGACCGCCAAGGCGGCAACCGAAGCCGCGCGTCTGACCGGCCTGCCGCGAAAGGAGCTTTATCAGCGCCTGCTGGATATGAAGGAGCGTCATGGCTGAGCCGAGGTTTGAGGTTGGCGAAAAGCTCAAACGGCAAAAGGCCTGGCGTCGCGGCCATATGGCCGAATATCTCGCCGCCGCCTTCCTGATGCTCAAGGGCTATCGCATTCTCGCCATCCGCCACCGCACCAAGCTCGGCGAAATCGATATAGTCGCCCGCAAGGGTGATCTCGCCATCTTCGTCGAGGTCAAGTCGCGGCGCGGCGCACAGGAGGCGATCGACGCGGTTTCCTTCTCCTCGCAAAACCGCATCCGTGCCGCGAGCGACCTATGGCTCGCCCGACAGCCGGATTTTGCCCGCCTGTCACAGCGCTATGACATCGTCGCCATGTTGCCCGGCCGCTGGCCGCAGCATTTTCCGGATGCGTTTTGAGCACGGCGTTACAGGACCGTCACAAAATCATCCTATTGCCGAGCGATCAACGCTCGCGATTTTCCCGCCGGCGCGCATCATCTCGTTTCGACAGGCCTTATCATGATCCGCAACATCGTTTCCGCCTTTACCGTTCCCTCACAGGAGGAGCGCAGGGGCTTCGTTTCGCTTGAAAAAACCGCGGCCATTCATGCCGAGAAGCTTGCATCGCTCGCCTGCCTGAATGCGGTGCGCATCGGCGGGGCGGGCGCCAGGATCGAGGCTCTGTCCTTTCCGTTTACGGTCGCGGCCTGGAATCTCGAGCGCTGCCTGTTTCCGGAGGAAAGTGCGGCCAAGCTGCGGGAAACCGGCGCACCGCTGGTGCTGCTGTCGGAAATGGATCTGGGCATGGCCCGCACAGAACAGCGGGATCCGACCACCATCATCGCCGGCGAACTCGGCATGAGCCATGCCTATGGTGTCGAGTTTCTGGAGTTGAGCCTCGGTTCGGAGATCGAGCGCTCTTACTGCCGCGATGATTTCAATGAGAAGGGCTTTCATGGCAATGCCTTGATGGCTTCGGTCGCCCTGAAGGATGCTTTCTTGTTCCGCCTGCCGGGCGAGGCCGTCTGGTTCAACGACAGCAACGAGCAGCCGCGCATCGGCGATCGCTGTGCCGTTGGCGCGATCGTCGAGACCGAGGCGGGTCCGATGGTCGCCGTTTCCGTTCACCTCGAAAGTGTTGCGACCGCTGCCTATCGCGAGCGGCAGATGGCGGCACTGATCGATGAGGTCGAAGCCTTCGCACCCGGCCTGCCGATCCTGATCGGCGGCGATCTCAACACCGGCAACCATACCGGCGGCGATTATTCGACGGATACGCTTTTCGCCATGGCCGAAGGCCGTGGTTTCGAATGCCATGGCGGGCCGCTCGATCAGACGAGCACGCGTCCGAGCCTGATCACGCGTTTCCCTGACCGCGCCATGAAGCTCGATTGGTTTATCACCCGCGGCTTGAAGATCGGCCAAAGCCATCTCGTGTCTTCTCTCAATGGTGAGGGCAAGCCGCTCTCCGACCACGATATGGTCGTATGCACGATCGAAGGCTTTTCAGCCTGATCGCTGCAATCGTTAAAATGCGCTGGGTTTCATGAACCGCGCCGTTACCGCTTCCATGCGATGAGGTCGCAGACGCGCATGGAATTGGGGGATTGCATGGTCTTGAAACTGATGTTGGCGAGCATGGCGGCTTTTGCCGCGCGTGCCGTCCCGGCCGTAGTCGCGCTGCCGCAGTCGAAAAGCTTCGTAGCTGGCGCCAGCAACGAAATGGAAATGAAGCCGTCGCCGATCGAACCCTCCTGGGTTTTGTCGGGTAATCCGGTCGCCCGCATCGCCGAGCATTCGCGCGGGCAGGACGATGCCGCGATGACGGCGTTGTGGGATTGCACCGCTGGCGAGTTCCGCTGGTATTTCGGCTGGGACGAAACGGTGATGATCCTCGAGGGTGAGGTGCATATCACTACGGAAGACGGCGTCGAGCGGACGCTCAGCGCCGGCGATGTCGCCTATTTCGCCGGCGGCACCTGGGCGACATGGCGCATCGATCGCTACCTGCGCAAGGTCGCCTTTCTGCGCAAGCCGTTCCCGAAGCCTCTGACGATGGCTTATCGCCTGCGCAACTTCGTCCGCCAGGGCGGCGCACAGGGTCTTGCCGCCTGAGTGCGGCAGGCCTGTCGAGCAAACCTCCGGCGGAAGCCCTTGAATAGTCGTTGCGTTTGGATGCGGGCCGACCTACATCTGTGCGCAAATCCGAGCGAGGGCTGATTATGGCTGGTATCAAGAATGTTGCGGTCCAGATGGACCATGTGAAAAGCATCAACATTGCGGGTGACTCCACCTTCGCCATGAGCCTCGAGGCGCAGAACCGTGGCTACAAGCTCTTCCATTACACGCCAGAGCGGCTGAGCATGCGCGACGGCAGGATCTATGCCTCCGTCGAGCCGATGATCCTGCGCGACGTCAAGGGCGATCACTTCGAACTCGGCGAACCCGAGCGCGTCGATCTCTCGACGATGGACGTGGTGCTGCTGCGCCAGGACCCGCCCTTTGACATGGCCTATATCACCTCGACACATCTGCTCGAACGCATCCATCCGAAGACGCTCGTCGTCAACGATCCGGCATGGGTGCGCAACTCGCCTGAAAAGATCTTCGTCACCGAATTCGCCGATCTCATGCCGAAGACGCTGATCACCCGCGATCCGGCTGAAATCCGCCGTTTCCGCGATGAAATGGGCGATATCATCCTGAAGCCGCTCTACGGCAATGGCGGCGCCGGTGTGTTCCACTCGACCCGCGACGACCGCAATCTCTCGTCCCTGCTCGAGATGTTCGGCCAGCTCTTCCGCGAACCCTTCATTGCCCAGCAATATCTCCCCGACGTGCGCAAGGGCGACAAGCGCATCATCCTCGTCGATGGCGAGGCCGTCGGCGCGATCAACCGCGTGCCGGCCGAGCATGACGCCCGCTCCAACATGCATGTGGGCGGTCGCGCCGAAGCGACCGAGCTGACAGCGCGCGAGAAGGAAATCTGCAAGCGCATCGGACCGGCCCTGAAGGAGCGCGGCTTCCTGCTCGTCGGCATCGACGTCATCGGCGACTATATGACCGAGATCAACGTGACGTCGCCGACCGGCCTCCGCGAAGTCAAGCGCTTCGGTGGCGCCGATATCGCCAGCCTGCTCTGGGATGCGATCGAAGCCAAGCGATCCTGACCGGCAGTTCCCGCCACGCTTTCAGCTGAATGATCTATTTACCCCCGCATGTCGATAATTTCGACATGCGGGGTGAAATTTTTGTTCGTTTATTGTTCTTGTTTCATTCCTTGTCTTATGCCAGATTGCAACCCGAAGTTTGCTGATCGGGGCACGTAACGGCAAACGGGTTCGGCGACAGGGGATAGGGCATGGTAGCGCGCGTCAGTACGGTGGCGTTTCAGGGGATCGAAGGCGTACCCGTCGAAGTGCAGGTGATGATCGCGCCGGGCAAGGTGCTGATGCATATCGTCGGCCTGCCCGACAAGGCGGTGGCCGAGAGCCGGGAGCGGGTTCAGGCGGCGCTGCACGCCTCCGGCCTTGCCCTGCCGCCGAAGAAAGTCACGGTCAATCTCGCGCCGGCGGACCTGCCCAAGGAGGGCAGCCACTTCGATCTTGCCATCGCGCTTGGGCTGATGGCGGCGCTCGGCGCGATCCCCGCTGATGCCCTGTCGTCCTACACCGTTATCGGCGAACTCAATCTGGATGGCACGATTGCACCCGTTGCCGGCGCGCTTCCCGCCGCGATCGCCGCCAATGCCATGGGCAGAGGGCTGATCTGCCCGGCCGAAAGCGGCCCCGAAGCCGCCTGGGCCGGCAAGGAGATCGATATTCTGGCGCCGCGTAGTTTGATCGCGCTCGCCAATCATTTCCGTGGCACACAGGTCCTGTCACGGCCGGAACCGTCAGTCCGCGCCAATGCCGCCAACCTGCCCGACCTCGCCGATATCAAGGGGCAGGAAAGCGCCAAGCGCGCCCTGGAAGTGGCGGCCGCCGGCGGCCATAATCTGCTTTTCGTCGGGCCTCCCGGCTCCGGCAAGTCGATGCTCGCCTCGCGCCTGCCGTCGATCCTGCCGCCCTTGTCGACGAATGAACTGCTGGAAGTGTCGATGATCCATTCGATCGCCGGTCAGCTTTCCGGCGGCAAGCTCTCGGACCGGCGGCCTTATCGCGCGCCGCATCATTCCGCCACTATGGCGGCGCTCGTCGGTGGCGGCTTTCGCGCTCGGCCAGGCGAAGTGTCGCTCGCCCATCACGGCATTCTGTTCCTTGACGAACTACCGGAGTTTTCGCCGCAGGCGCTCGATGCGCTGCGCCAGCCGCTGGAAACCGGCGAATGCGTCATCGCCAGAGCAAACCACCGTGTCTCCTATCCGGCCGGCATTCAGCTCGTGGCGGCGATGAACCCGTGTCGTTGCGGCATGGCCGGCGAGCCGGGGCATACCTGCGCCCGTGGGCCGCGTTGCGCATCCGATTATCAAGGCCGCATTTCCGGCCCCTTGCTCGATCGTATCGATATCCGCATCGACGTGCCGGCGGTCTCCGCCGCCGACCTCATCCGGCCGACAGCCTCGGAAAGCAGTGCTGATGTCGCGCTCCGCGTCGCCCGCGCCCGCGAACGGCAGCGGGAACGCTTCGAACGAGCCGGCATGAAGGACGTCGCCACCAACGCCCGCTGCTCGACAGCGGTGATCGAAACCATCGCCGAGCCGGATGCCGCCGGCCTGCAATTGCTGCGCGACGCGGCCGAGAAGATGAAATTCTCCGCCCGTGGCTATCATCGCATTCTCAAGGTGGCGCGTACCCTTGCCGATCTCGATGACAAGCCGACCGTCGGGCGCATCCATCTTGCCGAAGCCATCTCCTACCGGATTGCCGGCGAGCGACTGACCGCGCATGCCTGACAATTCGAGACTCTGCAGCACCCGATCGCCTTCAGCCTGCTCAAATAAAAAGGGCGCCGCAGCACCCCTTTCTCAATCAATTACTGCCGTTAACTCAGCCGCCAAGTCCTTCGAACAGCGCCGTCGAGAGATAACGCTCGGCGAAGGACGGGATGATGACCACGATGGTCTTGCCTTCGTTTTCGGGACGCTGGCCGATCTTGATCGCGGCCGTCAATGCTGCACCCGAAGAAATACCGACTGGCACGCCTTCGAGCTTGGCGACGAGCCGCGCCTGCTGGAACGCCTCGTCATTGCTGACGGTGACCACCTCGTCATAGACATGAGTGTCGAGGATCTTCGGCGCGAAGCCGGCGCCGATGCCCTGGATCTTGTGCGGGCCGGGATTGCCGCCGGAGAGAACAGGCGAATCCGTCGGCTCGACAGCGATGACCTTGATGTCGGGCTTGCGGGCTTTCAGAACTTGGCCGACGCCGGTGATCGTGCCGCCAGTGCCGATGCCGGCAACGAAGATATCGACCTTGCCTTCGGTATCGTTCCAGATTTCCTCGGCTGTCGTCTTGCGATGGATTTCCGGATTGGCGGGATTTTCGAACTGCTGCGGAATGATCGCATCCGGCAGGCTCGAGGCCAGCTCTTCCGCCTTGGCGATCGCACCCTTCATGCCCTTCGGTCCCTCGGTCAGCACCAGCTCGGCGCCGAGCAGCGCCAGCATCTTGCGCCGCTCGATCGACATGGTCTCGGGCATGGTGAGGATAAGGCGATAACCCTTGGCGGCGGCGGCGAAGGCGAGCGCGATGCCGGTATTGCCCGAGGTCGGCTCGATCAGCACGGTCCTGCCGGGAGCAATCTTGCCCTGCGATTCCAGGCTCTCGATCATGGCGACACCGATGCGGTCCTTCACGGACGCGATCGGATTGAAGAACTCGAGCTTTGCCAGGAGGTTGGCCTTGACGCCCTTCTCCTTCGCCAGCTTGTCGAGGCGGACGATCGGCGTGTCACCAATGGTCTCGGTGATCGAGGTATAGACGCGGCCGCGACCGGGTTTGCGGGTGTCGGACATGGGTAGCTCTCCCTACGTTTGAATTATGCGGTGACAATAGGATCAAACGCCTGCGGACACCAGAGTGCGCGCCCTTTGTGCCGCATCGGCCGTGAGAAAAGAATCTCCGGGAACCTTTCTCCGGGGATGTTTATTTCACGCGGCACGTGCCGCGATGAAGGCGGCCGTAGCGGCGAGGATGCTGGCCGCGACCCGGTTCAGGATCTGCAGCGCCCTCGGCTTCTTGAGGAAGGTGCGCGCCCGCGACGCCAGCAACATATAGGGCACGAGAACGATCAGAAGGACGACGAAGGTCGCCGCCACCAGCGTCGCATATTCGCGCAGCCCGATGCTGCCGATATCGATCAGGGTCGGCACCAGCGCGACATAGAAAAGCATGGTCTTGGGGTTGCCGAGCGTGACAAGCAGGCCGGAGAGGAAGGACATGCCGGCGCCGTTCGATTTCTTCGCGGCAACGTCGGTTGCAAGCAGGCCCGCTGTCCAGAGCTTCCAGGCGATATAGCCGAGATAAAGCGCACCGGCGATCTTGATGAGGATGAAGACCTCGGTGAAAGTCTGCGCGACAAAGGCAAGCCCGAGAACGACCGCCGTCAGGTAGATGGTGTCGCCGAGCACGAGGCCGAGGCCCATGAAGAAGGTCTCGCGAAAGCCGGAGCCGAGGGCGCGCGCCACGATTGCCGTGATGCCCGGGCCGGGAATGGCCGCCGCGACGAAGAGCGCGCCGCAATAGGCGAGCAGGGATGCGAGCGTCATGACTATTTCCTCCTCAGATGGTGCCTGCTCTATCGCACCACCTTTGCGTTTTCAAGCGATTGCGCTGATGCTGCGAACATACTACCAAGGCGTTGACGACGCGTCGAAACCGCTCTGCCCAAGGATATCATGTCTTCCGCATTGCTCCTGATCGATCTTCAGAATTCCATCCTGACCGGCCTCGGCACGCCGGAGCGTCAGCCTGATATCGATGCTGCGTTGGAGGCTGTTATCGCCAAGCTCGCGGCGCTGAAGCACAGCGCCCGCGCCGCTGGCATTCCCGCCTTCATCGTCCAGCATGACGGCACCCCAGGGCATCGCCTGGCGAAACGCGGCGAAGGCTGGCAATTGCGCCGGGAAATCGCCCCTGAAGCCGGCGATGTCGTGGTGCACAAGACGAGCTGCGATTCCTTCTTCGAGACGGATCTGGAGGTGCGGCTCAAGGGCCGTGGCGTCACCCATCTCATCGTCGGCGGCTGCATGACCCAATTCTGCGTCGATACGACCGTGCGGCGCGCCGTTTCGCTCGGTTTCGACGTCTCGCTGATATCCGACGGGCACACGACGGCGGATATGGGCAAACTGAGCTTCGAAGAGATTGTCACCCACCACAATATGCTGCTTGACGGCTTCGATGCCGGGCCGCATGAAATCAAGCTGGTCGCATCCACCGACATCTCCTTCTGAAGCCCTCTCTCCGCCGGAGTCTCCATGCCGCATCTGACCAGTATCATCACCTTTGCCCTGATCGCCGTCGGAATGGTGGTGACGCCAGGGCCGAACATGATTTATCTGGTGTCGCGGTCGATCTCGCAGGGGCCGGCGGCGGGACTGATCTCGCTTGGCGGCGTGGCGCTCGGCTTCGTCTTCTATATGCTTTCGGCTGCGCTCGGTATCACGGCCTTCCTGTTCGCCGTGCCCTTTGCCTATGACGCGCTGCGTCTTGTCGGTGCGGCCTATCTCGCTTGGCTCGCCTGGAATGCCTTGAAGCCGGGCGGTCGGTCCGCCTTTCAGGTCCGCGATCTCCCAAAAGATGGGCCGCGCAAACTCTTCGCTATGGGCCTGGTGACCAGTCTGCTGAACCCGAAGGTCGCGGTCCTCTATCTTTCGCTGCTGCCGCAGTTCATTGATCCCGCTAACGGCAGCGTCTTCAGCCAATCCGTCATTTTCGGCTTTACCCATATTGCTGTCAGCCTCACGCTCAATTCCATCTTTGCGCTGACGGCCGGCTCCGTCTCGCTGTTCTTCTCAAGCCGCCCGTCCTTCATGCTGGTGCAGCGCTGGCTGATGGGCACGGTGCTGGCCGGGCTCGCCGTACGAATGGCTTTCGAGGCGCAGCGCTGATGCGAGCCGTCATCGTCGGTCTTCTGACGCTCGCCTCGCTCGCAAGCCTAGCGCCGCTCGCTTTGGCGGCAGAGAAGGGAACGCAGACGATCGTCTTCATGCGCCATGGCGAAAAGCCAGAAGCAGGTCTCGGCCAGCTGAGCTGCCAAGGTCTTAACCGGTCGCTTGCCCTGCCGCCGGTGCTCAGCAAGCTCTTCGGCAAGCCTGCGGCGATCTTTGCGCCGGATCCGTCGAAGCGGAAGGAGGATTCAGGCATCTCCTACGACTATATCCGTCCGCTCGCCACCATCGAGCCGACTGCCGTTGCGTTCGGGCTGCCTGTTGATACCAGCTTCGGCTATGAGGACATCGATGATCTGAAAGCCGAGCTGAAGAAGCCAGTCTATGCCGGCAAGCTCATCTTCGTCGCCTGGGAACATAAGCAGATCGTCGATCTCGCCCGCCAGCTGATGAGCGAGAATGGTGGCGATGAAAAAGCAGTGCCGAAATGGCATGGCAAGGATTTCGACAGCCTCTATGTGCTGCACATCGGCGGCAAGGCTGGATCAGGCGCGACCTTCGAGAAGATGGCTGAGGGGCTCGATGGCCAACCGCAGAGTTGCCCGCAGCCGGCTAAGTAAACCTGGAACACCGGCCACATGAGCAGGTGATCATTCGGCGGCGCCTTTGGAAAGATGGTGATTTCTATTCCAGGGCAGGGGGATCGTCCATCCCAGGTTCATGCCGGCGGCAGCCGCGAGGATGATGATCGCGCCGATGACCTGGGCTGCGCCGAGCACATGGCCGAAGGCGAAGCGATCGACCACGATGGCGGCGATCGGATAGATGAAGGATAACGCGCCGGTCAGATGCGTCGGCAGCTTCTGGATGGCGCCGTAAAGCAGCACATACATCAACCCGGTATGGACGACGCCCATGGTGACGAGGATCGACCAGCCGCCGACATCCTGGGGTGCGGCCGAGAAATTGGTGAAGGGCGCCAGCATCAGGATGCCGGTCGAAACCTGGATGAGAGCGATCAGGTGCGGCGGCGTGCCCTTCAACCATTTGGCGGCGATGGCTGCCAGCGCATAGAAGAAGGCCGCGCCCAGCGAAAGCAGGATGCCGATCGTATAACTACCGGTGCCGGCTCCCTCGCTCGGCTTGCCTTCGACGATCACAGCCATGCCGGCAAAGGCGAGAGCCAGCCAGAAGAGCTTGGTGAAGGTGATCCGTTCGCCGAGGAACAATGCGCCGAGCCCCAGCAGCATGAAGGGCTGCGTATTGTAGACGGTCGTGGCAATAGAAATGGAGGCGTGCGAATAGGCGGCGAACAGCAGCAGCCAGTTGAGGACGATGGCAATCCCGCCACCGACGGCGATGGAAAATGTCTTGAGATTGACGATGCCGGGGCGGAGCAGGCCCATGGCAGCGCAGATGACGAGCAGTGTCAGCGCGCCGAAGAAACAGCGCCAGAAGACGACCCCGCTCACCGCCTGTCCGGACATCAGCACAAACCAGCCGATCGTCCCTGAAATCAGCATGGCTGCCGTCATTTCCACTGTGCCGCGTTTTATCTCGTTCATCACCTTGACTCCCATCTATCGGAGCCAATCATATTGCGACGGGAGCATGGATAATATAGATTTATTTAGGCAAGGAAATCTCATCACCTAATTAAGTAAGGCTATATCATGAGCGCCCCTAACGCTTCCCTCAATCTCGACGAGATCGATCAGCGAATGCTCGAGGCATTGGCGCGCAATGCCCGGATATCCTTGAAAGAGCTGGCGGAAGTAGCCGGCCTGTCGTCGCCGAGCGCGGCGGAGCGGCTGCGGCGGCTGGAGGAGCGGGGCATCATCTCGGCCTTCACCGTCGATATCGCGCCGGAGGCGATCGGCTATCCGCTACAGGCGATCGTCCGCGTCCGGCCTTTGCCCGGTCAGCTCCATGTCGTCGAACGGATCATCCAGGAGACGCCGGAATTCATCGAATGCGACAAGGTCACCGGCGACGATTGCTTTATCGGAAGGCTTGTGGTGCGCTCCATGGGCGAACTCGATGGCATACTGGACAAGATCACCGAGCGCGCGGAAACCAACACCTCGATGATCAAGGCGACACCGGTCAAGCGCCGGCTGCCGCCGCTTTCCCGCTAAATTCTTGCGTCAAACGCCGGTCGAGCCGAAACCGCCTGCGCCGCGCGTGGTTTCGCTGATCTCCGCAATCTCGGCGATACGCACTTGCATGACTGGCGCTATGACCATCTGCGCGATGCGCATGCCGCGGGTGATCTCGAACGGCTCCTCGCTGAGGTTGGCCAGCAGCACCTTCACTTCGCCGCGATAGTCGCTATCGATGGTACCGGGAGAGTTCAGGCAAGTGATGCCATGCTTGAAGGCAAGCCCGGAACGGGGGCGGATCTGCGCCTCGAAACCTTCGGGAACTTCGAAAATAAAGCCCGTTGGAACGAGAACCCGATTCCACGGCGCGATCGTCAGCGTCGCACCGTCGTCGATGGCGGCGCGCAGGTCCATACCGGCCGCGCCCTTGGTTTCGTAGGCCGGCAGTTCCAGGCCCTCGCCATGCGGCAGGCGGATGAGGTTCAGGGTCGGAGTGATATCGGTGTGAATGGTCATGCCGCAATAGTTTGCGCTCGAAAGCCGGAGGTCAATTGCATTTAGGACTTTGAGTCGCTAGATACGGCGCCAATTCACAGGATTCACAAGCATGGCCGAAAGTCTCGCCGAGGCGGTCTCCCGCCGCCGCACATTTGCTATTATCGCTCACCCGGACGCGGGCAAGACGACGCTCACCGAAAAGCTGCTGCTGTTCGGCGGCGCCATCCAGCTCGCCGGTGAGGTCAAGGCGAAGAAGGATCGCATGCAGACGCGCTCCGACTGGATGAAGATCGAGCGCGAGCGCGGCATCTCGGTCGTCACCTCCGTCATGACCTTCGAGTATGAAGGCAACGTCTTCAACATCCTCGACACACCCGGCCACGAAGACTTCGCCGACGATACCTATCGCACGCTGACGGCCGTCGATGCCGCCGTCATGGTCATCGACGCCGCCAAGGGTATTGAGCCGCGGACGCTGAAGCTGTTCGAAGTCTGCCGCATGCGCGACATCCCGATCATCACCTTCATCAACAAGATGGACCGCGAAAGTCGCGATCCTTTCGAAATCCTCGATGAGGTCGAAGAGAAGCTGGCGCTCGATACGGCGCCGGTCACCTGGCCGATCGGTCGCTCCAAGACGTTCTGCGGCTCTTATCATCTGGCTGACAATACGGTTCGCGGTTCCGATACCGAGGTCGAGGCGACGAAGGTGAACGGCCCGCAGGCGGTCGCCGACCGGTTGCCGGAAAACGAGCGCCAAGCCTTTATCGACGAAACGGAACTGGCGATCGAAGCCTGCCGCCCCTTCGACCGGGACTCCTTCCTGGAAGGTCATATGACGCCGGTCTTCTTCGGCTCGGCGCTGCGCAATTTCGGCGTTCGCGATCTCATCAATGCGCTCGGTGCATTCGCGCCGCCGCCGCGCGATCAGGTCGCCGACATCAGGACGGTGCACGCGACCGACGACAAGATGACGGCCTTCGTCTTCAAGATCCAGGCCAACATGGACCCGAACCACCGCGACCGCATTGCTTTTGCGCGCATCTGCTCCGGCAAGCTGGAGCGCGGCATGAAGGCGCGGTTGTCGCGCACCGGCAAGCAGCTCGGTCTCACCGCGCCGCAATTCTTCTTCGCCTCGCAGCGCCAGCTCGCCGATACCGCCTATGCCGGCGATGTCGTCGGCATTCCGAACCACGGCACGCTGCGCATCGGCGATACGTTGACGGAAGGCGAATCGCTGGTCTTCCAGGGCGTACCGAACTTCTCTCCGGAAATCCTGCGCCGCGTGCGCCTTGAGGATGCCATGAAGGCAAAGAAGCTCAAGGAAGCCCTGCAGCAGATGGCCGAAGAAGGCGTCGTGCAGCTGTTCTCGCCCGAAGATGGCTCGCCCGCCATCGTCGGCGTCGTCGGTGCCCTGCAACTCGACGTCTTGAAGGAGCGGCTGATGGCCGAATACGGCCTGCCGGTTTCCTTCGAAATGTCGCGCTTCTCCGTCTGCCGCTGGATCTCGGCCGATCAATCCGCCGACCTCGAAAAGTTCGTGACCGCACGCCGCGGCGACATCGCCCGCGATCTCGATGGAGACCCGGTCTTCCTCGCTCAGGACGGTTTCTCGCTGCGCTACGAGGCGGAACGTTACCCGGCTATCAAGATGGCCGCGATCAAGGAATATCATGCCGTCAAGGCGGCATGACCGGTTCGGATGCGTTTCGTTTTGGAATAGTGCCTTCGCGATGTTCCATCCGATATAGCGCTATGCCATAGTGCCGCCCGATGATCTCCTTGATCGGAACAGGCATTTTCATGATGAAATTTCTTGCGGTTCTTGCTCTGGCCTTCGTCGGCCTGATGCCGGTCGCAGCCGAGGCGCGAATCATTACCGATGCGGCCGGACGCACGGTGTCGGTGCCGGACAAGATCAACCGTATTTTGGTGGCCGGGCCACCCGCCGCCGCACTGGTCTATGTGCTGGCGCCGGAAAAACTGGTGGGTTGGGTCCATGCGCCCGATGATGCCGCCAAGGCCTATCTGATGCCGTCCGTGCGATCGCTGCCGACAGTTGGCCGTTTGACGGGCAAGGATGGAACCATCAGCTCGCAGACGGTCGTGGACGCCAAGCCCGATATCATCCTCGATGCCGGCACGGTCGATCCCACCTACAAGGCGTTGGCAGACAAGGTGCAGAGCGAGACGGGCATTCCCTATATCCTCATCGACGGCAGCTTTGCCCGCACAGCCGATACGCTTCGCGACGTCGGCGCCCTGATCGGCGTCGAGGGTCGCGCCAACAAGCTGGCCGATTATGCCGATGCCGAGATCAAGGATCTGAACGAGAAGCTTGCGACATTGCCCAACGATCCGCGCCCGCGCGTCTATTATGGTCGCGGCGCCGATGGGCTGGAGACAGGCCTTTCCGGCTCGATCAATCTGGAAATCCTCGATGCCGTCGGCACGATGAATGTTGCCGCCGCCGCCGGCAAGGGCGGCCTTGCCAAGGTGACCGTGCAGCAGGTCGTCAGCTGGAACCCGGATATCATCATTGCCGAGAGCCCCGCTTTCGCCGCTTCGGTGAAGAGCGATCCGCAATGGGCTGGGATCAAAGCAGTCAAGGACGGCAAGATCTTCGTGCCGCCCTCCTTGCCCTTCGGCTGGTTCGGTTCCCCGCCCGGCGTCAATCGGCTGCTCGGCGTGCGCTGGATGGAGAAGCTCATTTATCCGAAGCTCTTCCGCAGCGATTTTTCCGATGATGTGAAGCAATTCTACCAGCTGTTCTATCAGGTCGATCTGACCAATGATCAGTTGGCAGCGCTATTGAAGGGCATGAAGTAAGCTCTGTAGTCGAGGAGGCATTCATGGTCCGGGAAAACGAAATTCGCGAAAATGAGGTGGCCGTCGAGCCGCCCGCAGTTGTGGATGCCGGTCTCACCTTCATCGGCCGTATTTTCACGCCCTGGACCTCGCGCATGGAAACGCCGCGCCAGGGTCGGCATGATGGCCCCATCTGCCGGATCGAGATCTTCGAGCCTTGGGTGGCGGCGCTGCAGGGCGTGGAAGCCTTCGAGCGGCTGGAGGTTCTCTATTGGTTGGATCGGTCGCGCCGGGACCTCGTGCTGCAGAGCCCGGCCAATAGCGGCAAGGTGCATGGCACCTTCTCGCTGCGCTCACCGGTTCGGCCCAATCCCATCGGTACATCCATCGTCAAGCTGGAAGCGGTCGAGGGGAACGTATTGCTGGTGCGCGGCCTCGATTGCCTGGATGGTACGCCCTTGCTGGACCTGAAGCCGGACCGCACCCTGTTCAAACCGATCGCGCCGCCGCAGCCCGGAGATTTCCAGACCGGCGACGGCGAGACGGCACATTACTGCCGGAAGCGAGATGCTTAGGGCGCGTCATGAAACCGCTCCAAGCTATTGCTATCAGTCCACCGCGACCATGACGTCCGATGCCTTGATGACGGCATAGGCCGAGGAGCCCGTCGTCAGGCCCAGCTCGTCCACGGCCTCGTTGGTGATCGAGGAGGTGACGATCGAGCCGTTGCCGATGTCGATGCGGACATGCGCCGTCGTCGCGTGACCGGCGCGACAATATCGTCCTCTCCGGCGACAGGCCATCGAAATCCTACTCGCCGCGCGGATAGCGCTGGTTCTCTTCCAGCACGTTGAGGTCCATATGGTTGCGCATGTAGCGCTCCGATGCCTTTTGCAGCGGCTGGTAGTCCCAGGGATAGTAGGCGCCGTTGCGAAGCGCGGTGTAGACCACCCATCGCCGTGCCTGGCTCTCGCGCACGGCAGCGTCGAAGCTTGAAAGATCCCAGCGCGCCATGGCCTGCGCCGTCAGCCGGCTCAGCGTTTCCACGTAGGCCGGATCGCCGGCCAGATTGGTCAGCTCCTTCGGGTCGGCGTCGATGTCGAAGAGCATCGGCGGATCCTTCTCGCAAAGGATCAGCTTGTAGCGGCCGTCGCGCAGGCCTACGAGCGGCGCCTCGGAGCCCTCTGCGGCATATTCCATCGGCACGGGACTGCGGCCTCCGGTTCCAAGAACCAGCGGCGTCAGGTCCTCGCCATCGGTCCAGCGGCGCAGCGATGCGATGTCGATGCCGGCAAGGGCGGCGAGCGTCGGCGTCACGTCGAGCGTCGAAACCGGCTGGTCGATCCGCTTCGGCTGCCAGCCGGGCGCTGAGATCATCAGCGGCACGCGGGCGGAACCTTCGAAGAAGTTCATCTTGAACCACAGGCCGCGCTCGCCGAGCATGTCGCCGTGGTCGGAGACGAAGAGGATGATCGTGTTGTCGGCCATGCGGCCGCGCTCGAGCGTGTCCAATATCTCGCCGATCTTCTCGTCGACATAGGAGATGTTGGCGAAATAGCCGCGGCGCGCCCTGCGGATCTGTTCCGGCGTGATGTCGAAGGCGGTGTGGTCGCAGGCCTTCATCAGCCGCTGCGAATGCGGGTCCTGCCGTTCGAAGGGAATTTCGCCGACTTGCGGGTCGAGCGCCGGGCAATCCTCATAGAGATCCCAGAAGCGCCGGCGCGCGACATAGGGGTCGTGCGGATGCGTGAAGCTGACGGTCAGGCACCAGGGCCTTTCGTCTTGGCGGCGGGAGAGATCGTAGAGCTTGCGGGTCGCGTGATAGGCAACCTCGTCGTCATATTCCATCTGGTTGGTGATCTCGGCGACACCGGCCCCGGTGACCGAACCGAGATTGTGATACCACCAGTCGATACGCTCGCCGGGCTTGGTATAGTCCGGAGTCCAGCCGAAATCGGCGGGGTAGATGTCTGTGGTCAGCCGCTCCTCGAAGCCATGCATCTGGTCCGGGCCGACGAAATGCATCTTGCCGGAGAGCGCCGTCTGATAGCCGGCGGCGCGCAGGTGGTGGGCGAAAGTCGGAATATCCGAGCAGAATTCGGCGGCATTGTCATAGACGCGCGTGCGGCTCGGCAACTGCCCGGACATGAAGGAAGCCCGCGCCGGCGCGCAGAGCGGGCTTGCCGTATAGCTGTTGGCAAAGCGCACGGAACGCTTCGCCAGAGCCTTCAGGACCGGAGCATGCAGGAACTCGGCCGGGCCGTCGGGAAAGAACGTCCCGTTGAACTGATCGACCATGAGGATGAGGATATTCGGGCGGGACATGCCGGTGTCTTTCTCGATAATCAGAGGCCGATGGCTGCGAGGCGGCTCATTGCAGGCAAGCGCATGGCGGTGATTCCTTGTTATTGGATTATTTTATTGAACATCACTGGAGTTCCCGCTGTGAAGCAGGCATTTTTCGATAGATGCCAAAAGGAAATTTTATGGTTGAACGTCTCGTCGATCTTGGTTGGCTGCGGATATTTCTGGAAGTGGGCCGCTCCGGCAGCCTCTCCGCCGCCGCTGCAGCGCTTGGCCTGACGCAACCGGCCGTCAGCTATCAGATCCGCCGCATCGAAGAGCAGATGGGCGTATCCCTGTTTCGCCGCCAGCATCGCGGCGTCGAGCTTTCGCCGGAGGGCCGGCGCCTGTTCGAGATCGTCGAAAAATCCGTCGGCAGCGTCGACCATCTGGTGCGCAGTTTCCGCGCCGAGGCGGAACGGCCATCCGTCCGCCTGCGCACGGATTATGCTTTTTCCGCGCTGTGGCTCATTCCGCGCATGCATGCATTCCGGTTGCTTCACCCGGAAGTGGATATCCAGATCGTCGCCACACAGCGGCTGGATCGTGGCGGGCCGGAAAGTGGCGATATCGCCGTCTTCTTCGGCACGCGCAACGAATTCGGTCCTGACGCCACCTTGCTTCTGCCGGAAAAGGTCGTGCCGATCTGCACCAGGGGTTTCGCGGAGCGCCACGGCCCGTTCACTGATCCCTCGCAGCTAGCAGGCACCACGCTCGTCCATCTCGATACGGAGATCCCGTCGCCCTGGTTCGACTGGGAAAGCTATCTTTCTGCCTTCAGCATTGCCCGCGACGCCTATGCCGGCCGCGGCGATCTGCGCTTCAACACCTATTCGCTGGTCGTGCAGGCAGCGCTCAGTGAGCAGGGCGTTGCCATCGGCTGGATGGGCCTTGTCGATTCCCTGCTCTCCGCGCGGACGATGGTGACGGTGGGTCCCATGCTGGAGGCGCCGGAGCGCGGCTATTGGCTGCTGCCACCGGCCGCCGCGAACCCGGAGGCGGAGCAGCTGGTGCAATGGCTGCTCACCGAAGCCGCCACCGGATGATCATCATGGTCTATTCCGCCGTAAGATCGGCAAGAAACGTCTCGCACCAGCGCGATACGTCATTTTCCAGCAGATAATCCATCATGCCGCGCCAGCGCTCCTGCCGCTCCTGTAGCGGCATGTTGATGGCGCGCGCCAGCGCGTTGGCGGTGCCGTCGACATCATAAGGATTGACCAGCAACGCGCCCTTCAGCTTGCGCGCGGCCCCGGCAAAGCGCGATAGCACCAGCACGCCCGGGTTTTCAGGGTCTTGCGCCGCGACATATTCCTTGGCGACGAGGTTCATACCGTCGCGTAGCGGCGTCACGAGCCCGACCTTCGCAAGCCGGTAAAGGCCTGCCAGGATCGGGCGGCTGATCGAACGGTTGATATAGCGGATCGGCACCCAGTCGACCGTCCCGATCGCGCCATTGACCCGGCCCGCCTGTTCGGCAACCGCGTTCTGCATCGCCTCATATTCGGGGACTTCCGAGCGAGATTTCGGCGTGATCTGCAGATAGGTGATGCTGCGTTGGTGAGCGGGGTTGTTGGTGATGAAGCGTTCGAAAGCGTCGATGCGCTGCGTGATGCCCTTGGAGTAGTCGAGCCGGTCGACGCCGAGGATCAGGTCGCGGCCTTCAATGCTTTGCCGCACCTTCTGCACCATGCTGTGCGACGCGGCCCTGCGGGCAAATTCGGCAAAACCCGCCGTCTCGATACCGATCGAGTAGGCGCCGCCGCGAAAATCATGGCCGTGGGCGCTGAAATGGCCGGGACTTCTCTCGATGCCCATCCCCTCGCGCTTCAGGCAGCCCGCAAAGTTTTCAAGATCGTAATCGGTTTGGAAGCCGAGCAGATCGTAGGAGGAAAGGCCACGCATGATCTCCTCATGCACCGGCATGGCAAGCACGACATCAGCCGGCGGCCAGGGAATGTGCAGGAAGAAGCCGATGCGGTTCTTCAAGCCCATCTGCCGCAGCTCCGCCGCAAGCGGAATGAGATGATAGTCATGCACCCAGATGATGTCGTCAGGCTCGATCAGCGGTGCAAGCCGGTGGGCGAAGAAGCGGTTGACCCGGAAATAGCCGGTCATTTCCTTGCGGGCATATTCGGCGAGATCGAGCCGGTAATGGCAGATCGGCCAGAGCACGCGGTTCGCAAAGCCCTGATAATATTCTTCGACATCGGTCTGGGTCAGATCGGTCAGCGCATAGGTGATGTTGCCGTCCTGCGTCATCTTCAGCGGCTCGGGCTCGACGTCGCCGCTCGATTTGCCGGACCAGCCCATCCAGATGCCGCCGCGCTCGGCAAGAGCTGCTTGCAACGCCACGGCAAGGCCGCCCGCAGCTGCTGCACCCTTGTGATCGGGCACGGAAACGCGGTTGGAAACAATGATGAGACGACTCAACGGTAACTTCCTTTCGAGAAGGCTGGGATCGGTGTCGACGTGATCGACTGATTACTTGACGAGCGTTCCCAGCACGTCCCTTAAACGCGCAGGCGAGCCAATGGATGCACGCGCAAGCGTTTTTCCGTTGGCATCGCCGATGCGCACGGATTGGCCGCCGAGACGGTTGGCGGCGGCAAACATCGTCTCGTCGGTCACGTCGTCGCCGATCGCAACCGGGCGGCGCCCTTCGAAGGGCGTTTCGGCAAGAAACGCCTCGACGGCGTATCCCTTGCTGGCATGCGCGGGGCAGATTTCGATCACCATCTTGCCGCGCTGCAGGTTCCAGTCGGAACCGGCTTCCTCCAGATGGCGTTGCATGACCTCGCCGATTTCGGCCTCGTATGCGGGTGCATGCCGGAAGTGAACCGCAACCGCGGCCCCCTTGTCCTCGACGATGGCGCCGGGCCAGGCTTGGGCCTCGTAGGAGATGGTCTGCTTCATTGCTTGGAAGGCTGGCGGAATATGCGCTCGCCGCAGCCGCCCGGCCGCATCACGCCGCTCCGCGCCATGCAGGCCGGCGACAGGAAAGCGGAAGGGCGCGAAAAGGGGATCGACGAATTCGATGGCGCGGCCCGTCACCAGGGCGAGCGCGCCGCCGAGCTGGCGGGAAAGCGCATGCAGCGTGCCGGGCAGATAGTCGGGCACGACGATCGCCTCCGGCCTTTCGGCGAGATCGAGCAGGGTTCCGTCGATATCGAGGAACAAGGCCCAGTCCTGCGGATACAATGAGAGTGCGGTAAGGGCCGGCTCATTCAGCGGCCTCGGTTTGGCTTCACCCTGTTCGGGCCGTTCCTGAGAAGACATGCTGGGTTAGCTAAGGCGCTCTTCCCATTTGGCAAGACAAAAAATAGCAGCTCAAAATCAAAAGGGGCCGCCTTAAGCGACCCCCCATGAGCTTTGGCCCGTAACTGGCCTGAAGCGACGAACGCTTCGGGAAGGTGCTGGTCAGAGCGAGGGCTGCCTCGCAACGTTCACAACCATTTCCATGCCGTATACAAAGACCGAAATCTCACTAGACATTGGATCACCTTCCTTTCGTTACGTTTCAGACAAGCTAAACGTAGCTCAAATTTGACCTGATGCAAGAGGCACGGTCTTGAAGAGCTTCACACTTATTGTCGCAGTGAAATGTGTTGCCCGCCGCATGTCGGGCAAGAGCCCTGCCGCAGCGGCCTTCACAAAGAAAATGTTGCGATGCGAAACGTGAACGGACGAAGCGTCAAATATCTGTCATCTTGCACCGCGCGGCATGGAAAATTAAGACTTTATTATCCATTCCGCATAAACAATCGTCCTAGAGCCGGATGATTTTAGGTCGGCTCGACCTAAAATCTGAATCCGCTCTAGAATCGAAGAAGTAGAGCGTGATGTCGTCCGAAAACCGCCTACACTTTTCGGCATCACGCTCTGGATTTGCCATTCTCCCGCGAGACAGGAACACAGGCGGGAATCGGAGTATTAAGACACATGTGTCGCTGGGCAGCCTATCGTGGAGACCCCCTCTATCTGGAGGAGCTGGTGTCTTCGCCCGCCCACTCCCTGATCGAACAATCCCATTGCGCCACGCGCGCCAAGACGGCGACCAACGGTGACGGCTTCGGCATCGCCTGGTATGGCGACCGACCGGAGCCTGGCCGTTACCGCGATATCCTGCCGGCCTGGTCCGATTGCAATCTGAAGAGCCTGGCGCGGCAGATCCGTTCGCCGCTCTTCCTCGCCCATGTCCGCGCGGCCACCGGCGGCGGCACACGGCGCGACAATTGCCATCCCTTCGTCTTCGAGAACTGGTCCTTCCAGCACAATGGCCAGATTTCCAATTTCGACCGCCTGCGCCGGCCGATGGAAGCCATGCTCGACGACCGGCTGTTCCATGCCCGCAGCGGCACAACCGATTCCGAACTCCTGTTCCTGTTGGCGATGCAGTTCGGTCTTACGACGAACCCGACGGCGGCGATCGCTCAGACCATTGGTTTCGTCGAGGGCTTGTCGCTGCATCTCACGGGCTCGGTGCTGGTGCGCTTCACGGCGGCCTTCTCCGACGGCAAGTCGCTCTACGCCATCCGCTATGCGACAGACCGCAAGGCGCCGACGCTGTATGCCTCGCCTGTCGGGTCAGGCTACTGCCTCGTATCGGAGCCGCTGAACGACGATGTCGATGCCTGGCGCGAGATCCCCGATGGCAGCGCCGTTCTGATCGACGACACGGGCGTCCATGTCACGCCCTTCCAGCCGGAAGAGCATGCCGTCGGAGAGATCCGGACACCGGCTGCTATCCCTGCTTGAACTGTTCCGATATCAGCGCCGCCAGCCGCACCGCCACTTCATCCTTGTCGAGATCGGGCCACTGCTCGACGCCGCCGTGACTGACAATCTTCACGCGGTTTCGTGTACCCCCCATGATGCCGGTTGCTGGCGAGACGTCGTTGGCGACGATAAAGTCGGCGCCTTTGCGTTCGAGCTTCGCGCGGGCATTGCTCTCGACATCCTGGGTTTCGGCGGCAAAGCCGATGACGAGTTTCGGCCGCTGCGTATGGTGGCCGACCGTTTTCAATATGTCGGGATTTTCGGTGAGCGCCAGCGTTGGGATCGATTCGCCCGGATGTTTCTTGATCTTCTGGTCCGATGCGGAAGCGACGCGCCAGTCCGCGACCGCCGCCACCATCACGGCGATATCAGCCGGAAGGGCCGCAAGCACCGCGTCGCGCATCTCATCCGCCCGCTCGACATGGATGACGTTGAGGCCGACCGGATCGGGTATGGTGACCGGGCCGGAGACGAGCGTGACATCGGCGCCGAGCGCAGCAAGCGCCGCGGCGATCGCATGTCCCTGCCGTCCCGACGAGCGGTTGGCGATGTAGCGGACCGGGTCGATCGGCTCATGTGTCGGTCCCGAAGTGACGACCGCCTTCTTGCCGGCTAGCGGCTTGGCGCCGTCGTCCAGCCGACGCTCGACGGCTGCGACGATATCGAGCGGTTCCGCCATCCGGCCAGCGCCGCTTTCGCCGCTCTCGGCCATTTCGCCGGTCATAGGGCCGATGAAGGCGATGCCGTCGCTGCGTAGAGTTTCGACGTTGCGCCTAGTCGCGGGATGGGCCCACATCTTGGGGTTCATGGCGGGGGCTGCGAGGACTGGTCTGTCCGTGGCGAGCAATATGGTCGAGGCGAGATCATCGGCCAGCCCGTTTGCCATCTTGGCGAGCAGATCGGCAGTCGCGGGCGCGATCAGCACGAAGTCGCAGTCGCGCGCCAGCCTTATATGGCCGACATCCTGCTCATCCTGCCGCGAAAACAGATCGGTGAAGACATGGTCGGCGGCAAGCGCGCCGACGGCAAGCGACGTGATGAACTCCTGTGCGCCCGATGTCATAACGGGCCGCACGCTTGCGCCGCGCTCGCGCAGCCGGCGGATGAGATCGAGGCTTTTATAGGCCGCGATACCGCCGGAGATGATGAGGAGGATGCGCTTTCCTGCGAGAACCATGCCTGAACCCGTCGCCTGTTCTTTTGTTCACAAGCCTAAGCCTTTGGCGTGTCATAGGCAATCGGGGCATTGCCATATGATGGTTGTGGGCCACGCTCGCCTCCATTTTCAGCGTGTAATCACGTGGGTCTCACGTCCTTGTCATTTGCGAGTGCCTTCCGTCCCGAACAACACTGAACGCATTAACGATCGAAGGAGTAACGTCTTGAAACTGATGAAAGTCGCTGTCATCGCCCTGCCAGTCATGGCTGCCGCCGTGCCGGCCTTTGCCGAGCGTGCCTATTCGCCACAGGAGCAGAAGAACAAGGAAATCGTTCTGGATTTCTACCAGAAGGCGCTGAACGACAAGGATTTCGACGCGGCTTCCAAATATCTCGGCAAGTACATCCAGCATAATCCTCTTGCAGCCGATGGCCCCGAAGGCCTGCGCGGTTTCCTGGATTACCTGAAGAAAAATTATCCGCAGTCGAAGAGCGAGATCAAGCGCGTGATGGTCGATGGCGATTATGTGATCCTGCGCGTCCACGCCATTCGCCAGCCGGGCGATCGCGGCAGCGCCATCGTCGATATCTTCCGCGTCGAGGACAACAAGATCCAGGAACATTGGGATTCGGTGCAGCCGATCCCCGAGACCTCGAAGAACGACAATACGATGTTCTGAGCGGAGGGGTCGCAAGGGATATAGAATCCACGGCTCATTCAAAGCATTCAAGCAACATGATCCCGCAACCATTTCATATGTTGCGGGATCATGTCCGCGTTCCGATCATCGCCGATGTGGGCGACGATAATCGCGCCGAGAAAAGGCGCCGTCAGGTACGTGTGATCGAAAGGCCACCGTCCACCAGCGAAGCGGTGCCGCTGACGAAGCTTGCGTCATCGGAGGCAAGATAGAGAACCGAGCGAGCGATCTCTTCGGGGCCGGCGACGCGCTTCAGCGCATGCAGATTGGTTATGAAAGCCTGCTTTTCGGCCGTATCGTTCATGTCGCGATACATATCGGTATCGACCGCACCCGGCAGTACGGCATTGACGCGCACATTCTGCGGGCCGAATTCCGCAGCCAGCGTTTGCGTCAGGCCGATCAGGCCGGATTTGCTGGCGGCATAGGCGGCGACGCCCGGGAAGCTGACGGTATGGCCGACAAAGGTCGATGTGAAAATCACGGAGCCACCGCCGTGCTTGATCATTTCGCCGATCTGGTGCTTGGCGGCCAGGAAGGACGCAGTGAGGTTGATCGCCAGCGCTTCGGAAAAGCCTGCCTCCGAAACTTCGGTGCTGGGGCCGGCCTCGCCGATTGTGCCGGCATTGTTGAAGGCAATATCAAGCTTGCCGTAACGCTCGACTGCAAGGGCGACCAGAGCTTTGTGATAGTCTTCCGAGCGTACATCGCCGGCCAATACGGCTGCTTCACCGCCGGCTGCCTTGATCTCGGCGGCAAGGCTTTCCAGCTCTGCCGCGCGGCGAGCGCCGACGACAACCTTGGCACCTTCGGCGGCGAAGAGCTTCGCGGTGACGCGGCCGATACCGGAACTGGCGCCGGTGACGATTGCGACTTTTCCATTCAAGCGGTTCATTGTTCCATCTCCTGTGTGAGAATGTGTCTTTCGGTTTGTCCGATACGAGGAAGATGGCCTTTTCCGATCGTTCGGATTAGTCTTTAAAAAGAGGAATTCGAATTCGGAGTTTCCGAACGATGCTGAAGATCGACGGGATCGTGACGTTCGTGACTGTAGCCGAGGCCGGCTCGATCAGCGAGGCGGCGCGGCGCCTGCGCCTGTCGAAATCCGTGGTCAGCGAGCGCCTGTCGGAAATGGAGAAAGCATTGGGGGCAACCCTGCTTCACCGCACGACCCGCAAGCTGACCCTAACGGAGGACGGCACCGCTTTTCTGCAGCGCGCGACGCGCATCGCGCAGGAGGTTCGTGAGGCGGCGGCCGATCTTGCCGAACGGCGCGGCACGCTGATGGGACCGCTGCGCATCGCCGCACCCGTCACCTTCGGCCGCCTGCATCTGGGGCCGGCCCTCTATCCGTTTCTCGCCGATCATACGGAGATCGAGCTGACGCTCGATCTCGATGATCGTCGGGTCGATGCCGCTTCGGATGGCTATGATGCGATCATACGCCATGGCCTGATCGCCGACTCGCGCCTCGTCGCATGGAAGCTCGCCCGCAGCCGCCGCCTTCTCGTGGCCTCGCCGGATTATCTGAGCCGTCACGGCAAGCCCGCTTCGCTCCCCGATCTTGGGGATCACCGCGGGATTTTCTACACGAATCGCGGCGTCGCGGACTGGCGTTTCGAGCGACCAGAGGGCGCTGTGGTCATCCGTGCGAAGCTGGCACTGGGCGTCAACAATGGCGATGTCCTCCACGATGCAGCGATTGCCGGGCTCGGCATTGCCCTGCTGCCGGCCTTCATTGCCGGGCCTTCGGTGCGGGAGGGGCGCCTCGTCGAGATCGATGTCGGCTACCGCCCGGAACCGGAATTCATCTTCATGGCCCATCCGGAAGGCCGCAATCCCTCGGCCAAGCTTCGAGCCCTCGCCGATCATCTGAAAAAAGCGTTCGGCGATCCACCCTATTGGGAGCGGAACAAATAATTACGCAATCAGGCTCATGAGGTTGGCGATGACGGGCGATCGCTGCGCCTTAAGGCTGGCAAGGCCGAGCCGCGCCACGACGGGCGGCCCATCGATTTGCCGATAGGCGACGCCGTCGAGCTTGATCTGTGCGATCGAAGCCGGAACGATGGAAACGCCCAAGTTTGCGGCGACGAGATTGACGACAGATGGGATCTGCGGCGCTTCCTGCGTCACCACGAGGTCGAAGCCGGCTTCGCGGCAAGCGGCGACGATATCGTCATAGAGGCTGAGCCCCACCATGCGCGGGAAGAGAATGAAGGGCTCGCCCGCGAGCGCCGCAATCGGCACGCGTTCCTTTTTCGCCAGCGGATGATGGGCCGGCAGCGCGATCAGCATCGGTTCGTCGGCAAAGCGTTTCAGGCGTACGTCTCTGGGGTCTTCAAGGCCTGGCCGAATGAAGGCCGCGTCGATCTCACCGCGCATCAGCCGCTCCATCAGCGCATTGGTATTCATCTCTGTGAGCGATATCAGCACTTCCGGCCAGTGCCGCCGAAACTCGCGAATGGTCGATGTGACGATTGTGTTGAAGGCGGAAGAGGCGGTGAAGCCGAGCGACAGGCGGCCGATCTCGCCGCGATTGGCGCGCTGGGCGGCAAGCTTCGCCTTTTCCGCCGCATCGACCGCCATTTTCGCTTCCGCGAGAAAGGCCTCGCCCGCCGCCGTCAGTTCTGCGCCATGCGGTACGCGGTGGAACAGTTGGGCGCCCACCTCGTTTTCCAGGTCCCGGATCTGCTGGCTGAGCGGTGGCTGGCCGATGCCGAGACTGGCCGCCGCACGGGTGAAGTTTCCCGCTTCCGCCAGCGCTAGAAAATAGCGGATATGACGCAGCTCCATCGCTATCTCCAAAAGCTATTAAGATCGCCTGTTCCATATATTGGACTAATGGAGTGGGTCTGGCTAGATTCCAGGGCAAGAAAGGTCAGGTGCCACCGATGTTTCGCGCCGTAAGTCAGCAGCAAACCACTGCGTCCGAAGTTCCTTCCCGCCCCGAATTGACGCTCGTCAGGAACGAGCCGCCAACCGAGACCCGCCAGTTTCTGACGCGCGGCACGCCTGCCTTCCGCCGCGCGACCATTGGGCTGTTTCTCTCCGGTTTCGCCACTTTCTCGCTGCTCTATTGCGTCCAGCCGCTGATGCCGATCTTCGCCGAAGATTTCGGCGTCACGCCGGCAGCAAGCTCGTTATCGCTCTCGCTTTCCACAGGCTTCCTGGCCTTCGCGATCTTCGGCGCTGCCGCTGTTTCCGAAAGCCTCGGCCGCCGCAGCCTGATGTTCATCTCGCTGCTCGGCGCGGCCATCTGTACGATCGTCTGTGCGGTGTCGCCGAGCTGGCATATGCTGCTCGTCGTTCGTGCGCTCGAGGGCTTTCTGCTGGGCGGCGTGCCGGCTGTCGCCATGACCTATCTGGCTGAGGAAATCGAACCGCGCGGCCTCGGCGGCGCCATGGGCCTCTACATCGCCGGCAATGCCTTTGGCGGCATGGCCGGGCGCGTGGTGACCGGTACGATCGCCGAATATCTGAGTTGGCGGCCGGCGCTGGCAACGGTCGGCATTCTCGGCCTGATCGCTGCTATCGGCTTCCTCTATCTCCTGCCGCCGTCGCGCAATTTCACCCCGCGCAAGGGCTTTGATGTGGCCTTCCACCTGAAGGCTTGGAGCGGTCACTTCGGCAATGCGGCGCTGCCGCTGCTCTTTGCCATCGGTTTTCTCGTCATGGGCTCCTTCGTCACAGTCTATAACTATGCCGGCTTTCGTTTGGTCGCTGACCCCTATGATCTCAGTCAGACCGAATTGGGCCTGATCTTCACCGCCTATCTCTTCGGCATCGGCGCCTCCTGGGCGGCTGGTCTGCTCGGCGATCGCATCGGCCATTTCGTCGTGCTGCCGGTGGGCGTGCTGATCGCCGCGCTCGGGGCGGCGGTGACGCTTTCCAGCTCCTTGCCACTGATCATTCTCGGCATCGTTCTGGTGACGATCGGTTTCTTCATGACGCATTCCGTTGCCAGCGCGCTGGTGGGGCGGCTCGCCCATGGCTTCAAGGGGCACGCCTCCTCGCTCTACCTGCTCGCCTATTATCTCGGCTCCAGCATAGCGGGCTCGGTCGGCGGCTATTTCTGGCTTGCCGATGGTTGGAATGCCGTGGTTGCCTTTATCCTCGTCATGCTGGCACTCTGTCTCGTCAGCGCTTTTGCCGTTGCCAGGCTGGCGCGTGGTTGAGTCAGGAGGCCGCCATGATCCGCATCGACCATCTCGATCATCTGGTGCTGACGGTCGCGAGCATTGAGGAGAGCTGCGATTTCTACACCCGGGTTCTCGGCATGGGCATAGAAACCTTCGCAGAGGGCCGCAAGGCCCTGACCTTCGGTAACCAGAAGATCAATCTGCATCGCGCCGGACATGAATTCGAGCCCAAGGCCGAACGGCCGACACCGGGCTCGGCCGATCTTTGCTTCATCAGCACAACGCCTCTGGGTGATGTCATCGCTCACTTGCAAGCTGAAGGCGTTGCGATTGAGGAAGGCCCGGTGCGCCGAACCGGCGCGACCGGCCCCATTCTCTCGGTCTATTTCCGCGATCCGGACCAGAACCTGATCGAAGTGTCCAATATCATTTCCTGAGATTGCGCGGCGGTCGGCGCTTCTTGACACAGCTCGTTGCAGCCTGTAGTAAACCAGTAAGTTAATTAACTTTTTGGTTTAATAAGTCCTATGGATGTATTGAGCATGACCCTCTCGGCCCTTGCCGATCCGACCCGCCGGGCAATCCTGGCGCGGCTGGCGGCCGGCGAGGCATCCGTCTCCGAGCTGGCCGAACCCTTCGACATGTCGCTGGTCGCCGTCTCCAAGCATTTGAAGGTGCTGGAGAAAGCCGGCCTGATTTCGAAGGGCAGGGAGGCGCAGTGGCGCCCCTGCCGGCTGGAGCCCAAGCCGCTCCGGCAGGTGGACGACTGGCTGGAGAGCTACCGGCTATTCTGGAGCGACAATCTCGATCGCCTGGAAGCCTATGCGGCACTATTGCAAAAGGGAGAAAAGAATGACCCCAGCAACTGAGGGCGGCAGCATACGCTCACCGCGCGAGATCGTGCTGACCCGCGAAATCGCCGCGCCGCGCGCTCTGCTGTTTCGTCTCTGGACGGAGCCGGAGCATATGGTGCGCTGGTGGGCGCCCCAGAACATGACCGCGCCATCCGTCTCTGTCGATTTGCGGGAAGGCGGTGCCTGGCGGCACTGCATTCTGACACCGGAGGGCAAGGAATATTGGAGCCATGGCCGCTATCTGGAGATCGTCCCACCCGAGCGCCTCGTCTTCACCTTCGCCTGGGAAAACCAGGAGGGGAGGCCCGAACATCCGATGCAGGTGACCGTCGAATTTCACGAGCGTGGCGAGAAGACGTACCTCGTCTTCCGCAAGGTTGAGCTACCCGACGACACCGAGCTGAAGCTGCAAACCGGCGGCTGGGAACAGGCGCTCGACAAATATGTCGCTTACGCAGAAGCCACCTCAAGGGAAGGATGAGAGTGATGAAGAAGACTTATCACGGAAGCTGCCATTGCGGCGCCGTCGCTTACGAAGCCGATCTCGACCTGCAGGGCGGCACCTTCAAGTGCAACTGCTCGATCTGCAAGAAGAAGCGCAATTGGCTGGCTGTCGCCACACCCGCCGATTTCCGCCTGACCTCGGGCGAGGAGAGCATCGGCGAATATCAGTTCGGCCCGCGCATCCTGCATCACCTCTTCTGCAAAAATTGCGGCATCAGTTCCTTCAACTGGGGTGAAAACCCGGCACTTGGCGGCAAGTTCTATGCGATCAGCATCAGCTGCCTGGACGATGCCACCGACGAGGAACTCGCCTCGCTTCCCGTCGGCTATTTCGATGGCCGCGACGACCGCTTCGATCGTGCACCGGAAGAAACGCGTTATCTTTAGCCGCTCGACGAGGATTCCCAGTCTTCGAAACGTAGATTGGGAACGCGTTCAAACTCTCTGACATTGTGCGTTATCAGGATCAGATCGCGGGCGACGGCTTGTCCCGCGATCAAAACGTCATAGGCACCGATCGGTGTGCCGAGAGAAGCAAGGCCTGCGCGAATTTCGCCGGCCGCACGGGCATCTTCCTTATCGAAATCCAGCGTCTCGAATTGCAAGGCATCGACACGTGCCAGATTGTCGGAAACGCGCTGACCCTTGTAGGCGCCATAAAACAACTCATGTACGACGATGGCCGGAATGGCGAAATCCTGCGGCTTGTGTCTGCGAAGCTCGCTGACGAAGCCGGAATGTCCTTTCATCAGGGCGATGACAGCATTGCTGTCGAGTAGATATTTCACTTGAAGATATCCAGCTCGGGGCGTTGCTGCTCAGCCGGCTCTTCCTCGGTTGCTTCTACGAAGTCTTGATCAACTGGCCCCGTAACAGACTCCAGCCAATCCCAATCTTCGGCGATCGGCTCCAGAATGATTGCTTTTCCCTGCCGGCGGATGCGCACTTCCTCGCCATCGAGCCGGAATTCCTTCGGCAAGCGTACGGCCTGCGAGCGGCCGGACCAGAAGATCTTTGCGGTGTCCATGCCATGGCTCCCTTGAGATATGACATTGATATATAGCATCTCGAGCGCTATTTCAATTCGAGGCGTTATGATCCCGATTTTGTCGCCAGCCAGATGACATGGCGTGCACCAGTCTTACCATTGGCGCGCGTGTTGACCACCTCGGCGGTAAAACCACTGTCGCGCAACCGCCTTGTGAAGCGCTCGTCAGGCCCTGAAGACCAGACCGCGAGCACGCCTCCCGGGCGCAGCGCATCGCGCGCTGCCTTCAGGCCCTGATAGTCGTAAAGGCCGTCATTGGCCTCCGACGTGATGCCATCCGGGCCGTTGTCGACATCGAGCAGGATGGCGTCGTAAGCTGTCTTTCTGGCACGGATGAGCGGACGCACATCGCCTTCGTGGATCGCGACGCGCGGATCGTCGAGACAGCCGTCGAAGACCGTTGCCATCGGTCCGCGTGCCCACGTCACGACAGCCGGAACCAGCTCCGCAACGGTGATCTTGGCGTCCGCACCGAGTTCGCCGAGTGCCGCGCGCAAGGTAAAGCCCATGCCGAGGCCGCCGATCAGGACGTGCGGCGCCTTCCGGCCCTTGATCTTCTCGCAGGAAAGCGTGGCCAGCGCCCGCTCGGAGCCGCTCAGGCGACTGTTCATCAGCTCGTTGGTGCCAAGCATGATGGAAAATTCCTGGCCGCGCTGCTTCAGGCGCAGCTCGCCGCCGCCGGGGATTTTCGCAGTATCGAGCAAGGTCCAGGGGATCACGGGCAAATTCTCCAAAGCAATTCCAGAAAAACTGCGTAGCGGTTTTCCTGGAATTGCATGCAAACAGGTCGTTTCGAATTGCCCGGGACCATAGTCTCTGGAAGCTGCTAAGAACAGACGCGCCTATCCCAAACGGATATAGGGCACATCCTTTTTCGCGACTTCGTCTAGCGCTTCCTCATAGCCGGCATCGGCGTATCGCATGACGCCTAGCGCGGTGTCGTTGGTCAGTGCATGATCGAGCCGTTCGTCGGCGGCAGCCGTGCCGTCGGCAACTACGGTGACGCCGCAGCTCGTCATATAGCCGGCATAGCCGCCGCCGCCGGAGTGGACGACGACGAGATCGGCCATCGAGGAGCAGAGCATCATGGCGTCGATCAGCGGCCAGTCGGCGATGGCGTCGGAGCCGTCCTTCATGCGCTCGGTCATGATGTTCGGGTGTGCCATGGCGCCGGCATCCAGATGGTCGCGCGAGAAGGCGATCGGACCTTTGAGTTCGCCGCTCGCCACGAGCTCATTGACGCGGCGGGCAAGCGCTGTCCGCTCGCCATGGCCGAGCCACGCGATGCGTGCCGGCAGTCCTTCGAAAGGCACGTGCTGACGGGCAAGCTTGATCCAGTTGGTGATAATCTTGTTGTCCGGGAACATGTCCAGCAGCAGATCGTCGATGCGGGCGATATCGCTCTCCTCGCCGGAAAGAGCCATCCAGCGGAAAGGCCCGATGGCACGGCAAAAGAGCGGCCGCAGATAGGCTTCGGTAAAGATCGGAATATCGAAGGCATTGGCGACGCCGCCTTCCTTCGCCTGCGTGCGGATGAGGTTGCCGTTGTCGAAGACTTCGGAACCCTTTTTCTGGAAATCCAGCATGGCCTTTACATGCTCGACGATCGAGGCGCGGCTTGCCGCCATGAGCTGGCCCTGACCGTCGTCGCGCAAGTCCCGAACCTGCTGCAGGTTCATGCCTTTCGGCACATAGCCATAGACGAGATCGTGCGCCGAGGTCTGATCGGTGACGATATCGGGCACGATGCCGCGGCGTGCAATCTCGGGATAGATCTCGGCCGCATTGCCGACGAGGCCGACGGAAAGCGCCCGCTTCTCCTTGACGGCCGCATCGATCATCGCCAGCGCCGAATCGAGATCGGGTGCGATTTCCTGCAGATAGCCGATCTCCTGACGCTTCCTGGCGCGCTCCGCATCGATATCGACGCAGAGGATAGCGGCCCCCGCCATGCGGCCGGCGAGCGGCTGCGCGCCGCCCATGCCGCCGAGACCGGCTGTGAGTACGAAACGGCCGAAGAGATCGCCGCCGAAGCGGCGCTCGGCGATGCGCATGAAGATTTCATAGGTGCCCTGGATCACGCCCTGGCTGCCGATATATTGCCAGGCGCCGGCCGTCAGGCCGCCCCAGCAGATCAGGCCCTTGCGCTGCAATTCGTAGAAGACTTCTGCCTTCGCCCACTGCCCGACGATATTGCAGTTCGCCATGATGACGAGCGGCGCCTTGTCATGCGTGCGAATGAGGCCGATCGGCTTGCCGGACTGGATGAGCAGCGTCTGGTTCTCATCCATTTCGGTGAGCGCCTTGACGATGCCCTTGTGCGCAGCCCAGTTGCGGGCCGCCTTGCCGAGGGCGGCGTAGACGACGAGATTGTCGGGATCTTCGCCGACCGAGAGCACGTTTTCGAGCAGGCGCAGCAGAGCCTCCTGCCGCCAACCCCTGGCACGCAGCTCCGGACCGCCCGGAATGGGGAATTTCGGGTGACGTGGATTGGCTTTCGGCATGATTGCTTTTCCTCTTGTTTGATAGTCTCCCCTTCTCCCCGGCGGGGGTCCGAAGGACGGTCGAGACGAGTGGCTCGACCCCGGTTGGTGGCCCGCCCTTCGGCAGGCGCAGTGTCCGGATGAGGGGGCGATGCGGCACATATCGTCTTCGCGTACCGCTCAGACGTTCGCTCCTTAGTCGCTCACCCCCTCATCTGTCCTGACGGACATCTTCTCCCCGCTGCGGAGAAGAGGAGTGTTCTTCAATACTCATTTCATTTCGGCGGCAGGCCTTCGACGAAGTCCAGCGCGGCCAGAAGCAGCCGCTTGCGCAGCATGTCGTTGCCATAAGCTTCCGGCCCGGCGCGCACCCAGCCCTGCATTGTCCGTCCGCCCATCTGCATGCGGTTGACGTCGTGCTGCTGAACCGCCCAGCTATCGTTGCCCTTGCCGAGGCGGATCAGCATCCCATCTTCGCGCGCGCCGCACAGTAGATGGCCGTTGAGAAGAAAAGCCCAGCCGCCGAACATCCCTTTTTCGCTAAGCCCGGGCCGTGGTCCGAGCTCCTCTCTCAGCAATTCTTCGAGACCTGCGTCACGCGCCATCTGCGCCT
Organism: Rhizobium sp. BK289; assembly: GCF_014193575.1. Classification (NCBI taxonomy): domain Bacteria; kingdom Pseudomonadati; phylum Pseudomonadota; class Alphaproteobacteria; order Hyphomicrobiales; family Rhizobiaceae; genus Rhizobium; species Rhizobium sp. BK289. The sequence continues at coordinate 155,995 of NZ_JACHZO010000005.1, forward strand.
CCTGCGCTTTTCAGGCTTTCTTGCCGGCCAGAGCGTGATGCCGAAAAGTGTATGCGGTTTTCGGACGACATCACGCTCTACTTCTTTGTCTCGAGAGCGGATTCAGATTTTAGGTCGAACAGACCTAAAATCATCCGACTCTAGGGCGTATTTGGCGATCTCGATCCCCATGGCCTTTTCGACGGAGGGATAGACCGTTGGGTCGAGCACGCTGGCAGACAGCGGAATGATGTCCATCGGCACATGCAGGATGAAGACCTTCATGCCTTCATGCAGCTGGCCGACGCTCAAAGGTTCGCCTTCCGGCGACAGCGTGGTGATGACGGAGGGGAAGGTTGCCAGCCGCTTTCCGCCGGCATCCTCGACCGCCATGTACTCGTTCATCACATGCATGATGACGGCCTTGTCGCCGCTGCCGACCGTGATGGTGCCGATGTCGAAGGCTTCCTTCGTATAGACGACGTCCTTCTTGGTGATCGTGCCTTCGGCCAGGATATGGCCGCCGGTGGTCTTGCAGATGGCGTCGATGACGGCGCTGCCGCCTTTCTTTTCCGCCTCGATGATCGCCTCGCCGAGCGAAAGCGCCATGGAGATGCCGCCGAGCGCCGCATGCGTGCGGACGTAGGAAGCGCGAAGTGGGTTGCGGCAGGAGGCGATGAAGCCGCCGGACTGGTCGGAGGCCGCACGCAGGATCGGCGAAATCTTTGCCGTCGCGCCCTTCACGACGAGCTCGATATAGCGGTTCTCGGCGCGATTGCCGCCGACGGCGGTCTGGATCATCTGCTCGGGCGAACCGGCCATGCCGATCGAGCCCATATCACCAGTCGGATGGGCACGGATGTCGCCGACCGCGTCCACCACCTTCGTTCCGAGAATGGCCGACGGCAGCCAGCCGTTCAATGTTGAAGACCGGCCATTCTGGCCGATGATCAGGCCGGAAAGCTTTTCGCCAAGCTCGTCCTGCAGGAGTTGCACGGCTTTCACATAGTCGATGCCCTGCATTTCCCACGGAGTGGTGGAGGCCGGCGCGCCGATGGCTGCGGCCGTCGCGATCCAATCGCTATCGTTCAATTCCTCGATCGACACCAGTTCCGGCTTGCCGACATTGACGGCTGCGTAGCCGAGCATGCGGCCATGATCGGCCCAGCCGCCACCGCCTGCTGCGTAAACGGAGCCGCCCTTGACGGCCGCTTCAACATCCTTGGCAACGAGTATGCGTCCCATCGGCTACTCCCGGTTCTGTGTGAGATTCTTGTCCATGTCGCGCACCGCTTCGAAAAGCACGGCGGCACCCATGGCGATGTCGTCATTCTCGGCCCATTCCTCGGCACAATGGCTGCGGCCTTCCTTGCAGGGCACGAAGATCATGGCGGCAGGGGCGACCTTGGCGATCCAGGCCGTGTCGTGGCCGGCGCCGGAGGCCATGCGGCGATGCTTGGCGCCGACAGTCTCGCAGGCGCTCTCGAGCGTTTCGAGCAGCACCGGAGCACCCGGCGTCGGCATATTGTCGGAGACGCGAACCGGCGGGTTGATCGTCACGCCATAATCGGCGGCAATCGTCTTCACCTCATCGTCGATCCAGGCCAGGAAATCCTCCATGTCGCTGCGGATTTCGGCGCGGCCGTCGATCAGGAGCACGACCTTGGACGGCACGACATTGGCAGCATTCGGCTCGATGCGGAATTCGCCGACGGTTGCAGCAAAATGGCCCGGCGTTTTCGCCTGCTCGGCAGCGCGTTGACGAATATCGAGTACCAATTGCGAGGCCGCTACCAGCGCATCCGCACGGCGATCCATTGGCGTCGTGCCGGCATGGTCGGCGCGGCCTTCCACGGTGATTTCGATGCGGGTGATGCCGGCGATCGCGGTGACGATGCCGATGTCCTTATTCTCGGCCTCCAGCACCGGACCCTGCTCGATATGCAGCTCCAGGAAGCCGGCGAGATCCGGCCGCTTCTGGGAGAGCAGCACGGAGGGATCGCCGCCGACTTCGGCAATGCCTTGAGAAAGCGTGCGGTCGCCGCTGACACGGGAGAGCCACGCCTCGGGGATCTGTCCGGTCATGCCGCGGCTGCCGATGCAGGAGACGCCGAATATGCTGACTTCTTCGGCGAGGAAATCGACGATCTCCAGATCATGGTCGAGCTCGATGCCGCGATCCCTAAGGGAGCGCGCGACTTCGAGCGCTGCGATCGTGCCGGCGATACCATCGAAACGGCCGCCATCGGGCACGGTATCGGAATGTGAGCCGACAAGGATCGTGCCGAGGTCAGGCTTGGCGCCGGCGCGCCGGCCGATCAGATTGCCGGCGGCGTCGATGCGGGTCTCAAGTCCTGCCGCCTTCATCCGTGCTTCGATATAGGCACGCCCTTCGAGGAAGAGTGGCGAGAAGGCGCGGCGCGTCCACGGGTGGCCCGGATCGGTAATCCTTGCCAGCGCATCGATATCCTCGGCGATGCGATCGGCGTTTACGGGCAGGTTGTGGCGCTTGGGGTCGGTCATCAGGCTGCATCTCCGGCAAGAATTTGGCGAGGCAAGGGACGGACGAAGCTGCCGGAGCCAGGTTCGGCCAGCACCTTCTGTCCCTCGGTGATCTGCTTGCCTCTAAGATAGGCGGCGGACACAGTCCAGGGCAGGCGAATGCCGTTATAAGGGCTCCAACCGACGACGTTGTTATCGCTGGCCGCCGCGTCATAAACCATTTCGCGCGGTTCCAGCACGACGATATCGGCGTCCTTGCCCGGCGTCAGCGCGCCCTTGATATGGTCGAGGCGGAAATGCTTAGCCGGGTTTTCCGCCATCAGCTTCGCCGCCCAGGTCAGCGGCACGCCGCGCTCCAAGGCTCCCTTGATGAAGAGCGGCACCATGACCTCCAGTCCCGGCACGCCGGAAGCATTCGCCAGCATGTCCGGATTGGTTTTGCGGTTTTCCGACCAGCTGACGTGGTCGGTCGAGACGAGCCAGACATTGCCCTCCGCCACCTTGCGCCACAAGGTTTCCACTTCGGCACGCGGGCGGATCGGCGGATTAATTTTCGCCTTGCCGCCAAGGCGCCGCACATCGTTTTCCTCGTCGAGCGTCAGGTAATGGATGCAGCACTCGACCGTTGCTTGGAAGCCGTCGCGGCGATAGGCGCGGGCGATGTCGTAGCCGCGCCCCAGCGAGCAATGCACGACATGCGCCGGGCAGCCGGTATCCGCGCCCGTTTCGAAGATCGTGTGCATGGCCAGAAGCTCTGTGATAGGCGGACGGGACAGGCCGTGAGCGCGATAGTCGGTGATACCGCTCGCCTTCACCTGCTCCATGTAGGTGCGGACTGCTTCATCATCCTCATTGTGCACACCGGCGGTCAGGCCCGTGGGCGCGATGGCAGCAAAGCAGGCCTCGAGCAGGGCGGGCGGAATGCGGGGAAAGCGCTTGGGATCGGTGCCGAAGGTGGAGAATTTGAAGGCGGAAACGCCGGCCTCGACCATCTCGGCGATACGCGCCGGACCTTCTTCCGGATCGATCGTGCCGTAGAGGGCGAAGTCGACGCGCGATTGCGGCGCGGCATGGTCGATCTTCTTCTTCACCGCTGCTGCCGAGCAGACGAGATTGCCTTCGTCATAGGGCATGTCGACGATGGTGGTGACGCCGCCGGCGGCTGCCGAACGCGTCGACCAGACGAAATCCTCCTGGTCCTTCTGCGAGAGCGAATGCACTTGCGCATCGATCGCGCCGGGCAGGATCAGCGCCTTGCCGAGCAGGTGCCGCTCGCGTGCGGCCGGCGGCACGCCGATGCCGACCTCGGCGATTTTGCCGTCGCGCACGGCGACATAGCCGGCTTCCACGACGCGTTCAGGCAGAACCACGGTGCCTTGCAGAACAAGATCGAAATCGGCCATGTGTATTCTCCCCGCTCGTAGGTTGGTTCAGATGGCAACGGTGTCGCGATAAAGCCGCTCTTCGACCCGCTCCAGCGAGCCGAGCGCGAAGAAATCATCATAGGCGAGGATCGGCTTGTGGGCGATCAGTTCAGAGACGAAGGATTCCGAGCCCAGCTCCTCCTCGATCGCCTCGACTTCGGCCGAAAGGGGACGGTCGACGACATAGAAGTCGGCATGCTTGCGCACGACGTCGTAGAGCATACGTGCGACGCCTTCCGGCTTGTCGCCGAGAATGTCCATCGCTTGGGCCGACAGCAGGGCCTCAAGGGCGGCAAGGCGCTTCAGTGCCCGCATCTGCCGTTCGAAACGTTCGATGACCAGCGGCAGGAAGGCGGCCTCGTCTTCCATGCCGGCCGCAACCACCAGCGACTGTGCCGAGACCGGATTGGACATGGAGAGAACGCGCGAGAAGATCTCGCCGGCGAGCTTGATGATCGGGCCGAAGCCGGTCGCGATCCTGCCTTCGGGTACGAGATTGACAGGCAGGCCGCGCCGCTGGCCGTTGCCGAGCAGGACGCAACGATTGAAGGCATTGCGGGCCGCATGCGCCATGCAGATGACGGCCGCTTCCAGAAGCACGGTGACATCGAGCGGAAGAGAGCCGCCGGAGGTCATCACACGCCCATCGACGATGACCGGGTTGTCGTCCGAGCGGCCGGTGGCGGCCAGAATCTTGTGGCCGGCGGTCAAGAGGTTTTCGATGACGGCACCGAAGACCTGGGCGATCATGCGCAGGCTCAGCGGGTCCTGCACGTGGGTCGCGACCGGCCAGGGCCATTCATCCGAAGCATTGCAGAGCCAGGCGCCGATCAGGGCCTCGCGGGCGGTGCCGACATGGCGCACGGAAATCCATGGATCGCGTGAGGCGCCGAGCGCGCCGGCGGCCATCATGCCGGTCGCGAGCAGCACGCGGATCGAGGCGGCGGCATTGCGGGTCGTCTCGGCAGCGGCGGCGAAGCTGACCGCATTGACGCTGAGCGAGGCCAGACTGTCGCGCGGCATCATCCTGACGGGAGCGATACCGGCGGCATCGAAGGCATCGGCCGCCTGCATGCGGCGGCCGCGATAGACGGCCTCGCCCACGCCGGTCAGAACCGCGCCGATCTGGCCCATCAGTCCGATATCCGCACAACCGATCGAGCCCGTACGCCTGACGACAGGAATGACATCCGCGCTCAACAGCTGCAGATAGGCTTCGATCAGTTCTTGCGAGCATCCGACCTGACCGGTGAGAGCCGTGTTAACCCTGATCGCCATGGCGTTGCGCACCACCGACATGGAGAAGGGCGCCCCGGTGCCGAAATGGTGGGCGCGCACGAGGCCCAGATTGAAGGCATCGAGATCTTCAGGAGACCATTCGACATCTTTCATGGCTCCGACACCGGTCGTGGAGCCATAGACCGGCATGCCCGATTGAATGGTGCTTTCGAGAACGCTGCGTGCCAACCGTATGCGAGCCATGCCGTTTTCCGATGCCGACGGCAGGACGGCGCCCGCTCCGATCCGCACCAGATCGCTGAACCCGAGGGGTTGCCCGCTGAGTTCGATACCGGCTCTCTGACGCTCCATCTTTGCTGTTCTCCTTTTTTACAAGGCTATGCGAGCCTTATCATCAATGGGATATCCCAAATGGCGAACACCTTGATCTGTGCCGGACGACTGATTTTGAGGCGAGCGCGCGCATCGCGCAACTCTATGTTTGCGCGCGCATATGGCTTCCCGCGCCGGCCAACTATTTCGGCCGAGGCGAGAAGAGCATCAGAAGGCTGGGCGATCAGCCGAGGTGCCAGGCGATATAGAGAAGCGTCAGCGCGATCACCCAAAGCGCGAAGCGGCCGGAGCGGCTGTGCTTGGCCTCGGCCTTGCCGATCGCTTCGGCGGTCTGCGGATCGAAACGCAGGCCGTTTTCGCTCATGTGCAGCAGTTCGTGATGGAATTTTTCGGTCTTGGCGGCAATCTCGGGCGCAGCTTCGGCAAGCTTAACGGCTGCCTTCAAACCATCCCTCAGATCGGTCATGATCCGTTTCGGGCCGAGATTGGTGCGGATCCAATCGCCGACGACCGGTTCGGACGCCTTCCACATGTTGAAGCGCGGATTGAGCATGCGCGACACGCCCTCGACCACAACCATGGTCTTCTGCAGCATCACCAGTTCGGGCCGGGTTTCCATGTCGAAGAGTTCCGTCACTTCGAAGAGCAGGGTCAGAAGCTTACCCATGGAGATGGTTTCGGCCGGCTGGCCATGGATCGGCTCGCCGATCGCGCGGATGGCCTGCGCAAAGCTCTCCGTATTGTGATGGGCGGGCACGTAGCCCGCCTCGAAATGCACCTCGGCGACCCGGATATAATCGCGGGTGATGAAGCCGTAGAGGATTTCGGCGAGGAAGCGGCGCTCCTTCTTTCCGAGACGGCCGACGATGCCCATGTCGACGGCGACGATCATGCCCCTGGGATCGACGAAGAGATTGCCAGGGTGCATGTCGGCATGGAAGAAGCCGTCACGCAGCGTATGGCGCAGGAAGGACTGGATCAGTGTATCGGCGAGCGCGTTAAGATCGTGGCCGGCGGCCTTCAGCCCCTCGACGTCGGACATCTTCACGCCGTCGATCCATTCCATGGTGATGACGTCGCGGCCGGTGCGCTCCCAGTCGACCTTCGGAACGCGGAAGCCCGAGTCCTTCTCGGTGTTCTCGGCGATCTCGGAAAGCGCGGCTGCTTCCAGCCGCAGATCCATCTCGACCTTGGTGGTCTGCTCAAGCGTCTTGGTCACTTCCACCGGCCGAAGGCGCCGGCTGGAGGGCATGAATCGCTCCTGCATCCCCGCCACGAGATACATCGCCTTGATATCGTTTGAAAAACGTTGGCGAACGCCAGGCCGGACCACCTTGACGGCGACGCGCTTGCGGCCTTCTGCCGTCTCGATTTCGGCCGGATGCACCTGCGCTATCGAAGCGGCGGCGATCGGTTCACCGAAGCTGACATAGAGGTCCTCGATCCGCCGGCCGAGCGACGCTTCGATGGCCGCCGTTGCCATATCATGCGGAAAGAAGGCCATGCGGTCCTGGAGCTGCGACAGGTCGTTGGCCATGTCGACGCCGACGACATCGGGGCGCGTTGCCAGGAACTGGCCGATCTTCACATAGGAAGGACCGAGCCGTTCGACCGCCTTGGCAAGCCGGTCGCTACGCGCCTGGCTCTTCGCTTTCCTGCGGGCGAAGATGCTGACGAAGGATTTGGCGAGGCTGACGGAGGGCGGCAGCCCTTCCGACGGCAGCGCCATGACCACGCCTTCGCGCACGAGCACCCAGCCGACCCGAACAAGGCCGAAATATGCGCTGAAAGCACTCATATCGTCTCAAGGTCTCGGAACACGGAGGCCATAAGCCGGATCAGATGACTGGATATCATGCTTCAGAGCTTCCAGCCTGAGTGCAGCGCGGCGATGCCGCCGGTGTAATTGGTGAAGCTTACGCGCGAGAAGCCGGCCTCGCGGATCATCGTTGCGAAGTCCTGCTGATTCGGGAACTTGCGGATCGATTCCACCAGATATTGATAGGGCTCTGCCTCGCCTGTGATCGCCTTGCCGAACTTTGGAATGGCGTTGAAGGACCAGGCGTCATAGACGCGGTCGAGCAGCGGCAGATCGACTTCGGAGAATTCGAGCACGAGCAGCCGGCCGCCGCGCTTCAGCACGCGATAGGCTTCCTTCAGCGCGACATCGATATGCGGCACGTTGCGGATGCCGAAAGCGATCGTATAGGCGTCGAAGGAGTTCGGCTCGAAGGGCAATTCCTCGGCATTCGCTTCGACGAAGGTGAGATTGTCGGCAAGCTTCTTCTTTTCTGCGCGTTCGGCGCCGACGGCAAGCATCGAACCGTTGATGTCGAGCACGGTCGCATGCGCCAGCCTATTCGAGGCCTCCACGATGCGGAAGGCGATATCGCCCGTGCCGCCGGCAACATCGAGTATCTTGTAACCGGGATCCTTGCGGGGATTGAGCGCCGCGACCATCGCATCCTTCCAGGCGCGATGCATACCCATGGACATGACGTCGTTCATGACGTCGTAGCGCTTGGCGACCTTGTGGAACACCTCGTTGACGAGGCCCTGCTTTTCGCCATCGGCCACTTCGCGGAAGCCATAGGATGTTTCCATGCCGCCATTGGCGGAGGTGCGGCTTTCTGCCATCGGCTCAACTCCATTACACGACAGCGCCGCGCGTCATATGCGACGCGCAAAGGTCGCTACAGCACTTTAAATCTGCTGCATAATTTATTCCTTAAATCGATTCCGATTTAAGGAATTACACAGTATTGAGCGGCGGACCATAGCGAAATCACGTTTGCCACGCTATCTCATCAGCCTGATCACCGCCGCGATGCCTTGGGCTATAGCTCAGATCATAAGCGGTTGAAACATAAAGATGGATAGCCATGCCGGAATTACCAGAGGTCGAAACCGTCAGACGGGGGCTCGCGCCTTCCATGGAGGGCGCCGTTCTGAAGGAGTTGGAGCTGCGCCGCAACGACCTGCGCTTTCCTTTTCCGATCGATTTCGCCCGGACGGTTGCGGGGCGCGGCATCACGTCGCTGTCGCGCCGCGCCAAATACCTGCTGATCGATCTCGATGATGGCAAGACGATCATCGCCCATCTCGGCATGTCCGGTTCGTTCCGGGTCGAGGCGGGGGCTGGGGCCGGCACGCCGGGAAGCTTCCATCATCCCCGTTCCAAGGATGAGAAGCACGATCATGTCGTTTTCCATCTGGCTGGCGATAACGGCGATGCGCGTGTCATCTATAACGACCCCCGCCGTTTCGGCTTCATGGACATCGTCAGGCGGGCCGACATGGTCAGTCACCCCTTCTTCAGCGATCTCGGCCCGGAACCCACCGGCAATGAACTCGACGCTGATTATCTGGCTAAGCGCTTTGCCGGCAAGGCGCAGCCGCTGAAAAGCGCGCTGCTGGATCAGAAGAACATCGCCGGTCTCGGCAATATATATGTGTGCGAGGCGCTTTGGCGTTCGCATCTGTCGCCGTTGCGCGCCGCCGGCACGCTGGTCACGGATGCCGGCAAGCCGACAGAGACGCTGCGGATGCTGGTCGATGCCATCCGCGAGGTCATTGCCGATGCGATCGCCGCGGGCGGCTCGTCACTGCGCGATCATATCCAGACGGACGGCTCGCTCGGCTACTTCCAGCATTCCTTTTCCGTTTACGATCGCGAAGCCCAGCCTTGCAGTACGCCCGGCTGCGGCGGTACGGTCAGCCGGATCGTGCAGGCGGGACGCTCTTCTTTCTACTGCGCCTCCTGCCAAAGCTGATGGAAGGCCGAAGCTGATTCAAGAGAAAAGGGAGAGACAGGTGGCTTACGAAACCCTCATCGTCGAAATGCATGGGGCTGTCGGCCTCATCAAGCTCAATCGGCCACAGGCGCTGAATGCGCTGAACTCCACCGTGCTTTCGGAGCTGAAGCAGGCCTTTGCCGCCTTTCACCAGGATGATGCCATCGGCGCGATCGTGCTCACCGGTTCGGAAAAGGCCTTCGCCGCCGGTGCCGATATCAAGGAAATGCAGTCGCTCGATTTCGTCGACGCCTACAAGAACGATTTCTTCAGCGGATGGGCTGATATCGCCAATGCCCGCAAGCCGGTTATCGCGGCGGTCAGCGGCTTCGCGCTCGGCGGCGGCTGCGAGGTGGCGATGATGTGCGATTTCATCATCGCCTCGGAGACGGCCAAATTCGGCCAGCCGGAAATCACCCTCGGCGTCATCCCTGGCATGGGCGGCTCGCAGCGCCTGACCCGCGCCGTCGGCAGGGCAAAAGCGATGGATCTGGTGCTGACCGGCCGGATGATGGATGCAGCCGAGGCCGAGCGTTCGGGCCTTGTGGCGCGCGTCGTGCCTGCCGACAAGCTCCTGGACGAGGCAATGGCGGCCGCCGCCAAGATCGCCTCTCATTCCCGCCCATCCGTGCTCATGGCCAAGGAAGCGGTCAATCGCGCTCTCGAGACTACCCTCGAGGAGGGGTTGCGCTTCGAGCGCCGCCTGTTCCATAGCCTGTTTGCCACAGAGGACCAGAAGGAGGGCATGGCCGCCTTCATCGAGAAGCGCAAACCGGAGTTCAAGAACCGGTGAGGCCGAGATTCCGGAATTACGCGGCTTTGGCGAGAATCCGCGTTGACGACGGGGCTCATTCCGGTTATATGCCCGCCACAGTTTGGAAAGCCGCTCTGGTTTTCCGCAATTGCTCCCGCATTGCTGGATGAAGTGGCCGCAAGGCCCGCGCCGCAACGATGGAGTTTTGTTCGAATTCTAAGAGAGGCATACATGGCCAATACTACCTCGGCGAAAAAAGCGACCCGCAAGATCGCCCGCCGCACCGATGTCAACAAGGCTCGTCGCTCGCGCGTTCGCACGTTCGTTCGCCAGGTCGAAGAAGCCATCGCATCGGGTGATGCGGATCGCGCAAAGGCAGCTTTCGTTGCTGCCCAGCCGGAACTGGCTCGCGCAGCCACCAAGGGCGTGCTTCACGCCAACACCGCTTCCCGCAAGGTTTCGCGTCTTGCCAAGCGTGTGAAGGCCCTTTCGGCCCCGACCGCATAACTTTCCATTAACGATTTCGTCGTTAGACTTAAGCCCGGCCCTTGTGCCGGGCTTTTTGGATTCGGCCAAAAAATTGCCGCATTGCCAAAAAAGACCGGCTGTTCATGTCATTGGCGTGACAGAAATATACTTTTAAAAACAAGAGCTTACGGCAGGATATCTCAGCGCTGGGTGATCTGCGTGACGCATTGCCGGCTCACAAGTGAGTCAAGGGATTTTTTATTTTTTTTGTTTTGAAAGCTGTGGGAATCGCGTTTGTCGGGAATCTCTTTGATTCAACAGCGATTCTTTTTTGAAGGGCTTGTGACAGTCAAAAATGGCTTCCAGAGTCAATGGCCGCCTCTTAATTTTGTGTAAAATTCATCGTTGATATCTGCCCGCGATCCTGCCTAAATGCATTTCAACAAGGGGCGCGGATTTCACCTTAAACGGCTTCGGCAAACACCGTCATCTACGGCGGCGTGGGTGGTTTTGTCTCTTGTGACGGAGCAGTTCAGCTCCGTTTTTTCAAACAGTTGACGAGTTAAAGCTGGAAGCGGCAACGCTTGCGGAACGAGGAAGCTTGTCTGTCCTTTGCAGCCGGAGTTAGTGGCGTGGCTGTGGAGAGGGGAGAAAATTGACAGCCATGGGGCAGCGGTCGGAATACGAGGGCCGATCGATGCTCCAGTTGCAGATAGTCGGGTGAAGGCTGCTTGAGAGCGGTTTTCGCCACAGTTTTTCTGTAACGCCCGTTGGCAGGGCATGGCTGATGAACCGGTATGCGGCGCGGCTTGGGACAACGGGCGCGATTGTCATGCTATGGCGAAGAACCTAGGGGCGGCGGTGCATTGCTCTCCCGCCCTATAAGAGACTGTGGAAGGCGGCATTATATGCAGATACATACGAGGGCGACGGGTGCGTTGGAGAATGGGGACAATGCGCAGGCGTTCGGTGCGGTTTGCTTAGAAGCGGCGGGGGAAAAGGGAGACGTGGCGCAAAATAATCTGTTCGAGCGCGTTAGCGCGCGCTTGAAGGCCCAGGTCGGACCTGATGTCTACGCCAGCTGGTTCGCACGGCTCAAGCTCCATTCGGTATCGAAGAGCGTTGTTCGTCTCACGGTTCCGACAACCTTTCTGAAGTCGTGGATCAACAATCGTTATCTTGATTTGATCACCAGCCTGTTCCAGGCTGAGGATGCCGAGATCCTGAAGGTCGAAATTCTGGTCCGCACCGCGGCACGGCAGGGCGCGAAGCCTTGCGCCGACGAGCAGCCTGCGCTGCCGGATCAGGCGGCCGTGGCGCCGATCCGCCGTCCCGCCGCACAGCCGGCGGGCCATGCGGTGGCGCAGGCCGTAAGTGCTGTCGCAGCCGCGCGGCCCGCAACGGCAGGTGCGCCGTTGTTCGGCTCTCCGCTCGATTCCCGCTTCACCTTCGATACCTTTGTCGAAGGCAGCTCGAACCGTGTCGGCCTTGCCGCAGCAAAGACCATCGCCGAAGCGGGTACCGGCGCCGTGCGCTTCAATCCGCTCTTCGTCCATGCGACGGTCGGTCTCGGCAAGACGCATCTTCTGCAGGCGATCGCCAATGCCGCCGTGCAGAACCCGCGCGGTCTGCGCGTGGTCTATCTAACGGCGGAATACTTCATGTGGCGCTTCGCAACCGCGATCCGCGACAATGATGCGCTGACGCTGAAGGACTCGCTGCGCAACATCGACCTGCTCATCATCGACGACATGCAGTTCCTGCAGGGCAAGATGATCCAGCATGAGTTCTGCCACCTGCTGAACATGCTGCTCGACAGCGCCAAACAGGTCGTCGTTGCTGCCGATCGTGCTCCTTGGGAGCTGGAATCGCTCGACCCGCGCGTGCGTTCGCGCCTGCAGGGCGGCGTGGCGATCGAAGTCGAGGCGCCGGATTATGAAATGCGCCTTGAGATCCTCAAGCGCCGCCTCGATGCTGCCCGTCAGGATGATCCGTCGCTGGAAATCCCGGCCGAGATCCTCTCGCATGTCGCCCGCAACGTCACTGCCAGCGGCCGCGAACTGGAAGGAGCCTTCAACCAGCTCATCTTCCGCCGCTCCTTCGAGCCGAACCTGACGGTGGAGCGCGTCGACGAACTGCTGGCGCATCTGGTCGGCTCCGGCGAGCCGCGCCGCGTCCGCATCGAGGACATCCAGCGCATCGTCGCGCGTCACTACAATGTCTCGCGCCAGGAACTGGTTTCGAACCGCCGCACGCGCGTCATCGTCAAGCCGCGCCAGATCGCCATGTATCTGTCGAAGACCCTGACGCCGCGTTCCTTCCCGGAAATCGGTCGCCGCTTCGGTGGCCGCGATCATACGACCGTGCTGCATGCCGTGCGCAAGATCGAGGAACTGATCTCCGGTGACAGTAAGCTGTCGCACGAGATCGAGCTGCTGAAGCGCCTCATCAACGAGTAGGCCCAGCGGTCATCATTGACGGTATATTCTTCGGCCGGCTTCATCGCCGGCCGTTCCTTTTGTACGATCAGGCAGAGCGGAGAAGCACGCCTATGCGGATGGCACCGTGCGGGACACTTCGGAAAACAGCCAGGATCGCAGGGCCGCAATAGCCGGCCGCTCCAATGCGCCGGGCGGATAGACGAGGTGATAGGCGAGCGCGCTCGCAAATCCGATGGGGAAGGGCGCGACGAGCGTACCCTCAGCCAGCTCCTGCTCCACGAAGGACCGGCGCATCAGCGCGATGCCGAGCCCCGCCTTCATGGCGTGATAGGCACCCGTCCCGTCGGTAAAGACCGGTCCATGCATCGCGTCCACGCGCGTCGCACCGGCAGCTTGCAGCCAGAGCTCCCAGTCCCGTCGATAGACATCGTGGATCAGCGTCAGATTTGCCAGAGCGTCGACTTCAGGAGAAGGGCCGAGGGTCGCCGCCGTCTCGGGCGTGCAGACCGGTACATACTCGTCATCCAGCAGCCTTTCGCTCGCCAGCCCCTCGTAGCCGCCGAGGCCGTGGCGGATGGCGATATCTATCCCATCCCGTTGGAAATCCATCATGCGGTGCGAAGCGCTGATGCGCAGGTCGATATCCGGATGCGCTTCCTCGAACCGCCGCAGCCGCGGCACGAGCCAATGCGTGGCAAAGCCGGCGGTACAGGTGACGGTCAGCACCGTGTCCTTCGAGCGCATCGCCAAGGCCGCTGTCGCCTCGCGGATGAGGCGGAAGGCCGTTCGCATCGTCGCGAAATATTCAGCGCCTTCGCTCGTCAATGCGAGGCTGCGGGTCCGCCGCTCGAAAAGCCGCACGCCGAGCGCAGTTTCAAGATCGCGGATCTGCAGGCTGATGGCGCCTGGCGTCACATGCAGCTCGTTTGCCGCCAGTGTCATGCTGAGATGCCGGGCGGAGGCCTCGAAGGCGCGCAGCGCCGAGAGGGATGGCAGTTGATCCATGATAATTGAGCTCAGCTAAATCATGATCTGAAAAAGACTCGTTTGTCAGAGTCCAAGAATAGCGGGATTATTCCAGCAATTCGAAAGGTTGGCAATCATATCGAGATCCGGCCATCGATAAGCAAAACTCAATCGGCAGATGCTGGAGATAATCAGATGTCTCAGAAATCCATGGGCGCAGTCGAATGGAGCATGTTGATGGGGCTGTCCGTCCTTTGGGGCGGCTCCTTCCTGTTCAACGGCATTCTGGTGCGCGAACTGCCGCCCTTCACCATCGTTACCGCGCGTGTCGCGCTCGCCGCCATTGCTCTGCATGTCATCGTGCGCGCCACCGGACATTCCATGCCGAAAGACGGCAAGACCTGGCTTGCCTTCTTAGGCATGGGCTTCCTCAATAATGTCATTCCCTTCCTGCTGATCGTGTGGGGGCAGACGCATATCGCCAGTGGTCTCGCATCCATCCTCAATGCCACCACGCCGCTCTTTGCCGTCGTCGTCGCCCATTTCCTGACGGAGGATGAGAAGATGACTGGCAATCGGCTGATCGGGGTCATCGTCGGCTTTGCCGGTGTGGCGCTGATGATCGGCCCGTCGGTGCTGGCGAGCCTCGGTTCCAACGTACTGGCGCAGCTCGCCGTGCTGGGTGCCGCCTTCAGCTATTCCCTGGCCGGCATATTCGGGCGTCGTTTCCGCCGCATGGGGCTGGCGCCGATCATTCCGGCCGCCGGTCAGGTGACAGGGTCGGCCATCCTGCTGTTGCCGATCGCGCTCTTCGTCGACCGTCCCTGGACGCTCACAATGCCGTCGTCGGAGACCTGGCTTGCTCTTGCCGGCCTAGCCATCCTGTCGACCGCCATCGCCTATATGCTGTTCTTTCGCATCCTTGCGACGGCCGGCGCCACCAACCTGATGCTGGTGACCTTCCTGATTCCCGTCAGCGCGATCCTGCTCGGAGCCCTCGTTCTCGGCGAGAGCCTGCAGCCGAAGCATTTCATCGGCATGGCCCTCATCGCCGTCGGTCTTGCCGCAATCGATGGGCGTTTGCTTACCCTCCCCTTGAGGGGGAGGGTCGGCACGTAAGTGCCGGGGTGGGGTGATCTCGGCAACAACCGAGTCATCATCGCACATACGCGGGTCACCCCCACCCGCCGCTGTGCGGCGACCTCCCCCCTCAAGGGGGAGGTGTCAACAAGCGAGATCGGCGACGACCGAATCGAGAACCAGCATTCCCGCCGGCGTACAGCGCAGGCGGGAATTGCCGATCCGCTCTATGAAACCGTGTTCCAGTAAAAAGGCTTCGCGCTGCGGATCGGGATCGCGGCCGGAAAGCTGCTGCCAGCGGGCGAGATCGACGCCTTCGCGAAGCCGCAGGCCCATCAGCAGCAATTCGTCGGCCTGTTCGTCGAACCCAAGCATTTCCTGGTCGATCATGCCGTGGCCATCGCGCTCGACCATATCGAGCCAGCTCTCCGGCTTGCGCTCGGTGGCCGTCGCCAGCTTCTGCGGCCCTCGGGTCAGGCGGCCATGCGCGCCGGGGCCGATCCCGGCATAGTCGCCATAGCGCCAATAGGTGAGGTTGTGCCGGCTCTCGGCGCCGGGCTGCGCGTGATTGGAAACCTCGTAGGCCGGCATGCCCTCGCGTTCGGTAATCTCCTGCGTCGCTTCATAAAGCAGCGCCGATTGATCGCCATCGGGCACGATCAGCTTTCCGGCCTTGTGCAGGCCATAGAAGGGCGTGCCCTCCTCGATCGTCAGTTGATAGAGCGAGAGGTGATCGACCGCATAGGAGATTGCCTCCTTCAGCTCGCGCTCCCATTCCTCGACGGTCTGGTTGGGGCGGGCATAGATGAGGTCGAAGGACATGCGCGGGAAGATCTCGCGCGCCAGCCTGATCGCCTTCAGCGCATCTTCGACATTGTGCAGACGTCCAAGGAATTTCAGGTCGCGGTCGTTCAGCGCCTGCACGCCCATCGACACGCGATTGACGCCGGCGGCGCGATAGCCGCGAAAGCGCTCCGCTTCGACGCTGGACGGATTGGCTTCCATGGTGATCTCGATACCATCAGGCACATGCCAGGTTTTGGCGATACCATCGAGCACCGCACCGACTGTTTCCGGTTTCATCAGCGACGGCGTGCCGCCGCCGAGGAAGACACTGGTGACGGTCTTCGGGCCGCTGATCATCCGCATCGTCGCCATTTCCTTCAGAAAGGCGGCGGCAAAGCGTTCTTGATCGACAGGCTGGTGGCGCACATGGCTGTTGAAATCGCAGTAGGGACATTTGGCCGCGCAAAAGGGCCAATGCACATACACGCCGAAACCGGGTTCGCCGGTATCGGGCAGCAATTGCGCGCCGTGCATCAGATCCTGTGTGTCCACGATTTCCACGGGATTAGCTTACGCCTCCAGGCAGGTTTCGACAAAGATCTTGAAGGCGCGGGCGCGGTGCGACAGCGCCTGCTCGTCGCCGGGCTTCCAGCCATGCTTCTGCTCGGCGCTCATTTCGCCGAATGTGGTCTCGTAGCCCTTGGGCTGGAAGACCGGGTCGTAGCCGAAGCCCTGGGTGCCGCGCGGCGGCCAGACGACGGTGCCTTCCACTTCGCCGCGGAAAAGTTCGGTATGCCCATCCGGCCAGGCAAGGCAAAGGACGCTGACGAAGCGCGCCGTGCGGCTTTCCGGCGAGGTGGCGCCGGCTTTCTCCAGGGCGGTCTCGACCTTCTGCATGGCCATGGCGAAGTCGCGCGTACCGTCAGGCCTCTCCGCCCAATTGGCCGTATAGACGCCGGGATCGCCGCCAAGCGCATCGATGACCAGACCGGAGTCGTCCGAGAGTGCCGGCAGGCCGGAGGCATTGGCGGAGGCGAGCGCCTTGATCGTCGCATTCTCCTCGAAGGTCGTGCCCGTCTCGTCCGGTTCGATGAAGTTGAGATCGGCGGCGGACTTGGCGGTAAAGCCGAGCGGACCGATGAGATCGCGGATTTCCTGGATCTTGCCGGCATTGTGGCTGGCGACGACGATGGTCTTGGTATCGAGCTTGCGCATGTGCTGTCCTGTCATAGCCCCCAGATGCGGGGTTCGGCGCATTCCAGGCTGTTGCCGGCCGGATCGCGGAAATAGATCGATCGGCCGCCGTTCGGCCAGTGAAAATCGGCTTCGATATCGACACCGGCAGCCTTCAGCCTCTCGGCCATGGCCTCGATATCGTTGCTATCGACACGGAAGCAGACATGGCCATGGCCCTTGGTCCCATGCGGCGGCACGGGCAGGGCGCCCGGTTCGTGCGGCTTGAGCGTTTCTCCGCTGTTGAAGATCAGGAGCACACCTGGCCCACAGCGATAAAAGACATGGCGATTGCCGCCTCGCGATATCTTCTCCAGCCCGAGTATGCCGCCATAAAAGGCTTCGACTGCATCGAGATCGTCCGCATAGAGCGCAGTTTCAAGAACGCCTGTGAGTGTCGCATCGCTCAACGGATCAGCCCCTCACCCTAGCCCTCTCCCCCATGCGGGGAGAGGGGACGACCTCAGGCTCGATCGTCGTCCGATTCCAGCGTGGTGAAGAGGGATAACAAAGGGTGCATCTAGCCCCTTCTCCCCGTCTCGGCGGGGAGAAAGTGGCCACCCATCGATGAACTCGGGGGCCGGATGAGGGGCAGGCTGCACGCTCCGCATTCGTTGATATCCTCAGGCGATGGCCTGCTTCTGCAGCTCCACCAGTTCGGCGATGCCGTTCTTGGCAAGGTGCATCAGCGTGGCGAATTCCTCTTCGCTGAAGGGGGCGCCCTCAGCCGTTCCCTGGATCTCGACGATGCCGCCCTTGCCCGTCATGACGAAATTGGCGTCGGTCTCGGCCGAGGAATCCTCAAGATAGTCGAGATCGATGACAGGCTGATCGGCAAAGATACCGCAGGAGATGGCTGCGATGTGGTCCTTCAGCACGCGTTCCACCTTGACCATGTTGCGGCTTTCCATCCACTTCAGGCAGTCATAAAGCGCGATCCAGCCGCCGGTGATCGAGGCCGTGCGCGTGCCGCCATCCGCCTGGATGACGTCGCAGTCGACGGTGATCTGGCGTTCGCCGAGTTCCTTGAGGTCGACGACGGCGCGCAGCGACCGGCCGATGAGGCGCTGGATTTCCTGCGTGCGGCCGCCCTGCTTGCCCGCGGCGGCTTCGCGCTTCATGCGCTCGCCGGTGGCCCGCGGCAGCATGCCGTATTCGGCCGTGACCCAGCCCTTGCCGCTGTTGCGCAGCCATGGCGGCGTTTTGTCCTCCAGGCTTGCCGTGCAGAGCACATGCGTATCGCCGAATTTCACCAGGCAGGAGCCTTCCGCATGCTTGGAAAAATTGCGCTCGAACGACACCTTGCGCATCTGGTCGGTTTTTCTGCCTGAAGGCCGCATTCCACTCTCCTGAAAGTTCGTTGACCGCTTCTACGACCCACAGCCTGCTTTTGCAAAGGAAAAGCAGGCTGTGAGACCTGTCCGCGCCTCCAGCGGCATTTTCCCTTTTGCCATTGCTAACCGAATGATTATATTTTGCCTAAGGCTCAACGGAATGGATCTGACAGCGAAATGGTATTCACGACATCGTCGGTCTCGGATGTCATTGCTGCACTGGACGAACGCTCCAAGGAAATATTCCGCCGTATCGTCGAAGGCTATCTGGAAAATGGCGAGCCGCTGGGTTCGCGCAATCTCTCGCGCCTGCTGCCGATGTCGCTCTCGCCGGCCTCGGTGCGCAATGTCATGAGCGATCTGGAAGAGCTGGGACTCATCTATTCGCCGCATGTGAGTGCCGGGCGATTGCCGACGCAGGTGGGCCTACGCTTCTTCGTCGATGCGTTCATGCAGGTCGGTGATCTCTCCGCCGAGGATCGGGCCAATATCGACCGGCAGGTGCGCGGCAGCAATCGCGATCAGCCGATGGAATCGATGATGTCGGAGGCGAGCCGGGTGCTCTCGGGCATTTCGCGCGGCGCCGGTCTCGTCATCACCTCCAAGAGCGACCCGGTGCTCAAGCACGTGGAATTCATTCGCCTGGAGCCGACCAAGGCGCTTGCCGTGCTCGTCGGCGATCACGATCAAGTCGAAAACCGCATCATCGAACTGCCGGCAGGCACGACGTCGTCGCAGCTGACGGAAGCCGCCAACTTCCTTAACGCCCATATGACCGGCCAGACGCTGCCGGAGCTGCGGCGGCAGTTGCAAAGTCTTAAGGAAAGCGTGCGCCAGGAACTGGACAGCTTGTCTCATCAGCTGGTCGAGCGCGGCATTGCCGTCTGGTCCGGCGGCGATGACGAAGGCAAGCCGACGCAGCTCATCGTGCGCGGCCACTCCAATCTGCTGGCCGAAATCGGCGGCGCGGAGGATCTGGATCGCCTGCGCCTTCTTTTCGACGATCTCGAAAAGAAGGACAGCCTCATCGAGATTCTCAATCTTGCCGAAAGCGGCCCGGGGGTGCGCATCTTCATCGGTTCGGAAAACAAGCTTTTCTCGTTGTCCGGTTCCTCGCTGATCGTCGCTCCCTATCGTGACGACGATGATCGTATCGTCGGCGCGGTCGGCGTCATCGGCCCGACGCGGCTGAACTATGCCCGCATCGTGCCCATGGTCGATTATACGGCGCAGCTGATTTCGCGGCTGACCCGGCCGGGGATTTGACGAGACGGATCCGACGGTGACGGTCAATCGGCAAGCAGCATCCCAGATCCGCCCATCTCGGCCGGAAGGTCCTTCTGCTTCGGAAGCCCGTCGCCCATGTGCAGCACTGTCGTTTCATAGTTGACGTGCAGCGCCGGCTGGAAATCGAGGCCGGGCAGGATGGCGGCGTAGACATCGGTCACGCCCCATGTCGGATGCTCGGTCAAGAGATGGCCGCCGCAGACCGTGCACCACTTGCGCACGCTCGTCTCGGTTTTCTGGTAGCTGCCGATCTTGTCAGCACCTCTGGTGATGTGAACCGCTTGCGGCGGCCAGAGCGAAAAGGCATTGACCGGGCCTGCCGACCATTCGCGGCAAGAGTCGCAATGACAGTAGCCCATCGCCACTGGCTCGCCATCGACAGTAATTTCGACTGCCCCACAGAAACACTTGCCTGAAAGGGATTTGCCATTAGACATTGATCTCACCCCTCGCTGTGCTGCATCTCAGCATACCACCGGGGAGGAGGGCTGAACAGTCGATGTCTCGAACGGCATTCAAGAGCGGGGAGGCATATTGCCGCCGCCCGCAAAGCCGCGAATTGGCTGTTCTTCTCGACAAAGCCTTGATTTTTTCCGGGCAAACCTCGATATCGGGCACATCCAAAGACCAAGCAATTCGGAGACCGTCATGACCGACGAAACAACAAAAACCGGACCTGACGCCACGGCGGCCGACACGTCAGCGGATTTCGCGCAGGATGCAGCGGAAACCGTTGATGCGGCCGAGCCGTCTCAGCCAGATCCGGTTGAGCTGCTGAAGGCCGAGAACGGCGAACTGCGCGATCGCTACCTGCGCCTTGCTGCCGAGATGGACAACCTCCGTCGCCGCACCGAGCGCGACGTGAAGGATGCGAAGTCCTATTCCGTGGCAAGCTTTGCCCGCGACATGCTCTCGGTGGCCGATAATCTGCGCCGCACGCTGGACGCCATTCCGGCTGAAGCCCGCGCTGGCGGCGACGCCGGCCTGAAGACGCTGATCGAAGGCGTCGAGATGACCGAGCGTTCGATGCTATCGGCCCTCGAGCGCCACGGCGTGCGTCAGCTCGAACCGATCGGACAGAAGTTCGACCCCAATTTCCACCAGGCCATGTTCGAAGTGCCGAACCCTGAAGTGCCGAACAACACGGTCGTCCAAGTGGTGCAGGCCGGCTTCGTCATCGGCGACCGCGTTCTGCGCCCGGCCATGGTCGGGGTCGCCAAGGGTGGGCCGAAAATCGTGGAAAATGCCGAGCAGGGCGCCAACAGCCCGCTGGATGAAAAAGACGCCTGATCTTTCAGAGCGATAGCGAAAAAGACAGAGCCGGATGATCTGAGGTCATCCGGCTCTTATTTTTGCCTTGGTCAGATGCGACGCAGGTCGTCACGCGGCGTTGGATGCCTGCTCCTCGTTGAGGAAGGCGTAGATGGCGGAGGCGGAGTCGGTGGCGCGGAGTTTCGCGACGAGATCCTGGTCCCGCAGAACGCGGGCGATGCGCGAGAGCGCCTTCAGGTGGTCCGCGCCGGCACCTTCGGGCGCGAGCAGCAGGAAGACGAGATCGACGGGCTGATCGTCCAGCGCCTCGAAATCGACAGGCGCTTCAAGGCGCGCGAAAATGCCGGCGATGGACTTGATGCTGGCAAGCTTGCCGTGGGGAATGGCGATCCCGTTGCCGACGCCGGTCGAGCCGAGGCGCTCGCGCTGCAGCACGACGTCGAAGATTTCGCGCTCGGGCAATCCGGTGAGCTTGGAGGCTTTGGCGGCCAACTCCTGAAGCAGTTGTTTTTTGGAATTTGCCTTCAAGGCGGGGATGATCGCATCTTGCTGTAGCAAATCTGCCAATGCCATTCTCTTTATCCTTCGTGTCGCCGAGAACCGATGACGGGCAAGCGGCGGCCAGCTGCCATGATGCGCAGCCGCCGCTTATCTTCTATTCTCAGCCTTTGATATTGGCCGCGTCGATCCAGCCAATGTTGCCGTCCTGACGGCGGTAGACGATGTTCAAGTGTTCGTTGCCGGGGCTGCGGAAGAGCAGCAGCGGTTCGTCGGTCATGTCGAGCGCCATCACGGCAGTCGCCACCGACATGGTCTTCAATTGCTTCGTGCTTTCTGCGACGATCGCCGGTGCGAAATCGGAAGGAACCTCCTCATCGTCGTCCGGAACGCCGTCCATGACGGTATAGGCAACTTCCGCCTGCCCGTTCACATGATTGCCGGCCTGATGGTCCTTGAGTTTGCGCTTGTAGCGGCGCAGGCGTTTTTCGATGCGCTCGGACGCGGCGTCGAAAGCGAGTTGCGGGTCCATGGCTTCCCCTGCGGCATGCAGCACCACGCCGCTGTCGAGATGAAGCTTGCAATCGGCCGCAAAGCGCGAGCTGGACTTCTGCACAGTTACCTGACCCGAATACCCCCCGTCGAAGTATTTCGTCACGGCCATACCGATCTGGTCTTCAATCCGTTGGCGGAAGGAATCACCAATTTCCATATGTTTACCGGAGACACGCACACTCATGGAGTTTCCCTTCTTGTAGTGGTTATTGCGCGTATCAGTTTACGCCAAGCCTCAAGCTCATCCAAGCACTTCACGCAGTCAAAGGCAAATTGCGTATATCGACCGCCTTTTGGATGGTGGGGATAAGTTTCATGGTCGTGCTGTCCTGCAGCGATTGCGGCGGGCTTCTAGCCCTGCCGCTTGCGAAAGTCAACTGCATCTTAACGGACCGTTAGGAGTTTGACATCCTATGGTTGAGGGTGGCCGACCGTCAGAAACCGGAAACTTTGGCCAGCGCCCGCTTTTCCCGGCGCCTTTGAACGGAGGAGGGGATGTTCATGGCTTCCCGGTATTTTGCAACCGTGCGGCGAGCGAGCTCTATCCCGCCCTTCTTCAGCGTATCGACAATATCATCGTCGGACAGCACCGCATCCGGGCTTTCGCTGCTGATCAGCAGGCGGATCTTGTGGCGCACGGCCTCGGCGGAGTGGCTGTCGCCGCCTTCCACGGCGCTGATCGAAACCGTGAAGAAGTATTTGAGCTCGAACAGCCCGCGCGGCGTCAGCATATATTTGTTCGAAGTCACGCGGCTGACCGTGGACTCGTGCATCTTGATGGCGTCCGCCACGGTTTTCAGATTGAGCGGCCGCAGATGGTCGACGCCGTGTACGAGGAATGCATCCTGCTGCCGGACGATCTCGCTCGCCACCTTCATGATCGTCTTGGCGCGCTGGTCCAGGCTGCGGGTCAGCCAGTTGGCATTCTGCAGGCATTCCGACAGGAAGGCATGGTCTTGACTGGTCTTGGAGACGGAGGCGAAATAGGACTGGCTCACCAATACCCGCGGCAGCGCATCGGGATTGAGCTCTACCAGCCAGCTCCCGTCCGCTGAGGGGCGCACGACGATATCCGGCATGATCGCCTCGGATATGTCGGCCTCGAAGCCGCTGCCGGGCTTGGGGTTCAGCTGGCGGATTTCCGCCATCATGTCGAGCAGGTCTTCCTCGTCGACGCCGCAGAGGCGCTTCAGCGTGGCGAAATCGCGCCGGGCAAGCAGCTCGAGATTTTCGATCAGCCGCTCCATGGCGGGATCGAAGCGATCCTTCTGCCGGAGCTGGATTGCCAGGCATTCGCTGAGGGAGCGGGCAAAGACGCCGGGCGGATCGAGCTGCTGCAAGGCATCCAGCACGCGCTCGACGTCGGCAAGCGTCGCACCGAGGCGTTCGGCCGTCTCACCGAGCTCGCCGCGCAGATAGCCACAATCGTCGAGCTGGTCGACGAGATGCTGGGCGATCAGCCGGTCGCCCATGGAAGGCAGCGAGAAGGGGATTTGTTCGTTGAGATGATCGCGCAACGACACCTGGCCGGCGACGAAGTCGTCGAGGTCGTAGCTTTCGCCGGCCTCGCCGCCAGGCATGGATTTCCACTGACTCAGCAATTCCGGCGCGTCGGCGCGCTGCGGAACGCCGTCGTCCGGAAAGACATCGTTGAAATTGGTATCGAGCTCGTCGCTCAGCCGTTTGGCGTTGCCGGTATTGTCGTTTTCGTACCAATCGCTCGCGAGGTCGCCGCCACCTCGTTCGAAGCCATCTTCGCCGTGCGATTCTTCCGAGGCCTCGAAATGATCATCCTTGGCTTCGCGTTCGCCGCTACTGCCTAGATCCTCGTCATTTGACGCAAATTCCAGCAGCGGATTTTTCTCGACTTCCTGCGCAATGAACTGACTCAGCTCGAAATGGGTCATTTGCAGCAACTGAATGGATTGCATCAGTTGCGGAGTCATGACCAGGCTCTGGCTTTGGCGCAGGAAAAGATTGGCCGATAGTGCCATGGCGGACGCAGGACTCCCTTGAACTCCTCGGGATTCCGCGTCTTCTGTTAATAAAACCTTCGCGAAATTCCAACTGGCCCAAAAATTGCTTTTTTATGGGATTTGGTCAAGCGGAACTGTGAAACGAAAGTAAATTTCCGGCGCTCGCCGGCATTCGATAATATTGTGGGATGAAAGGATCGAATTTCAGCCTATCAGAGGCTGAAATTATCACCGAGATAAAGCTTGCGAACTTCGGGATTGCTGACGATGTCGTTCGCCCTGCCATGGGTCAGCACCTCACCCGCATGGATGATATAGGCGCGGTCTATCAGGCCGAGCGTCTCGCGGACATTGTGGTCGGTGATCAACACGCCGATGCCGCGTGCCGTCAGGTGATGCACGAGGTTCTGAATATCGGCGACCGAGATCGGGTCGACGCCCGCGAAAGGCTCATCGAGCAGCATGAAGGTCGGGTCGGTCGCAAGCGCGCGGGCGATTTCAAGGCGACGGCGCTCACCGCCCGAAAGCGCGATGGCCGGCACGGTGCGCAGATTGCGAATGTGGAATTCCTCCAGCAGTTCGTCGATCTTGCGCTCCCGCTTGGTCTTGTCCTTTTCATGGACTTCGAGCACGGCGCGGATGTTTTCTTCCACCGTCAGGCCACGGAAGATCGATGCTTCCTGCGGCAGGTAGCCGACGCCGAGCCGCGCGCGGCGGTACATCGGCATCGAGGTGACATTGTTGCCGTCGATCTCGATCGTGCCCTCATCGACCGGCACCAGTCCGGTGATCATATAGAAACACGTCGTCTTGCCGGCGCCGTTCGGCCCGAGCAGGCCGACGGCTTCACCGCGCCGCACCACCAGCGAAACGCCGTTGACGACACGGCGTGTCCGGTAGGTCTTGGTGAGGCCGCGGGCAATCAGCGTCCCCTTATAGCGTGCCTTATCTGCGGCCGGTGCGCCCGATGCCGCAGAAGACGGCCCGGGCACGCCGGGCAAAGTGGAAGTGGTCGTTGTGGTCACGAGAGGGCCGGTATCAATTTTTCTTTTGTTGCTGCTGCACTTGCTGCGACTTCGGATCGAGCTGGATCTGAACGCGGCCGCCGCAGGAATCCAGCTGTGCTTCACCCGTCGCCATGTGCACGGTGAGTTGGCAGCCGGTGAAAACGTTCGGTCCGTCCGTCAGAACCACTTTCTTGCCCTTGAGGATCGCAAGCTGGCTGGCCATGTCGAAGGAGCCGTCCTCCGCCGTCGCCGTCTGCGTGCCGGAAACGAGATAAACCTTGTCGGTGACCAGAATATGGTCGATGTTGGCATCGCCCGATACCAGCGACTGGTTCTGCTCCTTGGCTGCCTTGGCGACAGGATTGTCGGCCTGCTTGGTATCCGCCGGTTGCTTCTTCTTGTAGAAGACCGTCATCTTGCCCGCCTGCATCGTCGTGGTGCCCTGAACAACCTTGACGTTGCCGGTGAACACGGCCTGGCTTTCCTGGTCATGGATTTCCAGCTTGTCGCTTTCGATCTGGATCGGCTGATCGCTGGAAAGGGCAAGGCCCGGCATGGAGCTGGTCGTCGACTGCGCACCTGCCTCTGCGGCTGCGAAGAAGGCGAGCGCGCTGAAGGTAGCAAGAAGACCCGCCTTGCGCAGGCCAGAGTTGAAAATTGAATTTGGCCAATACTTTATCATGAACCGCCCGGCTTCTGTTCGCTAGCTGAATTGTGGAGAGCGGACGGTTCGATATGCATCCGAACCTGCCCGTCGAATTCGATTACGCTCCCCTTATCCGTCATCTTGAGCGAACGCGCAACAACCGACATGCCGCCTCTGTTGATTGCAACCTCATCCTGGCTGGACAGGTCGCCTTTCTTGACATCGAGGAACGCGGTCTTGAATGCTGCACGCAGGCCATTGTCCATCTGGACGATGAAAGGCTCCGTCAGTTTCAGCGTGTCGGCCTGGCGATCGAAATCCGCGCTCTGGGCCGTCACATGGGCGATCACGTCGGTATTGACGGGCATGGATGCCTTGATGGCCTTGAGCGTGATCATGTTCGGGTTCTTGAGATCCTGCAGCGCTTTCTCCGCCAGCAGGGAATAACTGATGCCGTCCTTGTTGCGGCCGGCGATGGCCGGACGCTCCATGACCACCTTGCCGTCCTCGATCTTGGCGCCCTCGATCTGTATGTCCGCCGGCAGATAGGCGCGGATCAACGAGACGGCAATGAAGATGAGCGAGACGATGAGGGCGGCAAGCGGCAGCATTACCCTCAGCCGCTTCACGCGCGCAGAGTGGAAGATTGCGTCCTTATACGCATTCCGTTCCGACAGCGGGCGGATTGCCTCTCCGGGGGTCTCGATCGTATTGAGCATGCAACAGGTCCGTCTTCTTTGATCCGAGAACCGCATTCACGCTAATGCGAGGCTGCGCCAAAAGCCCATCGGATCGTTTCGCATTATTGCACTGGCTTGCCAATATGGATTTTTCTCCGCAGCCGAGGAATTTCGGCAGAAAAATATCCGATTGGCCCGTGCATCAGGTCGAGCAATGTCCTATCTGATGAACAACAGAGCGGCCACCGGCCAAGGACATCGAGAACGGGAAACGCTTTTCTCTAAGGATTGTGCCCGTTTCAAGGTGTCATTATCCGGGTTTCGTAACGCATTCGATTTGTTGCAGGGAGAAATAAGGCGTGATGGACAGTTCTGCAATCGCAGATCGGCGACAATTGCGTCGCAAGCTTGGTTTTTGGCGGGTTGTTGCCGTTTTGCTCCTTGTGGGGCTCGGCTTCGCGCTTTATCGCTTCGTCGCCGGAGACCTTCCCGACACCCGCGGCCCGCAAATTGCCCGCGTCAAGATTTCCGGGCTCATCCAGGACGATCAGGAGCTCCTCGAACGGCTGAAGAAGATCCGCGACAATGATCAGGTCAAGGCGCTGATCGTTTCGATCTCGTCGACCGGCGGGACCACCTATGGCGGCGAGCGCATCTTCAAGGCGATCCGCGCCGTCGCCGCCAAGAAGCCTGTCGTATCGGATATTCGCACCGTTGCCGCCTCGGCCGGCTATATGATCGCGACGGCCGGCGACGATATCGTTGCCGGCGATACCTCGATCACCGGGTCTATCGGCGTCATCTTCCAGTATCCGCAGCTCAAGGATCTGCTCGACAAGCTCGGCGTTTCCCTCGACGAGATCAAGTCGGCACCGCTGAAGGCCGAACCTTCGCCCTTCCATCCGGCAAGCGAGGAAGCCAGGAGCATGATCCGCAACATGGTCATGGACAGCTACGGCTGGTTCGTGGATCTGGTGGCGGATCGCCGCAAGCTGCCGCGCGAAGACGTGTTGAAGCTTGCCGACGGCAGCATCTTTACCGGCCGGCAGGCGCTGCAGAACAAGCTGATCGATAAGCTCGGCGGCGAAGACGAAATCCTTGCCTATCTCGAAACGCGCAAGGTCAAGAAGGACCTGCCGATCGTCGACTGGAAGCCGGAAGACAAAACCTCGTCCTTCTTCTGGCCGGGCGCCGCTTCCTGGTTGCTAAATCGTCTTGGTTATGATGATTTTGTAAAAGGAGAAGCTCTCCAGAAAATCATGACCGATAAGTTGTTTCTTGACGGCCTGCTTTCTGTTTGGCAGGGTGCAGCCAATTGATAAATCAATGATTTAAGGGGATAGCTGTGATCAAGTCGGAACTGGTGCAGATTGTTGCCGCCCGCAACCCGCATCTCTATCACCGCGACGTCGAAAATATCGTCAATGCCGTCTTGGATGAAATCACCGATGCACTCGCTGCGGGAAACCGGGTTGAGCTTCGCGGCTTTGGCGCTTTTTCCGTCAAGAACCGGCCTTCGCGCTCCGGTCGCAACCCGCGCACCGGCGATACGGTCTTCGTCGAGGAAAAATGGGTTCCCTTCTTCAAAACGGGCAAGGAATTGCGCGAGCGCCTGAATCCGGGCGCAGGCGACGAGGAAGACGACAACTGATCGGCCCCATCGCGCCGAACTTTCCCGAAAATGCTCCGGCGAGATAGCGTCGGACATGATTGTGCCGCGACGCGGTGGCACTTGAATTCAGCCGCCTCTTTTCTATTCTGCGGCTGAAGGCGGCTTGGATGCGGGCATCCATGGCTGCGGATAAAGGAGCTGCGCAATGGCCAAGAAGATCGTCAATCTGCTGATATTGCTGCCGCTCGGCATCATCCTCATCATATTCTGCGTTGCCAACCGGCAGTCCGTGACGCTGGCGCTCAATCCGTTCCGGCCGGACGATCAGGTTCTGTCGCTGAATGCGCCTCTGTTCGCCCTGCTGTTTGTCGCTCTGATCCTCGGCATGATCGTCGGCGCCGCGGTGACCTGGTTCAATCAGGGAAAATACCGCAAACGCGCTCGCAACCAGTCTCGAGAGGCGGTCCGCTGGCAGGCCGAGGCCGACAAGCACCGCACGCGTGCCGAAGAGATCACCGGCCAGCTTCCGTCAAAATGACGGGCTGCCGTTAAGCCGCATCTCCTTGTAGTCACCCTCGGGCGAGGCGCCGTCGCCGATAATCTCGAAGCCGAGTTTTCGATAGAAGGTCATGGCGTGCGTATTCTTGACCAGGCACTTCAGCCGGTAGCGGCGCATGGGCCAGTCCGGCAGGGCGGCGAGCAGGGCCTTTCCGGCGCCGCGCCCCTGGAAGGCCGGCAGGATGTAGAGCATATGGATGAAGTCATCCGGCTCCCACACGGCGGCAAAGCCCGCAACCAGACCATTCTCGTTTTCGCAGACGAACAGCCGTTCGCCATTCGTATGAACGGCGAAGTCCTCAAGGCTGAAGCGGTCGGGATCGACCCATCTGAATGTCTCGCGGCGGACGCGGAGGTAGATCTCCGCAAGCTCCCCCATGTCTTGTTCGCGTGCAGGCCGGACGGCCCAGGTCTCGAATTTCGATGTCATGATCGACTATATGGGCGCCAGATGTGCTTGCGGCAATCAGGCGTCGGCCTGGCCGTTGATGGCAGCGGTGAAATCGGCGAAAAACTGCTGCGCCAGCTTCTTCGCGCTGGAATCGACCAGGCGGGAGCCAAGCTGCGCAATCTTGCCGCCGACCTGCGCCTTCGCCTCATATTGCAGGATGGTTTCGTTGCCGTCTTCCTTCAGGATGACGTCCGCGCCGCCCTTGGCAAAGCCGGCAATGCCGCCCTTTCCCTCACCTGATATCGTGTAGCTCTCCGGCGCGTTGATGTTGGAAAGCGTGACCTCGCCATTGAAGGAGGCGGAAACCGGGCCGATCTTCAGCTTCACGGTCGCGGTCAGTTCCGTCGGGGAAATCCTCTCCAGGCTTTGACAGCCCGGAATGCATTGCTTGAGGATCTCCGGATCGTTCAGCGCCGCCCACACCGCGTCCCTGGGTGCCGCAATCCGCTCCTCGCCGGTCATGTCCATGCGCAATCCTCCCAATGTGACATTTTATGCATGGATCATCGCAGATCGGAAAGCGCTTTGCCAAGTGGCGGCCAGATGCTATTTGCACGCACATATCAATTTTGAGACAAGCATGGTGAAACACAGGGAAAACCGCCCCGGCCAAAAGGCCGCCGGCGGTCTTGGGGCAAAACCCCGGCGCGATATGCCCGGCAAGCCGCCGGCAAAGGCCGCGCATGCTTCAAGGCCAGCCAAGCCTTCGTACGATGCCAAACCTTCGCGCAATCATGGCGAGCGGGCGACCGAGCCGCGTGATGCGGCGTCCGCTCCTGCGGCGCCCGAGCGCCCGCTGCTGACGCGAAGCGGCGAACGGCCGGCCGAACGCGTGCCCGTCATCCTCGAATCGCTGGGTGCCGGCGATTTTCACCTGATCGACAGCGGCAATGGACAGAAGCTCGAGCAATACGGTCCCTATCGCATCGTCCGGCCGGAAGCGCAGGCACTGTGGCCGCCGTCGCTTGCCTCCCATGTTTGGGACAATGCCGATGCCGTCTTTACCGGCGATACGGATGAAGACGGCATGGGCCGCTGGCGTTTCCCACGCGAGGCGCTCGGCGAGACATGGCCGCTGCAATTGCTCGGCGTCGATTTCCTTGGCCGCTTCACCGCCTTTCGCCATGTCGGCGTCTTCCCGGAGCAGATCGTGCACTGGGCATGGATGAAGGAGCAGGTCGAGGCGGCGAAACGGCCGCTGAAGGTTCTGAACCTCTTTGGCTATACCGGCGTGGCGTCGCTGGTGGCGGCCGCAGCCGGCGCGGAAGTAACTCATGTCGATGCCTCCAAGAAGGCGATCGGCTGGGCGCGCGAAAACCAGGCTTTGGGCCGCGTGGAAAAGCTGCCGATCCGCTGGATCTGCGAGGATGCGATGAAGTTCATCCTGCGTGAGGAGCGGCGCGGCAACAAATACGACATCATCCTGACCGACCCACCCAAGTTTGGCCGCGGCCCGAACGGCGAGGTCTGGCATCTGTTCGAGCATCTGCCGCTGATGCTCGATATCTGCCGCGAGATTCTGTCGCCGAAGGCACTCGGCCTCGTGCTGACGGCCTATTCCATCCGCGCCAGCTTCTATTCGATCCATGAGTTGATGCGCGAGACGATGCGCGGCGCCGGCGGCGCCGTCGAATCCGGCGAGCTCGTCATCCGCGAAGCCGGTCTCGACGGCCATACGCCGGGCAGGGCGCTTTCCACCTCTCTCTTTAGCCGCTGGGTGCCGAAATGAACCAGGATTTTCGCAATGACGGCCCGCGCAAGGTCGGACAGGTCAAGGAGGTCACCTCGCTTGCCAATCCGATCGTCAAGGATATCAAGGCGCTGACGGTCAAGAAGTCCCGCGAGGAAAGCGGCGCCTTCCTGGCCGAGGGCCTGAAGCTCGTCATCGACGCGCTCGAGCTCGGCTGGACGATCCGCACGCTGGTCTATGCCAAGGCCGCCAAGGGCAAGCCTCTCGTCGAGCAGGTCGCCGCCAAGACGGTTGCGGCCGGCGGGCTGGTACTCGAGGTCAGCGAAAAGGTCATCGGCTCCATCACCCGCCGCGACAATCCGCAGATGGTGGTCGGCGTCTTCGAGCAGCGCTGGCGACAGCTTCGCGACGTCAAGCCGAAGACGGGCGAAACCTGGGTCGCGCTCGACCGCGTGCGCGATCCCGGCAATCTCGGCACGATCATTCGCACCGCCGATGCGGCCGGTGCCTCCGGCGTTATCCTCGTCGGCGAGACCACCGATCCGTTTTCGCTGGAAACCGTACGCGCCACCATGGGCTCGGTCTTTGCCGTTCCCGTCGTCAAGGCGACACCGGAGGAGTTCCTGGCCTGGAAGAAGAAGGCTGAGGTTTCCGTTGTCGCCACCCACCTGGCCGGCGCCGTCGATTACCGCACCATCGATTACAAGAGGAAGCCCGTCGTCATCCTGATGGGCAACGAGCAGTCCGGCCTGCCGGATGTCCTGGCGAAAGAGGCCGATGCACTCGCCCGCATTCCGCAAGCCGGCCGTGCCGACAGCCTCAATCTGGCGGTTGCAACTGCGGTCATGCTGTTCGAGGCCCGCCGCCATATTCTGTCACTTAACTAGCGAGACCCGATGACCGAAAGCGAGACCAATGAACAGCCGACTGCGAGGCCGGCCTTGTTTTCCCGGCCCCTGCCGATCCTGATCTTCATCGTGGTTGCGGTCATTCTCGATCAGGCCGTCAAGGTCATGGTCGATCACTGGCTGCCGCTGCAGGAGATGGTGCCGGTCATTCCGATGCTGGCGCTCTATCGCACCTACAATCTCGGCGTCGCGTTCTCCATGCTGTCAGGCATGGACGGCTGGTTCATCGTCGGCATGCGGCTCGTCATCGTCGCTTTCGTGCTGTGGCTCTGGTGGCGCACGCCCGACAATCGCTGGCTTGCCCATGTGGGCTTTGCCCTGATCATCGCCGGGGCGCTCGGCAACCTGATCGACCGCTTTCTGTATGGCCATGTGATCGACTATATCCTCTTCCACACCCAGACCTGGTCTTTTGCGGTGTTCAATCTCGCTGATAGTTTCATCACCGTCGGGGCAGGCTGCGTCATTCTCGACGAGCTTCTAATGCCGAAAAAGGCGAAAGCTTAAAATTCTAGCGAATCCCTGAAGGCATCGGGAAGAGTGCATGTGTTAGCCAGGTTGCATGAGCACTCTGGCAAATCTGCAGCAAAAGCTTGCCGCAGCCCAAATCCGCGGCCACACGGGACCGATCGAAGGAGCGGCCGAAACCGAGCCGCCGCCTGCGAAACCGATCCCATCATCCCAGGATGCGCTCCGCCAGCCGGCCTCGCCGGCAAAGGCGTGGTGGCTGGAAGGCCATTGGCTGAATGGCGGCGGCCTTCTGGCGGGCGCGGCCCTTCTTGCGATCGGCTTTGCCGGAGGTCCGCTGACGCTTGCAGGCGTTCTCGGTCTTGTTGCAATCGTGCTTGCCGCTGTCGGCATCTTCAATGCCCGCAACGCATCGCGCAAACCTGGAGTCATCCCAGCCGATTTCAGCGAAAGCGAGCACGACCGTCTTTGGGAACACAGGGAAAGCACCGGCCTGCTTGCTACCGTTCATGATGCGCTCGGCGACATCGCGGTCACGCGCAGCATCGATCGCCGGATTCTGCATGCCAACGCCACTTTCCGCAAACTGACCGGCAAGCCGCATCCGGAAGGCCTGACTCTGGAAGAAGCCGGTCTCTTATTCCGTGCCGTCACCGATGCAAAACATCAGGATGCCGAAATCGCCACGCCCGAAGGGCGGCGCGTCTTTGCCTGGCACGATGTCATGTTCCGCGATCCGGCGACGGGGCAATTGTGCATCCAGAGCATTGCGCGCGACGTGACGGAAGAGCGGCAGGCGGCTCGCCTGCGCGAGGATGCGCGGCTGAAGGCCGAATATAACAGCGCGGCCAAATCGCGGCTGCTCGCCACCGTCAGCCACGAGATCCGTACGCCGCTGTCGGGCATTCTCGGCATGAACCATCTGCTTGCCCAGACGCCGTTGACCTTGGAGCAGGCAAATTACCTGACGGGCATTCGCCAGTCGGGTCATGCGCTGGTGCAGCTGGTCGAAGACCTGCTGGATTTCTCCACGATCGAGGTCGGTCGCTTTCAATTGCATCCGCGCAAGGAGGCGTTGCGGCCTCTGCTGGAAGGCGTCATCGAGATGCTTGCCCATCGCGCTCATGAAAAGGGCATCGAAATCGCTGCGAGCGTTGCGGCCAAGGTCCCTGAGAGCATGGAATTCGATCCGGCCCGTCTGCGCCAGATCCTGTTCAATGTCATCGGCAACGCCGTGAAGTTCACCCAGACCGGCGGCGTGCTTGTCCGTGTCGATATCCGGGAACAGGATTTGACGATATCGGTGCGGGATAGCGGCCCCGGCATGACCGAGGAAGAACAGGCGCGTGTCTTCGGCGAGTTCGAACAGGCCGGCACGATCGTGGAAAAAAGCGCCGGCACCGGCCTGGGTCTGGCCATTTCCGCCCGCATCCTGCGCGAATTCGGCGGCAGGCTCAGCGTCGCCAGCGAACGCGGCAAGGGCAGCGAGTTCATCATTTCCTTTCCGGTCGGCCTGGATGCCGGGGAGAACGAACATGAGTGGCGCGACATCATGCTCAAGGGATCGCGTGTCCTGCTGCTGGCGCCGGAAGGGGCCGCAAGCGAGGCAATCACGCAAACCATCCGTACCCTTGGCGGCCATTGCCGGCTGATCTACGCCGGCGATATGGACGACCTGCTGCGCTCGTTCCCAATGGGCGAGGAGGGAGCGTGGACGGATCTCATCGTCGACCACCGCATGGCGCCCTGGTATTTCAGCGAGGGAACCGCGCTTGCCGTGCCCGGCCTGCGCAAGATCTTCCTGGTCAATCCGGAGGAGCGCAACACCCATCCGCTCGATCTCTTCGACGCCTGGCTCATCCGGCCGCTGCGCGAACAATCGCTCATCGATGTGCTGAGGGGTCGCATGCGAGGCATGGAAAAGCGCGATGCTTTCATCGAAGCGGTCTCCGAGATCGGCATCACGACGCCGGAGGCGGAGGACCGCACGCTCGATATCCTGCTTGGCGAAGATGATCCGGTCAATGCCATGCTGGTCAGGGCCATGCTCTCCAAGGCCGGCCACAGAGTCCGCCTCGTCGAGGATTTCGACGGTCTTCGCGTTCGCGTCGAAAACGCCGAAGCGCGGCCCGAGGTGCTGGTAACCGATCTCAACATGCCCGGAGGCTCGGGTGCCGCCGTGCTTGCGCAATTGCGGGCCTACGAGCGTCGGCACGGTTTGCCTCCACTTCCGATCGTCGTATTGACCGCAGACAGCCGCGACTCGGTCCGCCGTCAGGCTTTGCTGGCCGGGGCCGATGCCGTCATCGTCAAGCCGGTCGATCCCGAAAAGCTGACGGCAACGCTGCAGGGCCTGTCGAGGTCGGTTTTCGAACGCGCCTAGACATGAGCACCGATCTTCGGATGAAGGTTAAGGAAGCCGGCTCATCAATGCTCGATAGCGGCCGGCAATAAGGCTCAACCTATGGCAATTGCTGCTGCTAAGTTGGGGACGGTGCGTTCATTCGAAAATTGAAATGGGCACACTTCTTGCTTTTAGCAAAGCTGCGTGTCACTTTCCTGTCGCACGAATTTGGTTTATGGCGCTATATCGGCCCGTAGGGGAGAATCGCCATGTCCATCGAAATCTTGAATCGCGAAGCTCAGGGCGAAATGGTTCAGTCTTCAAAGGCAACGGTTGCACCAGTTGCCAGCGATGTGCTCGGACGCATCGGAAATCTAGAAACGCGCCTTGCCCGCACGGCGCGCGAAATCGATGCCGCTCAGGCCGTCCGCTACCGCGTTTTCGTCGAGGAGATGAACGCGCAACTGCCGGCTGAGGCCATGCGTCGCCAGCGTGATATCGACAATTGGGACGCCATTTGCGACCATCTTCTGGTTTTGGACCATTCGATCGAAGGCGACCCGGAAGACCAGATCGTCGGCACCTATCGTCTGTTGCGTCAGGAAGTGGCCATGGCCAATGGCGGCTTCTATTCCTCTTCGGAATTCGACATCGACACGCTGCTGGCCCGTCATCCGGACAAGCGCTTCATGGAGCTTGGCCGTTCCTGTGTGTTGCCGGCTTACCGGAACAAGCGCACGGTGGAATTGCTGTGGCAAGGCAATTGGGCCTATGCCCTGAAGCACGGTATGGGCGCGATGATCGGCTGCGCCTCTTTCCCGGGCATCCTGCCGGAGCAGCATGCGCTGGCCCTGTCCTTCCTCTATCACAATGTTGTCGCCAAGGACGAATGGACAGTCGGTGCCTTGCCGTCCCTTGCTCGCAACATGGACCTGATGCCTGTTGAAGCCGTCAATCCGAAAAAGGCGCTCATGGCGATGCCGCCGCTGATCAAGGGTTATCTGCGCCTTGGTGCTATGGTCGGATCGACCGCCGTTGTCGATCATGCCTTCAACACGACCGACGTGCTGATCGTCCTGCCGATCGCCAGCATCTCGGACCGCTACGTCAATTACTACGGCGCGGATGCCGGTCGCTTCGCAAGCTGACAGATCTCAAGGGATCACAAAAATATCGATCGCATCGGTGATGCCGCGAAGCGCGACATGATGCGATTGCGGTTTCAAGCCGCGTGTCGTCAGCAGTTCGGCGGCGCGGGCATTCTCCAGCACCGCACCCGTGGCAAATATCTCGCTCGATGTCGCCAGATGCTGCACGCGTGAGGCGATATTGACCGTTTGTCCGAAATAATCCTGCCGCTCGTTCAGGCTGACCGCGATGCATGGTCCCTCGTGGATGCCGATCTTCAGAAGAAGATCGTCGTTGCCGCGTTCCTCGTTGAGGCTGGACATGGCCTCGCGCATCCGCATTGCCGCAGCGAGCGCCCGGTCTGGCGTCGGGAAAGTGGCCATGACCGCGTCGCCGATGGTCTTGACGACCGCGCCGGCTTCCGCACCTACGATTTCATGCAGGATGCTGAAGTGTGTTTTGACCAGATCGAAGGCCGCAAGATCGCCAACCCGCTCATAGAGTTCCGTCGAACCACGAAGATCGGTGAAGAGAAAGGTGAGGCTCGCGATTTTCAGCCGCTGGTTGATGTCGATCGTATCGGTCCGGTATATGTCGCGGAAGGTCTGATTGGAGAGCAGCCGCTTGGCGGTCAGGAACGGCCGGCGTTGGCCGAGCAGGGTATGAAGTGCATCATTGGCGATGCACACGGACGGCAGGGTGCGCACTTCCGTATGGTTCTCTATGACGATGCGAAGCGGGCCCGGTCTAAGCTCGATCGTGTCGTGGTGCCGATGCATGCGATCGAAGACGAGCGATATGCTCTGCCGTTCCTTGGATGGTTCGCCCTTTACGTCGATGAACTGCGCGCTATGGGTAACCGGCTCGAAAACAATGACGAATTCGGCCGGCAGTTGCAGCGACAGGACAGCCTTTTCGCCCGCTGGCAGCTCCAAGGCTTCCAATAGGAATTCATCGACCTTTTCCTCATAGCCGTCATCGGGAAGATCGACGCCCGAACTCCAGTAGACCTGGCGGAAATATTCATGAGGCGGCAAATCATGCGGATTGTGGGCGTCGATATGGCGCAGCCGCGGACTGACGGTGAAGGTGACCTCGACCATCTCGTCGAGCGTCGGTTCGTAGCCGGCTGCACATAAGGTACAGCTATAGGTTTCGCTCTGGACCGACTTCAGCGATGTATTGGCATCCAGCACCCCGCCGCATCCCGGGCAAAGCACGTTCCAGGACATCTCGAACAGGCCAAGGCGCGCGGCGTGGAGAAAGGCACTGATGGTGTGTTCGTCGTCGAAGCCATGGTCGCCCGCGAAGGCGAGCGCATTCATGCGATTGAGCTTGCGGTCGGGCGCCTCGAGCACCATCCGCTCGATTGCGTCGACGATGTCAGGCCGCGCTGAATGGCGCAGCACTTCGAACAGGGGCTGAGCGTCAGTCATCCCCCATTCTACACCTAATTCCCAGGGCAGCCATCATCTTTGTTCGGCTGCCCTAGGAATGCAAGGGTCAGGCGCCGGCACCATAGGCCGCGATGGCGGCCATATTGACGATATCGGAATCCTTGGCTCCCATGGAAGTGATCTGCACCGGCTTGTCGAGGCCGACGAGCAGCGGCCCGATCACCGTGGAGCCGCCGAGTTCCTGCAGCATCTTGGTGGAGATCGCCGCAGAGTGGAAAGCGGGCATGACAAGCACGTTTGCCGGTCCGGAAAGCCGCGAGAAGGGATAGAGGCTTTCCATGAGCTTCCGGTCCAGCGCCACATCCGCCGCCATTTCGCCGTCGAATTCAAAATTGACGTATCGCTTGTCGAGAATATCAACCGCTTCACGCACCCGCTCGGAACGTTCGCCCGGCGGATGGCCGAAGGTGGAATAAGCGAGCATGGCAACGCGGGGTTCATAGCCCATGCGCCGTGCGAAACCGGCGGCTTCTTCAGCGATATCGGCCAGTTCTTCGGAGGTCGGCATGTCGTGCACGGCGGTATCGGCAACGAAGACGGTTCGGCCGCGAGCAAGCACGATCGATATGCCGATGACCCGGTGTCCCGGCTTGGCGTCGATGCAGCGGCGCACGTCTCCAAGCGCAGTCGAATAGTTGCGCGTCACGCCCGTTACCATGCCGTCGGCGTCTCCCAGCGCCACCATGCAGGCGGCGAAGTGATTGCGGTCGTTGTGGATCAGGCGGATGACGTCGCGATGCAGGTAGCCCTGGCGCTGCAGCCGGGCATAGAGATAGTCGATATAGGCGTCGCCCCGCTTCGAGATGCGCGCATTGACGATTTCGAGGCCGGGGCGATTGAGATCGATGCCGGCGCGTTCGGCGGTGGCCTCGATCAGATCCTCGCGGCCGAGCAGGATCGCCGTGCCGAGTCCCTGGTTGGCATAGGAGAGGGCGGCGCGCATGACCTGTTCTTCTTCCGCCTCGGCGAAGACAATGCGCTTCTGATGCCGGCGCACGCGCTCGTAGAGCTGGGCCAGCGTCGAGGCGATCGGATCGCGCCGGGCCGAGAGTTCGCGCGCATAGGCGGCCATATCCGATATTTCGCGGCGCGCGACGCCGCTTTCGATCGCGGCTTTCGCGACAGCCACCGGTATTGCCGAGATCAGGCGCGGGTCGAACGGCACCGGGATGATGTATTGCGCGCCGAAGCGCGGCCTTGCGCCCTGATAGGCGGCGACCACGTCGTCGGGCACGTCTTCGCGCGCCAGGCTCGCCAGCGCGTTGACGGCGGCGATCTTCATCTCGTCATTGATGGTGGTCGCGCGCACATCGAGCGCGCCCCGGAAGATATAGGGGAAACCGAGGACATTATTGACCTGGTTCGGATAGTCCGAGCGCCCCGTCGCCATGATGGCGTCGTCGCGGATGCGGGCGACTTCTTCCGGCGTGATTTCCGGATCGGGATTGGCCATGGCGAAGATGATCGGCTTGTCCGCCAGGGAGCGGATCATCTCTTCCGAGAAGGCATCCTTCTGCGACAGCCCGAACACCACATCGGCACCCTTCATCGCTTCCGCCAGCGTGCGCTTGTCGGTCTTGACGGCGTGTGCCGACTTCCACTGGTTCATGCCTTCGCTGCGGCCCTGGTAGATCACGCCCTTGGTGTCGCAGAGGACGATGTTCTCAGGGTTGAAGCCCATGGCCTTGATCAGCTCGATGCAGGCGATGGCGGCAGCGCCGGCGCCGTTGCAGACGAGCTTGGTGGTCTTGAGATCGCGGCCGGTCAGCTCGAGCGCGTTGATGAGCCCGGCGGCGGCGATGATCGCGGTACCGTGCTGGTCGTCATGGAACACGGGGATATCCATGAGCTCGCGCAGTCGCTGCTCGATGATGAAGCAGTCGGGTGCCTTGATATCTTCCAGATTGATGCCGCCGAAGGAGGGGCCGAGATAGCGCACGCAATTGATGAATTCGTCGACGTTCTCGGTGTCGATCTCGAGGTCGATCGAATCGACGTCGGCAAAGCGCTTGAAGAGGACCGATTTGCCCTCCATGACCGGCTTGGAGGCCAGAGCTCCGAGATTGCCGAGCCCCAGAATGGCCGTGCCGTTCGAGATGACGGCGACCATGTTGCCACGCGAGGTATAGTCGTAGGCCGTCGCCGGATCGGCGGCGATCGCCTTGACGGGAACGGCGACACCGGGCGAATAGGCAAGGGAAAGATCGCGTTGTGTCGCCATCGGCTTGGTCGGGTTGATCTCAAGCTTGCCGGGGCGGCCGTTCTTGTGGAAGTCCAGTGCTTCCTGATCGGTGATCCCCGTTCCCGGACGCGACTTGCTCTTGCTGTCAGCCATTGTTCCTCCAAACCTCCTGTGGGCGACCGGTCCCTCTTGTCCGATAGCTGTTGTCTTCTATAGCGGCGCGCGGATAGGGTGGCACCTCATTTTTTTGGAAAAACTGCACCTCCGTGAACGAACGTATTAACGCCAGCATCGATGCTTTCTCGGCCGCCGAGCTTGCCTCGGAGGAAAGCCGCGCCTCGGCCACTCCGATGATGGAGCAATATATCGAGATCAAAGCGAACAATCCCGGTTCGCTGTTGTTCTATCGCATGGGCGACTTCTACGAACTGTTCTTCGAAGATGCCGTCGATGCGTCGCGCGCGCTCGGCATCACGCTGACGAAGCGCGGCCAGCACATGGGGCAGGATATCCCGATGTGCGGCGTGCCGGTTCACGCCGCCGATGACTACCTGCAGAAGCTGATCGCGCTTGGTTTCCGTGTCGCCGTCTGCGAGCAGGTGGAAGATCCGGCGGAGGCTAAGAAGCGCGGCGGCAAATCGGTGGTGCGACGCGATGTCGTGCGTCTGGTGACGCCGGGCACGATTACCGAGGAAAAGCTGCTTTCGCCTTCGGAATCCAACTATCTGATGGCGCTCACCCGCATCCGCGGCGGCGCCGAGCCGCAGCTGGCGCTTGCCTGGATCGATATTTCGACAGGCGTCTTCCGCCTCGCCGAGACGGAAGCCTCAAGGCTGCTGGCCGACATCCTGCGCATCGATCCCAGAGAACTGATCCTGCCGGATACGATGTTCCATGATCCCGAGCTGAAGCCGGTTTTCGATATCCTCGGGCGGACCGCTGTACCGCAGCCCGCGGTGCTCTTCGACAGCGCCAGCGCCGAGGGACGGATCACACGTTACTTCGGCGTGTCGACGCTCGATGGTTTCGGCACGTTCAGCCGGGCAGAGCTTGCCGCCGCTGCCGCTGCCATCGCCTATGTCGAAAAGACCCAGCTTGCCGAGCGGCCGCCGCTGGGGCTGCCCGAGCGTGAAAGCGGCGCTTCGACGCTCTTCATCGATCCCGCCACCCGCGCCAATCTCGAACTGGTTCGCACGCTTTCCGGCGACCGCAACGGCTCGTTGTTGAAGGCGATCGACCGCACCGTGACCGGCGGTGGTGCCCGCCTTCTCGCCGAACGGCTGATGTCGCCGCTCACCGACCCCGCCCGCATCAATGAACGCCTGGATTCGATCGGCTTCCTGACCGAGGAGCCGTCGCTCTGCAGCGATCTGCGTTCGGCGTTGAAGCATGTGCCCGACATGCCGCGCGCGCTATCGCGCCTTGCGCTCGATCGCGGCGGCCCGCGCGATCTCTGGGCGATTCGTCAGGGGCTTGCGGCGGCGGCCGATCTCGCCCGTCTTCTCGGTGGCGCCTTGCTGCCGGAGGAGCTTGCCGCTGCATTGGCCGGGCTTAAAGCTTTGCCAGCCGATCTTGAAGCGATGCTCGCTGCCATGCTTGCCGAAGAACTGCCTCTGCTGAAGCGGGACGGCGGCTTCCTGAGGGAGGGGGCGAATGCCGAGCTGGACGAAGTGCGGGCATTGCGCGACCAGTCGCGCCGCGTCATCGCCGGCCTGCAGCTGCAATATGCCGAGGAGACCGGCATCAAGTCGCTGAAGATCAAGCACAATAATGTGCTCGGCTATTTTATCGAGGTCACCGCCGGCAATGCCG
This sequence comes from Rhizobium sp. BK289, assembly GCF_014193575.1. Lineage (NCBI taxonomy): Bacteria > Pseudomonadati > Pseudomonadota > Alphaproteobacteria > Hyphomicrobiales > Rhizobiaceae > Rhizobium > Rhizobium sp. BK289. The sequence continues at coordinate 196,859 of NZ_JACHZO010000005.1, forward strand.
GTCCGATGACGGATACGAGCGAAGCCAAGGCGCGCTTCATCCATCGTCAGACCATGGCGAACGCCATGCGCTTTACGACGACCGAGCTTGCCGACCTCGAAAGCCGCATCGCCAACGCCGCCGACAAGGCGCTGGCGATCGAGCTCGAGGCTTTCGACCGCATGGTCGCGGCCGTGGTGGCTGCTGCCGAGGCGATCAAGGCCGGTGCCCGCGCGCTGTCGGTAATCGATGTCGCAGCCGGGCTTGCGCTGCTTGCCGAGGAGCAGGCCTATTGCCGGCCCGTCATCGATGGCAGCCGCATGTTCGCGATCGAAGGCGGCCGTCATCCGGTCGTCGAACAGGCACTGCGCCGTCAGGCCGGCGGTCCGTTCGTCGCCAACAATTGCGATCTCTCGCCGAAAGCCGACGGCAAGGATGGCGCCATCTGGCTCCTGACCGGCCCGAACATGGGCGGTAAGTCCACCTTCCTGCGCCAGAATGCTTTGATCGCCATTCTCGCGCAGATGGGCTCCTTCGTACCCGCCGCTTCGGCCCATATCGGCATTGTTGACCGGCTCTTCTCGCGCGTCGGCGCTTCCGACGATCTGGCACGGGGACGTTCGACCTTCATGGTCGAAATGGTCGAGACGGCTGCGATCCTCAACCAGGCGACGGAACGCTCCCTCGTCATCCTCGACGAGATCGGTCGCGGCACCGCGACCTTCGACGGTCTCTCGATCGCCTGGGCCGCAGTCGAGCATCTGCATGAAGCCAACCGATGCCGCGGCCTCTTCGCCACCCATTTCCATGAGCTGACCGTGCTATCCGAGAAGCTCGGCCGGCTTTCCAATGCCACCATGCGCGTCAAGGAATGGGATGGCGACGTCATCTTCCTGCATGAGGTCGGACCGGGAGCTGCCGATCGCTCCTATGGCATTCAGGTCGCGCGTCTCGCCGGCCTGCCGGCTTCCGTGGTGGCGCGCGCCCGTGATGTCCTGACGCGGCTCGAAGATGCTGACCGCAAGAATCCGGCAAGCCAGCTTATCGATGATCTGCCTCTCTTCCAGGTGGCCGTCCGCCGGGAGGAAGCCGTTGGCCGGCGCGAGCCGTCCAAGGTCGAGGAACGGCTGAAAATGCTGGATCTGGACGATCTGACGCCGCGCGCCGCTCTGGATGTGCTCTATGAACTGAAGAAAACGCTTACCAAAAGCAGCTGACCGCAGGCGATATTCCAAGGGCAATATGATGTATCTCGAAGTTCTTCTCGCCGAAGTCCGCATTCTGGGCGAGCGCTTCTCTCCGATCGCCGCGCGCGGCAAGATCTGTGGCGAGGGGGAGCCCCCGGACTGCGAATCCGATCGCGGCCTGCTTGACATCACTCTGTCCTGCAGCCGCATTTCCGACATCTGCTCGAAGATCGCCAAGGCCGGTTATTGGGAATGCGAGCGCGAAATGGTGACGCAGATCGGCGCCCAGTCGCGCAACATATTATATAGTTTGAACGAGCTCAGGCGGGTGATCGAGCCGGCAAGGCCCTAAAACTGCCGGCTTCTGCGTCGATTGCCGTCACGCTTCGTCAACGTCGGCCTGGTAGACATCATAGGGATCGTCGATTCCATGCAATCTACCCTCGAGAGACGCGGGCGTAGAATGCCTTTGTCAATCACCGGCCAAAGGGGCTATAGCGCATGCAGACGAGAAGACAGGCGCACCGGCAACGGGCCGCTGTCAGTGAACAGAAAGCCGATCGGCACAGCATGGAAACGCATCATATCGATTTTTCGACCATTCTCGATGTCTCCGCGCTAAGGGCGGAATGCGAGGCTCTCGCCAAACGCGGCCTGGACAAGAATGAGGAGCGCTCCGCTCTCCTGGCGCTGTTGAAAAAGGCGAGCCAGGAAGGCCGCGAGTCGGCGCGTCGGTTGCTGATTGAGGAAGGCGGCGGCCTCGATTGCGCGCACCGGATTTCCTGGCTGCAGGACCAGATCATCACCATTCTCTACGACTTCACCGTCCGTCACGTCTATCCGAAGCAGGCGGGTGCCTTCTCCGTGACGGCGGTCGGCGGCTATGGCCGCGATACGCTGGCGCCGGGATCCGATATAGATCTTCTCTTCCTCTTCCAGCCGAAGCCTGAGAGCGACACGCACAAGGCGGTCGAATTCATCCTCTATATGCTCTGGGACATGGGCTTCAAGGTCGGCCACGCCACGCGCACGGTCGAGGAGTGCATCCGAGAGGCCAAATCCGACATGACGGTGCGCACGGCCATTCTCGAGACCCGCTATATTTGCGGCAATGCGCCGCTCGCCAAGGAATTGGAGGCGCGCTTCGATAAGGAAATCGTCACCAATACCGGTCCGGAATTCATCGCCGCCAAGCTCGCCGAACGCGACGTACGTCATCGCAAGGCCGGCGACACCCGCTATCTGGTCGAGCCCAACGTCAAGGAAGGCAAAGGCGGCCTGCGCGACCTGCACACGCTGTTCTGGATCTCGAAATATTATTACCACGTCCGCGATCCCGCCGAACTGGTGAAGCTCGGCGTGCTTTCGAAGCAGGAATATCGCCTCTTCCAGAAGGCAGAGGACTTCCTTTGGGCCGTGCGCTGCCACATGCATTTCCTGACGGGCAAGGCGGAAGAGCGGCTTTCCTTCGATATCCAGCGCGATATCGCAGAAGCCCTCGGCTACAATGCCCGCCCCGGCCTTTCGGCGGTCGAGCGCTTCATGAAGCACTATTTCCTCGTCGCCAAGGATGTCGGCGATCTCACCCGCATCCTCTGTGCCGCACTTGAAGACCAGCAGGCGAAAGCCACCCCCGGGCTCACCGGCGTCATCAGCCGCTTTGCCAACCGTTCGCGCAAGATCGCCGGCACCGTCGAATTCGTCGAGGATCGCGGCCGCATCGCGCTTGCCAATCCCGACGTCTTCAAGCGCGATCCGGTCAGCCTCATCCGGCTGTTCTTCGTTGCCGACATCAATGGCCTGGAATTCCATCCGGATGCGCTGAAACGCGTCACGCGGTCGCTGAACCTGATCGACAACGATCTGCGGGAGAACGAGGAGGCGAACCGGCTGTTCCTCTCCATCCTCACCTCGAAGCGCGATCCAGCTCTGATCCTGCGCCGCATGAACGAGGCCGGCGTGCTCGGCCGCTTCATTCCGGAATTCGGCAAGATCGTCTCGATGATGCAGTTCAACATGTATCACCACTATACAGTGGACGAGCATCTGATCCGCGCCGTCGAGGTGCTGTCGGAGATCGACAAGGGCAAGGCCGAGGATATCCATCCGCTGACCAACAAGCTGATGCCCAATATCGAGGATCGCGATGCGCTCTATGTCGCCGTCCTGTTGCACGACATCGCCAAGGGCCGCGAGGAGGACCACTCGGAAGCCGGCGCCGCGGTTGCACGCAAGCTCTGCCCACGCTTCGGCCTTTCGCCGAAGCAGACGGAGCTGGTGGTCTGGCTGATTGCCGAGCATCTGACCATGTCGATGGTCGCCCAGACGCGCGACCTGACCGACCGCAAGACCATCATCGATTTCGCCGACCGGGTGCAGTCGCTCGACCGGCTGAAGATGCTACTGATCCTCACCGTCTGCGACATCCGCGCCGTCGGCCCCGGCGTCTGGAACGGCTGGAAGGGCCAGCTGCTGCGCACGCTCTATTACGAGACCGAACTGCTGTTGGCGGGCGGCTTCTCCGAAGTGTCGCGCAAGGAGCGGGCCGAGGCGGCCGCCGAAGCGCTGGGACAGGCCCTTTCGGATTGGAGCCAGAAGGATCGCAAGGCTTACGTTAAGCTGCACTACCAGCCCTATCTGCTGTCCGTGCCGCTGGAGGACCAGGTCCGCCACACGCAGTTCATTCGCCAGTCGGACAAGGCGGACAAGGTGCTTGCCACTATGGTGCGCACCGACAGCTTCCACGCCATCACCGAGATCACCGTTCTATCGCCCGACCATCCGCGTCTGTTGACCGTGATTGCCGGCGCCTGTGCCGCGGCCGGCGCCAATATCGCGGACGCGCAGATCTTCACGACATCGGATGGCCGCGCGCTCGACACCATCCATGTCAGCCGCGAATTTCCCGACGACGCCGACGAGCTGCGGCGTGCCGCCACCATCGGCAAGATGATCGAGGATGTTCTGGCCGGCCGCAAGCGGCTGCCTGAGGTCATCGCAACCCGGACGAAGAACCGCCGCAAGAACAAGGCTTTCGTCATCCCGCCGTCGGTGATCATCACCAACAGCCTCTCCAACAAGTTCACGGTCATCGAAGTCGAATGCCTCGATCGCCCCGGCTTGCTGTCGGAAATCACGGCCGTCCTTTCGGACCTGTCGCTCGATATCCAGTCGGCCCGCATCACCACTTTCGGCGAAAAGGTCATCGACACCTTCTATGTCACCGATCTGGTCGGGCAGAAGATTTCCAACGAGAACAAGCGAGCCTATATCACCGCGCGCCTGAAGGCGGTCATGGCCGGCGAGGAGGATGAGATGCGCGAGCGCATGCCTTCAGGCATCATCGCGCCCGCCGCCACCCGTGGCGTCGCCGTCGAAAAGTCAGACACTGAGAAGAAAGCCGGTTCCGCCGCATGAGCCTCGTCAAGAAATTCATCACGGTCGGTGGCGCGACGCTTGGCAGCCGCATCTTCGGCTTCGCCCGCGAAACGCTGATGGCCGCTGCTCTCGGCACCGGCCCGATGGCAGACGTCTTCTACGCCGCCTTCCGCTTTCCGAACCTCTTCCGCCGTCTGTTTGCCGAAGGCGCCTTCAACGCCGCCTTCGTGCCGCTCTTTGCCAAGGAAATCGAGGCGAATGGCATCGACGGCGCCAAGCGCTTCTCGGAAGAAGTGTTCGGCGTTCTCTTCTCGGTCCTGCTGCTGATCACCATCGTCATGGAACTGGCCATGCCGCTCCTGGTGCGTTGGGTCATCGCGCCTGGTTTCGCCGACGATGCCGAGAAATTCGACCTGACGGTCCGGTTGGCGGCCGTGATGTTCCCCTATCTCATGTCGATGTCGCTGACGGCGATGATGAGCGGCATGCTGAATTCGCTGCATCATTTCTTCGCCGCGGCCGTGGCTCCGATCTTCCTGAACCTGGTGATGATCAGCGCGCTGTTCTACGCGATCTATTTCGGCGCCGATCCGCTGACCACCGCATGGTATCTGTCCTGGTCGGTGCTGGTGGCAGGCGTGCTGCAGCTGGCCGTCGTCTATATAGGCGTGCGTCATGCCGGCATCAGTATCGGCCTGCGCTTTCCGCGCTTCACACCCAATGTCAAGCGGCTCCTGCTTCTTGCGATCCCAGCAGCCATCACCGGCGGCGTCACTCAGATCAATCTGGTGATCGGCCAGGCGATCGCCTCGGGCAAGGAAGGCGCGATCGCTGCCCTGCAATATGCAGACCGCATCTACCAGCTGCCGCTCGGCGTCGTCGGCGTCGCGGTCGGAATCGTGCTTTTGCCGGAATTGGCGCGTTCGCTGAAGTCGGGCCATATCAAGGAAGCCGCCAATATCCAGAATCGCTCGATCGAATTCGTGCTGTTCCTGACCCTGCCGGCTGCTGTCGCCCTGTGGCTGCTCTCCGACGATATCATCCGCGTGCTTTACGAGCGCGGCGCCTTTAACGCGAACAATACAACGCTGGTCGGCTCCATCCTCGCCATCTTCGGCTTGGGTCTGCCGGCTTTCGTGCTGATCAAGGCCTTGCAGCCCGGCTTTTATGCCCGAGAAGATACAAAATCGCCGATGCGCTACACGGCGGTCGCGGTCGCCGTCAATTCGGCGCTGTCCATCCTGCTTTTCCCGGTGCTGGCCGAACGCGGCATTGCGCTCGCCGAAGCGGTTGCCGGATGGCTGAACGCTGTACAGCTCTTCGTTACGCTCTATCGCCGCGGGCATCTCGTCTGGGAATGGTCGCTGGTGCGACGCACCGCCATGCTGCTCGTCTCCTCCGCCGTCATGGGTGGCGTCATCCTATATTTATCTCATCGGTGGGAGCCGCTTCTGGGGTCCGGCTCGACGCTGCTCACCAAGACCGGCGTCCTGGGTTTGCTCATATTGATTGCGATGGCAGTGTATTTCATTGTCGCCTTCCTGATCGGCGGCGTGGATTTGGGCATGGTGCGCCGCAATTTGAAGCGCAAGCGGGCGAAGCCAGCGCCGGATGCCGAGGTGGTGAACGGGGAGTAGACAGCGACGCCGGCTGTCGCGCGAGCTGAGATCGCGTAACCCCCCTCTGTCGCTGCCGCGACATCTCCCCCACAAGGGGGAGATTGTTGGGAGTTTGCCGCGCCCTTTGTAAACCAGTAGGCCCACCCCTATGAGCACGTTAATGATTAGATATGAGTAGGTGCCACACGCTACCGATCTCCCCCCTTGTGGGGGAGATGTCCCGATAGGGACAGAGGGGGTGCGCACCCTCCACATATGCGCAGTTTATTTTGTTCGCGGAGCCCCTATGCCTCAATCCCTCTTCCTCGTCACCCTCGTTGTCGACGATTACGATCGTGCCAAGACCTTCTATTGCGATGCCCTCGGCTTCGATTGCCTGCAGGACGAGGTGCAGCCGGAGGGCAAGCGCTGGATCGTCGTGAGGCCGAAAGGCGGGGAAGGGGCCGCGCTCCTACTCGCCCAGGCCGCCAGCGATAGCCAGCGCACCGCGATCGGCAACCAGACCGGCGGCCGCGTCGGCTTCTTTCTCAAGACCGATGATTTCGCTCGCGATCATGCCGCGATGAAAGCAAAGGGCGTGCGTTTTTTGGAGGAACCGCGCCATGAGGTCTATGGCACCGTGGCAGTCTTCGCCGATCCCTATGGCAACACCTGGGATCTGATCCAGCATTCTTCCTGATGCAGCCTCATATAGCCTCTTGATCCCAACCTGTCCGCCGTGCATAAGCCGCTCGAAACCAAGGGTCGAGCGCCGCTCGCCCAGGCCCTCCACAAGCCTTTTGAGGACGACATGACCGAATTTAAGCCGCTCGTATTCTCCGGCGTCCAGCCCACCGGCAATCTCCATCTCGGCAACTATCTCGGCGCAATCCGCAAGTTCGTGGCCCTGCAGGAAAACAACGACTGCATCTACTGCGTCGTCGACATGCATGCGCTGACGGCGCAGCTCGTTCATGAGGACATGCCGAACCAGACGCGTTCGATCACCGCGGCCTTCCTTGCCGCCGGCATCGATCCGGAAAAGCACATCGTCTTCAATCAGTCGGCCGTGCCCGGCCATGCCGAGCTTGCCTGGATCTTCAACTGCGTCGCCCGCATCGGCTGGATGAACCGCATGACGCAGTTCAAGGACAAGGCCGGCAAGGATCGCGAGCAGGCTTCGCTCGGCCTTTACGCCTATCCGAGCCTGATGGCCGCCGACATTCTGCTCTATCGCGCCACCCATGTTCCGGTCGGCGACGACCAGAAGCAGCATCTGGAGCTGACCCGCGACATCGCCATGAAGTTCAATCTGGACTACATGGAGCATATCCGCCGCACGGGCTATGGCATCGACATCACCGTCGGCGACGAGCCGGTGCATGCCTATTTCCCGATGGTCGAGCCGCTGATCGATGGCCCGGCGCCGCGCGTCATGTCGCTGCGCGACGGTACGAAGAAGATGTCGAAATCCGACGCCTCGGACCTTTCGCGCATCAACCTGCTCGATGACGAGGAAAACATCTCGAAGAAGATCCGCAAGGCCAAGACCGATCCGGATGGCTTGCCGAGCGAAACCGCCGGTCTTGCCGGCCGCCCCGAGGCTGACAATCTGGTCGGCATCTATGCGGCTCTTGCCGATAAGTCGAAAGCTGAGGTTCTATCCGAGTTCGGCGGCCAGCAGTTCTCCGTCTTCAAGCCGGCGCTGGTCGATCTGGCCGTGCATGTGCTTTCGCCGATTACGATGGAAATGCGCCGCCTCATGGCCGATCCCGGCCATATCGACGCGGTGCTCCGCGATGGCAGCGCCCGTGCTCGTGCCCGCGCCGACGTGACCATGAAGCAGATTCGCGACATTATCGGCTTTCTCTATTGATGTTGTCGTAATAGAGGGCTCCCGTTACGAAACGGGGACTTGCAAAACATCGCCTTCGGGTGTCAGAGTCGGCCTATGGTTTCAAAACGTCTCTCACGGCTCGAAGGTCATCGCCGCAAGTTCATGGCGGTCATCGATGGCACGCCCGAATGCCAGCGTGCCGTTCACTATGCCGGACGGCGCGCCAAGAATTCCAATGGCGGCCTCGTGCTGCTTTATGTGATCCCCGAGGGCGATTTCCAGCAATGGCTTGGCGTCGAGGAGATCATGCGGGCGGAAGCGCGCGAGGAGGCCGAGTCGGCGACCGCAAAGGCAGCGCAGACCGTCCGCGAAAATATCGGCATCGATCCCGAGATCGTCATTCGCGAGGGATCGGCCGCAGAGCAGATCAATGCGGTGATCGAGGATGACCGGGACATCGCGCTTCTCGTGCTTGCCGCAGGTTCGGCGAAGGAGGGACCTGGCCCGCTGGTCTCGTCGATCGCCGGTCGTGCCGCTGCCTTTCCGATCCCGGTGACGGTGCTTCCGGATACGCTGAGCAACGAGGAAATCGACGCGCTGAGTTGATCGCGTGTGTCATTTCTTGAGAAACACTCTCTTGAATAGAATGGCCAAAAGGCCTATTTTCTTTTGAAATATTCTAAAGTCGGGACAGGGTTTTCGCCCGCCGCATGGAGATCAAGATGTTCATTCAGACCGAAGCGACGCCGAACCCCGCGACCCTCAAGTTCCTGCCGGGCAAAGTGGTGATGGAAAGCGGCACGGCCGAGTTCCGCAGCGCCGAAGAAGCCGAAGCTTCGCCGCTCGCTGGCCGCCTCTTCGAAATCCCGGGCGTGATCGGCGTTTATTTCGGCTATGACTTCATTTCCGTCTCCAAGGAAAATCAGGAATGGCAGCATCTGAAGCCCGCCATCCTCGGTTCGATCATGGAGCATTTCATGTCCGGCAAGCCGGTCATGGGCTCGGCGTCTGTGCTGTCCGAAGTGCAGGATGCCGGCGGTGAATTCTTCGACGAGGGCGACGAGGCGATCGTGCTGACCATCAAGGAACTGCTGGATACGCGCGTGCGCCCGGCCGTTGCCCAGGATGGCGGCGATATCACCTTCCGCGGCTTCCGCGATGGCAAGGTCTACCTAAACATGAAGGGCTCGTGCTCGGGCTGCCCGTCTTCCACGGCAACGCTGAAGCATGGCGTGCAGAACCTGCTGCGCCATTTCGTCCCGGAAGTGCAGGAAGTCGAAGCCGTCTAATCCCGGCCTAACGGAAAAATTGACATGATCGTACTGGCGCTCGACACGGCAGGTGTGGATTGCGCTGCCGCTGTGTATGATAGCGGCAGTGATTCTGTGATGGGGGAGGTCACGGAAACGATCGGACGAGGCCATGCCGAGCATCTGATGCACGTTGTCGACGAGGCGCTGGCGAAAGCCGGTACGGCGCTTTCGGCGATCGAGCGTGTCGTCGTGACCGTTGGCCCCGGTTCCTTCACCGGCATCCGCATCGGCGTTGCAGCCGCACGCGGTTTTGCACTTTCCCTCAATGTTCCGGCAATCGGCGTCACGACCCTCGAGGTCATGGCGGCGACTGCCAGAGCGCAGAATCCGGGCAAGTCGGTTCTGGCTGCCATCGATGCCAAGCGCGAGGAGATCTATCTCCAAAGCTTCGCTGCCGATGGCAACCCGCTGGACGAGGCTCGGGCCGTGACGATCGACGAAGCGCGGGCAATCGCCGGCGCATTCGATGGCATGGTCACCGGAACGGCCGTCGCCCGGTTGAGCGACGCGCCGCCGGCGGAGCGGCCAGACGCATTTCCGATTGCCACCGTCGCCCGGCTGGGCGCTGGCAAGCCTGCCGGCGAAAAGCCGAAGCCGCTTTATCTTCGCGGACCCGATGCCAGACCGCAGGCCGGATACGCAATTGCCAGGCAATAGACATGCTCGAATCCTACCTGACCTTGAAAGCCGAATACGAAATCGTCCCGATGGAGCCGAAGGATTGCGCCGAGGTGGCGCTTCTGCATGGCGAGCGGTTCCCGCGGGTCTGGGACGAGAGTGAATTTCAGAGCCTCCTTGGGCAGGAAACGACCTTCGGCTTCGTCGCCCGCCAGACCAATGCCATCCTGAAGAAGGCGCTTCCCGGCTTCGTGCTGGCGCGGCATGTTGCGGGGGAGGGCGAAATCCTGACGATCGCCGTCAACGCCAAGCTCGGACGCTCCGGTCTCGGCTGGAGGCTGATGCAGGCCGCTCTTCGCGAGGCCCGTAGCCGTGGCGGCGAAACCATGTTCCTGGAGGTCGACGGCGGCAATCAGCCGGCGCTCGGCCTCTACCGCAAGCTCGGTTTCGAGACCGTCGGCGAGCGCAAGGCCTATTATGTCGGCGAAGACGGCCAGAAGTCGACGGCGCTTGTCATGCGCCGCGTTCTTCGCTAGAGCATTTTGCAGCCAGGTGGCATCATCTGGCGTCGCACAAATGCGGCAAAACAAATAGATAGAGCGGCAATTCGGCGCTCTGGCCCCTTGTCACAGTCCCAGCAGACCGAAGACAGCGATTGATGGAAGACGCCGTAAAATCCCTGGAGGAGCTTTGCGCCGAGCGCGGCATGCGCATGACGGAGCAGCGACGGATCATTGCGCGCATCATCGAGAGCTCCGGGGATCACCCCGATGTCGAAGAGTTATACCGGCGGTCGGTCGAGGTGGATGCGAAAATCTCGATCTCGACGGTCTATCGCACCGTCAAATTGTTCGAAGATGCCGGCCTTCTCGCCCGCCACGATTTTCGCGATGGGCGGTCCCGTTACGAAACCGTGCCGGAAGAGCATCATGATCACCTCATCGATCTGAAGAGCGGCAAGGTGATCGAATTCCATTCGCCGGAGATCGAGGCATTGCAGGAGCGCATTGCCCGCGAACACGGCTTCAAACTCGTCGACCACCGGCTGGAGCTTTACGGCATCCCGCTGAAGAAGGACGAAGGTTGACGTGAAGGCTTTCATGCAGGAGCGAGCGATTTGATGACCTGGCTGCGCATCGGCTGTGCGGCCGTGGTCATTGGCATCGTCAGCGCCGTGATGCTGCCGCTGCAGATCCTCTGCCTGCGCTTCGACTGGAAGCTCAGGCGCTATCTGCCGCGCTACTGGCATCGCATCGTCTGCTATTGGCTTGGCGTACGCATCCATGTTGTCGGCAAGATGGAGACGAGCCGGCCGTTGATGCTGGCGTCCAACCATTCGTCCTGGCTCGATATTCTCGTACTCTCGGCGGTGGCCGACGTTGCCTTCATCGCTAAGTCGGAAGTGCGCGACTGGCCGATTTTCGGCCTGTTTGCGCAGTGGCAGAAGAGCGTGTTCGTCGAGCGCGAGCAGAAGCGCAAGACCGGCGAGCAGGTGAACGAGATTGCCGATCGCATGGCCGACGGCGAAATCATGGTGTTGTTCCCTGAAGGAACCACGTCCGACGGCAATCGGCTGCTTGAAGTCAAATCCTCGCTGTTCGGCGCGGCCGCTGCCGCCCTGCCGAAGGCGCCGGATGCCGTCGTGCATGTTCAGCCGGTCGCGGTCGCCTATACCCGCGTCCATGGAACGCCGATGGGCCGCTACTATCGCCCGCTGACGGCATGGCCCGGCGATATCGAGCTCGTGCCGCACCTGAAGGGCATCATCCAGTGCGGTGCCATCGATGTCGATGTCTGCTTCGGCCAGGCGGTCGACTATCGTGCCGGCACCAACCGCAAGGAAGTCAGCGCCACCATTGCGCGGCGCATCCGAGCGATGCTCGCCAGCCGGCTGCTGGGTCGCGAGATCGCCTGATTTCCAGGTGATTCCAACTTTTTCATTTTCTCCGAAAGCAAAAGCCACTACATAGCGGCCCATGACCAAGGATAGCCTGACCCTCGACGCCCCGGCGACCGACGCTTTGCAGCTCGGTCCCCGCGATGGCTCCAACAGCCGCAAGGTCTTCATCAAGACCTACGGCTGCCAGATGAACGTCTATGATTCCACACGGATGAGCGATGCGCTGTCCCGCGACGGCTACGAGCCGACAGAGGACATGGAAGAGGCCGATCTCGTCCTTTTGAACACCTGTCATATTCGTGAGAAGGCGGCCGAAAAGGTCTATTCCGCGCTTGGGCGCCTGCGCGAGATGAAGAAGCGCAAGGCTGCCGACGGACGCGAGATGATGATCGGCGTCACCGGCTGCGTCGCGCAGGCCGAGGGCGAGGAAATCCTGCGGCGCGCGCCTGCCGTCGATGTCGTCATCGGCCCGCAGACCTATCATCGCCTGCCGGACGCGCTTCGCCGCGCCAAGGAAGGCCAGCGCGTCGTCGATACGGAATATGCGATCGAGGACAAGTTCGAGCATCTGCCGATCGCAGAGAAGACGAAGATCCGCGCCCGCGGCGTTACCGCCTTCCTGACGGTGCAGGAAGGCTGCGACAAGTTCTGCACCTTCTGTGTCGTGCCTTATACCCGCGGCTCCGAGGTCTCGCGCCCGGTCTCGCAGATCGTCGAAGAGGCCGAAAAGCTGGTCGATGGCGGCGTTCGCGAGATCACGCTGCTCGGCCAGAACGTCAATGCCTGGCATGGCATCGGCCCGAAGGGCGAAGCCTGGAGCCTCGGCGATCTCCTTTATCGCCTGGCGGAAATCCCCGGCCTCGCGCGGCTGCGCTACACCACCAGCCACCCGCGCGACATGGACGATCGGCTGATTGGCGCGCATCGCGACTTGCGCACGCTGATGCCCTACCTGCATCTGCCGGTTCAGGCCGGTTCGGATCGCATCCTGAAAGCCATGAACCGCCGGCATACGGCTGCGGAATATTTGACGCTCATCGAGAAGATCCGTACTGCACGCCCGGATATCGCCCTTTCGGGCGATTTCATCGTCGGCTTCCCGGGGGAGACAGATCAGGATTTTGAGGATACATTGAGACTGATCGAGGAGGTGAATTATGCACAGGCCTTCTCGTTCAAATATTCCACGCGGCCGGGTACGCCCGGCGCGGAGTTGAAGGATCAGGTGCCCGAAGAGGTCAAAACCGAACGACTGGAGCGTTTGCAGGCATTGTTGCTGAGGCAGCAGCATGCGTTTGCCGAGGCCTGTGTGGGCAAAACAGTGGATATCCTTCTGGAAAAGCCGGGCCGGATGCCAGGCCAGTTGATTGGACGCTCTCCCTGGCTGCAATCTGTGAATGTTGATGCAAAAGCATCGCAAATCGGTGACATTATTAACGTACGAATCACCGGAACCAGCACGAACAGCCTTTTTGCTGAATTGCTCTAGGTTCCGGACGGGCACAAGGAGCCGCACCGCTTGAACGGACAGGAATTGGTTTCTTCTTCATCGCGCCAGCCCCGCACCGCGAGCGACGCCAATCACTTCACCCTGACGTTCGAGAATAATCGGTTCGCCAGCGAACTTTTCGGGCAGTTCGACCAGAATTTGAAGCTGCTCGAGGAGCGGCTCGGCATCGATGCCCGCGCCCGCGGCAATTCCGTCGTCATAGCGGGCGACGTGCTGGCCACCAATCAGGCACGCCGGACACTCGATTACCTCTATGACAAGCTGCAAAAAGGCGGCAATGTAGAGCGATCCGACGTGGAAGGGGCAATCCGCATGGCGGTTGCCGCCGACGATCAATTGACGCTGCCGACTATGGAGAGAAAAGCCAAGTTGACGATGGCGCAGATTTCGACGCGCAAGAAGACGATCATCGCCCGCACGCCGACGCAGGATGCCTATATGCGGGCGCTGGAACGGTCCGAGCTCGTCCTCGGCGTCGGCCCTGCCGGTACGGGCAAGACCTATCTCGCCGTGGCACACGCCGCCCAGCTTCTGGAGCGCGGTGCCGTGGAAAAGATCATCCTGTCGCGTCCGGCCGTCGAAGCCGGCGAGCGCTTGGGCTTCCTGCCCGGCGACATGAAGGAAAAGGTCGATCCCTATCTGCGTCCGCTCTATGACGCGCTCTACGACATGATGCCGGGCGACAAGGTCGAACGCGCCATCACCGCAGGCGTCATCGAGATCGCGCCGCTCGCCTTCATGCGTGGACGCACACTCTCCAACGCCGCCGTCATCCTCGACGAGGCGCAGAATACGACATCCATGCAGATGAAGATGTTTCTGACGCGCCTCGGCGAGAACTCGCGGATGATCGTGACCGGCGATCCGAGCCAGATCGACCTGCCGCGCGGCGTCAAGTCCGGCCTGGTGGAAGCGCTGCAGCTGCTGGATGGCGTCGAGGGCATCACCATCGTCCGCTTCAAGGATACGGACGTCGTCCGCCATCCGCTGGTGGCGCGCATCGTTCGGGCCTATGATTCCACCTATGCCGCAAAGGCAGAGGAAAACGATCCGCAGATCTGATCTGCGGTTACGAAAGCTCATGGCCGAACTCGATATACAGATCAGCGTGGAGGAGGGCGATTGGCCTTCCGAAGAGGTATTGCAGTCGCTTGCCGAGCGCGTGCTAGGCGAAGCTGCAAATTATCTCAGGAAATACGAGAAGCAGCGATTTCCAAAAATGGCTCCTGAATTGTCGCTGGTCTTTACCGATGACGCTTCAATCCGCGAGATCAATGCGGAGTGGCGCTCGCAGGACAAGGCGACGAATGTGTTGTCCTTCCCGGCCTTCCCGCTTCAGCCCGGCGGCAAGCCAGGTCCTATGCTGGGTGATATCATCATCGCCAGGGAGACTGTGGAGCGCGAGGCGATCGATCTGGAAAAGAGTTTCGACGACCATCTGACGCATTTGATGGTGCATGGTTTCTTGCATCTCTTCGGCTACGACCATATGAATAATAGCGAAGCCGAAAGAATGGAGGGGCTGGAGACTCGCATTTTGGCGAAGCTTGGCCTATCTGATCCCTATGCGGGACAAGACCCCATTTGATCTGAACCCTGTCTGACCAGGAACAATGAGCGACTTTACGACAAGATCGGCCCCTGAGGCCAAAGACGGAGCCGAAGCAGCCTCCTCCGACGAGGTAGGCAGTAGTAGCAACGGCAAGCGATCCCATTCTTCATTCTGGGCACGTGCCGCGCGCATTCTGCGCCCGGCACAGGACGCCGCCCGCTTGCGCGAGGACCTTGCCGACGCGCTGATGACCAACGCCGCCGGTGATGATGCCTTTTCGCCCGATGAGCGTGCAATGCTGCACAACATCCTGCGCTTCCGCGAGGTGCGCGTCGAGGATGTCATGGTGCCGCGCGCCGATATCGAGGCAGTGGATCAGAATATCACCATCGGCGAGCTGATGATCCTCTTCGAGGAGAGCGGCCGTTCGCGCATGCCCGTTTATGCCGATACGCTGGACGATCCGCGCGGCATGGTGCATATCCGCGACCTGCTCTCCTATGTCGCCAAGCAGGCCCGCAACAAGCGCCGCAGCGGCAGTGCCAAGACGGCGGCCGCTGCAACGGCAGCCCCTGCGGCCGAAAAGCCGGCGCGCTCGGCCAAGCCGAATTTCGATCTTTCGCGCGTCGATCTGCAGAAGACGCTGGCCGAGGCTGGCATCATCCGCAAGATCCTGTTCGTGCCGCCCTCGATGCTCGCCTCCGATCTCCTGCGGCGCATGCAGGTCAACCGCACGCAGATGGCGCTCGTGATCGACGAGTACGGCGGCACGGACGGTCTGGCTTCGCATGAGGACATCGTGGAAATGGTCGTCGGCGACATCGACGACGAGCACGATGACGAAGAAGTGATGTTCAAGCGCGTCTCAGAGGATGTCTTCGTGGCAGACGCCCGCGTCGAGCTCGAGGAGATCGCAGCCGCGATCGGTCCGGATTTCGATATCGCCGAGCAGGTCGACGAAGTGGACACGCTCGGCGGCCTGATCTTCTCAGCGCTTGGCCGCATTCCTGTACGTGGCGAAGTGGTGCAGGCGCTTCCAGGCTTTGAATTTCACATTCTCGATGCCGATCCGCGCCGCATCAAGCGGGTGCGCATCACGCGCAAGCGCCATGCCGCTCGCCGCCGGCCGACCGTCAAGCAGGAAGGCGAGGCAGGAGCGCCCGAGCGCGATTTGCCGGCACCGGAGGCGATCGCCGAGGAACCGCCGGCCGAGCGCAACGCCGCCAGCCAATAAATGGCGCGAAAGCGGGACAAATCGCTCCGTTTTTGAAAGACTGCGGCCAGTTGATTCGCAGTTGAACGGAGCTGGCGCATGGAATGGCTTTCGGGCCGGGTGATCCTCGTCTGGGGTTTCAAACGTGCGTTGCTTGTGATTCTTGCCGGTGCCGTCGGCGTTCTGGCGCTGCCGCCTTTCGGCTTTTTCGCCGCGATGTTTATCTCCTTCACGCTGCTGGTCTGGCTGCTGGACGGTGTTGCCGCGGGCCCGGACAGCGGCCTGCTCGGACGGCTGTGGCCGGCCTTCTTCACCGGCTGGCTGTTCGGCTTCGGCTATTTCGTCGCCGGCCTTTGGTGGCTCGGCCATGCGCTGCTGATCGATGCCGACGAGTTCGCCTGGGCCTTGCCGCTGGCGATCCTCGGCCTTCCCGCCTTTCTCGCGGTTTTCTACGGCGTGGCGACCGTGCTTGCCCGCGTCCTCTGGTCGGACGGCATCGGGCGCATCGCCGCGCTCGCCTGCAGCTTCGGTATAGCGGAATGGTTGCGCAGCTTTCTCTTCACCGGCTTTCCCTGGAACGCCATCGGCTATGGCGCCATGCCCATTCCGCTGATGATGCAGTCGGCGCATGTGATCGGCATGCTGGGCGTCACCGTACTTGCCGTCTTCGTTTTCGCGGCACCGGCCTTGCTCGGCACGCGTCAGGGGCGGCTGCCGGGGATCGGCCTTGCCGTCCTCATTGCCGCTGCTCATTTCGGCTATGGCTATTATGCGCTCAGCCAACCGGAAGCTCCGCTCACCGATGCCAAGACCGTGCCGGTCGTGCGTATCGTCCAGCCCTCCATCGACCAGGAAGCCAAGATGGATACGGCTGCCGATCGCGCCGCCATATTCGACAGGCACCTGGCGCTTTCGGTTCAGCCGCCGGCAAACGGCGGCAAACGGCCTGACATCATCGTCTGGCCCGAGACCGCCGTACCCTTCATCCTGACCGATAACCGGGATGCCCTTGCCCGCATCGCGGATCAGCTCGACGATGATCAGATCCTGATCACCGGCGCCGTCCGCGTCGAAGACATGGGACCGGGCGTCGAACCTCGCTATTACAATTCGATCTATGTCATCGACGGCCGCGGCCAGATCATCGGCGCATCCGACAAGACCCATCTCGTGCCCTTCGGCGAATATGTGCCCTTCGAACACATCCTCAGCTATCTCGGCATCGAGAATGTCGTGGAACTGCCGGGAGGATTTTCCGCGGCGGCCAAGCGGCAATTGCTGACCTTACCCGACGGCCTCAAATTTTATCCGCTGATCTGCTATGAGATCATCTTTCCGAATGAGATGACGCCGGAGATCCGGCAGGCCAATGCCATCCTCAATGTCACGAATGATGCCTGGTTCGGCGACACGCCCGGTCCATACCAGCATTTCCTCCAGGCAAGGGTGAGGGCAGTGGAACAGGGACTGCCGCTGATTCGAAGCGCCAATACCGGCATTTCAGCTTTTGTCGACCCTCATGGGCGTGTGCTTTCTGGTATTGATTATAATCAACAAGGCTTCATCGATACCACTTTGGGTGGCGCAACCCTGTCGCGCATAGACGACAAAGCCAGGAAAATATACTTTTGGTTGATTGTCGGGGTAGTCGCCTTGACGGCGCTGATTTCACGCATGGGTTTTATTTCCAGGGTGAATTGACCAAAAAACCCTAAAATTGCATAGTGCTTAGTGTCCGCCTTTCGAACGTAGACTGGAGGCCTTGGGGGTGTCGGCTGCAACGTGGCGTTATAGGGGTGGTGAAGGGTACCGGGTGGCAGGTCCTGAATTCAACCTATGTTAGGGTATTATGATGATTGAAAACAAAAAGAAGCCTAACCCGATCGACATCCATGTCGGTAGCCGCATACGCCTCCGCCGCACGATGCTTGGCATGAGCCAGGAGAAGCTCGGCGAAAGCCTGGGAATTACGTTTCAACAGATTCAGAAATACGAAAAAGGCACCAACCGCGTTGGCGCCAGCCGCCTGCAGAATATTTCCAGTATCCTCAATGTCCCGGTTTCCTTCTTCTTCGAAGATGCGCCGGGTGAACATTCGGCCACCGCCGGCGGTATGGCCGAGGCGTCCAGCTCCAACTACGTGGTCGACTTTCTGTCCTCTTCCGAAGGATTGCAGCTCAATCGCGCTTTCGTGAAAATTTCCGATGGCAAGGTCCGACGCAAGGTCGTCGAGCTGGTCAAGGCGCTCGCAGCCGAGGCGGATGCCGAATAGCCCTTCGAAGCAAGGTTAAAACCGGTAAAGTCGAGAGGCGGTCATTTTGGCCGCCTTTTCCGCATTTGCGGCAAAATTTTATCACTTAGGCGGGGATATAAAGATATATTTATGTCCTTGTGCGACTTGTTTTTCGAGCTGGAGACGAATATCAAAAGCAGAGATTTGTTCTTTGAGGGGAATCCCGCATGCGCGCGAATTATCTGTTTACGAGTGAGTCTGTTGCCGAAGGTCACCCGGATAAAGTCTGTGACCGCATCTCCGATGAAATCGTCGACCTGGTTTACCGCGAGGCCACGAAGACCGGCGTGAACCCATGGACCGTGCGCATCGCATGCGAGACCCTCGCCACCACCAACCGTGTCGTCATCGCCGGTGAAGTTCGCCTGCCGCCGAGCCTGATGAAGAAGGACAAGGATGGCAACGACGTTATCAATCCTTCGAAGTTCAAGGCCGCCGCCCGCCGTGCCATCAAGGACATCGGCTACGAACAGGATGGCTTCCATTGGAAGAAGGCCCGCATCGACGTGCTCCTGCATTCGCAGTCTGCCGACATCGCCCAGGGCGTCGACAATGCCGCCGACCAGCAGGGCGATGAAGGTGCCGGCGACCAGGGCATCATGTTCGGCTATGCCTGCCGCGAGACTCCGGATCTCATGCCGGCACCGATCTACTATTCGCACAAGATCCTGCAGCTGCTCGCCGCCGCCCGCAAGAAGGGCGATGGCGAAGTCGCCAAGCTCGGCCCGGACGCAAAGAGCCAGGTGACCGTCCGTTACGTCGATGGCAAGCCGTCGGAAGTGACCTCGATCGTGCTTTCCACCCAGCATCTCGATGATAGCTGGGATTCGAAGAAGGTTCGCTCCGTCGTCGAGCCCTATATTGTCGAAGCGCTCGGCGATCTGAAGATCGCCTCCGATTGCAAGTGGTACATCAACCCCACAGGCAAGTTCGTCATTGGCGGTCCAGACGGCGATGCCGGCCTCACCGGCCGCAAGATCATCGTCGACACCTATGGCGGCGCAGCCCCGCACGGCGGCGGTGCCTTCTCCGGCAAGGATACGACCAAGGTCGACCGTTCCGCAGCCTATGCCGCCCGCTATCTCGCAAAGAACGTCGTTGCCGCCGGTCTTTCCGATCGCTGCACGATTCAGCTGTCCTACGCCATCGGCGTTGCCCAGCCGCTGTCGATCTATGTCGACCTGCACGGCACGGGTAAGGGCGTCACCGAGGATCAGGTCGAAGCGGCCATCCGCAAGAACATGGATCTTTCGCCGACCGGCATTCGTCGTCATCTCGACCTCAACAAGCCGATCTACGCCAAGACCTCGGCTTACGGTCACTTTGGTCGCAAGGCCGGCCGTGACGGCTCCTTCTCCTGGGAGCGTACGGACCTGGTGAAGGCTCTCAAGGAAGCCGTGAAACTCCGGGAAGCCGCATGATCGATACCGAGCGCCGGTCGCGGGCGACGGAAGCATTCTTCGGCCGGCGCAAGGGCAAGGCCCTGCGCGGCCAGCAGGCTGAAAAGCTGGAAGCATTGCTGCCGCAGTACATCGTCGATCTTTCCGCCCCGGCGCCGCAGCCGCTGAATGATCTTTTCCCGGTGCCATCAGAGCGTCTGCGCTTGGAAATCGGCTTCGGCGGTGGTGAGCATCTGATCCACAGGGCGCTGGAGCAGCCGAAGACCGGCTTCATCGGCGTCGAACCCTTCGTCAATTCGATGCAGAAGCTGCTTGCGCGCGTCGACGAAGCCGGCGCGCACAATATCCGTGTCTACAATGACGACGCGACGCAGGTGCTGGATTGGTTGCCGGACGGCTGCCTGGATCAGATCGACCTGCTCTATCCGGATCCCTGGCCGAAGAAGAAGCACTGGAAGCGCCGCTTCGTCTCCCAGGTGAACCTTGCCCGCTTTCATCGCGTCCTGAAGCCAGGCGCCCTTTTCTGCTTCGCCTCCGACATCGATACCTATGTCAATTGGACGCTGCAGCATTGCCAGGCGCATGGCGGCTTCGAGTGGACCGCGCAGAATGCCGCCGACTGGCTGACGCCTTACGAGGGTTGGCCGAGCACGCGCTACGAGGCCAAGGCCAGGCGCGAAGGGCGCTCGTCGGCCTATCTGACCTTCAAGAGGGTCTGATTGCTCGTTTCCGGGGGCAGAAATTTGAGGTCTCGGTGATCGCATCACCCTCGTGAGGACCGCCTCTCGAGGCGGTCTGGATCATGCGCATGCGTCGCAGGATGGGCCGGTTCGATGCGGTCCTTGCGAACGGTGAATTTCACCGTTGGGCGACGCCTCAGGTCAGTGCAGGCTGACCGTCTTCAATTCGTCTTCGGCAGCACGGTAGAAGGTGCTGGAGCGATTGTCCGTCAAAAGGATCGGCGTGCCGTCGGCTCCGAAAAGTGCCCAGAGATCGACATCAGGATCGATATCAGGCGCTTCCGGGAAGCAGCGGGATACTTCGGACCAGTCCATTTTTCTGATGTAGGCGACCTCGCCGGTGCCGATATCGGCAAGTTCGGTTTGGGTCAGGCGGGCGGTGGCTTCTTTCAACAACATGCTCGTACCTCCAGTATGAGGGACCAACGGCTCCAAAGCGCAATGCCGAAAGCTGCAAGCGGCTTTCAGACGGCATCATGCTCCAGCTATTTGATTCCAGACCGGATTCAGATTTCAGGCCGATTCGGTCTGAGATCATCCGGCCTGGGCCGTTGTCCTACTGTGAGACCGAAATGTTAATTTTCTTTACTATGCGGTCCGGTTCCGGCCGGATGAGGTCGACAGAGAGCAGGCCGTTCTTCAGCGTGGCACCGAG
This sequence comes from Rhizobium sp. BK289, assembly GCF_014193575.1. NCBI lineage: Bacteria > Pseudomonadati > Pseudomonadota > Alphaproteobacteria > Hyphomicrobiales > Rhizobiaceae > Rhizobium > Rhizobium sp. BK289. The sequence goes on from NZ_JACHZO010000005.1 coordinate 218,032, forward strand.
CACCTGCATGCCGTCCGCAAGCACGAAAACGCGCTGGAACTGCCGGGCGGCGATACCACGATAGAGATAGTCGCGCTCACCCTGTTCGATCTGGCGGCCGCGGATCAGCAGCTGGTTTTCCTCCGTCGTGACATCGAGCTCATCTTCGGAAAAGCCGGCGACAGCCAGCGTGATGCGCAATCGCTCAGGCTCGCCAGACAGGCGGTCCGCACGCATGCGTTCGATATTGTAGGGGGGATATCCGTCACTGACCTTGGAAATCCGCTCCAGCGTCTTTTCCATAGTATCGAAGCCCAGAAGCAGCGGGCTGGCAAAGGGAGTCGTCCGGCTCATTGTCTCAAAGTCCTTGGGTGTCAAGCGACCGTTCCGGACCTGATCTTCAGCACCCGGTTGTCCCTAATATGGGAGTACGCGCTTGTGAGTGCAAGCCATCGTGCTTTCGCATTTGCGAGAGGGAAATCCGCCGTGACGATTCGTTCGCCACACGGCTGTCCAGCGCTTGACAAAGCCTGACCGGACCCGCGACAAAGCCTGTCGATCTTTACCGGAGGAAAGCCACAGATATGACCGAACCTAGAAAAATCATCATCGATACCGACCCCGGTCAGGACGATGCCGCGGCGATCTTCCTCGCCTTCGGCAGCCGTGAGGAGATCGACGTGCTTGGCATCACCACGGTCGCCGGCAACGTGCCGCTGCGGCTGACGAGCCGTAATGCCCGCATCGTCTGCGAACTCTGCAATCGACGCGACGTCAAGGTTTTCGCCGGCGCCGACGCGCCGCTCAAGCGCAAGCTGGTCACGGCCGAGCATGTACACGGCAAGACCGGTCTTGACGGCCCGGAGCTGTCAGAACCGACCATGGAGCTGCAGGCCGGTCACGCCGTCGATTTCATCATCGACACGCTGCGCAGGGAGCCGGAAGGGGCAGTTACCGTCTGCACGCTTGGACCGCTGACCAATATCGCGATGGCCTTCCAGAAAGCGCCCGACATCGTCGGGCGCGTGCGCGAACTTGTCATGATGGGCGGCGGCTTCTTCGAGGGTGGCAACATCACGCCGGCAGCCGAATTCAATATCTATGTCGACCCGGAGGCCGCGGACGTCGTATTCCGCTCCGGCGTGCCCATTGTCATGATGCCGCTCGATGTCACGCATAAGCTGCTGACCCGCAAGGATCGGGTCGCGCGTATCGCTGCCGTGGGCACTCCGCCGGCCAAGGCCATGGTCGAGATGCTGGAATTCTTCGAGCGCTTCGACATCGAGAAATACGGCTCGGACGGTGGCCCGCTGCACGACCCGACCGTTATCGCTTACCTCTTGAAACCCGAGCTGTTCAAGGGGCGAGAGTGCAATGTCGAGATCGAGGTTACGTCGGAGCTGACGGTGGGCATGACCGTTGTCGATTGGTGGCATGTCACCGATCGTAAGCACAATGCCAAGGTCATGCGCGATGTCGATGCGGACGGCTTCTTCGCGCTTTTGACGGAACGGTTCGCTCGCATCTGAAAGGGGCAACAAAAAGCCGCCGGATCGCTCCGGCGGCTTTTTTATTCATCAAACTGAGCCGGCTTAGAATTCTTCCCAATCGTCCTGGGCCAGCGCATTGGCGCCCTGGGTCTGAGGAATGGGCTTGCGCATCGGTGCGGCTGCGGGCGCCGTCGCCTTGCGTGGGGAGACAGGCGCCCTCATCTGCCGGGCGGTGGCCCGCAAAGCGCCGGCATTGTCCTGCGCGGCGCCGGCGGTGCGGAAGCGCGCGACAAGGGCCTTCAGCGTCTGGGCTTCCTCGGCAAGCGCCACGCTGGAGGCCGTGGTTTCCTCGACCATCGCGGCGTTCTGCTGGGTCACCTGATCCATCTGGTTCATGGCGGAGTTGATTTCCTTCAGCCCGATGGCCTGCTCGCTCGCGGAGGCGGAGATCTGCCGGATCAGCCCGTTGATCTCCATCACCTGCTGGGCGATCTTGTGCAGGGCATCGCCCGTGCGGCCGACCAGATCCACGCCTTCCTTGACCTGACCCGCAGAAGCATTGATCAGGGTTTTGATTTCCTTGGCGGCATTGGCCGAGCGCTGGGCGAGCTCTCGAACTTCCTGTGCTACCACCGCAAACCCTTTGCCGGCCTCACCCGCACGGGCAGCTTCGACGCCGGCGTTGAGCGCCAGCAGGTTGGTCTGGAAGGCGATCTCGTCGATCACGCCGATGATGCGCGACACTTCCTGCGACGATTGCTCGATGCCATGCATGGAGGAAATGGCACGCTGGACGATCTCGCCGGAATGCTCGGCATCCTGGGACGCGGCATTGACGCTGCTTGCGGCGATGCGGGCGTTTTCGGCGCTCGAATTGACCTGCGCAGTGAGCTGGTTGAGGGCCGCCGCCGTCTCTTCGAGGCTTGCCGCCTGCTGCTCCGTGCGGCGGGCGAGATCCGAGGCGCTGTTGCTGATTTCGCCGGTGCCGCCGCCAATGTTGCCGACGCTGACATTGACGGTATGAACGGTTTCTTCGAGGCTGGCTAGCGCGGCATTGAAGTCCTGCTTGAGCTGGGCGTATTCGCCCGGGAACTCGTCGGTGATCCGCTGGCTGAGATTGCCTTTCGAGAGTTCGGCCAGGCTTTGCCCCAGAATGCTCACGATCTGGCGCTGCAGCGCGACGCTCTCGCCGCGCTCGGCTTCCGAACGGCGGCGCTCGCCCTCGGCCGCCAGGCGCTGATCGTTGGCCTCGCCTTCGAGGCGCTTGGTATCGGCCAGCTTGAAACGGAAGCCTTCCAACGCCTTGGCGACGGAACCGACTTCGTCGGCGCGCACCTGACCGGCAACCGGCTCGGCGTAGTTGCCGGCGCTGAGGCGATTGACGCTGGCGACGAGACCGGCGAGCGGCGTCTGCACGAAGCCGCGCACGGCGGCATAGAGAGCCAGCATGACGGCGGCGAGCACCAGAATGCCGGCGACGATCATCATATAGGTCTGGTCACGCACCGGCGCTGCGATCGCGCTGTGCGGCACGTCGATCAGAACGACCCAGGTCGCGTTGAGGCCCGGAACGGCGAAGGGGTAGACGACGCGATCGAATTCTTCGCCGCCGTTTTCCGAAAGGTTTCTGAGGACGTTTGCGGAAGAGGAGGTCAGCGCAGTCTTGATGACGTCAGCGCCCGAGCCGTTATAATCTTTCATCAGCAGGTCGGGTGCCGGCGCGACAAGCCACTTGTTATCCTGGGAAACCAGCAGAACACGGCCGGTGCCGAAAGGCTGAAGTTTCTGCAGCTTGGAGGAAAGCGAGGCAAGAGAGATGTCGACACCGGCAACGCCGATCAGCTTGCCGCCTGACATGACCGGATAGGCGATCGAGCTCATGGTCGTGGGAACGTCGGTGCCCTGAGCGAGATAGGGCGGGGTGATGGCACCCTTGCCGCTGTCGGCGGCGAGCTTCCACCAGGCAGCGGTGTAGTCGTTGTCGAAGGTAGAGAACTGGATGCCGCCGTCCTTGGTTTTGGACCAATAGGGTGTGAAGGCGCCCTTGTCGTTGACGCCTTCATCCTTGTTGTTGGCGAGCTCGGTCGTCTTGCCGTCCAGCGCGCCGAGCTGTTCGCAGAACCAGCTGCCGAAGGCAAAGGCGTTCTGTTCGACATTTGCCTTGAGGATGTTGATCATGCCCTTTCGGTCGAAGGTATGGCCTTCGTGGCCGCGGCCGATGATGGCGGCCATGGAGCGGGCGGCACTGGCCATTTCGCCGACATTGGCGGCGATTTCATGGGAGATGGATTTGGCTTCGGTATTTGCCTGATCCATCGTCAGCGCCTCGACACGATTGCGAGTCTGGGAAATCAGTAGAAAGTTGGAAACCAGCAATACGAGCGCAATCGCCAGCCCGGTGACCAAGATCAGCTTGGCCGCAAGCGACTTCATACGAAAGATGAACATCATTTCCTCGAAAAAACGATGCGTCGGATACACATTATCCAGATGCAAGGTCGGCGCAGGATGGCCCCGTCATGGGGCCGCCGTTAAAATTCCTGCCGCAGCCGGAAGGCCATACACGCCAGGCCAGAGGAGAATGATATGGAAGCGCAAAAATTTAATTAATTGCGCTTCGCGAGAGTTGTAAAATTTAGGCCTAAAGCTTTTCGGCGACTTCGCTGGCAATCGGGATGGAGGGCTGCGCGCCAGGCTTCAGGCAGGCCAGCGAACCGGCGACGGCAGCGCGGCGCAGGCTGGCATGAAAATCCAGGCCCTGATCGAGGCTTGCGGCAAAATAGCCGCAGAAGGTATCGCCGGCGCCGACCGTATCGACCGGCTCGATGACGAGGCCCTTGGCACGCGAAAGCTCGCCGTCACGGATGGCGATGACGCCGTCGCCGCCAAGCGTGACGATCAGCGTCTGGCCGGTTTCGCCATGCAGGCGGACGAGAGCAGCCTCGCGCTCGGCTGCCGACATGTTGTCCTGGCCGGCCAGTCTTTCGAATTCCGTCTCGTTGGCGATGACGATATCGGCAAGCCGGCCGAGGCGCGCCGCCTCCGGGATCAGGGGCGCGAGGTTGAGCACGGTGCGCACGCCCTTCGCCTTTGCCGCATTCAGCGCCATCTCGACGGCAGCGACAGGGATTTCGAGCTGAAGCATCAGCGTATCGCCGGGGTTCAGCGCCGCCACGGCAGCTGTTGCGTGTTCGGCCGTATTCGTGCCGTTGGCACCGGGAACGACTGCGATCATGTTCTCGCCGTCGCCTCCCACCAGAATGAGAGCCGTGCCGGTCGGCTCGGACACGCGCCTGACGGTGGAAAGATCGGCGCCGGCCGCATCGAGCAAGGCAAGCGCAGGCTCCGCAAAGCCGTCATTGCCGACTGCCCCGGTCATGCGCACGGTTGCCCCGGCGCGGCGCGCGGCGAGCGCCTGGTTGGCACCCTTGCCGCCGGCGGCGGTGGAAAAGCCGTTGCCGGCGACTGTTTCGCCCGGCTTCGGCAAACGATCCGTGGTGGCGATGAGGTCCATATTGATGGAACCGAAAATAGTGATCATGCGGTGTCCTGCCCTGGGTGTTGATCCCGCATGATCCTGCCCGAAGGCCGCCTCATGTCTTTGTGGATCATGCGTCGATTGGGCGCGACACTGCCCGAAGCGATCAGTCCTCGTCAACTACCCTGAGCTTGAGTTGGTTGGTGCGGTTGTCGACAGGCTTGGGCCTGTCCTCCGTGCGCGCCTTCATCGGCTCTTTGGCGGTCTCGAATTCCAGCGCCTCTATGCGCTCGCCGCGCCTCGCCAGCTTGTCGGCCGAGGTCACGATCATGTCGACATCCTTCTGCGCCATGGCGAAGTGGCCCTGCAGCTTGCGCACGCGTTCATCCAGGCGTGAAAGATCGTCCATCAGATGCGCCACTTCGCTCTGGATGACATGAGCCTGCTCGCGCATGCGCTGATCCTTCAGGACAGCCTGGATGACCTGGATCGACAGCATCAGCAGCGAAGGTGAGACGATGACGATGCGGGCACGCTGAGCCTTCTGCACGATCGCCTCGAAATTCTCGTGGATCTCGGCGAAGATCGACTCGGACGGCACGAAGAGAAAGGCTGTATCCTGTGTTTCCCCAGGGATCAGATATTTCTCCGAAATGTCGCGAATATGCAATTCCAGATCCCGGCGGAACTGCTGTGCGGCGATCTTGCCATGTTCGGGACTGCCGGCGCTGCGGATGGCGTTCCAGGCCTCCAAAGGAAACTTTGCATCGATGACAAGCGGTGGCGAGCCGTTGGGCATGCGAACGGTGCAGTCCGGCCGCGAGCCGTTCGAAAGCGTCGCCTGGAATGTATAGGCACCCATCGGCAGGCCGTCGGCAATAATAGTCTCCATGCGCGCTTGACCGAAAGCGCCACGCGTCTGCTTGTTGGAGAGAATGGCCTGCAGGCCGACGACATCCTTTGCGAGCGTCTGGATATTGGTCTGCGCCGCATCGATGACGGCAAGCCTCTCCTGCAGGCGGCGCAGGTTCTCATGCGTCGAGCGCGTCTGCTCACCGATCGTCGCCGTCACCCGCTGCGACATGCCGTCGAGACGCTGACCGATGGCCTGATTGAGCTCGGCCTGCCTGGAGCCGAAGACTTCGGCCATGGTGGCAAGCCGCCCCTGCATCTCCGCCTGCGACCGCAGCAGCGCCGCCATCGTGTGCTCGGTATCGAGCTCATCGTCCTCCGCCCTTGCCTTGCCGCGGACGAAAAGGACGATGACTGCGATCGCAAGCAGGATGACGAGGCCGGTCAGGACCTGAACCGTGGAAATGGCTTGACCGAAGATGATGAAGGACATGAAACCTGGGGCGCTGATGGAGTTCTTTGCGCAAGCATAGCAAAATTGTTGTGAATATCCAGATCAAACCGTGAACAAAATTTCGAGGCCACCCGCTGCCGTTCGGATTGCTGCCGTTGAAAAAACACCGCCTCACCGCCATCTTGGCGATTCCATCGCACAACAAGATGCGTTATGGGAAACGTCATGACGATCAAGCCACTCATCATTTTGCCCGACCCGCTGCTCCGCCAGGCTTCCAAACCCATCGAGCAGATCGATACCGAAATTCAGCGCCTCGCCGACGACATGCTGGAAACCATGTATGACGCGCCGGGCATCGGCCTTGCCGCGATCCAGATCGGCGTTCCCCGCCGCATGCTGGTCATCGACGTTGCGCGCGAAGGCGAAGAGAAGAAGCCGCTGGTGTTCATCAATCCAGAGATCGTCGCGTCTTCGGATGAGCGCTCGGTCTATGAAGAGGGCTGCCTCTCCATTCCGGATTACTATGCGGAAGTGGAACGTCCCGCGCGCGTCACCGTCAAGCATCTCGACCGCGACGGCAAGGAGCTGGTCACGGAAGCCGAGGGCCTGCTTGCAACCTGCGTGCAGCACGAGATCGACCACCTGAACGGCGTCCTCTTCATCGACCATATCTCGCGCCTGAAGCGGGAGATGGTGATCAAGAAGTTCACCAAGGCTGCCAAGTCGAAGGCTCTATAATCCCCGGCCATTGAAAGATCGGCCTGAGACGCCTATGATATCATTGATATCAAAAAGGAGGCGCGAATGAGTGATCTGTTGTTGCGCGGCATCGACGACAGCTTGAAGAAGCAGTTGCAGGCCAATGCCAGCAGGCATGGCCGCAGCCTCTCGGATGAGGCAATCTCCCTGTTACGTCAGTCGCTCGGGCGCGAGCGGGATGGAAGCAAGTCGGCGGGGCAGCGATTGAGAGCCGTTCTCGGCGTAGAAAAACTTAGCGAAGAAGAAATCGAGGCGATCAACGCGTTTCGAAATGCGCCGGATCGCGAGCCGCCCCATTTCGAATAGCCCTGTGGCCTGCGCATGATCGTTCTGGACACGAATGTCGTATCGGAGCTGCAAGGGCGGCTGCATAGCGAACGTATATTGTCCTGGCTTGATAGCGTCGCCATCGAGGCCGTTTTTCTGACAACCATCACCATCGGCGAGATCCGGTTCGGACTGGAGCTCCTGGCTGACGGGAAGCGCAAGGCGGCATTAATTGCGGAGCTGGACGCGATAGAGGCAGAGTTTTCGGGCCGCGTTCTGGGATTTTCGAGCAATGCTGCCCATCAATACGGAATAATCGCCGCTCAGCGCCACAAGATTGGGCGAAGGATGGAAACGAAGGACGCCATGATCGCCGCCATCTGCCTTGCAAACGGCGCGGCATTGGCGACGCGCAACACAAAAGACTTCGAGGGGCTTGATCTCGAGCTCATAAACCCGTTTGAAGGCGGCTAGCGTCTGACCCCGATGGCGCGTGCCGTCGCTACCGGGTCATTCGAAACTTGATATCTCAGCCGGAGGGATCGCATGTCGCTCGACATTATTTTCATGGGAACGCCCGAATTTTCCGTGCCGACACTGCGGTCCTTGATCGATGCCGGACATAAGGTTCGCGCCGTTTACACGCAGCCACCGCGCCCCGGCGGCCGGCGCGGGCTCGACCTGCAGAAATCGCCGGTGCATCAGGCGGCCGAATTGCTGGGCCTGCCGGTCTTCACGCCCGTCAACTTCAAGGATCCCGACGAACGCCAGCGCTTTCGCGATCTGAATGCCGATGTCGCCGTCGTCGTGGCCTATGGCCTGCTGCTGCCGGAGGCAATCCTGACCGGTACGCGCCTCGGCTGCTACAACGGTCACGCCTCCCTGCTGCCGCGCTGGCGTGGTGCGGCTCCTATCCAGCGGGCGATCATGGCTGGCGACACCAAGACCGGCATGATGGTGATGAAGATGGACAAGGGGCTCGATACCGGGCCGATCGCTTTGACACGCGAAGTGGAGATCGGCGACACCATGACTGCGGGTGAACTGCATGACAAACTGATGCTCGTCGGCGCAAAGGCCATGGCCGAGGCCATGAACAAGCTGGAGCATGACGAGCTGCCATTGACCGCGCAGCCATCCGAAGGCGTTCTCTATGCCGCAAAGATCGACAAGAGCGAAACCCGCATCGATTTCGGCAAGCCGGCGGCCGATGTTCACAATCATATTCGCGGCCTGTCGCCTTTTCCCGGTGCATGGTTCGAGGCCGACATCGCCGGTCGTCCCGAGCGCATCAAGGTTTTGGGCTCGGAATTGGCAGAGGGCAACGGAGCCTCCGGTCAGGTCCTGACGGATGATCTCGTCATTGCCTGCGCTTCCGGCGCCGTCAGGCTGACAAAGCTGCAGAAGGCCGGCGGCAAGCCCCTGGCAGCAGCCGATTTCCTGCGCGGAACGCCGATCGCGCCGGGCACCGTGCTCGCCTCGGAGCAAGCCTGATGCCGCGTTACAAAATGACCGTCGAATATGACGGCATTCCCTATGTCGGATGGCAGCGCCAGGAAAACGGCCCCTCTGTGCAGGGCGCGATCGAGGGCGCCATCCTGTCCTTGACGGGCGAGACGGTTTCGATCCGAGGAGCAGGGCGTACCGATTCCGGCGTGCATGCCATGGGTCAGGTCATGCATGCCGACCTCTCCAGGGAATGGAAGGCCTATACGCTGCGCAATGCTCTGAATGCCCATCTCAAGCTTGCCGGTAACCGTATTGCCATTCTCGATATCGTCGAGGTCGACCAAAGCTTCGATGCACGCTTTTCAGCCATTCGCCGTCACTATCTCTATCGCATCATCGCCCGCCGCGCGCCTCTCGCATTGGAAACCGGCCGTGCATGGTGGGTGCCGAAGGATATGGACCACGAGGTCATGCATGCCGCGGCGCAGACCCTTGTGGGACGGCATGATTTCACCACCTTCCGTTCGGCACATTGCCAGGCGAATAGCCCGGTGCGCACGCTCGATAGGCTGGACGTGACGCGCAGCGGCGAGCTGATCGAGATCCGCGCCACGGCGCAAAGCTTCCTGCACAACCAGATCCGCTCCTTCGCCGGCACCTTGAAGCTGGCGGGCGAGGGCAAATGGACGCCCGGCGATGTGCGCGCGGCGCTCGAAGCTAAGGATCGCAAGGCCTGTGGCCCCGTCGCCCCGCCGGACGGGCTCTATTTCATGCAGGTGGATTATCGCGACGATGCCGGTCTGCCGGGCGGCGAGAGGGAGGCTGCCGATGACGGTGACGATCTATCATAACCCCGCTTGCGGCACGTCGCGCAACACGCTGGCGATGATCCGGCAGTCCGGGGAGGAGCCCGTCGTCATCGAATATCTGAAGACGCCGCCCAGCCGGGAAGAGCTGGTGAAGCTCGTCTCTGCCATGGGCCTGACCGTGCGCGACGTTCTGAGGGAAAAGGGAACGCCCTATGACGAGCTTGGTCTCGGCGACCTCGATCTCACCGACGATCATCTGCTTGACCGGATGATCGAATATCCGAGCCTGATCAATCGCCCGATCGTGGTCACGGAAAAGGGCGTGCGCCTCTGCCGCCCTTCCGAACGCGTGCTCGATATCTTGCCGAATCCGGATATCGGTCCCTTTGCCAAGGAGGATGGTGAGGTCGTGGTCCGGTAGACACGGGCCTCAACCCGGCGGATAAACCCCAAGGAAACGCTGCAGGAAATCCGTCAGCAGCAGGTTTGGAATGAGCAGCATCAGCGTCAGCGTGCCGACGAAAAGCGGATGCGTGCCGCAGATCATCCTGAGGATGCGCGCTAGCGCAAAGATGGTGGCCATCGTCAGCGCCAGTGATAAAAGTGCCGCCAAGGCCTTCGAACCGGGGACGAAGACGATCATGGCGACGAGCAATGCGTTCAGATAATTCGCCGGCACGAAAAGCCAGTTCACGGTAACGACGATCGGTGTGAACTTGTCGCCGAAACGGAAGACCAAAAGCAATAAGCCAGCGAGAATGGGGGGTGTCAGCCAGTTCGCAGCCTCGACCAGCGCAAGACGCAGAAAGAAGGCGAGGCCGGTGGATGTTTCGGGCGGCATGGCCGTCAGATAGGCCTGCTGCCACCATAACCATGAAATGCCGATCGACGGCAGGCTCCAGAGGATGGCCCAGAAGGAGCGCAGCATGCCGCGGTCCGATATGTCCAGATACTGGAAGCCGCGCGCATCCATGCGGATCAGCAGCCATAGACCGGATAGATAATATTGGACTTCCCTAAAGGTCGGCATTCTCGAACCAGCGCTGGATGAAGGTCTGGTAGATCTCGGTCAATGTTTCGAGATCCGAGAGCGCCACTCGTTCGTCGACCATATGCATGGTCTGGCCGACAAGCCCGAATTCCACGACGGGGCAGTAGTCCTTGATGAAGCGTGCGTCGGACGTGCCGCCGGTCGTCGACAGCGCCGGCCTTTGACCGGTGATGTTTTCGATGGCGGAGGAGAGCGAGGCGATCAGCGCATTGTTGCGCGTCAGGAAGACCTGGCTCGGACGCTCCGACCAGACGATGTCGTATTTCGCCGGCGGACGGCCGGGGCGCAGCGTCTGATCTGCCGCGGCCGCATCCAGGCGTGCGATGATTTCAGCCTTCAGCGTATCGGCAGTCCATGTGTCGTTGAAGCGGATGTTGAAGGCAGCGGTTGCCTTGGCGGGAATGACGTTGGTGGCGGCATTACCGACGTCGATGCTTGTCACTTCGAGGTTCGACGGCTGGAAGCTGTCCGTACCCGCATCAAAGGGTGGATCGAGCAGCGCTTCCGTCAGCTTGATGATGCTGCGCACCGGGTTGTCGGCAAGATGCGGATAGGCGGCGTGGCCTTGAACCCCGTGAACGGTGATGGTGCCGGAGATCGAACCGCGGCGGCCGATCTTGATCATGTCGCCGAGCCGGTCGGGGTTGGTCGGTTCGCCGACGAGCGAGGCATCCCATGTCTCGCCGCGCTCGGCCGCCCATTGCAGCAGCTTGACCGTGCCGTTGATTGCTGGCCCTTCTTCGTCGCCGGTGATGAGGAAGGAGATCGAGCCGGCGGGCTTGCCATGCTTCTCGATATGACGCGCAACCGCTGCCACGAAGCAGGCAATGCCGCCCTTCATGTCGACGGCGCCACGGCCGAAAAGCTCGCCATCGGCGATTTCGGCGGCAAAGGGCGGATGGCTCCAGGAAGCGGCATCGCCGACCGGAACGACATCTGTATGGCCGGCGAACATCAGATGCGGTCCGTCTGTGCCGAGCCGCGCATAGAGATTTTCGATATCGGGCGTTCCCGGCTCGCTCGCCGTCATGCGCTCGATCTTGAAGCCAAGCGGTGCGAGCATGTAGGCAAGCGCGGTCAGCGCGCCACCCTCGGCAGGGGTAACGGAGGCGCAGCGGATCAGGGTCTGCAGGTTTGTGATGGGATTGGTAACAGTCATCGGAGGCAACTTATCCGGCGGGAAATGGCAAAGCGATGGCAAAGGATCGGTGACGACTCGAAAATCTTTGCAGCGATTCCAGCAATCGCACAGGCATGCTCACCCGGCAAGCATGAGGGAAGCGCGATATGGCAACCGCGCTTCCGAAAATTCCAAAATCAGTCGCGCAGCAGCTCGTTGATGCCGGTCTTCGAGCGGGTCTTTTCATCGACGCGCTTGACGATGACAGCGCAATAGAGGCTCGGGGCCGGCTGGCCGTTCGCCATGGTATTGCCGCTCGGCAGCGCGCCGGCGACGACGACCGAGTACGGCGGAACTTCGCCATAGGTGATCTCGCCGGTGGCACGATCGACGATCTTGGTGGACTTGCCGATGAACACGCCCATGCCGAGCACCGAACCTTCACGGATGATGCAGCCTTCGACGACTTCGGAGCGGGCGCCGATGAAGCAATTGTCTTCGATGATGGTCGGGCCGGCCTGCATCGGCTCCAGCACGCCACCGATGCCGACGCCGCCGGAAAGATGCACATGCTTGCCAATCTGGGCGCAGGAGCCGACCGTCGCCCAGGTGTCGACCATGGTGCCTTCCCCGACATAGGCGCCGAGATTGACGAAGGACGGCATCAGGATGGCGTTGGGGGCGATATAGGCGGAATGACGCACGACGGCGTTCGGCACGGCGCGGAAGCCGGCTTCGCGGAAGCGGTTTTCACCCCAGCCTTCGAACTTCGAGGGAACCTTGTCCCACCAGGTGGCGCCGCCGGAGCCGCCTTCGACGATCTTCATGTCGTTGAGGCGGAAGGAGAGCAGAACCGCTTTCTTGAGCCATTGGTTGACGGTCCAGTTACCATCCGCACCACGCTCGGCGACGCGAACCTTGCCGCTATCGAGGAGATTGAGCGCCGTCTCGACGGCGTCGCGCACTTCGCCGCGCGTCGACGTGTTCACATTGTCGCGATTGTCGAAGGCGGCCTCGATGGACTTTTCGAGGGAGGCGAGATCGTTAGCGCTCATGGGAATTCCTTAAAACGTCAGTGCCTATCGTGATTTCCGGCAACGGTCCGGAAGCGGTCGATTGGTCCTATAGCATGGAGTTTGAAAATGGAATGTCTTTTCCGCGCCGATTGAGCTTGGATTCAAGGCGTTGTAGGGGCATATGCAAGAGCTTGGCGGTTTTCGTCCAAGGGCGGGAACGGCCCGTCATGATCGTTTCGAAAGGCATGAATAGATGAGCAAGGCGAAGAGCGGCAGGCTGAGGCGTAAGGACGGGGTTTGGGACCCGTTGAAGACGAGCTCGGCGGACAAGCAACGGGCCGAGTCGGTGCCGCGCACGCCGCAGTCGATGTCGCCGTCCTACCGTCTTGCCTATGCCGATGAGGATTTCCTGTGCCGTGAGGAACTGCGGCCGATCCGCTTGCAGCTGGAGCTGCTGAAGACCGAAATGTCGCTCACCGAGCGTGGCATCAAATCGACCGTCGTCATGTTCGGTGGCGCGCGCATTCCCGCCCCCGGCACCAATGCCTGGGCCGCCCGCAACGAGGTGCAGCGCGCCAATCTCGAAGCGGCATCGGTCTATTATGAAGAGGCACGCAAGTTCGCCCGGCTTTGCTCCCGCTATTCCGCCGGCTTCGATTTCCATGAATATGTCGTCGTCACCGGCGGCGGCCCAGGCGTGATGGAAGCAGGCAATCGCGGCGCGGCCGAAGAAGGAGCGCCCTCGATCGGCCTCAATATCGTGTTGCCGCACGAGCAGGCACCGAATGCCTATGTGACGCCGGAACTCAGCTTCAATTTCCACTATTTCGCGATCCGCAAGATGCATTTCATGGTGCGCGCCAAGGCGATCGCGGTATTTCCGGGCGGCTTCGGCACGCTCGACGAATTATTCGAGTGCCTGACGCTGATCCAGACCGGCCGCATGGAGCGCCTGCCGCTCATCCTATTCGGCGAGAAGTTCTGGCGCAGCATCATCAATTTCGAAGCGCTGGCGGAGTTCGGCACCATCGCGCCAGACGATGTCAACCTGATCAGCTTCGTCGATACCGCAGACGAGGCCTGGAAGATCGTCGCGGATTTCTACGAGCACGATAACGGGCACTGACAAGGAGAAGCCCGCCGTCGCATGGGCGAGGGCGGGCTCCCGGAGCGGACTGATCGATCGGTTTACAGCAGTGGGCGGTCCGGCATGTCGTCCAGCGAGATCACGCCGTCATGGTTGCGATCCATACGGTCGAAGAGCTTGTTGGCGGCGTCTTCGGCTTCCTGCTTGCTGATCTGGCCGTTTTCATCCTTGTCGATGCGATGGAACATCATCATTCCGCGCATCAGGCCTGCTTCGTGCATGAAGCGGCCATGGTGTCCGTGATGGCGCGGTTCGTTATTGCCGCCATTGTCGTCGGCCCCAGCCTGATCGCCCTTGCTCTGATCGTTCTGGGCCTGACTATTGCCCTGATCGCCATCTGCCTTGGCGCGCTCGGCCTTCCATTCCTTGATGCGTTCCTGGCGATAGGCGCGCAGTTCGCCGGGCGTGATTTCGCCGTCGTGATTCGTGTCGATCTGGTCGAAGATCTTGTCGACGCCGGCCTTCACCTCATCCCGCGTGACCTTCGTGTCGCCGGGCTGGCCGAATTGCTTCAGCATGCGCACATAGACGATTTCCGGTGAAAAGCGTGGTCCGTGCCAGCGTCCGCCATGCCCGCCCCGTGCTTCCTCGCTCTGCGCTGCAAAGCTTGCCTGGGCGGCAGCACCCACCAGAAGGGCGGCGGAAAGTCCCGCAAGAAGAAATTTTTTCCCGTTCATCGTTTTTCCTTTCGTGTCGAGGAATGGTCAAACGATACGGCTGATGGTCGAAAGCGACCAATTAAACCTCTGTAAGGCGGATGAAACTTTCGTAACCCCGCCCTGATGAGTGGTTAAATCAACGCCTTGAGGAAGCTCGTCAGGTCGTCGGTTACATAGTCGATATGATCGTCCTCGCCCGTGGTGCGCTCCCACCATTCGACGACGGTCGTCTCGAGGTTTTGGGGCACCAGCAGCACGGTTTTCATGCCAAGTGCCTTGGGTACGGTGAGATTGCGCGGCAGGTCCTCGAACATGGCCGCTCTCTTCGTATCCACGCGGTTGAGGCTCATGAACTTGTCATAGGTCGAGCCGGCGGGTTTCGGCACGTAGTCGGCCGCAACGATATCGAAAATGTCGTCGAAACTGTCGAGAATGCCGAGCGCACCGGCCGTCGCCTGGGCATGCTTGACGCTGCCGTTGGTGAAGATGAACTTGCGTCCCGGCAGCGCTTTGATGGCGGCGGCCAGCTCCGGCTGCGGCATCAGCGCCGAATAGTCGATCGCATGCGCCTTTTCGAGAAAATCATTGGGGTCGATTCCATGATGGATCATCAATCCCTGCAGGGTCGTGCCGTGCTCGAGGTAATATTGCTTCTGCAGCTTGCGCGCGTCCTCCCTCTCCATCTGGAGGAGGGTGGAGACATAGGCGGTCATGTTCTTGTCGATCTGGGCAAAGAGATCGACATGATGCGGATAGAGCGTGTTGTCGAGATCGAATACCCAATCGCGGATATCGGAGAAATCTGACGGTTCGGATAATGTTTTTGCGTGGTTCATGGAGAGCTTATCGCACGCTCTCTCCTGAAAGGGGAAGGAAAATATACATGCCGCAGCATGCGGACCATATCGAGGAGATTGCCGTCCACTTCAATGCCAGCTATGATTTTACTATTGATTTCCGGGCTTTTACTCTATTTTCCATGTGAGGGAGGGCTTACGCTTTCTTGGGTTATGGAGAGAAACTTGCCCGGCCGGGCTTTTCGGAGGGGATACGATGAGTCAGGTGGAAAAGGCACAGGAATTCGCGCGGCTGCACAAGAAGGGTGAGCCGGTGATCCTTTTCAATATATGGGATGCGGGCTCCGCCAAGGCCGTTACGGAAGCAGGTGCGAAGGCGCTGGCGACGGGAAGCTGGTCGGTTGCCGCGGCCAATGGTTTCGGCGATGGTCAGGCGATACCCTTGTCGCTGCTGGCGGTGACCGCCAAACTGATCTCGGTGACGAGCCCGCTGCCCCTGTCGGTCGATTTCGAGGGCGGTTATGCAGTCGAACCCGAAGACGTCGCCGCCAATGTCGAAAAGATCATGGACCACGGCGCCGTCGGCATCAATTTCGAGGATCAGGTGATCGGCGGCCAGGGCGTTCACCCCATCGAGACGCAGGCGGCACGCATCCGTGCAATCCGCGACATGGCCGATCGCCGCGAGATGCCGTTGTTCATCAACGCCCGCACCGATCTGTTCCTGCAGGAAAGCGATACGGCGCATCATCAACTCCTGCTGGATGATGCCTTCCGTCGCGCCGATGCTTTTGCCGAAGCGGGTGCCAGCGGCTTCTTCGCGCCCGGGTTGGTCGATCCGGAATTGATCGGCGCGCTCTGCGAACGCTCCCCTCTGCCCGTCAACATCATGGTGCGTCCGACCACGCCCGATAACGAGACGATGGCAAGATTGGGCGTCAGCCGCATAAGCTATGGGCCAGCGCCCTACCGATCGGTCATGGGAATGTTGAAAAGCGAGGCCGAAGCCATCTACCGGTCGTCCTGAACGGCCTGGAGGCGCTCCACAGCTCTTCCGCGGAGCGCCTGAACCGCATCACGGAACGATCAGCGTGCCGGCGCCGTGCTCGGTGAAGATTTCGAGCAGCACGGAGTGAGCTGTCTTGCCGTTGAGGATGACGACGCCCTGAACACCGGCCCTGATGGCGTCGATGCAGGTCTCGACCTTGGGGATCATGCCGCCGGAAATCGTGCCGTCGGCGATCAGCGCGTGCGCCTGTGCCACAGACAGCTCCTTGATGAGCTGGCCCTGCTTGTCGAGCACGCCCGGGACGTCGGTCAGGAACAGCAGGCGCGTGGCGCTGAGCGCGCCGGCGATCGCGCCGGCAAAAGTGTCGGCATTGATGTTGTAGGTCGCACCGTCGCGGCCGGGAGCGACCGGGGCGATGACCGGGATCATCTCGGACTTGGCAAGCAGGTCGAGCAGGGTGCGGTCGACTTCGACCACCTCGCCGACGAAGCCGAGATCGAGCACGCGCTCGATGTTGGAGTCCGGATCCTTGATGGTCTTGTGCGCCTTTTCGGCGAAGACCATGTTGCCGTCCTTGCCGCAAAGGCCGATCGCCCATTCGCCGGTCTGGTTGATCAGCGCGACGATTTCCTTGTTGATCGAGCCGGCAAGCACCATTTCGACGATCTCGACCGTCTTCTGGTCGGTGACGCGCAGTCCGCCTTCGAACTTCGATTCGATGCCCATCTTCGTCAGCATGGCGCCGATCTGCGGGCCGCCGCCATGGACGACGATCGGGTTGACGCCCGATTGCTTCAAAAGGGCGATATCGGCGGCAAACGCCTTGCCGAGTTCGACGTTGCCCATGGCGTGGCCACCATATTTCACGACGATGGTCTTGTTTTCATAACGCTGCATGTAGGGCAGCGCCTGTGCGAGCAGGTTGGCTTGGAGTTCGCTTTGGGCTTCGGACATGGTGCACCCTTCGAAATTGTTCGCGGGCCTTTTATCTCAAGTTCTTGACAGAGGGAATAATCATATCGGGATTAAAGCATGTCGTTGTTGCAAAGGTGTGCAGCGCTTTTGCGACAACGACATGCGCAAAATCAAATACCTGGAGCGCGAAAAGCGTATCCGGATAGATCGCTCCGCGCTTTCGTTGACGCTATGTCACATCAGCGTCGCCGAAATTGATGGCCTCCGCACGTTTGCCGAAGCGATTTTTTCTTCTAAAGATGGTGCAGGCGTCGCACCCCGGGGATTTGGATGGCGAGCGAGGAGACGGAAGCGCTGATCGGCCGCATCGCCATGCGCGACCAGAAAGCCTTTGCGGCACTCTACAAGCGTACCAGCCCGAAACTTCTCGGTGTTTGCCTGCGTATCGTCGGCAACAAGGCGGATGCGGAAGAGGTTTTGCAGGAAGCCTATATCAAGGTCTGGCAGCGGGCCGAGCAATTTGCTGTTGCGGAAGGGTCGGCAATGGCCTGGCTGATGACGATCGCGCGCAATCGCGCCATCGATTTCGTGCGGGCACGCAAGCCCATAGCCGACGAAATAGATACGGCGTACGATCTTGCCGACCTGGAACCCGGTCCTGAAGAGCAAGCAATCGTGAAGGGAGAGGGAAGGCGGATTGACAGGTGCATGGAAGAGTTGGAAGCTGATCGTGCACGGGCCGTTCGCAGCGCCTATGTCGAGGGCTTGAGCTACCAAGAGCTCGCCGACCAACACGCTGTCCCATTGAATACTATGCGCACCTGGCTGCGCCGAAGCCTGATCAGACTGAGAGAGTGCATGGACCGATGAGTACGCCCGATCAAAGCAAGGGAGGCCGCTCCCGCGATGAAGTCCTGGCCGGAGAATATGTGCTTGGCGTGCTTTCCCTGGAGGATCGGCAGAAGGTCGAGCGCCGCATGCGCAGCGACCGCCAGTTTGCCGCCATCGTCAGCCGCTGGGAGCAGAACCTCTCGGAATTCAACGAGGAATATGAGGCGGTGACGCCTGCGGCCGCCGTGTTCCCGAAGATCGAAAAGAGGATTTTCGGAGAAGTGGCGTTCGGCGCCCATCTGTGGAATTCGCTGATGCTATGGCGCTCGGTCGCTTTCGGCTCGCTGTTCTTGGTCGCCGGCGTACTCGTGTTCGCCATCACGAATGAAGGCAGCTTGCGCACGAACCCTGGCAAACAGCTCACCGCATCCCTTGCCGGCCAGAACAGTCCCTTCAATCTCCTCGCCAATTACGACGTCGCCAATGGGCGCCTGAAAATTACACCGGTCGCCGCCGGCAAGCCCGAGGAGAAATCGCTGGAGCTCTGGCTGATTCGCGGCAGCGATCCCGCCGAGGCGCTGGGCATACTGCCACCGACCGGCGATGGCGAAATCGTCTTGTCGCCGGAACTTCACGCCAAATTGACTGAAGGCGCCATCATCGCCGTTAGTGTGGAGCCCTTTGGCGGCTCGCCGACCGGCAAACCGACGGGCGATGTGGTCGCTTCCGGTACGATCCACTTGCCCTGAGGAATTTCGGCTCCCGAAAAACGATCGCGGCTGAAACTCTCTGCCAGCGTGCTCCGTATCTTCTTCCGACCCCGCCTGATCGGGGCAACAGAGAGGAAGAGGAGACATTATGATCAAGACCGTTTTTCGCATTGCTGCCGCTGCCGCAATGCTGTCGGCCGCAAGCAGCCTAGCCTATGCCAAGGACCCGATGGTGGGCGGTGCTGCGATGTATGCCAGCAAGAACATCATCCAGAATGCCGTCAATTCCAAGGATCACACGACCCTGGTCGCAGCCGTCAAGGCGGCCGGCCTCGTCGATACCCTCGAAGGAAAAGGCCCTTTCACCGTCTTTGCGCCGACCAATGAAGCCTTCAAGCAACTGCCAGCAGGCACGGTCGAAACCCTGCTGAAGCCCGAGAACAAGGAGAAGCTGGTCAAGGTGCTGACCTGCCACGTCGTCGCCGGTGATGATATGGCTGCCGCCATCAAGAAATGGGCAATGAGCAAGGGCGACGAATACGATCTGAAGACGGTCGGCGGCTGCACGATCAAGGCCATGGACAAGGGCGGCAAGCTGACGTTGACTGACGAGGCCGGCGGCATTGCCCATATCACCATTGCCGACGTCAAGCAGTCGAACGGCGTGATCCACGTCGTCGACAAGGTGTTGTTGCCGAAGATGTAATCCTTAGCGGCAACACGGCCGCCGTCGCCTTATGCGGGGTCGGGCGGCGGCGGCCTCATTCGACCGGTCGGTCTTCAGACCTGGATGCCGACCGTCAGGCCAATGGCCTCGCGCAACTCCTGAAGACCAACGCCTTTTTCCGATGAAGTGGCGAGGATGCCGGGATAGGCGGCGGGGCGCTTGCGGATTTTTTCAGCGGTATCAACCAGCAGCTTCGGTATGCCTGCTTCCTTGATCTTGTCGGTCTTGGTCAGCACGATCTGATAGGAAACAGCAGCCTTGTCGAGCAGGCCCAGAACTTCCTCGTCGTTCTTCTTGATGCCGTGGCGGCTGTCGATCAGCACATAGACGCGCTTCAGCGTCGTGCGCCCGCGCAGGTAGTCGAAGACGAGCTTCGTCCAGGCATCCACCTGATCCTTCGGCGCTTCGGCATAGCCGTAGCCAGGCATGTCAACCAGAGCCATCGGCGGCAGGTCGCCGCTCTCGCCGGAAAAACCATCGGGAACGAAATAATTGAGTTCCTGCGTGCGGCCCGGCGTGTTGGATGTGCGCGCCAGTCCCTTATGTCCGACCAGAGCATTGATCAGCGACGACTTGCCGACATTCGAGCGGCCGGCAAAAGCGATTTCCGGCGGCCCTTCCGGCGGCAGAAACTTCATGGCCGGCACGCCGCGGATGAAAATCCACGGACGTCCGAAAAGCGGCTTGTCGTCTTTGGTCGTCTGGTCTGCCATTTGCTCAGTCTTTTATCTGGTTTGATGGTCTGGCTTCGGGGTTTTGCCCATGAAAGTCAAGTTTTGATCGAAATGTGTGACGCGTTGCGGACCTGCACGTAGCCTGTCATGGTGCGCAGATGGAGCAAGATGCGCTGAAAGATGACGATGCGGTGGATATACGCCTCGATGTGAAGGAGGCACTGGTTCTATTCGAGCTTCTTTCCCGCTGGTCCGATCCGAACGCAACGCATACCCCCGGCAGCGAGTATTTCGAGAGCCCTGCCGAATGTGCGATATTGCACGGTTTGCTCGTGGAACTCGAGAAGCAGCTTCTTGCTCCATTCAGGCCCGAATACAGGCAGATTCTCGCCGAGGCACGCAACGTACTGGCGGAACGATGGGACGTCCAACCCTCAGCGGCCGAGTTACCGCCCAAGGCTCCCTGATGCCGGAGCCTCTATCGTTAATATCCAAGGCCGAGAATGAAAAAGCCCCACCGAAGCGGGGCCTTTATCGTCATTTCGATGGTGCCGGTTTTCGTTTGAAGAGGCCCTTCAGATTGTCGAAGAGCTCCACCTTCACGCCATGGCGTTTCATGATGATCGACTGCTGGATGACAGAGAGCGTATTATTCCAGGCCCAGTAGATCACGAGGCCGGCCGGGAAGCTTGCCAGCATGAACATGAAGACCAGTGGCATCCAGTTGAAGATCATCGCCTGGGTCGGGTCCGGCGGGGTCGGGTTCATGCGCATCTGCAGGAACATGGTGACGCCCATGATCAGCGGCCAGACGCCGAGATGCAGGAAGGTCGGAGCCGCGAACGGCAGCAAGCCGAACAGGTTGACGATCGAGGTCGGATCCGGCGCGGAGAGGTCCTGGATCCAGCCGAAGAACGGCGCATGGCGCATTTCGATGGTGATATAGATCACCTTGTAGAGCGAGAAGAAGATCGGGATCTGCAGGAGCACTGGCCAGCAGCCCGCGATCGGGTTGATCTTTTCTTCCTTGTAGAGCTGCATCGTCGCCTGCTGCAGGCCCATGCGGTCGTCGCCGAACTTGGCCTTCAGCTCCTCCATCTTCGGCTGCACGCGCTTCATGTTCGCCATGGAGGCATATTGCCGGCTGGCGAGCGGGAAGAAGAGCGCCTTGACCACGATGGTGGTGCAGAGGATGGCGACGCCGAAATTGCCGAAGTAGCGGAAGAAGAAGTCCATCAGCTTGAACATCGGCTTGGTGATGAAATAGAACCAGCCCCAGTCGATGAGGCGGTCGAAGCGCGGGATCGAATAGCTGGTCTCATAGCGGTCGATGACCGGGACTTCCTTGGCGCCGGCGAAGACGAGGTTCTTGAGGTCGATCGACTGGCCGGGAGCAACCGTGACCGCATCTTCCTTGTAGTCGGCCTGGTAGCGCGGCGTACCGTCGGTGAAGTGCGAGAAGCGGGCATCATATGCGGTCGACTGCGGCGGCACGATCGTTGCAGCCCAGTACTTGTCCGTCATCCCGAGCCAGCCACCGGTCGCCTTGGCGGGCGTTGTGGCTTCCTTTTCAGTTGATGCGTACTTGGTCTCGATCAGGCCGTCATCGCCGATGACGCCGATAAAGCCTTCGTGCAGGACGTAGGCGGAAGGCGTCTCGGGCTTGTTGTAGCGGGTGACGCGGCCATAGCTCGACAGCGAAACCGGCGCCTGGCCGCTATTGGCGATCTTGTCGCTGATCGTGAACATGTAGCGATCGTCGACCGAGATGGTGCGGGTGAAGGTGATGCCCTTGTCGTTGGTGTAGGAGAGCGTCACCGGCGTCTTGTCGGTCAGCTTGTCGCCGCTCGTGAGCTTCCAAAGGGTCGAAGGACCTGGGACTGCGCCGGTTGCATCGCTGCCGACATAGCCGAGTTCGGTGAAGTAGCCGTCCTTGGTGTCGGCCGGGCTGAACAGCGTGATGATCGGGCTGCTCTTGTCGACAGTCTCGTGATAGGCCTTGAGACGGAGATCGTCGAGGCGGGCGCCTTCCAGGTTGATGGAACCGGCAAGTGCCGGTGTATCGATGACAACGCGCGCGGAAGCCGTCTTCTCGACGGACTGATCGCGGCTGAGAACCGTCGGCGCCGTCTGGCCGTTTGCCGGCAGCGAACCGTTTACAGCGGTGCCCGCGGCAGGCGACTGCGTCGTCTGAGCCTGCTGCGCCTGCTGGTGCTGCTTGGCGGCCTGTTCGGCCTGGCGCTGCGCTTCGAGGCGCGGGTTCATGTAGAAAAACTGCCAGCCGAGAACAATCAGCACAGACAGTGCAATTGCAACGATGTAATTGCGGTTGTTTTCCATCATACTTTCCTGGAGCGGTCCATTTCCGACCGCCGGTGTTTCGGCCTGGTTTCGATGCGGCTTACGAGTTCGCTCGCCAGTTTTTCGAAAGGCGCGGTCAGCACCTCGCGTCGCGCGACAACCACATAGTCGTGTCCGGGCTGCATTGCAAATCCGGCATGAAGCCGCACGGCTTCTTTCAGCCTGCGCCGCATGCGGTTGCGCTCCACCGCGTTGCCATGTTTTTTGGTAACGGTAAAACCAACGCGGGGTTCGGCGTCGGCGATCTTGCGGTCCAGCATCTCTATCAGGAAGAAGCTGCCTCGGCGCTTCTCGCCTTCGCGGACGGCAAGAAACTGCGGCCGGCTTTTCAGCCGCCCGACAGTCTTTTTGGGTCGTTCATTCGTCAATTTGCCCGCCATCCTGGATCATCGGGCATTTCGGCCCTTAGGCCGAAAGACGCTTGCGACCACGGTTACGGCGAGCGGAAAGAACCGCGCGGCCGCCCTTGGTGGCCATGCGCGCACGGAAACCGTGGCGACGCTTGCGGACAAGCTTGGATGGTTGGTAGGTACGCTTCATTTATTTAAACACCGCGGAGTGCGGCCCTTCTTGAGCTTTGCTTTGAGTAGCAAGGAGCGTTGTTGATTATGGCGAACGGACTTGGCCCGCAAAAGCAGGCACGGTGACCGAACGTGCGCGGGCTTATACGGATCAAGGCCCCGGAAGTCAATTATATGGGCGCAGATTCCTTGAGCTCCGGCAATTTCGCGCGATCGGCGGCGGCTGATTGCTATCTGGCTGCTGCTCCCCGGCGGAATGTGCGCAACCTTGAATATAAATTGCATAATTCCTAAAATATACAATTAGTATAGTGAAGAATGTCGGACGCTTAGATTAAAGATAACTCAATATAACATTAATGATTTTAGTCGATATCTAGCCCTGTGTGGTAAAACCCATCGATTTATGGGGGATGGGATCTGCGCCGGAGGGGTATTGTGAGAATTCGCGGCAAAATAAATCTGCTTGTATCTGTCATGGCCGGGGCGGCGCTTCTGATCGGCGCCACCGCGCTTTATGCGTTGCATCAATATGACCAGAAATTACAGAGCTACGAGCAGACGGCGAGCCGCGCTTACATGGGCGAGCGCCTGAATCGCTACGTGACCGCAGTGGTCATGGAAGCGCGCGGCATCTATGCCGCGGCTGCGGCAAAAGATTCCAAACCCTTTGCCGATGGGCTGATGGCCGATCTCGGCGAAATCGACAAGGTGCTGGCAAGCTGGGCGCCTCTGGTGCCGGAGACGCAGAAGCCGGAATTCACCAAGCTGCAGGCGCGCGCCCAGGAGTTTCGCGCCTTTCGCACGGAAACGGCCAGGCTCGGCGTGACCGATGGCCCGGATGCCGCCGGCAAGCAGGGCAACAACGAGGCGAACCGCGCCAACCGCAAGGCTTTCCAGGCTGAGATCGATGCGATCGTCCAGACCGATAAGGCGGAACTTGCGAAGGCGGAGGCCGAGATCGCAACCTTCCACAGCACTGTGCTCTGGGTGGTCCTCTCCATCATGATCGTCGGTATCGTGGCCGGTGTCGGCCTCGGCGCCTATATCGGAACCGTCCATCTGAGCCGCCCGATCCGCAAGGTGACCGATGCGATAAAGAATGTCGCCGACGGCCATTTCGATATAGAGGTGCCGTTTGCCGGCCGTGGCGACGAAATCGGCGAGATGGCCGCGGCCGTCGACATCTTCAAGGAAAACGGCAATGCCGTGCGCCGCATGAATGCCGAGGAAACGGCCATGCGCGCCAAGAGCGACGAGCTTCAGTCGAGCATGTCTCTCGTCGTCTCGGCCGCGGCGGCCGGCGATTTCAGCCACCGCATCGAGAAGGACTATGGTGACGTCAACCTCAATCGCTTCGCTGGCAACGTCAACGAGCTGCTTGTCAGCGTCGACAGAGGCATCGGTGAAGTCCGCCGCGTCATCGCGAGCCTGGCGGACGGTGATCTGACCCAGGCGATGAAGGGCGAATTCCAGGGCGCCTTTGCCGAACTGCAGCAGAACGTCAATGCGACGCTTGCGACGCTGAAGAGCACCATGAGCGAGGTGCGCGGCACCACCGGCTCGATCAATTCCAACACCAATGAGCTGCGCCACGCCAGTGACGACCTCTCCAAGCGCACCGAACAGCAGGCGGCGGCACTGGAGGAAACCTCGGCAGCGCTCGACGAGATCACCTCTGTCGTCCAGAATTCCACGGAGCGGGCGCGCGAGGCGAGCGTCATGGTCAGCGAAGCCAAGGACGACGCGGCTCGTTCCGGCACGGTGGTTCGCAATGCGATCGACGCCATGGGCCGTATCGAGCAGGCATCGGGCGAGATCAGCCAGATCATCGGCGTGATCGACGACATCGCCTTTCAGACCAATCTTCTCGCATTGAACGCGGGCGTCGAAGCGGCTCGCGCCGGCGAGGCAGGTAAGGGTTTCGCCGTCGTCGCTCAGGAAGTGCGCGAGCTTGCTCAGCGCTCGGCCACCGCGGCCAAGGATATCAAGGCGCTGATCGGCAAGTCCGGCGACGAGGTGCAGGTCGGCGTCAAGCTCGTGCAGGCAACCGGCGAGGCGCTGTCCTCCATCGAGGCCCGCGTGCTGAAGATCAACGATCACATTCATTCGATAGCGACGGCGGCGCGCGAACAGGCAACGGGCTTGTCGGAGGTGAACAAGGCCGTCAACCAGATGGATGAAGTCACGCAGCGCAATGCCGCCATGGTCGAGGAGACTTCGGCCGCGACCCATCGCCTGGCGGCCGAGGCCGATGGCCTTGTCCATCTCGTTTCGCGCTTCAAGGTGGATGCCGTCAATGTCACAGCACCCGTGCCCGCGCGCGCTGAGACGCATCGTCCTACGGCATCGCCGGCACGCCGGATGATCGATAGGGTCGCTACCGCCTTCGGCGGCGGGGCGGCGGCCGCACCGGCCACCGCGACGCAAGGCTGGGAAGAGTTCTGATCGTTCAACCATGAGGCCAAATCCAAGGCCGGCCTCGCCCGAGTAGCGCGGCCGGCCTTGTTTGTTTGTCCAAGCGCAGAGCCGATTGGAAAAAAGCCCACAATCGCCTATTATCTGGTTTCGATCAGATCGCATCGGATCGCTTTGCAGCGAAGCGGGACAATTGAAATGGACAGTGGGCAGGATAAGGACGCCGCAATGGGCGATAAGGTCGCCAAGGGCGGCCTGTCCCAGTCTTGCCGTCCCACGGGCATCTTTGGCGGCCTTTCCGGCAAGCTCCTTATTCTGACTGTCGTTTTCATTTCCGTGGCGGAAGTGCTCATCTTCGTGCCCTCCGTCGCCAATATGCGGCTGCGCTGGCTGGAGGATCGGCTGAATACTGCCGCCGCCGCCGCGATCGTCATCGATGGCCTGCAGCCGGCCGAACTCCCCCGTGCGCTGCAAAAGGAGACGTTGATGGCGACGGGCACGCGGGCCATCGTCCTGCGCAAGGACGGCACTTCGCGCCTGTTGGCCACAGCCGAAATGCCGGCCTCCGTCGATGAAAAATACGATCTTAGTGACGTTTCCCAGCTGACTGCGATCAAGGACGCGCTCGATACGCTGCTGTTCGGCGGCAACCGCATCATCCGTGTTTTCGGTCCTGTCGGCGGCGATGCCAACACCGGCATCGAGGTGGTGCTGAAGGATACCCGCCTGCGCAATGCGATGCTGGCCTATTCCGTCAGCGTGTTCTTCGTCTCCATCCTGATCTCGCTGTTCACGGCGACGCTGATCTTCTTCGCGATCAACCGCATGATGATCCGCCCGATCCGCAGGCTGACGGACAGCATGCAGGCCTATTCGGACGATCCTGAGGATCCGGGCCGCATCCTCGTTCCCGACAGGGGAGGCGATGAGCTTGCCGTGGCCGGCCGCCACCTCGCCTCCATGCAGTCGCAGCTGCAGAAGACCCTGAAGCAGCAGAAGAATCTCGCCGCTCTCGGGCTGGCGGTTTCGAAGATCAATCACGACATGCGCAACATCCTCTCGGCGGCACAGCTGATGTCGGACCGGCTTGTCGATGTGGATGACCCGATGGTCAAGCGCTTCGCGCCGAAACTGCTGCGGACCATCGACCGTGCCGTCGGTTATACGACCGAAGTTCTGTCCTACGGCCAGACCTCCGAGTCCGCGCCGCGCCGGCGCAAGATCCGTCTCCTCGAACTCGTCGGCGAAGTCCGCGATATCCTCGCGATCGATCCCGATAGCGGCATAGAATTCGCCGAGCAGCTCAGTCCGGATCTGGAGGTCGATGCCGACAGCGAGCAGCTGTTCCGTGTCATTCACAATCTCTGCCGCAATGCCCATCAGGCACTGATCGCTTTCGGCGAGACGGATCCGGACAGTGTCAGGCGCATCACGGTATCGGCGCATCGAATCGGCAGTGTCGTCAGCATCACCGTCGACGACACCGGACCCGGCATGCCGCAGAAGGCGCGCGAAAATCTCTTCACCGCTTTCCGTGGCTCGGCCCGCTCCGGCGGCACCGGCCTAGGTCTGGCGATCGCCCGTGAGCTCGTCCTTGCCCATGGCGGCACCATTGCGCTCGTGGAAAAGCCGGTGGCCGGCACGCAGTTCCGCATTGAAATTCCCGACCGCCCAGTATCCCTTGATGACTATCGCAGCAGAAGCTTCCAAGAAAGATGATTGTTTTCAGGCGCTTGGCGTCAATATGCACGAAAATCGCGATCTTTTTCACAAATCCACTTGCATTCCCTCAAGGGAGGCTTTAGAGAACCGCCCACGCCAACGGTTTCTTCCGTTTCGGCCACGCACCCGTAGCTCAGCTGGATAGAGCACCAGACTACGAATCTGGGGGTCAGGAGTTCGAATCTCTTCGGGTGCGCCATTTCTTCACTATTCTAGACCAAGCTTGGCATCTTCTTGTCTAAAGCGTATCGCGATCCTTGAGATTCGTTTCTCGCGCGTTGAGTCTTTGATATTGCGCACGTCGCTGCAGCAAAGCTGCCGAACACTTCTGCGCGACATGTCTTAGCTTCGACCCACGCAAGCATTCGCAACAGCTTGTGATGTCCATGCCGCTGCGCGGTCGGCGCTGTCAGCGATGTTGCGCCGCCTGAATATCTGCCTGCTTCTTTGCATTAACGAATTATGGGCTGCATGTCCTCCTTTGCCGCGATGGTCCGCAGGGCGGTGCGCAATATCCGATAGGCTTGCTCTCCCAACAGCTCACGATATCGCCGTTCGATCCCGTCGTTAAATTCGTGAACGATTTGCATCACCTGCCGCGCCTCCGGCCTGGCGGTGACGAGCTTGGCGCGCCTGTCCGTAGGATCCGGCACCCGCTCGACATAGCCAAGACGTTCCAGATCATCGATCAGTTCGCCCATTGCGGCCTTGCCCATGCCCGCCCTTTCGGCAAGCAGGCTGGCTCTGGTTCCTTCTTCATCGATATTGGCAAAGACTGCGCCATGCTTCGGTCGGATAGCTGGATGGCCGCGTTCGTGTAGCGTCTGGGTGAGCGCCCGTGCGGAAGCCTGGTAGGCATAGAGCAGAAGTGATTGCGTGTAGGGTGTTGCCATATTTCCAATTAAGTCCGGTTGCCATATAGTATGGCATTCATAATAAAGGAGGGAACGTGAGATGTCACTGCATCCGGACGTTGGACAAGCCGCACAACAAATCGTTGATGCGTTCGTCGCCGCATGGAATAGCCACGATGCCAGCGCCTTTTCCGCGATATTTGCGCAAGACGCCGATTTCACGAACGTATTTGGAATGAAGGCAACGGGCCGATCATTGATCGAGCAGTTTCACAGGCCCATATTCGAGACGATGTTCAAGGACAGTCAGCTCAAAGCCATCAAAACCCAAATGCGTCCTATCCGCTCCGATGTTGCCGCACTCGACATTCACTGGAGCATGACAGGGGCGCGCGATCCGCAAGGGAATGAATGGCCTGAACGCTATGGGCTGATCAACATGGTGATCGTGCGCGAACACGATGTCTGGTCGATCGCCGTCATGCACAACATGGACCTGCCCGAGGACGGCAAAGCGGAAGCTCAGCGTAAGCTGCAGAGTTGACGCGCTCTTCGGAACCCGGAGCGAAGGGGGGCGGCCCTGCGAATAAGCACCGGGATGCCGGGCTTCTGCTTCCGTAGCCATATCGTGCGCAGCTCAGCTTGGGCGTACCTTTTCCGGCCCATGCTCCATCTTCAGCGGCAATTCCGGCAGAAACAGCAGCACGATCAGCGCCAGCGCTACAATTGCCGTGCCGGTCGCAAAGGTCATGGCGATCGCGTGACGATAGAGCGCTATCGCGGCGGCATGAGCCTCGGGGGAGGCGGTGGCGAGCTGCTTCATGCCGGCTTCGGTCAATGAGGAGCCATGCATCCCGTCGAGGACGCCGCCGGCATTCTGTACGCGGTAGGCCAGGATGGCGCCGGAGCCGGTGACGCCGATGAGGCCGCCGAGCGAGCGGAAGAAGGCGAGCGTCGCCGTACCCACACCACGATGGGCAAGGGGCAGGGCATTCTGCACCGCGATCGTCATCGTGGGCATGACGAGGCCAAGGCCAAGGCCGAGGGCAAAGACCGTCGGCTCGATGATCCAGAAGCCTTGGCTGGTGGCGGCCGCCCAGGCGAGCACGGCAAAGGCGGCGGTTGCCAGGCTGAGGCCGCAGAGCTGCGCCGGCTTGTAGCGCCCGAAGCGATGCAACAGCACCCGCCCGTTGACCATGGAGGAGACGACGACGCCGATCATCAGCGGGCCGGTGAGCAGGCCCGAATGTGAGGGGCTGACGCCCATGACCATCTGAAAGAACAGCGGAAAGAACAGGCTCGCTCCCAGCATACCCATGAAGGTCAAAGCCAGTACGAGGCAGGCGACGACGAAGAGCCGATTACCGAAGAGATCGGGCGGCAGCACCGGCTCGGGCTCGCGCCGGATGTGAAGGATGAGAAAGACGAAAAGGACGAGCGCGAGAACGGAGAGGCCGAAGATCTCAGGCGAGTTCCAGGCCCATTCATTGCCGCCGAGGGCGAGCACCAGCAGGAAGCTTGTCGTACAGCCGGTCAGCAGCGCCGCGCCGAGGTAGTCGATGCGGCGGATGCGTGCTTGATGCGGCCGCTTCAGCGCCCGGCCGATCATGACGAGCGCGACGGCGCCGATCGGCAGGTTGACGTAGAAGATCCAGTGCCATGACAGGAGATCGGTGATAACGCCACCGGCAATCGGGCCGATGACGCTGCAGACGGCGAAGACGGCCGCGATCGAGCCCTGATTGCGGCCACGTCTCGCCGGCGGTACGATATCGCCGATGATGATCTGCGCCAGCGGCAGCAATCCGCCGGCGCCGATGCCCTGGATCGCCCGGAAGATGATCAGCTGCGGCAGCGTCTGCGCCATGCCGCTCAGCACCGAACCCAGAAGGAAGATGAGGATCGCCGCATAGATCATCGGTTTGCGGCCGTACTGATCGCTGAGCTTGCCATAGAGCGGCATGGTGCTGGTCGAGGCGAGTACATAGGCGCTGACCACCCAGGAGAGATGCGTCAGGCCGCCGAGATCGCTGACGATGCGCGGCAGCGCCGTTGCGACGATGCTTTGGTCGAGGGCGCCGAGGCCGAGAACGATCATCAGCCCGAGGATGACGGCGCGGATCTCGCGGCGATCGGGCGGGACGTCTGCTGCCGGCGCCGATGGCGCGGCGCTGTCCGGAAGAGTCGCATTCATTGCCCGATCTCCATGAGCGGTTCGATGGCGGCGCGAATGGCGTCACGCTGCTGCGGCGACAGTTTGGTGAGTTCGGAGGCGAGCCAGTCCGTTCGCCGTTGTTTCAGGCGCCGAATGAATTCCTGCCCCTTCTCGGTGGCAATCAAGCCATTGCGGCGCCGATCGTTCGGATCGGGGTCCGCGCGCGCAATGAGGCCATCCCGCTCCATCGCCTTCACGTGCCCTGAAATCGTCGGTCCGCGCAGCCTCTCCATCCGCGCCAGTTCGGCTACGCCGATGCCTGGCTGCTGGATGATAGCGACCAGGAGCAGGGCATGTAGCGGCGACAACTCGGCCTCGTCGCTCTCGCGTCGCAATTGCCGATAAAGACGATGGAGGGCAGGACGCAGCGCTTCGGCAAGCGCGTAGGCGTCGTCGCTGCCATGATGGTGGTCGGCTTCACTCATTGCGTCTCGCTCGGTGATAGATAGATAGGCTTCCTATCTATATGCCTATCGCGTGGCATGTACTTGCGCAAGCGATAATATTGTGAAAGGTTTTCAATCATTGCGCGTTGTTCATCAGTATTACGACTCGACAGGAGGAGAAGAGCTGTGAAACGATTCCTGACAACCGTGACAGTGACCGTCCTGAGTGCCTTGCTTGCCGTTACATCTTTCGATCCGGTGGCGGCCGCGCCAATTCAGCCACTGATCCAGCCGGCCATCCAGCAGACGGGTGAGCAGCCTGCCGGCCTAACCGAAGTCCAATATCGGCACCACAACAGATACTATCGCCGGCATCACCGTCCGCACTATCGACCACACTATCGTCCGCATCATCGCCCGGGCTATTGGCATGGCCATCGCGGCTATCGTTATCACCGCCCGGGCTACCGGCGCCATAATGGCTGGTGGTATCCGATGGCCGCCTTCACCGCCGGCGCGATCATCGGTAGTGCCGTTTCACAGCCGCCCCGCGGCAGCGCGCATGTCCGCTGGTGCGCAAGCCGATATAAGACATACCGCGCGTCCGATAATACCTACCAGCCAACCAGCGGCCCGCGCCGCCAGTGCGTGAGCCCGTGATCTGACAGCCTTGGATCCCTCCCTGCCGAGCAGAGAGGGATTCTGTTTCAGGCCGCTGCGGTCAGTTGCTCCGAAATGTCCCATAACCGCCGCCAGATGGCTTGGTCACGGGCATGCGACGCGATCTTGGCTCGCACCGGCGGCCCCTTGAGTTCGTAAAAGCCGTCAGGGCCATACATGGCGCCGCCTTCTGCCGTGGGCGAGGTGGCCGCAAAGAGGGTCGGCAGGGCGCCGGCTGCCGCCGTATGCGATAGAAGCGGCCCCAGCAATCTCGTCGCGATTTCGAGGCTGCCGGCCCGGTCGCGACCCATGCGCGGACCCGTGGTCTGCAGGCTGGTCGCGGCATAGCCGGGATGGGCGGCAACGCTTTTCAGCTTCCAGCCTTCGGCGCGGGCGATGCGATCGAGTTCCAAACTGAACAGCAGCGTTGCGAGCTTCGATTGGCAATAGGCGGACCAGGACCGATAGCGCCTGCGCCACTGCAGATCGTCGAAATTGATCCTGCCGCTGCGATGGGCAAGGCTGCTGACGGTGACGACGCGCGGGCTGTCGGCGGCGAAGATTTTCGGCAATAGCCGCATGGTCCAGGCAAAATGTCCGATATAATTGGCGCCCATCTGCATCTCGAAACCGTCTTCCGTCTCATGACGATCGGGAATGGCCATGACGCCGGCATTGTTGATGAGCAGATCGACACGCGGCACAGTGGCGGCGATGCGGCCTGCCGTGCGGGCGACGGAATCGAGGCTGGCGAGATCCAGCGGTTCGAACGTGACGTCCGCTGCGGGTGTCGCCCCGCGGATCTTGGCGAGCGCTTCATTGGCCTTGGTCTCATTGCGAGAGGCGATGATCACCTTTGCACCAGCGCCCGCCAGCGCCTTTGCCGTTTCGTAGCCTATGCCGCTATTGGCGCCGGTGATGACTGCGATGCGGCCTGTTTGGGGTGGAATATCCTTCACTGTCCAGTCTGGCATTGCGGAAACTCCTGTGGGAGAGATTGGCATTGCCCATTGTATCTGGTAATTTCTATACTAAATGCAAGTTTGCAATAGATGAAAAAATGTAAGCGCGAAATTCATGGTTTCGCCTGCATATCAACGATTTCGACGGCCCATTGGCGCGGCATGCCTTTGAATTGCCACGCTGCTCGGCCCTCATCGCCATATATTTGATATCGTGTCCGAAGATTGGATTTGCGGAATGACGACAAAGACTTCATGCGCTGATTTTGTGCAGTTCTTCCGCTCCTGGGTCAGCGATCCCCTGCGCGTGGCGGCGGTTGCCCCCTCGGGCGAACGGCTGGCGAGATTGATGACCCAGGAGATCGAGCCGCTCGATGGCCCGATCCTCGAGCTCGGTCCGGGCACGGGTGTATTCACGCGCGCACTGCTGGCGCGTGGTATTGCGGAAAGCGCGCTCACGCTCGTCGAGTTCGGCGAGGAGTTTGCCGTTCGGTTGCGCGGGCGCTTTCCCGAGGCGCGTATCGTGCAGATGGATGCGGCGCAGCTCGGCCAATGCGGCCTTTTCGATGACGCGCCGTTCGGCGCCGTCGTCAGTGGTTTGCCGCTGCTGTCCATGCCGCCTTCGAAAGTCGAGGCCATCGTTGGCGGTGCCTTCGAAGCGATGAAGCCGGGAGGAGCTTTCTATCAGTTCACCTATGGCCCGCGCTGCCCGGTACAGAAAGCGATCCTTGAAAGCCTTGGGCTTACTGCAAAGCGCATCGGCGGGACGGTGCGCAACATTCCGCCGGCCGGCGTCTACAGGATATCGCGGCAAAATCCTCTGGAGCTCTCGATCATCGGCTCCAAATATCGTAGCACCGGAGAGAATGCTGGAATCAGCGCTTAGGCGCAGGGAGCCGGCAAGGCCGATTTGGGGCGGCCCGAAGCGAGTGCCGGGGGTAGCGGATGGCGAAAAAGCCGCATGTCGATAGCGCGGTAACGGAAGGCCGGCGCGAGCGTAAGCGCCGTCAAACCCGCGAACGCATCGAAGCCGCAGCCTTGAAGCTTTTTCTCGAGCGCGGCTTTGATGCCACGACAATCGAAGACATCACCGAGGCGGCCGACGTTTCCAAGCGTAGTTTCTTCGATTACTTCCCAAGCAAGGAAGAGGTCGTTGCCGCCTGGCAGGATGGTTTCGCCCGCGAGCTGATCGGCGCGGTTGCCGTCCAGCCCGAAGATGCGTCGGTCGTCGACGTCATCGAGGCGGCTGTCAATTCTGCCCTTCGTACTGCCATCGCCGATCCGCAAAGCCTTGCTCTGGCCGCCCTCATTCACAATACGCCGACGCTTCAAGCCCGCGACCAACTCAAATATGCCAAACTGGAGAAGAAGCTCGCGGATGCGCTGTTTGCCCGTGGCAGCGGCAGCCAGGAGGAGCGTCTTCGCCTTGGCATGCTTGCCGCCGCGGTCGTGACGATGCTGCGCATCGGCAGCGAGCGCTGGATGCAATCTCCGCAGGACGTTTCCATGGAGCAGTTCGCTCGCAACCTGTTCGATGAGCTTTGGGCCACGCTTGCCGATATCGGCAAACAGGTGCAACGGCGCACGTGAGGGCGCAAGACCAAACCAAGGACAAGCCGACTGGCCGGTCCTGGCGCATCATGCATCGACACATTGCATAAGCTGCGATGCAGACCCATCTAGTATCGGTCGCGACACCTGTTTTCCCCTCGCGGGACGTTCGATTTGCCCGTCGGATTCCGGCTCCTTTCGGAGGCCGAGACGCATAAGACATTTCACATCAGCAAAAGGGACTATAACCATGTCAGCATTCGATGCAGCCAAGTCCGGTCAGTTCAAGATCGGCGGTGATCTCCCCGTCCATCGTCTCGGTTTCGGCGCTATGCGCATTACCGGTTCCGGTATCTGGGGCGAGCCAGAGGACCATGATGAAGCCGTCCGCACGCTGAGGCGCCTGCCGGAACTCGGCATCAATTTCATCGATACGGCCGATTCCTATGGTCCGGACGTTTCCGAACGCCTGATCAAGGAGGCGCTCCATCCCTATGGCCACGGTCTCGTGGTCGCGACCAAGGGCGGACTCACCCGAACCGGCCCGAATGTCTGGGTGCCTGTGGGTCGTCCTGAATATCTGATCCAGCAGGCGCACAAGAGCCTGCGCAACCTCGGCGTCGAGCGCATCGATCTCTGGCAGCTCCATCGCATCGATCCCAAGGTGCCTGCAGCAGAACAGTTCGACGCCGTGAAATCTCTCTTGAATGACGGTCTCGTCCGCCATGCCGGCTTGAGCGAAGTCTCCGTTGCCGACATCGAAGCCGCATCGAAGCATTTCAAGGTGGTGACGGTGCAGAACCGCTACAATTTGGTCGATCGCACCAGCGAAGACGTGCTCGACTATTGCGAAAAGCATGGCATCGGCTTCATCCCCTGGTTCCCGCTGGCCGCCGGCGATCTTGCCAAGGAAGGCTCGCTGCTCGATACCATCGCGAAGAAGCACAATGCCGCGCCGAGCCAGATCGCGCTTGCCTGGGTGCTGAAGCGCAGCCCGGTGATCTTGCCGATCCCCGGCACGGGTAAGGTCAAGCATCTCGAGGAAAACACCGCAGCGGTCGACATCGTCCTTTCCGACGAGGAATTTGCCGCGCTGGATGCAGAAGGCAAGAAGGCGTTCAAGGCGGCCTGAACCGAAAGTCATCTAGCCGGCGGGAGATTGCTCGCCGGCTGGATGTCAGTGAGAAGCGCTTCCAATGCAAAAACGCCGATCACAATCATGTGAATCGCGGAGTTTGAGTAGATAACGACTGTAAAATAGGCGCTTCTCCCCAGAAAATGCCGGCGATATGCGGTATTTTTGGCGTCTACGAAGAAAGCAATGCATCCAGTGCATTGCTGCATTGCGAAAGACGGTCTGTTCATCCCGATCCGCTCGTTATATCTAATCCCTCGAAGGCAGCGCACTCCTCCTCCCAGCGCTCCTTCAATGATTGGCAACACTCCTCCTCCTCCTCCCAGTTGCCAATCCGGATCAAGAGCCCGATGCATCCTCCTCCCGCATCGGGCTCTTTTTTATTTTCAGCCAGATTATCGGTTAGCGGTGTTGGACGATTGCGTTGCGCCTTTGCAATGCCGTCGCGAATTAGCATTACGTCATGAGCCCAAGAACCGCGGGAGCAGCTTGCGCCGTGGACATGCATGCGTAGAGTGGCGCAACATTCTGACGGTAAGGAAAGGTTGCATGATGCAGCTCATGGCGGGTTCGCACCGATTGAGAAGGGCGTTTTTCCGAACCGCGGCCATGGTCGTTACCTTGTCTCTGGCCGCCTGCGGCCGCCCGATCGGCGTCATGCAGCCTGTTTCCGAAAATGTGCCGGGCACATCGAAGATCGATCTTCTCGTTGCCACGACGCGCCTGCCGGACCAGGATCCGGCAATTCTCTTCTCGGGCGAACGTGGGCCAGGGCTGAAGGTGGATGCGGTCAGCGTCTCCATCCCGCCCGAAGCCAATCGCAAGGTCGGCCAGGTCCAATGGCCGAGCCGTTTACCCGGCAATCCCCTGAAGAATTTCGTCACCATCGGCGTCAAGCCGCTGGCGGGCGAAGCGGATGGGCGCGCCTGGCTGCATGCCGAGCTGCCGAAGAACAGGCGGGTGCTGATCTTCGTGCATGGTTTCAACAATCGCTATGAGGATGCAGTCTATCGCTTCGCGCAGATCGTGCACGATTCGCATGCCGACGTCGCACCGATCGTGTTCACCTGGCCGTCGCGCGCCAGCATCTTCGATTATGCCTACGACAAGGAAAGCACGAACTATTCCCGCGATTCGCTGGAGGAATTGCTGCGGCGCGTAGCCGCCGACCCCTCCGTCGGCGATATCACCGTCATGGCGCACTCCATGGGTAGCTGGCTCGCGGTCGAATCCCTGCGGCAGATGGCGATCCGCAATGGCCGCGTCGCGCCGAAGATCAAGAACGTCATCCTGGCGTCTCCCGATCTCGACGTCGATGTTTTCGGGCGCCAGTTCGCAGCACTCGGCAAGGACAAGCCGCACTTTACATTGTTCGTCTCGCGTGATGACCGCGCGCTCTCCCTCTCGAGACGCATTTCCGGCAATATAGATCGCCTCGGCCAGATCGATCCTTCAGCCGAACCCTATCGCAGCGAGCTGGAGAAACAGGGCATCACCGTCCTCGATCTCACCAAGCTCAAGACGGGCGATGGCTTGAACCATGGCAAGTTCGCCGAAAGCCCGGAAGTGGTGAAGCTGATCGGCGCCCGGCTGATCGAGGGCCAGACGATCACCGATTCCGATGTCGGTATCGGCGACGCAGTCGGCGCCGTCGCCATGGGGGCCGCACAAACGGTCGGCAGCGTAGCGGGTGCGGCGGTCAGCGCCCCGATTGCCATCTTCGATCCGCGCACCCGCCGGAACTACGGCGAACAATGGCGCCGTGTCGGCGCTTCCGCCGGCAACACCGTCGGCTCGCTGGGCGATAGCGTCGAGGCCACCGGCAGCAATGTCGGTGAAGCGCTGAAGCAATAGCGCTATCATGGTCTAATTGAAAACCGGCGGGTTCAATGCTGCCGCAAATCACCATAGCCACCTTGCCCGATCTGATATATCAGAGAGTGCGCTGGGGGAATGGCGCTGGCTGGCCTCGCCGGTCAGCTCATCCGCCTCGGGCGACGATATTATGCGACGCATCTGATTGGAGCATATCGAGATGAGATGGAAGCGCACGATCCAGCTGCTGGATGTTCATTGCGAGGGGGAAATCGGCAAGGTTGCCATCGGCGGCGTGCCGAAGATCCCGGGCAACAGCATTGCCGAGCAGCTGCATTGGCTGAATAGCGATCCGAAGGGCCAGGAGCTGCGGCGCTTCCTTGTGCTGGAGCCGCGCGGCGCGCCGATCGGCTCCGTCAACCTCCTGCTGCCGGCCAAGCACCCCGAAGCCGATGCCGGCTTCATAATCCTGCAGCCGGATCAGGCGCATGCGAGCTCGGGTTCGAATTCCATCTGCGTGACCACGGCCCTGCTCGAATCCGGCATCATCGAGATGAAGGAACCGGAGACGGTCGTCACGCTCGACACGGCCGCTGGCCTGGTACGCGCGACTGCGACCTGCCGCGACGGCCGCTGCGAGAAGGTGCGGCTGACCATGGTGCCGTCCTTCGTGCATGAGCTGGATGTCGAACTCGACACGGCGCAATGGGGCAGGATCAAGCTCGATCTCTGCTATGGTGGCATCTTCTATGCGCTGGTCGATGTCGGCCAGATCGGCTTGAAGATCGAAAAGGCGAATGCCGCCGCCCTCGTGCAGGCCGGCATGATTCTCAAGGATGCGATCAATCGTGCAATGACCGTGGTTCATCCGGAAATTCCGGCGATCTCGGGCGTCGCCTATGTCATGTTCCGCGACATCGATGCCGATGGCGCCATCCGCACCTGCACGACCATGTGGCCCGGCCGCGCCGACCGCTCGCCCTGCGGCACCGGCAATTCGGCCAATCTGGCGACGCTGCATGCCCGCGGCAAGGCCAAGGTCGGTGATGTCTTCAAATCCCGCTCGATCATCGGTTCGGAATTCGAAGTCGGTCTGCAGGCCGAGACCGAAGTTGCCGGCAAGCCGGCCATCATCCCGACGATCACCGGTCGTGGCTTCACCTTCGGCCTCAGCCAGGTGGCGCTCGATCCCTTTGATCCGATGGCGGAAGGTTTCGCCATGACGGATGTCTGGGGGCCCTCTGCGGGCGATATTTGAGGTGGGTGGATGATTAGCTCCTGCCATCTGGAGAGTTTTGCCCCTCACCCTAATCCTCTCTCCGTTTTGACGGGGAGAGGGAACTAGCTCTGCATTCTCGTCTGGGTAATTTGCCGGAGGGAAGGCTGTGGGTGCGCCCATCCCCTTCGCCCCGCAAGCGGAGAAGTGGCCGAAGGCCGGATGAGGGGCCTTTGGGATAGTCTTTTACACTTTCGGATAAATCACACCCTTGCGCAGAATGATGTTGCCATAAAGCCTTGGCTCGCTGGTCTGTATCAGCGCATGCGCTTGCTGCACCCGCTCATAGAATTCCGCCGGCAGCAGTGGCACGACCTTGATCTCGGGCACATGCCGGGCGCAGCACTCGATCATTTCGGCATGGACGGGATCGACGGCGTCGCGATCCTGGCGGACGGTGGCGCGGAAAATCGCCTGCGGCACGAAATCGTCGATCGGCAGTACGCTCAGCACGGCATCGAGCACCGGGATGACACCATGGCCGTCGAGACGGATAAGGCGGCGGCCATGCTCGAGGCCGGGATAATTGCCGTCGACAAGGGCGATTTCATCGCCATGGCCCATGGCGCGCAGCGTCGCCAGCAGCTCGGGGCTCAATAGCGGGTCAATGCCCTTCAGCATGCTCAATCTCCTTGAAAAGAACGTTTTGATCGATCAGGTAGCGCGCAAAGATCGGCAGGCTGGCGGCGCCGATGGCGCGTGCCTGCGGCCCGACGGCCCCCTCGATAATCTCCGGCATGACGACGCCCTGCAGATCGAGTTCCGCAGCGGCCCTGATGGTTGCGCGCACCACGCGCTCCCGCACCCAATCGGGAAAGCCGCCATCGATGACGGCGGCGCTGAAATCGATGACCGAGGCGGCCGCGACAATCGCCTGCGCCAGGGCCTTGGCCGTATCCTGGATCCAGATTTCCAACGGCTCGCCGAAATCGATCCAATTGTCTGCCGAATACCAGAGGGGACGTGGATCGAAGCCATGGTCGCGCAGAAGGTTCTCGAGCACGAAGATCGAGGCGATTTCCAGAAGCTGGCGGTTCTCGCCATTGCGGCCGCGCACGGGCAGCGGGCCGAGCGCACCGGCTGTGCCCGTCCTGCCGACGAAGGTTGACGAATTGAGGACGATGCCGCCGCCGAGGAAGGAGCCGATGAAGAAATAGACGAAGTCCGGATAGCGTGGACCGACGCCGAAGACGAGTTCGGCGCCGCAGGCGCTGGTGGCGTCATTCTGCAGCATCACGGGGTAGGGCGCGCGCGAGGCGATTTCGGCCCGCAGGTCGAAACCGCGCCATGCGTCCATAGCCCCGGGCGGCGATCCGACCTGTTCGGCCCAGTTCCACAGTTCGAATGGCGCGGCGACGCCGATCCCGGCGATCTTCTGCCGCTGTTCCTCGCTGAGGCGCCCTTCCAGCTCGCGGACGCCGGCTGTGACGAAGGCGATGATGTCCTGGGGCAGCGGGTAGGGATAGGTTTGATGGAGCTGCATCCTGATACCGCCGACGAAATCCATCAGCACGAGATCGGCACTGCGCCGGCCGATCTTGACGCCAAAGGAGAGCACCGCGTCGGGGTTGAGCCGCATGGGGATGGATGGCTGCCCGACGCGTCCGCGCACAGGCGCGTCGCGAGACAATAGCCCGTCCTTCTCGAGCTCCCGCATGATGACGGAGACGGTCTGTGCCGAAAGTCCGCTGCGCCTGGCGATATCGGCCTTCGAAAGCGCGCTATGACGACGCACGAGCGACAGGACGAGCCGTTCGTTATGGGCGCGCACGCCGAGTTGGTTCGCGCCCCCGCTGTGGTCGAGAATCGCTGGTGCTGTGGGTGTTTCCTCAGGGTCGTGCACAAGAGACATGAGCCTGCTCCTTCCATCATGGCCATGCCTTATTTTTTTCCAGAATGCCATATCGAATTAATAATTCAATCCGATTTATTTATTGACAGGCCGAAATCTTTAGGCTCAGATATAGGCGTTGAGGATGCGTACATGGCCTTGGAGGAGGTCCACCGAAAATAATCCGACAGGCATTGCGCATCTCCACGCCGGGCTCGGCTCTGTGATTGCCGGACAGTCCGGCTTTTCAAACATCGGGAGGATTGAATGAAGAAATCTGTTATTTCCGCCACGCTCGCCGCTTTGGCGATCGGCGTTGCCTTTGCCGCACCTGCCAAGGCTGCCGGCGTATCCGCCTGCCTCATCACCAAGACCGATACCAATCCCTTCTTCGTCAAGATGAAGGAAGGCGCGACGGCCAAGGCCAAGGAACTCGGCGTGACGCTGAAGTCCTATGCCGGCAAGATCGACGGTGACAGCGAAAGCCAGGTCGCCGCCATCGAAAGCTGCATCGCCAGCGGTGCCAAGGGTATTCTGATCACCGCTTCCGACACGAAGGGCATCGTTTCCTCGGTCAAGAAGGCACGCGATGCCGGCTTGCTGGTCATCGCGCTCGACACGCCTCTGGAACCGGCTGACGCTGCCGACGCGACCTTCGCAACCGACAACCTTCTTGCCGGCAAGCTGATCGGCGAATGGGCCAACAAGACGCTGGGCGACAAGGCGAAGGATGCCAAGATCGGCTTCCTCGACCTGACGCCGTCGCAGCCTTCCGTCGACGTCCTGCGCGACCAGGGCTTCATGATCGGCTTCGGTATCGACCCGAAGGATCCGAACAAGATCGGCGACGAAACCGATCCGCGTATCGTCGGCCATGATGTCACCAACGGCAACGAGGAAGGTGGCCGCAAGGCCATGGAAAACCTCCTGCAGAAGGACTCCAGCATCAACGTCATTCACACGATCAACGAACCGGCTGCTGTCGGCGCCTATCAGGCCCTGAAGGCCGTCGGCTTGGAAAAGCAGGTTCTGATCGTGTCCGTTGACGGCGGTTGCCCGGGCGTCAAGTCCGTCAAGGAAGGCGTGATCGGCGCAACCTCGCAGCAGTATCCGCTGATGATGGCTGCCCTCGGCGTCGAGGCGATCAAGAAGTTCGCCGATAGCGGCGAGAGGCCGAAGCCGACCGAAGGCAAGTCCTTCTTCGACACCGGCGTCTCGCTGGTGACGGACAAGCCGGTTCCCGGCCTGAAGTCGATCGACACCAAGGAAGGCACGGCAAAGTGCTGGGGCTAAGCCCCCGCGAAATGTGATATAATCCCTTCGGGAGCCGCGTCATGCGCCTGCTGGCGCGGGTCTCCTTATAAGGGAGAGCAGACCATCGCAACAGTCACGTCGGCCGGGGTTCATCCTCTCGGCTGACCCTTAAACAGCCGGCGGTTTCCGCGCACGAGCGCGGTGGCGGAGGAATAATATGTCCGGAGCACAGGAATTCGAACGTGTTCTCGATGGCAGCGACAAGAACGTCGCGTCGTTCGAGCAGCACGATGTCTCTTTTCTCAAGCGTGTGCAGCACTTTCTGCATTCGACGCCGGCCGCTGTGCCGTTGATCGTATTGGTAATGGCGATCGTGATCTTCGGCATCGCGATCGGCGGGCGGTTCTTTTCCGCCTATACGCTGACGCTGATCCTGCAGCAGATCGCGATTGTCGGCATTCTCGGTGCTGCCCAGACGCTGGTCATCCTGACCGCCGGTATCGATCTGTCGATCGGCGTGATCATGGTCATTTCCTCTGTCGTCATGGGCAACGTCGCCGTCACTTACGGCCTGCCCGCGC
The DNA here is from genome assembly GCF_014193575.1 of Rhizobium sp. BK289. Classification (NCBI taxonomy): domain Bacteria; kingdom Pseudomonadati; phylum Pseudomonadota; class Alphaproteobacteria; order Hyphomicrobiales; family Rhizobiaceae; genus Rhizobium; species Rhizobium sp. BK289. The sequence goes on from NZ_JACHZO010000005.1 coordinate 259,770, forward strand.
CGATCGCCATCATCGCCGGCATGGCTGCCGGCGGCATCTGTGGGCTGCTCAACGGCTTCCTCGTCGCCAACATGAAGCTGCCGCCGTTCATCGTGACGCTCGGTACCTGGAATATCGTCATGGCGACGAATTTCATCTATTCCGCCAATGAAACCATCCGCGACACCGATGTCGATGAAAAGGCGCCGCTCCTGCATCTCTTCGCGATCAGCTTCCGGCTCGGCGGCGCGGTGCTGACCCTCGGCGTCATCGCCATGGTGCTGCTGGTGCTGGGCCTATGGTATATTCTCAATCACACCGCCGGGGGACGGCATGTCTACGCTGTCGGCGATGATCCGGAAGCCGCGAAATTGTCGGGCATCCAGACCAAGAAGGTACTGCTCGCCGTCTATGGCGTTTCGGGACTGATCGCGGCCTTTGCCGCCTGGGTTTCGATTGGCCGCAACGGCTCGGTCTCACCGTCTTCGGCCGTGACGGACTTCAATCTTCAGGCGATTACCGCGACCGTGATCGGCGGCATCTCGCTCTTCGGCGGCCGTGGCTCGATCCTCGGCACGCTCTTCGGCGCCATGATCGTCGGCGTCGTCTCCATGGGCCTCAATATGCTCGGAGCCGATCCGCAGTGGAAAGTCCTCCTGACCGGCGTGCTGATCATCGGCGCCGTCGCGATCGATCAATGGATCAGAAAGGTATCGGCATGACCACGACTGGCGAACCCATTCTCACCGCGCGTGGCCTCGTCAAGCGCTATGGACGCGTCACCGCGCTCGACAACGCCGATTTCGATCTCTATCCCGGCGAAATCCTTGCAGTCATCGGCGACAACGGCGCCGGAAAATCCTCGCTGATCAAGGCGATTTCCGGCGCGGTGACACCCGATGAAGGCGAGATCAAGCTGGAAGGCAAACCTGTTCATTTCAGGTCGCCGATGGAAGCGCGCGAAGCCGGCATCGAAACGGTCTACCAGAACCTGGCGCTGTCGCCGGCGCTCTCGATTGCCGACAACATGTTCCTCGGTCGCGAGATCCGCAAGCCCGGCTTCCTGGGCTCCGTCTTCCGCATGCTCGACCGGCCGGCGATGGAAAAGCGCGCCCGCGACAAGCTCAGCGAACTCGGCCTGATGACGATCCAGAACATCAACCAGGCGGTGGAGACGCTCTCCGGCGGCCAGCGCCAGGGTGTGGCCGTGGCACGCGCCGCCGCCTTCGGTTCCAAGGTCGTCATCATGGATGAGCCGACGGCCGCACTCGGCGTCAAGGAAAGCCGCAAGGTTCTGGAACTCATCCTCGATGTGCGCGCCCGCGGCTTGCCGATCGTTCTGATCTCGCACAATATGCCGCATGTCTTCGAGGTCGCGGACCGTATCCATATCCATCGGCTTGGACGACGCCTGACCGTCATCAATCCGAAGGAATACACCATGTCCGACGCCGTTGCCTTCATGACCGGCGCCAAGGCTCCGCCGGTCGAGAATGTCGCTGCATGAGCGTCTCTCTTGACGATGTTGCCGGCGAGATCATCGCGCGCGCCGGCAACGCGAAACGCTTCCTGGTGGCGATCGCCGGCCCTCCCGGCGCCGGCAAATCGACGCTGGCCGACAATGTCGCCAAGGCTTTGAAGGCGAGGGGCGAAAGCGCCGAAGTCCTGCCGATGGACGGCTTCCACATGGATAACGCCGTCCTGATCGAGAAGGGACTTCTGAAGCGGAAGGGCGTGCCTGACAGTTTCGACGTGCGCGCCTTTCTCGATATCGTCAAGGCCGTGCGCGCCGCCGACCAGGAGGTGCTGGTACCGGTCTTCGACCGCTCGCGCGAGCTTGCCATCGCCTCCGCCCGCATCGTCCCGGCCGATCACCGCTTCATCGTCGTCGAAGGAAACTACCTGCTGTTCAGCCAGGGCAAATGGGCGGAGCTGGAAGGCCTGTTCGACTATTCGATCATGCTTGCTCCACCCATGGAGGTGCTGGAAGAGCGGCTATGGGCGCGCTGGAGGGGCTACGATCTCGACGAAGAGGCGGCCAGCGCCAAGGTTTATGGCAACGATCTCCCGAATGGCCGGCTGATTCTGGAAAACCGCCGCCGCGCAGACGTTACCATCGATATCGTGCAGGATTGAGTTTCTCCATCATTTAACTGCGCTCGCGGATTGTTTTGCGGTGGCGGTTGGTGCTATCGAAGCGCACTATCAAAGAGCGCGATCCCGAAAGGGCGAGGCAGCTTTCGGGCTGGATGGCGCTCACATTCCAGAGGTCGCGCCCATGCAAAAGCTCACCATCCGCCGTCCCGACGACTGGCATCTGCATTTGCGTGACGGAGCCATGCTCGAAGGTGTGATCGGCGATACATCCAGGCATTTTGCCCGCGCCATCATCATGCCCAATCTCGTGCCGCCCGTCGTGACGACAGCGGACGCCGCTGCCTATCGCGAGCGTATCCTCAAAGCGCTGCCGGCGGGCGATCGTTTCCAGCCGCTGATGACGCTCTATCTGACAGAACATACCAGCCCCGATGACGTCGAGGAGGGCAGGAAGAGCGGCCTGATCACGGCGGTCAAGCTCTATCCGGCGGGCGCAACGACCAATTCCCACGGCGGCGTGCGCGATCTGAACAAGGCAATGCCGGTGCTGGAGCGCATGGCGAAGATCGGCCTGCCGCTCTGCGTCCATGGCGAGGTGACGACCCCGGAGGTCGATATTTTCGATCGCGAAGCCGTGTTCATCGAAACCGTGCTCGATCCGCTGCGCAAGCGACTGCCGGAATTGAAGGTCACGATGGAGCACGTGACCACGTCGGATGGCATCAACTATATCAAATCGGCGAAGGCAAACCTCGCCGGCTCGATCACGACGCATCATCTCATCATCAACCGCAACGCCATCCTCGTCGGCGGGATTCGCCCGCATTATTATTGCCTGCCGGTCGCCAAGCGCGAAAGTCATCGCCTGGCGCTGCGCGCGGCTGCAACGAGCGGCGATGCCAGGTTCTTCCTCGGCACGGATTCGGCTCCCCATGTCGATCCGTTGAAGGAGTGCGCCTGCGGTTGCGCCGGTATCTATACTTCGATCAATACTATGAGCTGCCTTGCCCATGTCTTCGAGCAGGAGGGTGCTCTGGAGAGGCTGGAAGCCTTCGCATCGCTGAACGGACCCGCCTGGTACGGGCTGCCTGTCAACGAGGACTGCATCACTCTGGTGCGTCGCCCCGAGGCCGTGACATTCCCGGCCAAGATCGAAACAGGCGCCGGTCCGGTCACCGTCTTCGATCCCATGTTCCCCCTGCATTGGGATGTCGAAGTTTGATTTAGATTTACATTATATAAGTAAATTCAAATTTACACAAAATATTGTAGTAACGCATCCGTATTTGCCGCGATATGGAACGTATATTTTACTGATATATATTTTCTTTATTATTTGCTGTAACCAATTTGATACCCCTTGAAGCCTAGCGTGTCATCGATCCCCCGCGGTAGAAAGTGAAACCGTCGAAAGAGCATGATGCTGGTTGATTATAATTCCCTACTTCTGGCTCTCGGCGTTTCCGCGTCCTGCCTCGCGGTCACACTGGTCGGAAGCTGGTTTTCCCGCCGGCCCGATACTTTTCTTCTGACGTGCTCCGCCGGCCTTGTGCCGCTCGTCGCCGGGATTTTCATCTACGGCGCCTATGTCGATCGGCCGCAACCGCTTCTTGCCATCCTGACTTTCGTGTTGTTTTTCATCGGTTTTGCGACCATTTGGATGGCGGGCCACCAGTTCCGCACGCGCCACCTCTCCAAAACTCGCTTCGCTCTCGGCTGCCTGACCGGCATCTGCGCTTCGGTGGGACCTATGCTCGCCGGCTACGACGGGCTTGCCTTCATCGGCGACAATGTCGTCATCTGCGTCCTCCTGCTTCTGACGGCGCGTGAATATTGGCTGAGCCGGCGTGAAGCGCCCACGCCTCTCTACGGCATCACCGCGCTTTACACGCTGACCGCCATTTCCTTTGCCCTCTGCGCGGCTGTGTTGATCGGCGATGGCAAGCTCGTGCTGGGTCATGCGCCGGACAATTGGGCGGAGGATGTCAGCCTTGCCGTCTGTATTGCCGGGATGACCGGGATCGGCGCATTGTCGCTTGCGCTGCACCAATGGCGCCAGGCCGCCTTCCACCGTCAGGAGGCGATCACCGATTCTCTGACCGGGCTGCTGAACCGCCGAGCCTTGTTCGATCTCCACGGCCACCGCAGCTTCGGCCCGTCCATGGCCGTCATCATCTTCGACATCGACCGTTTCAAGACCATCAACGATCAGCACGGCCACGCCACCGGGGATCTTGTGCTCAAGCTTTTCGGTCAGGAGCTCGCCTTCGGTTTGCGGCCTTCCGACACCGTGGCACGCCTGGGCGGCGAGGAATTTGCGCTCGTTCTCGACAATGCACTGCCGGGGCGCGCGGAGCAGGTCGCAGAGCGGGTGCGTGATGCCTTTGCGGCGCGGGCGATCAGCATCGACGACAAGACCTTGGTCTGCACCGTCAGCGCCGGGGTTGCCACCGGCACGGCCAAGGGTCTGGGTTTCGATGATGTCCTTCGTGCCGCCGACAAGGCGCTCTACGAGGCCAAGCGCAACGGCCGCAACCGTGTCGAGGTTGCGGCCTATCTGCATGCCGTCTAGCCAGTCATTTCCAGGGGCGTATGGGTGCTCTTCCGATGCATTCAGAACAGAGCTTTCACGAAGGCGCAGACGGCCAATAGGGAAGCCACCGTGCGCACATGGTTCCACCAGACCCAGTCGCGGAGATAGGTCGACCATAGCTGTGCCGACTCTGCGGAATGGCCGTCGACCTTGTCGAGCGCGTCGTTCAGCGGCACATTGAACACCATCGTCGAAAGAAAGCTTGCGACGACATAGAGCGCCGCACCCGCCAGCATCATCATGCTGACGCTGCCCCGCCAGTAGAGAATTGCCATCACCGCGATGAAGAGCGACAGCGCGGCCGTCAGCAGGAACAGCACGATGAAGGGCGAGCGCACGATTGTCGTGTTGATCGACTGCATGGCAGCGATCCCCTGATCGACTGGCAGACGGGCGAAGGCCTGCATGATGAAGGTCGAAAAAGCGAAATAGACGCCGGCGAGAAGGCCGCTGCCGAGTGCTGCGACGACGAGGGCGATATTCGTGATCGGAAAGGTCATGAATGGACACTCCAGATGCCGGTTGCGGCGGTTTGCCGGGCATAAGCGAAAAAATCTTTCGGTTGCCTGCCGAGGATCCGGCGGTCGATTTTTCCCGATCCGCCAATGATGGCAATGGTCGAGATCTGCATTTCAAGCTCCTCCAGCACAAAATGTGATAAATTCTCTTATTTGCGAAATGTGATAAACTCTCTTATATTGCTTGTCAACAGTGACAGGCAGGGGAAGGCATGACGCAGGACCAGATCGCGAGACGCAGGCGTAGCAAGAATGAGGCGGGCACACCGCGTCGTATACCCAGCCAGCAGCGCGGCCGCGAACGGGTGGAGCTGATCCTTTCGGTGGCATCCGAGTTGATTGCCAAGAACGGCAGCGACGCGCTGCGCATGGGCGAGATCGTCGAAAAGGCCGGTGTCTCCTTCGGCTCGCTCTATCAATATTTCCCCGACAAGACGGCGATCATCCGCGTGCTGGCCGAGCGTTTCAACGAGCAGGGCCGGCAATGCGTCGAAGACGAGCTGGCGGCAATCGAAAGTCGCGATCAGCTCCAGGAGGCCCTTGGGCGCATCGTCGATGGCTATTACGCGATGTTTCTCGATGAGCCGGTCATGCGCGACATCTGGCATGCCACCCATGCCGACAAACTGCTGCAGCAGGTCGATGCTGAAGACATGGAATGGCATTCGCAGGCGTTTCTGACCGTCCTAAAACGCCTATGGCCGGAGCGCGACGATTCCGAGCTTGCAAGAACAGCCCGATTGACCATGCAGTTGGTCGCCGCCGCCGTGCGTTACGCGATTTCGATCGAAAGGGAAGAGGGCGACAAGGTCATCGCGCTGTTCAAGGCGATGCTTCCCGCCGATCTCGGTGCATTGCGGTAATCGCCTGCGGTTGCCTTTACCGGCAGCGGCCGTGACGATACCGCAAAAGCTTCTATTCGTCTGGAAACTCGCGCCGCTTGCTGCTATTGCCGCTGGGACATTAGCGCTGCGAAGGAGGCCCTGCATGACCCAGATGACTTTTACCGATCGCGCCGTCATGGCTGAGCTGGTGGCCAGGATGCTTTGGGAGATCAAGGCGGTCCATTTCAGCGCCGACAAGCCCTATAAGCTTGCCTCCGGCATGGCGAGCCCGGTCTATATCGACTGCCGCAAGCTGATCTCCTATCCGCGCATCCGCTCGACGGTCATGGATTTCGCCGCAAGCCTCATCGTGCGCAATGCCGGCTTCGAACGGTTCGATTGCGTTGCCGGCGGCGAGACGGCGGGCATTCCCTTCGCCGCCTTCCTGGCCGAGCGGCTGAACCTGCCGATGATCTATGTCCGCAAGCAGCCGAAGGGACATGGCCGCAACGCCCAGATCGAAGGTGATATGAAGGACGGCGCCCGCGTGCTCGTCATCGAGGATCTGACCACGGCCGGCGGCAGCATGTTCACCTTCATCGACGCCATCCGCGCGGCCGGCGGCATCGTCGACCATGGCATGGCGCTGTTCTATTACGGCATCTTCCCCGAAGCGGAGGCGCGCTTCGCTAACGGAAAAGTTCGCCTGCATCACATCGCCACCTGGCGCGACGTGCTCGCCGTCGCCAAGGAACAGAAGCTGTTCGACGACAAGACGCTGGAAGAAGTCGAGGCCTTTCTCAATGCGCCGCTCGCCTGGTCCGGCCGGAACGGCGGTATTTCGGAGTTGCCCACAAACTGACGCTTTGCTTTTGCACTGAATCTATCTAATCGATTTATGGATACGACAGACGCGCTCTTTGGGAGGCCGGAATGATATTGTGCTGTGGCGAAGCTTTGATCGACATGCTGCCGCGGGAGACGACGCAGGGCGAGAAGGGCTTTGCTCCCTATGCCGGCGGCGCGATCTTCAATACCGCGATAGCGCTTGGCCGTCTCGGCGTTCCCACGGGCTTTTTTACCGGTCTCGCCGACGACATGATGGGCGATATCCTGCGCGAGACGCTGTCGGCCTCCAAGGTCGATTTCAGCTATTGCGCCATCACGCCCCGCCCGAGCACGATCGCTTTCGTCAAGCTCGTCAACGGCCAGGCAACCTATGCCTTCTACGATGAAGGCACGGCCGGCCGCATGATCGCCGAGGCCGATCTTCCGGCGCTTGGCGACGATTGCGAAGCCCTGCATTTCGGCGCGATCAGCCTGATTCCCGACCCCTGTGGCGCGACCTATGAGGCGCTGATGAAGCGCGAGCACCAGAGCCGTGTGATCTCGCTCGATCCGAACATCCGCCCTGGCTTCATCAAGGACAAGGCCTCGCACATGGCGCGTCTCAATCGCATGGTCGCCATGTCCGATATTCTGAAGTTCTCCGATGAGGATCTGGCATGGTTCGGCATCCCTGGCGATCACGATGAACTCGCCGCGCATTGGCTGGCCAAGGGCGCCAAGCTCGTCGTCATCACCAAGGGCGCGGAAGGCGCAACCGGCTACACCAAGTCGCTGAAGGTCTCGGTGCCGAGCGAGCGCGTCACCGTCGTCGATACCGTAGGGGCCGGCGATACCTTCGATGCCGGCATTCTGGCGTCGCTGAAGATGAACAACCTGCTGACCAAGGCGCAGGTGGCTTCACTTGACGAAAAAGCCCTGCGAGATGCGCTGGCTCTGGGCGCCAAGGCTGCGGCGGTGACGGTGTCGCGTGCGGGCGCAAATCCGCCCTGGGCGCATGAGATCGGGCTTTGACCCACCCTCCCCTTGAGGGGGAGGGTCGGCACGTAGTGCCGGGGTGGGGTGAGCCTTTAAATCACTAACGCAGAGAGCCTAGTCACCCCCACCCGCCGCTTTGCGGCGACCTCCCCCCTCAAGGGGGAGGTGGGTGAACGCTTTTACTTCGCGCGGCTTGCCAGCGCAGCCACCAGCCCTTGCGTCGAAGAATCGTGGCTGGCGGCGCTTTCCTTGCCTTCGATGACGGGCAGCAGGCCCGTTGCCAGTTCCTTGCCGAGTTCGACACCCCACTGGTCGAAGGAGTTGATGCGGAAGAGCACGCCTTCGACGAAGACGCGGTGCTCGTAAAGCGCGATCAGGCGGCCGAGCGCATAGGGCGTCAGCTTGTCGTAGACGAAGGTTATCGACGGACGGTTGCCGGTGAATACGCGGTGCGGCGCGACGAAATCGGCCTTTTTATCATCCATGCCCTTGGAGGTGAGCTGTGCCTTGGCTTCCTCGAAAGTGCGGCCCTTCATCAGTGCTTCCGACTGCGCCAGGCAATTGGCCATCAAGAGCTGGTGCTGGTGGCGCAGGTCCGGCTCGAAGCCGTTGGCGGCGATCATGAACTCGGCCGGGATGATGCTCGTGCCCTGGTGGATGAGCTGATAGAAGGCGTGCTGGCCGTTGGTGCCGGGTTCGCCCCAGACGACCGGGCCGGAATTGCCTTCGACCGGCGTGCCGTCGATGGTGACGCCCTTGCCGTTCGATTCCATGTCGAGTTGCTGCAGGTAGGCCGGGAAGCGCGACAGGCGCTGATCATAGGGCAGGATCGCGCGGGTCGGATAGCCGAGCACGTTGCGGTGATAGAAGCCGATGAGGCCGAGCAGCATCGGCAGGTTTTCCTTGAAGGGCGCCTGGCGGAAATGGTTGTCCATCGCATGCGCGCCGTCCAGGAACTTGCCGAAGTTTTCCGGGCCGATGGCGATCATCAGCGGCAGGCCGATGGCCGACCAGATCGAGTAGCGGCCGCCGACCCAATCCCAGAAGCCGAAGACGCGCTCGCTGTCGATGCCGAAGGCGGCGACCTTGTCGAGCGCCGTCGAAACGGCGGCGAAGTGATGCTGAACGGCAGCTTCGCCGAGTGAATCGGCGATGAACTTGCGCGCCGTCTGGGCGTTGGTCATCGTTTCGATCGTCGTGAAGGTCTTGGACGCGACGATGAAGAGGGTCGTTTCCGGCTTAACGAGCTTCAGGATATCGGCGATATGAGCGCCGTCGATATTGGAGATGAAGTGCGAGCGCGGGCCATCGTGGAAAGGCGCCAGCGCCAGCGTTGCCATGACCGGGCCGAGATCGGAGCCGCCGATGCCGATATTGATGACATCGGTGATTGCCTTGCCCGTGGAGCCCTTCAGTGCGCCCGAGCGGATGCCGTCGGCAAACTTGCCCATGGCGGCCAGAACCGCGTTGACGTCAGGCATGACATCCTTGCCGTCGACGAGTACCGGCTTGTTCGAGCGATTGCGCAACGCGGTATGCAGCACGGCGCGATTTTCGGTGAAGTTGATCGCGACGCCCGAGAACATTTCCTCGCGCTTGGCAGCGATGCCGCCTTCGACTGCGAGTTTCTCGAGCAAGGCGAGAATTTCATCGTTCACCGCCGTCTTGGAATAATCCATCAGCAGGTCGTCGACCGAAGCGCTGAAACGGGAAAAGCGCTTGGGATCGGCGGCAAAGGCGGCGCGGATATCGGTGGCCTTCGTTGCCGATGCGGCGCTCTTCAGTTGATCGACGAGGGCGTTCATGGGGACTCCTTGCGGTTCGCGCCGCTTGCCGTCCGGAGAGGGCAGGGCACTCTGAGTTGGTCGCGGAAACTATTCCCTATGTAGGGCGCAAATCAAGTTCACGTATCGTCCAAAACGAAAAAAGCCGCTCGCCAAAAAGGGCGAGCGACTTCCTGAATGGCAGGGATTTATGTCAGCCGCGCAACTCCTTGCGCAGGATCTTGCCGACATTCGATTTCGGCAGTTCCGAGCGGAATTCGATGAAGCGCGGGCGCTTGTAATTGGTCAGATTGGCTGCGCAATGGGCCTTCACGTCGGCCTCTGTCAGGGCCGGGTCCTTCTTGACGATGAAGAGCTTCACCGCCTCGCCTGAATGCGGATCGACCACGCCGATCGCAGCGGCTTCCAGAACGCCCGGATGCATGGCAGCCACTTCCTCGATCTCGTTCGGATAGACGTTGAAGCCCGAGACCAGGATCATGTCCTTCTTGCGGTCGACGATCTTGGTATAACCGCGCTCGTCCATGAAGCCCATGTCGCCGCTTCGGAAGAAGCCGTCCAATGTCATCACCCTCGCGGTTTCGGCCGGCTGCTTCCAATAGCCGGCCATAACCTGCGGCCCGCGAATGCAGATCTCGCCAACTTCGCCGAGCGGCAGCGAATTGCCGTTCTCGTCGCGAATGTCGAAATCGGTGCCGGTGATCGGAAGGCCGATCGTGCCGGTGAATTCCGGGCTGTCGAAGCGATTGGCGCTTGCGACCGGCGATGTCTCGGACAGGCCGTAGCCTTCGGTGATCCAGGCTCCCGTCATTTTCTGCCAGCGCTCGGCGACCGGCCGCTGCACCGCCATGCCGCCGGCAAGCGTTGCCGTGTTGGAAAGATCGAGCTTGGCGAATTCGGGGTTGTTCATCAGCGCATTGAACAGCGTGTTCAGGCCGGGGAACATGTCGAACTTGTATTTGCCCAGTTCCTTGATGAAGGCCGGTATGTCGCGCGGGTTGGCGATGAGCACGTTATGGCCGCCGAGCGACATGCCCATCAGCGAATTCACCGTCAGCGCGAAGATGTGATAGAGCGGCAGCGCACAGACGAAGGTCAGCTGTTCCGGGCGCGGCTTGTTGATGTAGGCGGATTGCAGCCAGAGCAGCAATTGCAGCTGGTTGGCGAGCAGATTGGAGTGGGTGAGGATCGCGCCCTTGGCAACGCCTGTCGTACCGCCGGTATATTGCAGGAAGGCGATATCGCTGCCGGTCAGCTCGGAAGGCTTCAGCGGCAGGCGCGCGCCTTCGTCAAGAACGCTCCTGAAACTGCGGTGGCCGGGGATGGACCACGCCGGCACGAGCTTCTTCACCTTGCGCACGACGAAGTTGACGATATGGCCCTTGACGCCGAGCATGTCGCCAAGCGCGGTGACGACGACGTGGCGAACATCCGTATGCGCCAGCACCTGCTCCACCGTATGGGCGAAATTCTCCAGAACGAAGATCGCCTTGGCGCCGCAGTCGCGCAGCTGGTGTTTGAGTTCGCGCGGTGTATAGAGCGGATTGACGTTGACGACGACGAGGCCCGCGCGAAGAATGCCGTAAACTGCGATCGGATTTTGCAGCACGTTCGGCATCATGACGGCGACGCGGTCGCCCTTCTGAAGGCCGAGGCTCTGCAGCCATGCGGCAATCTTGCGCGTCTGCGTGTTGAGATCGCGATAGGTGACGGATTTGCCCATGCTGGTAAAGGCGAGCCGGTCGGCATAGCGCGCGCAGCTTTCCTCCAGCAGCTCGACGAGTGACGCATGCTCCAGCGGCGGCAATTCCGCCGGTACGATGTCCGGGTAAGAGGCGAGCCATATTTTCTTGACCTGCGGTCTATCCGAAGGAGCGGAGACTGAATTCATGCGCACTTCCTCCTTTACGCATCATCACCACGCCCCGCCGTCCTCGGGCGGCGGTCATGTAAAGTGTCACTGCGCGATCGAAAAGTCTCCCGCTTTTCACATCGTCGCAGCCTTTGCTCTCAACTAAATTATTGGAGCATCATGGAAGCTACAATAACCTTGACGTAAACGTCAATAAATGTTCTGCGCTCACGTTTTTTTACAATCTTGAAAAAAGTACTGGAACTTTTATGACAACGGAGCGTTAATAGGCCCGTGGGTGTAAACCCATCGGAGCATCGTGCTGCCCCAAAGAGCAGATCGGACGCTCCACGATTTTATGTGACGCGTATCCAAAAGGAGGTGCGCATATGCATAAAGAGAGTGCCGAGATCTCGGGCCGTGACCTTTACATCAAGGACATGTCGATGCTGGTCGCCTGCGACCGCGTCGAGGGATCCAGGGTATTCGGCTCGGACGGTAAGCAGATTGGTCATATTGAACGCCTGATGCTCGAGAAAAGTGATGGACGCATCGCTTTCGTCATTTTGAGCTTCGGCGGCTTCTTCGGCATCGGCCAGGAGCACTACCGGCTGCCGTGGGAGAAGCTGCGCTACGATGCCCGCATCGACGGCTATCGCGTCAGCATGACCAAGAACGACATCGAAAAGGCATGCCGTTTCGCCGCCAAGGACGATCACGACCATAAGAATCATGGCCACAAGAGCCACGATTATTTTGGCGTGCCGCCCTATTGGATGTGAGCGCGCTGATAAAGCCGGTTCGGCAGGCCCCGCAGACGCGGGGTGCCGATATGCGTGGTTTTATTGAAACCGCCCATGCCTTTGCACCACTTCGATCTTGTAACCGTCAGGGTCGGTGACGAAGAAGAAGAGCGCAAAAAGCTTCCCATCCCGATTGAGTTCGACGATCTTGCCAGGGTTCAGCCCCAGCGCGGTCATCCGCGCATGTTCGTCTTTCAGCTCCGTGACCGAGACCGCGAGGTGACCGTAGGCCTCCCCCAATGGATAGGGCGCGGTGCGGCCCTGATTGATCGTCAATTCCAGTTCGAACCCGGTTTCAGCATTGCTGAGATAGATCAGCGTGAAGGTCTCGAAGGCGATCCGGTCGGCGGTCTTCAGGCCGAATGCCTTGTCGTAGAATTCGATCGAGCGCGCTTCGTCGAGCACGCGGATCATCGAATGAATCATCTTGGCCATCGGCGCCTCCATCGGTCTTTGGAAGATATAGCCAAAGCCAATGCCACCGCCGGGTTGTCAAGGCAAGCATGTCGCAAATCGCTCCACCTTTGTTTGCGTGCAGATTCGGGGTTTCTGGATTTCGATCCGTCTGCTTAACTCCCCGGCGCTCAAGTATTCGGCTCAAAGGGGGAAACCATGTACTATGCCATTCTGGCTTATCACGAGGAAGGTATCGTTGAATCCTGGAGCAAGGAGGAGGATGCCGCGCTCATGACGGAGCTTTTGGAGATCAATGATCGCCTGGTCGCGCAGAAATCGCTGGGACCAGCCGCGCGGCTCGGCCCGACCCAGAGGGCCGTCACCTTGCGCGGGCCGGGTGCGGGACTGGTCATCGATGGCCCATTTGCCGAAACCAAGGAACAGTTGCTCGGCTTCTACGTCGTCGATTTTCCGACGCTCGATGCGGCCGTCGAAGCTGCGCGCGAGCTGCGCCGCGCCAATCCCACGGCCGTCTATGAAATCAGGCCGGTCTCGCTTTACCTGCCCGGCGCGCCTTTGCCTTCCGGCGAAGGCACTTGATAAACCTATGTGCGGCGCCGGCCTTGAAGGGGCTGGCGGTCGCCTTATCAATGGGATTGCAATCCGATCTTGCTGGTGACCGACCGCTCGATCATCTCCATGCCGTCATAGATTAGCACCGCCATCAGGCCGACGATCAGGCCGCCCTGCAGGATGAAGGCAGTGTTGTCGTTGATCAGCCCGGCGATGATGACTTCGCCAAGCCCCTTGGCGGCAACGGTGGAGCCGATCGTCGCCGTGCCGATATTGATGACGGTCGCGATCTTCAAGCCCTCGATGATCAGCGGCAAGGCGAGCGGCAATTCGACGCGGAAGAGCCGCTGCCAGCCGCTCATGCCCATGCCGTCGGCGGCGTCGAGCACCGAGGCCGGCACCTGCTGCAGGCCGGCTACCGTGTTCTCGAAGATCGGCAGCAGCGCATAGAGAAACAGCGCGATCAAGGTCGGCACCGCACCGAAGCCGGTGGTCGAGATCGCAAGCGCCAGCACGGCAACGGGCGGGAAGGTCTGCCCGGCATTGGCGATCGCCCGCGACAGCGGCAGGAAATCGGCGCCGATCGGCCGTGTGACGAAGATGCCCCCAAGCACGGCCAGGATCCCGCTTGCCGCAATCGAGATCAGGATGAGTTCGAGATGGCTGAGCGCCAGGCTCGGCAGGCTGTTCTGCGTATAGATCGGCGACGCCCCGAACTTGGTCAGCGGCGCAAGGACAGGCGTCAGCCATTCCGGATAAAACAGCAGCACCAGCAGCAGCGCCAGCGCGAGAAGGCGGAAGAGATTGGCGGCGAGAAATTTCATGCTTTGCGGCCCAGCTCGATCAGATGCTGGATCGAGATCGAACCGACGGGCGTCTTGCGCTCGTCCTCGACCGTCGCCTCGTCCGCGCCCTGCCAGATCAATTCCGCCAGTGCATCGCGCAGATTGAGGGTTTGCGGCAGGCTGTGACCGAGCCCGGGGCGCGGCGGCTGCATGCTTTCCTTCAGCGGCAGCAACGACATCAGCTTCAAGGCCCGGTCGGACGTACCGGTCAGCTGCTGCACGAAAGGATCGGCCGGCTCGGTCAGGATCTTCTCGGGTTCGGAGCATTGCAAAAGCTTGCCTTCGCTCATGACGGCGATCTGGTCGCCGAGATGGAAGGCTTCGTCCATATCGTGGGTGACGAGGACGATGGTGGTGCCAAACTGCTTCTGGATGGCAAGCAGATCGTCCTGTGCCTTGCCGCGGATGACCGGGTCGAGCGCGCCGAAGGGCTCGTCCATCAGCAGCAATTCCGGTTCCGCCGCGAGTGCGCGTGCGACGCCGACGCGCTGCTGCTGGCCGCCGGAAAGCTGGCTTGGATATTTGCCGGCAAAGGTGCCGGGGTCGAGATGGAAGAGATTGAGGAGTTCTTCCACGCGACTATCGATGCGCGTCTTTTCCCAGCCGAGCAGCTCGGGGACGGTGGCGATATTCTGCGCGACCGTGCGATGCGGAAAAAGCCCGTGCCCCTGGATGGCATAGCCGATGCGGCGGCGAAGCTCGGTCGCCGGCACATTCATGATGTCCTCGCCGGCAACGGAGATGTGACCTTCGGTGATTGGTACCAGCCGGTTGATCATGCGCATCAGCGTCGACTTGCCGGAGCCGGAGGTGCCGACGATAACGGTGATCGTGCCCTTTTCCATGCTCATGCTGACATTATCGACCACAGTCGCGCTGCCATAACGCTTGGTGACGCCCTTGAGCTCGATCATGCTGGTCATGCGCGTTGTCCCCGAATGCTGTCGATGACCGCATCGAGGATGACGGCCGATGAGAAGGCGAGAAAGACCGTCGGCACGGCGCCGAGCAGAACGAGGTCATTGGCTGTCTGGCCGATGCCCTGGAAGATGAAGAGACCGAAGCCGCCGCCGCCGATCAGCGCCGCCACGGTGACGAGGCCGATTGCCTGCACCAGCACGATACGGATACCGGTGAGAATGACCGGAAAGGCGAGCGGCAGGTCGATGCCGGTCAGGATCTGCCGGCGTGTCAGGCCCATGCCGGCGGCGGAATCGCGCACGGAAGGATCGACGCCGGCAAGGCCGACGACAGTATTGGCGACGATCGGCAGCAGAGAATAGATAACGAGCGCTACCAGCGCCGGCGCCACGCCGATGCCTTTGACGCCGATCTCGGCAGCGAAAGGAACGTTGGCGGCGATATAGCCGAGCGGCAGCATCAGGATGCCGAACAGCGCCAGGCTCGGAATGGTTTGCACCAGGCTCAGCGCCCGCAGCACCACGGCACGGATGCGCGGCTGCCAATAGCAGAAGATGCCGAGCGGCAGCGCAAGCACGATGGCGATCGCAACCGAGCCGATGGAAAGGAATACATGGCTGAGCGCTTCGTGCCAGAACTTGTCGGCATTGTTGGCATATTCCTTCATGATCGAGAGATTGTCGAGCAGGCCGGAACGCAGGACGACGGTAAGCAGGGCGGCATAGAGCGCCAGCGCCGCGACCCTCAGCCATGGCGTCAGCCGCAGCTTCACCAGAGCATCCGAGATCATCAGCCCCACGACGGCCAGCAGCACCCAGAAGGAGCCGCCGGGTGTGATGCGGGCCACGGTGCTGCCCGCTGGCGTCGCGGCGGTCGAGACGAAGCCGAGCGTGAGGATCAGTGCGGCGATCGCAAGCGTGGCAATGCCGAGGCGGATGATCTGATTGCGTAGGAACAGTGCTGCAAGCGCTGCTGCCGTCAGAAGAATAAGCAAGACCACAGCGGCCGGCTGCGCAATGAGTTGCGTCAGCAGCTGCGGCTTGCCGGCGGCGATGCGGTTTGCCTTGACGATGATGAAGGGCGCCCAGGCCATTGCCAGCGCGCCGCCCGCCACCAGCACCACTCCGAGACGGTCCACTCGACGGACCGCTAGTGCATCTTCCATCAGGCAAGCTCCGTCAGCGCATGAGCCCAGAATTCAAGGCGGGTTCGGACAAAACCATGCCCATTCAAATGTCCGCGGCTCCACCTTATCAAAATGGAGCCGCCAGAGCAGCGTCGATGCCTTACTTCAGAAAGCCATTGTCCTTGAGGTAGGATTCGGCGACAGCCTTGGCCGGCTCGCCATCGACCTGGATGCGGCCGTTCAGCTTGCGCAGCACATCGGCAGTCAGGCCCTTGAAGATCGGAGCTAGAACCTCTTCGATCTTCGGATTGGCCTTCAGCACAGCCTCGCGGATGATCGGCGTCGGCGCATAGACCGGTTGCACGCTCTTGTCGTCCTCGAGCACGGTCAGTTCGGCCGCTTCGATGGCGCCGTCTGTGCCGTAGACCATCGCCGTGTTGACGCCGTTGGTCTGGTCGGCCGCAGCCTTGATCGTCGCGGCGGTATCGCCGCCCGAGAGCACGACTTCCTGATCCGGCTTCAGCTTGAAGCTGTAGGTGGTCTCGAAAGCCGGCAGGGCTGCCGGAGAATTGACGAATTCGGAAGAGGCCGCGATCTTGATTGGGCCGCCGCCAGCGACCCACTTGCCGAAGTCCGACATGGTCTTCAGCTTGGCTGGGCCGGCGACATCGTTGCGCACGGCGATCGCCCAGGTATTGTTGGCGGGCGAAGGCGTCAGCCAGACGATCTTGTTGGCATCATAGTCCAGCTTCTTCGCCAGATCGTAACCCTGCTGCAGATTCTTCCAGGCCGCATCGTCGGCCTTGTTGAAGAAGAAGCCGGCATTGCCGGTATATTCGGCATAGATGTCGATTTCGCCCGCGGTAATCGCCTTGCGGACCACAGGCGTCGTGCCGAGCGCGATGCGGTCCTGCGCCTTGATGCCGTTGGCATTGAGTGCTGCGAGAATGATGTTGCCGAGCAGCGTGCCTTCAGTGTCGATCTTCGAAGAGACGACGACGTCGGCGGCGTTGGCGCCGCTGGCAAGGAGCGCCGTCAGCGTGGCGGCAAGTGCAAGCTTCTTGAACATGATGTTTCCCTTTGTACCCCGTTAAATCTTTGCTCTGCTTGTCCGCGTCGCCTGGCAAGGCCGCTACCCGGACAGGCAGGCTTCGAGTGGGCCGGCGGCCCACAGGCGAATTCGTGGCTGCTTCAGGCACATAGCGCGTATCGCGGAAAAATCGATGTCGCCCGATTCCCGTTGCAGTCGCGCGATTATGACGAGCGTACTCGACATTCGCGCGAAATTGGATTTCTTTTTTCGGGGGCAAGTGCGTTTGTTTTTGTTCCCCTTACCCGTTTGGCGCTGTTCCGATCTCATTTTTGCGGCTGGATCAGTGAGGCGACCAGGAAACGATAGCTGTCGCTTTTCGGCTTAGGGATATCTTTTTTCAAGAACACATCATATCGTCGGGATATCGTTGATCTTCTTGCGGCCGAGCCAGGATGCGTGCTGCGGATAAGGGGATGGGATTTGTATCTCGGTGCTTTGTTCGTAGCCGATATGGTATTCTCCATTGGCTCCGTGAGGGAAACTGCGCGGCGTCTGTCCTTTTCAGCGTCGACCGTCTCCGGTGCGCTGCGCCGGCTCGAGACCGAGCTTGCCATGAAGCTGGTCGAGCGGGCATCCGGCGAGCTTGCGACCCTGTTGGCGAGCTCGAAGGTGCAGAAGGGGCTGCAGCCTATTCTCGGCAGCATCCGCCGGCTTTCAGTCCTGATGAAAGAGCCGCCGGCGCCGGCGGATTATGACCAGTGGGCCGCGCGGCTGCCGTTGAAGATCGCCACCATCGAACGTTTTCTCGAAGTCGCCGATCAGGGCAGCATCAATCGCGCCGCACGACGCCTGCGTCTCGGCCAGCCGCAGCTTTCCTTGCAGATCGCCAATCTGGAGGAGTTGTTCGGCTGCCGCCTGTTCGAGCGGCAGGCACAGGGCTCGGTGCTGACGGAAGCGGGGCAGGAGGTTCACGCCATTCTCGCCGCGATCGCACAGGCCTGGGACGAGATGAAAGCGGCGGCGGACGAGCGCTTCCAGCGCACTGCGCGTGCGGTCCGCATCGGATCGATCATTCCCACAGGTTCGGAGAGTTGGGTGGCGCGCTCGCTTGCAAGCCTGGTGTCGCGCTGGAACATCGGCGGTAACAGCAACATGCTGTCGCTCATGCTGATGACGGCCGACGATCTGCGCGAAGCGCTCCGGTCCGGCCGCATCGACGTCGCCATCGTGGATTCCGTCTTCGGCCTCGACGCTTTCGAACATATGGAGCTGGTGGCGACGGACATGGTGGCGATTGCGCCGCCTGATAGCACTGAGCAGACCTTTGCCGCGCTCATGGAAAACCATCCGCTCTGCGTGCCGAGCCCGCGCACCGGCATCGGCAATGCCGCGACTGCTTTCGGCTATGACAGCCGCGATCGCCGCCGGTTTCGCGGTCGCGATATCACCTCGGCCGACTCGCTGCCTGTCATCGTCGATCTCGTCGCCAACCACGGCTATGTCTCGTTCCTCGGCCGCGTCAGTGCCTTACCGATTGCCGACAAGGTGCGCATCGTCGATCCGGATGAGCTTTTGCCGCTCTCCTACCATCTCGCTCATAATGGCCGCAAAGCTTCGGTCGAAGCCTGCCGGCTGATCCAGCAGGCGGTTCGCGAATTGATCGGCGATATGGTGACGCCGCGAAAGCGCCTGCCCTCCCGAAGCTAGCGGAACTATTGCGCCATTTTCGCGTTCAGGTAGGTTAGTCCGGGCGTACATAGCCGGGGGGCACGTTCGGCACCCAAGGAGACCATTAGATGAAAATTCTTGCAACGGCGCTTATCGCATTTGGTATTCTCGCTTTACCCGCTACTTACGCGGAGGCGCGTGATCATCATCACCGCTGGCACCATCATCGGCCTGTCGTGAAGCATCATCACCATCGCCGCCACTATTACCGCCCTCATCACGGCTGGCATCACCATTACGGCTGGCGGCATGGCTCACGCCATCATCGCTGGCACAGCCGGCCGCATTTCTCGCATAACTGACAGTCGCGGATAGATGAGAAAACGGCGCCTTGAGCGCCGTTTTCGACAGCCGGCGCGATTGACCTTGCCTCGCGTCCTGACCGTTAACGTCGCGGCGCGATAAAGCGCACCGCGAAAGTGCCTGCGGCCACCCCAAAGTGGAACCATCAAAGGCTCGGCTGCGTTTATATACTGGTCCGGACGACGCGAATGATCCGAGTCGCGTTTGCGTCCGGCATTCAAGGAGGCTGGAAATGAAAATTCTGGCAACAGCGCTCATAGCGCTAGGCATGCTCGCGCTGCCTGCAACCCACGCCGAGGCGCGTCGTCACCACCATCATTGGCACCACCATCACCACCGAGTGATGGTTTATAGTCACTACTATTATCCTCGCCATTACTATCGCCCGTATTACCGTCCGTATTACTACCGGCCCTATTACGGTTATGATGAACCCTATTATGGCGGTTATCAGCCACTTTACTCGTTCGGTCTGTTTGGCGGTTTCGGCGGCTTTCACCACCACCACCATCACGGCTGGTACGGTGGAGATGGATACCGTCATGGCGGCTATTACGGCTGGCATGGCGGCGGCAGACATTGGCGGTATTACAGCCAGCCGCACTTCTCGCACAACTGACCAGCCGGCCGATGGCAAAACGGCGCCTTTCGGCGCCGCTCTTTGAGGAGATTACTACCGGCTTGCCAGGCTTTGGCCGGCTCAAGCCGGGGTCAGAACGTGAACGGCGCGATCGGCCATCAAATGGCTCACCTTCTCGCCGTAAGCGGCCATGTGCGCGGACGCCGCATGGGCTTTCAGCGCCTCCATGCTTTCCCATTTCTCGACCACGACGAACGTATCGGGTCCGAAGGCAGGATCTGCTCCTCCGACATCGACGACGGCGGTATATTCGATGCAGCCGTCTTCGGCGTGAACGGCCGGAACGTTCGCCTGGAAGATGTCGAGCACCTCGGCGCGCTTGCCGGGCTTCGCGGTGAGGATGGCGAGAACGTGGATCATGATAATGTCCTTGAAACGATAGACGATAGGAAATGAAGAACGACGGACGCCGCCGATGATGCGGCCGGTTTCAATCTCTATCACGGAACGGGGCGATCCAAACGCCGAACTTCGGTTTTGGCCGTGCGGCGAATGCTGCGCGGCCTCACATCCGGTTGATATGCTTCGGATCCAGCGACCCACTCAGCAGATGGCCGAAGGCGATGAGATTGCCCTGCAGACGGCCACGGCGGTCGATATAGGGCGGCGGGTTGAGGGAGCCGGCGAGGTTTGAGGCGACGTTGCCGCCCATCAGCTTGAGCGCCCATTTGAGCGAGACGGAACGCTTCTTGACGAGATAGAGCGGATTGGCAACCTGAGAATAACCAAAGCGCAGGCCCGATGTGCGCCCGGCCTTGACGCCGAGATGGACGCCGCGCAGGCGATTGAACCTGACGATCTTGCCGAAGGGACGAAGCCGCCGGCAGAGATCCACGTCTTCCTGCCAGGCGTAGAGCGGCAGATCCTCGTCGAAATAGATACCATTTGCGAGCATCGCCTTCCGGCGGAAGATCATGTTGCAGCCATAGGCGTTATGCGTGTCCTCGATCACCGGCGCCGGAAAGGGCGTGGCATCGGCTGCGAGCGCTTCGTCCGCTTCCTTCGCAGTCAGGCCCGGCCCGAGGATGCCATCACGGATGACCTCGCCGGTCGCCACTACGATCTCTTCATCCGCCTCGAACAGGGCTTCCGCTTCGGCAAGATAGTTTGTTGCCGGGAAGAAATCGTCATCGAAGAAGACGATCACATCGATGCCGACAGCCGCGTCGATAATCGCATTGCGCTGCGGGCAGCTTCCCTGCGGCGAGGAGAGGACCGTCACTGGAAACGGCGCGGAACTCAAGCGCGCCATGTCGATATCGCCGTCCTTGGTCGGGCACAGGAAGAGGTGATCCGGCTTGCGTACCTGTGCGGCCAGTCTGTCGATCATTGCGGCGAGAATCGCCTTGCGACCGCACGTCGCTACGCCAACGGCAATTTTCATGGTGCATCCCCCGAGCCTTGTCCCGGGATGCACAGAACCATCGAAATCTGAATCTTTGGTTGTATTAATCGCCTGCATTCAACGCATCGCCATAAAGCCGCTCTATCCGCCGGCAGCGAGACGGTCAGACTTAGGTCGAAGGGGCCATAGTGGTTGGCCGCGCGCTGATTTTAAAATGGCTCATTTGAAGTTACTGGGGTGTATAAGGCTTGCATTTATAGGGTGTTGAACCTTCCTTGTCGCGAACGACCGCATTGCCTTCGGGATCAAGCTTCAAAGTCCAGGACGTTTGCAAGCCGTTCGAGCCCATGAAACCTCCCATGAAGGTCACGTCCTCTCCCTGCCGGTTGAACGCGGTGACACCGCCAAGGTGGCGTTGATATTCCTGCGGGCGCATGACGACGCCGACGAGAGCCGCTGATCCGGTGGATGCTGACAGACCGTATCCGCCATTGGGCGCACAAGGCGTCATGTCGGAGATAAACGGGCCGCTGACACAACTGAGGATGTGGCCGAACTGCTTTTTGGAGTTCAGGTGAACGGATACGTCAGCATCGCCGTCACCCTTGCAGAGCAGATGCATTGGCTTCTCTGCAGGCGTTGCCAACGCCGTTCCAGCAGCTGCCAGATAGGCGGTAACGGCGATTGCGTTTATGAGCTTCATTGAGGTCTCCGGTTCAGCCATCATCAGCTCACACTTTCGAAACTCGAATGCAATCCATTTTGTTCTGGATTGCATTCGATCCCTGAATAGGGCGCTTCGGACTGCGATACTGCAGCCACGAACATAGAGCGAAGAGGCGCCAAGGAACGGCAGCTCGGCTCATTCATGCTCAGTGTTTGGAAACAAATGGTGCCGCTTACGTGACTCGAACACGTGACCCCATCATTACGAATGATGTGCTCTACCGACTGAGCTAAAGCGGCATTCTGCGGAGCATTCGGTTCGGCCCCGCGATTTGCATGGCGCTGATACAGTCTATGCGGTCAGATTTCAAGCGCTCAAATTGCCAATTGGCAAAAAAGCGAGACGCTTGTGAAAAAAGAACCGCTTTTCGGCGCTGCTCAAAGCGACAGCCGGGCGCGCGCCTGCCGGTATTCCGCTTCCAATCTGTCGACGAGGGCTGAAACTGGCCGGATGGATTTGACGGCGCCGATACCTTGGCCGGAGCCCCAGATATCCTTCCAGGCCTTCACGCCGGTGGTGGCGGCTTCGAAATCCATTTTCGAAGGGTCCGCTTCGGGCAGGTTGTCGGGATCCAGGCCGGCGGCGCGGATCGAGGGCTTCAGATAATTGCCGTGGACGCCGGTGAAATAGTTGGAATAGACGATATCGGCGGCGGTGCCCTCGACGACCGCCTGCTTGTAGGCGTCCGCCGCGCGCGCCTCTTCCGTCGCGATGAAGGGCGAGCCGATATAGGCGAGGTCGGCGCCGGCCGCCTGCGCCGCCAGGATCGCGCCGCCGGTGGCGATGGCACCGGCCAGCAGCAACGGCCCGTCGAACCATTCGCGGATTTCCTGCACGAGCGCAAAGGGCGAAAGCTGGCCGGCATGGCCGCCGGCACCCGCTGCCACGGCGATCAGCCCGTCCGCGCCCTTGCGGATCGCCGAGTTCGCATGCCGGTTGTTGATGATGTCGTGCAGCACGATGCCGCCATAGGAATGCACGGCCGCATTCACCTCGGGCACGGCGCCGAGCGAGGAAATGACGATCGGCACCTTGTATTTCACGCAAAGCATGAGGTCGTGCTCCAGGCGCTTGTTTGACGTATGGACGATCTGATTGACGGCAAATGGAGCTGCTGGTCGCTCCGGATTTGCGGCATTGTATGCGGCAAGATCCTCGGTGATCATCGCCAGCCACTCGTCCAGCTGACTTTCCGGGCGCGCATTGAGCGCCGGAAAGGAGCCGACCACACCAGCCTTGCATTGCGCCAGCGTCAGCGCCGGGTGTGAGATGATGAAGAGAGGCGAAGCCACAACCGGCAGGCGCAGACGTTCGGTCAGGATGGAGGGAAGGGCCATGAACATCATCCGATATTTGACGTTTACGAAAACGTCAAAGGGATAGCAGATGTGGATCGTGAGGGGAAGATGGAGGCGGTAGGCAATGGGTAATGGGCAATAGGCAATAGGCAATAGGCTGAGTGATTGACCGCATCCGCGATCGCGGTTTTTCGCTCAGCCTACTGCCTACTGCCTACTGCCTACTGCCTCCCTCCACCCCATTTGCGTCGTCTTTGCCCTTTATCCCCGCCCGAGTGCCCGCAGCGTCAGCCGGAGGCTTGCGTATTGCCGGATGGGGCGTTACCGAATCCGGTTAACGAATGATAAAAGTATGGCTGTCTTGCTCGTGGAGTACGCGAGTATGCCGCGAGTAAGAGTAAAGGACCTGATGTGAGCGGATTAGAAACGGCTATCAGAAGCGCGTTGGAGCGGTCCGATCGCGCCAATCCGGAAATCCGGGCTCGTATCTATCAATCGGCACGGCAGGCGCTGGAAGCCGGTCTTCGCAAGCAGGACATTACCGATATCGATGTTGTCTCCGCCCAGCGTCAGCGGCTGGAGGCGACGATCCGGCAGATCGAGGCCGAGGAGCGCACCCGCCCGGCACAGGAGGTGTCAGTTTCGCCGCAGCTCGACGCCCCGCATGTTTCCCCCGCCGCACATGAGGTGGAAACCGTGCAGCGGCCGGATCCCGTCATGAGCGTGCGCGGTGAAACCCGCGACCCGCCGCCTTCGGCGCGTGCGCCTCAGGCCGCCGAGCCGATGTCGGTGGCATCAGCGGCGCGTGAGAGCGATTTCGGCGACATGCGCGCCGGTCCGGCCGATCATCTCGGTGCAGATAGCGACACGCACTCCGTAGCCGATGCGCCAGCTCGGACCCGATCGATGAATTTCAAGCCGGAGCGGGCGGCCGTGCGCCGCAAGCCGCGCAAATTTTTTTCGCGCCTGCTGATCTTCTGCATCCTGCTTGCCTTCCTTGGTGTCGGTGCCTGGTGGATCAAGACATCGGGCGTGTTCATGTCCGCCGCGCAGAGAGATACGAGCGTGCGCAACCCGCCGGCGCATGTCGATTCGCAGGATTTCAGCGGCAACAGCAGCGATGACGATACGTCCGAGGAGGACGATAACAGCGGTCCCGTCAATCCTGGACTGGCGACCATCGACCCGCAGAACAGCTTCTCCGACGAATGGGTCGAAGTCCTGAAGCCGACGGACGCCCAGAAGGTTACGACCGGCCAGCAGTCGAAGGCGGAGAATGTCTCGGAGAATGAGGGACCGGCCGTGCGGCTGACCTCGCTCAGCAGCGGTTCGGACGGCAATGCCACGGTCGAAGTGCCCGTCAATGTGCTGCAGCAGATGGCAGGCAAGGCATCGACGATCGCATTGACACTGCAGTCCACCTCGGATGCGCCGACGCAGATCACCGTGGAATGCGATTTCGGCTCGCTCGGCCGCTGCGGACGTCATCGCTTCACCGTCAGCCGCCAGAAAACGGATGCGCTTTTCCAGATCCAGTTCGATCGCTCGCTGGCGCCGACCAGTCCCGGCCGCCTCGTCATCAACAGCGATGTCGACGGCAAGGCTCGTGGCGTCAATGTCTATGCCATCCGCGTTCTGCCCGGGCAGTAAGCTTCGAGTCGGATAGCTCTCGCCTATTTGAAAAAGCTTGCTCCCATGCCGAGGATCTTGTCGTCGATCTCGCCGATGGCTTTCTTGTCCTTGCCGTCATAGTCGAGCGTCAGCAGAATGTGACGGATGAGGTTCAGGCGCGCCCGCCGCTTGTCGTTGGCGCGGATGACGGTCCAGGGCGCGTGATCGGTATGCGTTTCCTCCAGCATGCGATCGCGCTTTTCGCCGTAATCCTTCCATTTCGGCAGGGCGGCGATATCCATGGAGGAAAGCTTCCACACGGCACGCGGATCATGACGCCGGTCGTGGAAGCGCTTCAGCTGCATCTCCCGGCCGATATCGAGATAGAATTTGAAGAAATGTATGCCGTCCTGGACGATGAGCTTTTCCATCCGGGGTGCCTGCTTCAGGAACTGCTCGTATTGCTGCGGTGTGCAGAAACCCATGACCGGTTCGACGCCGGCGCGGTTGTACCATGAGCGGTCGAACAGCACGAATTCGCCCGCCGTCGGGAACTGGGCGACATAGCGCTGGAAATACCATTGGCCGGCCTCGCGATCCGTTGGCTTGGTCAGTGCCACGACGCGCGCCAGGCGAGGGTTCATATGTGCCGAGGTCGCAGCGATCGATCCGCCCTTGCCGGCGGCATCGCGCCCTTCGAACAGCGCCATCACCCGCTTGCCGGTCGCCTGTAGCCAGAACTGCACCTTGATGAGCTCGATCTGCAGCGCCTTCAGCTCCTCCAGATATTCTTCTTCCTTGAGTTTCTTCTTGTAGGGATAGTCGCCTGATGTCAGCGCCTGGTCATCGATCCAGCTTGGCAGAACGGGATCGTCGACATCGAACAGGCGCTTTGTGCCATGGATATCCAGTTCCACCGCGCGGCTTTCCGCTTCCTCTCCCATCTATCGGCTCCTCGGTCGTTTACGCTTCGTTAATCCTGCCGCTCGGCCGCGGCAAAAAAGCTCTTCGGGGAAGTTGGCGCTTTTATCCAATAGTTTCAAGCCCTTTGCCCACTTCCTCTTTTGCCGGCTACATTTATTATGGTCAGTTACCGGCTTCTGTGGATGGAGCCGAATACTTCTGTCATGAATCACGTCTAAGACGCGGAATCCAGCATTCCATGATGGTAGGCGAAAGGACGGGCGCATTTGGAAGACGAATGGTCATTTGTCAGGAAGTTGGCGGCGCGGCTGCGGCAGGAGGTTGCCATCCTCGTCTTGGCGACGCTCATCGCCATATTTGCGCTCATTGAAGGCATCAATACCGGTGCCGTCGTCTGGATCTGGATCATCGTCGTAATCGTCGCGCTGCTGCGCCCGCCGCTGGTGGAGCGCGTGGTGATGCCGTCGCAGGCCGAACCGGCGCCGGTCGATCCGCAGGCATTGTTGCATACCGTTTTCTCAGGCTTGGCGGCGCTCGATATGCCGGCGCTGATCATCGACCGTGAGGCATCCGTGCTGCTGCAGAATGCCGCAGTCGAAAAAGCCTTCGGTGCGTTTCCGATCGGCGCCCATATTTCTTCGAAGCTGCGCTCGCCGGCCCTGCTCGACATGGTGCGCGAAACCATCGCGACCAACACGCCGAACCAGATCGAGCATTCCGAGCGCCTGCCCTCGGAGCGGGTCTACGTTGTCCGCATCGCGCCCATCGACGTGCCGGAGACGGGTGCGCAGGCGGAAGCGCTTTTCCTGCTCTCCTTCCGAGACATATCCGAGCTGCGCCACATCGATCGCATGCGCTCCGATTTCGTCGCCAATGCCAGCCATGAATTACGCACGCCGCTCGCGTCGCTGCGGGGCTTCATCGAGACGATCCAGGGACCTGCCAAATCGGATCCGAAGGCGCAGCAGCGCTTCCTCGGGATCATGCTCGACCAGACGACACGCATGAGCCGGCTGGTCGACGACCTGCTGTCGCTGTCCAGGCTGGAGCTGAAGTCGCATATCGCGCCGGATCAGAAGGTGGATCTGGTGCCGCTGCTCGGCCATGTGCGCGATTCGCTGCTTCCCCTTGCCGGAGATCTCGACGTCTCGATCAACCTGCATCTGCCGCCCGGCAAGGTCGAGGTATTGGGCGATCGCGACGAGCTGGTGCAGGTCTTCGAAAACCTGATCGAGAACGCCTGCAAATATGGTCAGGAAGGCAAGTCGGTGGACGTATCCCTCCAAAGCGATGCCGGCCAGGCCGTCGAGGTCGTCGTCTCCGACAAGGGGCCAGGGATTCCCGCAGAACATGTGCCGCGTCTGACCGAGCGCTTCTATCGCGTAAACGTTGAGGACAGCCGCTCCAAGAAAGGCACGGGTCTCGGGCTTGCCATCGTCAAGCACATTCTCACCCGCCACCGCGCCAGATTGATCGTCAAGTCGGAAGTGGGGAAGGGAACCGACTTTACCGTCCGTTTCTGAATGCCTCTGTGAAACCTCTATTTCCGGTCGCATTTATCCAAACAATTTCAGTTAGATGGACTGTCATAATTGTTTCACTCGCCTGACATAAAAGGGCGGTGTTTTCGCCGGTAAGAATGGATGGCTGAAAAGGTGGATGTGGCGTCCGCCGCGGCGCTCTTCAAAGCTCATTAGGGGATTCATTATGAATGCTTTGAAATTATCCATTCTTGCGCTGGTTGCGTCGGCCGCCTTTTCAGGTGCTGCCATGGCGCGCGATCAAATCCAGATCGCCGGCTCGTCTACGGTATTTCCGTATGCCAAGATCGTCGCCGAATCCTTTGGCGAGACTTTTACCAATTTCAAGACTCCCATTGTGGAGTCCGGTGGCTCCGGGGCCGGCCTGAAGGAATTCTGCAAGGGTGTCGGAACGGATTCCATCGATATCGCCAATTCGTCGCGGCCGATCAAGGACAGCGAAGTTCGAGCCTGCAAGGCCGCCGGCGTTGCAGATATCCAGCAGATCAAGATCGGTTATGACGGCATCGTCTTCGCCTTCGACAAGAGCAATCCGGATATCAGGTTCGAGCCGGTCGATCTTTACAAGGCGCTCGCTGCCGAGGTCGTCGTCGACGGCAAGCTGGTTGCCAATCCTTACAAAAAATGGTCGCAGATCAACCCGTCGCTGCCGGACTTCGAGATCGCGGCCTATATTCCGGGCGAGAAGCACGGCACGCGCGAAGTCTTCGAGGAAAAGGTGCTTGCTGCCGGCTGTAAGGCTTCCGGTGCGGCCGGTGTGATCAAGGCCGCGGTTGAGGATGCCGACCAGCAGGCCAAAAAATGCATCGCGGTGCGCAAGGATGGCGTTGCGGTCGATATCGACGGCGACTATCCGGAAACACAGGCCCGCATCAATGCCAACAAGCATGGCATCGGCGTTTTCGGCCTCTACTTTTTCCAGAACAATGCCGACAAGCTTAGGGTCGCCACCGTCGGCGGCATCGTGCCCTCGGGGCAGACGATCGCCGACGGCACCTATCCTGTGTCGCGGCCGTTGTTCTTCTACGTCAAGAAGGCTCATCTGGGAGTCATCCCGGGCCTCAAGGAATATGTCGATTTCTTCACGAGCGATCAGATGATCGGACCGGACGGCCCGCTGGCGGAATACGGCCTCGTGCCTGCGCCGGATGCTGAGCGCGACCAGATCCGTAAGGATTTCTCGGGCGGAAAGATCATGTGAGTGCGTAAGGATCGAGCACCAGTGTGGCTTTTCGCTGCGCCGGCGTTCGCCGGGGAATGGGCCGGGGAATGGGAATGAGTGTATCGCTGCTGCTGCTGTGCCTGTCGGTCATCGGCGCCTCCGCTTTTGTGCTGGGGCGGGTGAGGGCGGCTGCGCTATCGGGCGGCAGGCCATCGTCCATGCATTCCCGGCTCGGCTATCACGGCGCCTATGCCGCCATATGGGCGGTACTTCCGCCCTTAGCGCTCGTCTGCGCCTGGTTGATCGCCAGTCCCATCGTCATTGATCGCCTGGTGACCAAATCCTTTCCGGAGGAGGTAAAGTCTCTGCCGCAGGCGGAGCTCAATCTCAGCTACGGCATGGTGCGCAGCATCGCCCGCGGTATGCGCCTGCTGGAGAGCCAGGAGCTTGCGGAAGTTGCCGGCGGCACGGCCGACCTGCAATTGCTGCTGGCGCAGAAGGGCGTGCCGCTCGCCATCCGTCCCACCGGCTACATGATCGATGCCGCCAACAAATACAACGGCATGCGCGAAATCAGCCGCATGGTGATGTCCGCAGTGGCGATCCTCTTGTCGCTGCTTTGCGCGCTCTATGGCCTGCGCGTTATCGCTCCGCGTTTCCGCGCCCGCAACCGTGTCGAGCAGGTCATTCTCGGCGCACTGATCGTTGCCTCCTCCATTGCCGTTCTGACGACGGGCGGGATTGTCGTTTCGATGTTTTCGGAAGCGGCGCGCTTCTTCGGCATGGTGCCCGCCAGGGAATTCTTTTTCGGAACCGTCTGGGATCCGCGCTTCACCGGCGCCGGCTCGCAGACCTCGGGCACCTTCGGCCTGATACCGCTGCTGGCGGGAACGATCTATATCGGCTTCGTTGCCATGCTCTTTGCCGTACCCATCGGTCTGTTCGCCGCGATCTATATGGCCGAATATGCGTCGGCGAGAGTCCGCTCCATCGCCAAGCCGATGCTGGAGGTTCTGGCCGGCATTCCCACGATCGTCTACGGCTTCTTCGCCCTCGTCACCGTCGGTCCCTTCCTCAGGGACATCTCTGCCGAGATCAATGGTCTGTTGACGGGAGATTACAGAAGCTTCATCGAGGCTCAGAGCGTGATAACGGCAGGCTTCGTCATGGGCGTCATGCTCATCCCTTATGTCTCCTCGCTGTCGGACGATATTATCATGGCCGTGCCGCGGTCGCTGCGCGACGGTTCGCTCGGGCTTGGCGCCACGCGTTCCGAAACGGTCAAGCGCGTCCTGCTGCCGGCAGCGCTTCCGGGCATTGTCGGCGCCCTCTTGATGACCGCGTCTCGCGCGATCGGCGAAACGATGATCGTGGTGCTGGCTGCCGGCGTCGCCGCCCGCATGCAGCTCGATCCCTTCGAGCCGATGACGACCGTGACCGTGAAGATCGTCAATCAGCTGACCGGCGATCTGGAGTTCACCTCGCCGCAGACGCTCGTCGCCTTTGCACTCGGCATTACGCTGTTCTGCCTGACGCTGTGCCTCAATGTCTACGCTCTCTACATCGTCCGCCGCTATAGGGAGCAATACGAATGAGCGGCGTCGTATCCTCCCCGATGTCGAATATGCCGCGGGGCCTCACGCTAGGCGCCCCGGCGCGGCGTGATATCGGCATCAAGCGGCGCTATGCCGCCGAGCGCCGCTTCCGCGCCTATGGCGTCACGGCCGTTATCTTCGGCCTCGTCTTCCTTGCCATCCTGGTCTCGACCGTGGTGCGCACCGGCTACAGCGCCTTTGTTCAGACATCGATCACTCTGCCGATCGAATTCACCGAGGAGGTGATCGACCCCGCGGCCAAGCGGGCCACGGATCCGAAGGTGCTGATCGGTGCCAATTACCTTGTGCTGGTGCGGGACGCGCTGGTGAAAGCCCTGAGCATCGATCCCACCAATCGCGCGCTCGTCCGAGAGGCGACGGCGATGGTATCGGATAGCGCCAGGATCGCGTTGCGCGACAGGGTCGTCGCCAATCCCTCGATCATAGGGACGACGCAGAACGTCACCTTCCTTGCCAGCGCCAATATCGATTCCGCCAACAAGGGCCAGATCGATCTCACCGTCGACGAGAAGGATCGCAAGATATCCGACCGGCAGATTGCCTGGATGAAGCAACTCAGCGAAAGCGGCGCGCTTTATAAGGCGTTTAATACCGGTCTCTTTGTGGCCGGCAATTCCAGCCGCCCGGAAGCATCCGGCCTCGGCGTCGGGCTGATCGGCTCGCTCTACCTCATGCTGACCGTGCTCGCGCTTGCCTTGCCGGTTGGTGTTGCAGCCTCGATCTATCTGGAAGAGTTCGCGCCGAAGAACCGGCTGACGGATCTGATCGAGGTCAATATCAACAACCTCGCAGCGGTGCCCTCCATCGTCTACGGCCTGCTGGGCCTCTCGGTCTTCATCAACATGATGGGACTGCCGCGTTCGGCCTCGCTCGTCGGTGGGCTGGTGCTGAGCCTGATGACGCTGCCGATGATCATCATCGCGACGCGCTCGGCGCTGCGCGCCGTGCCGCCGTCCATCCGCAGCGCCGCGCTCGGCCTCGGCGCATCGCGCATGCAGGTGGTCTTCCATCATGTCCTGCCGCTCGCCATGCCGGGCATCCTGACGGGCACCATACTCGGGCTTGCTCATGCTCTCGGGGAGACGGCGCCGCTGCTCTTGATCGGCATGGTCGCCTTCGTCGCCAACTATCCGACATCGCCCCTCGATCCCTCGACGGCGCTGCCGGTGCAGATCTACATGTGGGCGAGCGAAGCCGAGCGTGCCTTCGTCGAAAGGACGTCCGGCGCCATCATCGTCCTACTTTTCTTCCTCGTCGCGATGAACATCGGCGCCATCCTGCTGCGCCGCCGCTTCGAGCGGCGCTGGTAAGGGAGGGCCGAGAAATGAACATGATGAGCGAAGCGGCAAGCGAAAGAGCCTTGGCCAAGAAGATGACCACGATCCCCTACAAGATGATCGGCCAGGACGTTTCGGTCTTCTACGGGGACAAGCGCGCGCTCTTCGACGTCAACCTGAAGATTCGCGCCAATACGGTGACGGCCCTCATCGGCCCTTCCGGCTGCGGCAAATCCACCTTCCTGCGCTGCCTCAACCGCATGAACGATACGATCGACACGTGCCGCGTCACCGGCAAGATTACGCTCGACGATCAGGACGTCTACGACAACAGCATCGATGTCGTGGAATTGCGCGCCCGCGTCGGCATGGTCTTCCAGAAGCCCAACCCGTTTCCGAAGTCGATCTACGAAAATGTCGCCTACGGGCCGCGCATCCATGGCCTGCATCGCTCCAAGGCCGATCTCGATCATATCGTCGAGACCAGCCTGCAGAAGGCGGGCCTGTGGGGCGAGGTCAAGGACAGGCTTCATGATGCTGGCACCAGCCTGTCGGGCGGTCAGCAGCAGCGTCTGTGCATTGCGCGCGCCGTTGCCGTCAGTCCGGAAGTCATCTTGATGGACGAGCCGTGCTCGGCGCTCGATCCGATCGCAACGGCGAAGGTCGAGGATCTCATTCACGAGCTGCGGGAAAACTTCACGATCGTCATCGTGACGCATTCCATGCAGCAGGCCGCCCGCGTTTCGCAGCGCACCGCAATGTTTCATCTCGGCCATCTGGTCGAGGAGAACGACACCGATAAAATGTTCACCAATCCCGACGATTACCGCACGCAGGATTACATCATGGGCCGTTTTGGTTGATGATATCAAGCGCGCGGCCCCTTTCACACAGTTCACCTTGAGGATAGAAAAATGGTCTCCACACACATTCTCTCTGCCTATGACGAAGACCTGAAGTTCCTGACGCGCCGTATTGCGGAAATGGGCGGCCTGGCCGAGCAGATGGTCAGCGACAGCGTACGCGCATTGGTCCAAAGCGATGCTGCCCTTGCGCAGAAGGTCATCTCCGACGACGTCGTTCTCGACCATGCCGAGCGCGAAGTCGGCGACAAGGCGATCGTCACCATCGCCCGCCGTCAGCCGATGGCAGCCGACCTTCGTGAAATCATGGGATCGATCCGCATCGCTTCCGATCTGGAGCGCGTCGGCGATCTCGGCAAGAACACCGCCAAGCGCGTCATCGCCGTGCAGGGCACCGGCGTTCCGCGCCGTCTCGCCCGCGGCATCGAACACCTTTCCGAATTGGCACTGAGCCAGCTCAAGGAAGTTCTGGATGTCTACGCCACCCGTTCGCCCGACAAGGCCGTATCGATCCGTGAGCGCGACGAGGAAATCGACGCCATGTACACCTCGCTCTTCCGCGAGATGCTGACCTACATGATGGAAGATCCGCGCAACATCACCACCTGCACGCATCTTCTCTTCTGCGCCAAGAACATCGAGCGCATCGGCGACCATGCCACCAACATCGCCGAGACGATCTATTACATGGCGACCGGCGCTCAGCCCGAAGGCGAGCGTCCGAAGGATGATACCGCCAATACCGTCGGCGCGGTGACGGAATAATCTGGAAGTGAAGAAAGGAGACCATAAGCGCATGGTTCCGAGAGTTGCTGTTGTAGAAGACGAGGAAGCGCTCAGCGTTCTGCTGCGCTACAATCTTGAGGCCGAAGGCTTCGAGGTCGACACGATCCTAAGAGGCGATGAGGCTGAGCTGCGTCTCCAGGAGCGCATCCCCGATCTCCTGATCCTCGACTGGATGCTCCCCGGCGTATCGGGCATAGAGCTCTGCCGCCGGCTGCGCATGCGGCCGGAGACGGAGCGCCTGCCGATCATCATGCTGACGGCCCGCGGCGAGGAAAGCGAGCGCGTGCGCGGGCTTTCGACCGGCGCGGACGACTATGTCGTCAAGCCGTTCTCGACGCCGGAGCTGATGGCCCGCGTCAAGGCGATGCTGCGGCGTGCCCGTCCGGAGGTGCTCTCCACGGTGCTGCGTTGCGGCGATATCGAGCTCGATCGCGAAACTCATCGCGTTCACCGCAAGAGCCGCGAAGTGCGGCTGGGGCCGACGGAATTCCGCCTGCTGGAATTCCTGATGTCCTCGCCCGGCCGCGTCTTCTCGCGCTCGCAGCTGCTCGACGGCGTCTGGGGTCACGATATCTATGTCGACGAACGCACGGTCGACGTCCATGTCGGCCGCCTGCGCAAGGCGCTCAATTTCTCCAATATGCAGGATGTCATCCGTACCGTTCGCGGCGCGGGCTATTCCATGGAAGCCTGAGCGGCTTGCCGCTCGGGTATCAACATTACAGCTCCACGCGTCTTTCAAGACGCGTTAAGGTCGCTGTAACATCTTGAAATGCTGCATAATTTTCTCTTAAATCGATTCCGGTTTAAGGAATTATGCAGGAGCGGCGGAAATAGAAAAACGGGCCTCGAGGGGCCTGTTGCTCTTTGTCTTGCTGTCACTTTCAGCCGTTGTTGCGCCGGCGGTCATGCACTGGCTGGTAGGCCATGCGCTGATGATAGGTGCAGTAGGGCGACGAATCCGGGCTGTCATTGCCGCAGAAGTGGAAATCGTCCTTCAGCGGATCGCCGACCGGCCATTTGCAGGTGCGCTCCGTCAGCTCCGTCAGGCCGAGGCGGCGGGAGATCGGAACGACGACGTTCGCAGCCGGGCGATACTGGATTTCGTTGACGGAATCGACCTCGATCTCTTCCTTCAGCATGGTTACGCCCTGCTGGCGGGTGACGACCGTCCGTGTTGCAACGCGCGATCCGTAGCTCGTGGCGCGGGGTGCTGCAGCACTGCGCTTCGGCGTGCGCGTCGCGGTTGCCGTGCCGCCGGCCTTCGCTCGGCCGGGAAGGTTCAGGCGATGTACCTTGCCGATAACGGCATTACGGCTCACGCCACCGAGCTGCGCAGCGATCTGGCTGGCGCTCAACCCTTCGGACCATAGCTTTTTCAGCTTCTCGACGCGTTCGTCTGTCCAATTCATGCCCTGTCTCCGCTGTCGCGTTTCCGATGGCAGAATCCCTCACCATTGCCTCGCATGGGAACGAGGCGCGAAACGCTCTAAAATTGTGGTGACTAGTTCCGCCGCATGCAGTCTAGCAATTGCTTTTTAACCTAGTGTGAGGCTGACTCCGTGACAAGAGTCGCGGGAATCTTGAGGAATCGATTTCGAGGTTTTCCCCAACTTGCTGCCCCGGCGTGGCATTTCTGCAATAGGAGCCGCCGAAGCCGTCTCTTTTGCCGGCAAGCGCTTTCTCGCACCTGCTAAAACGGCAGTTTTGTTGACATCGCGGTGCAAAACATCAATAGTGCCCAGGCCGCCGCAAGGCGGCATTTTTGATTTTTTCGGGCCCGTTTCATCAAATGGAAGCGATCGGTCCTTAAAGTTGTGATCAGGAGACATGGCCATGGCCGAGACCACGCCGCTTTACGACACCTACCTGCGCGCTCCGCTGCGGTTCGAGCGAGGCGAGGGCGTCTGGCTGGTTACCGAAAACGGCGAGCGCTATCTCGATTTCGCAGCCGGCGTGGCAGTCAATTCGCTGGGTCATGCCCATCCTCATCTGGTCGCCGAATTGAAGGCGCAGGCCGACAAGGTCTGGCACCTGTCCAACCTCTATGAAGTACCGGGCCAGGAAAAGCTGTCGAAGCGTCTGACGGAAGTGACATTCGCCGACAAGGTGTTCTTCACCAATTCGGGCGCGGAGGCGCTGGAATGTGCCATCAAGACGGCGCGGCGCTATCAGTTTGCCAAGGGGCATCCCGAAAAGTTCCATATCATCACCTTCGAAGGCGCCTTCCACGGCCGCACCATCGCGACGATCGCCGCCGGTGGCCAGGAGAAGTATATCGAAGGCTTCGGTCCGAAGGCGCCGGGTTTCGATCAGGTGCCGTTCGGCGATCTCGATGCCGTGCGTGCCGCCATTACGGATGCGACGGCTGGAATCCTCATTGAACCAGTTCAGGGCGAGGGCGGCATTCGTCCCGCGACCAACGAGTTCCTGCGCGGACTGCGTGAGATCTGCGATGAGCACGGCCTGCTTTTGATCCTCGACGAAGTACAGTGTGGCGTCGGCCGCACGGGCAAGCTCTTCGCCTACGAATGGGCCGGGATCAAGCCGGATATCATGGCGGTCGCCAAGGGCATCGGCGGCGGTTTCCCGCTCGGCGCCTGCCTTGCGACGGCGGAAGCCGCCTCAGGCATGAAGGCGGGAACGCACGGCTCGACCTATGGCGGCAATCCGCTCGCCATGGCGGTCGGCAATGCCGTTCTCGACATCGTGCTTGCCGAAGGCTTCCTGCAGCATGTGCGCGATGTCGCCCTGGTGTTCCGCCAGGGGCTCGCCTCGCTCAAGGACCGCTTTCCCGATATCATCGAGGACGTTCGCGGTGAAGGCCTGATGCTCGGCATCAAGGCGGCCATTCCGCAGGGAGAGCTGCTGCAGGCAATCCGTGCCGAGCATCTGCTCGGCGTTCCGGCCGGCGACAACGTCATCCGCCTGCTGCCGCCGCTGGTCGTTACAGCCGAAGAAGCACGCGAAGGTCTTGCTCGCCTGGAGCGAGCCGCCGAGCGTGCGCGCGCTGCCCGCACGAAAAAATCGGCTTGAGTTCAACGCCCGTAGATGGGGCGATTACTGCGCCGCGCGTCGAGGCGACGCGCAAGGGCGCAGTAACATTTAGGAATCGCATAAGCTTTCCATAAATCGATGCCGATTTAAGGGCTTATGCGTGCCCCACGCGGGCGTTATTGTTTTTTCTGGAGCACAGGTAAGGACATGGCTTCTCCGAAACACTTTCTCGATCTCTCTGCCGTCCCGGCTGCCGATCTGCGCAATATCATCGACGATGCGATCGTCCGAAAGAGCGCGCAGAAGGCTGGCACGGCCGACAAGCCGCTCGCCGGCAAGATGCTGGCGATGATCTTCGAGAAGCCGTCCACCCGTACCCGCGTTTCCTTCGATGTCGGCATGCGTCAGCTGGGCGGCGAGACGCTGTTCCTCTCCGGCACGGAAATGCAGCTTGGCCGCGCCGAAACGATAGGCGATACGGCGAAGGTGCTGTCGCGCTATGTCGACGCGATCATGATCCGCACGACCGATCATTCCCGCCTGCTGGAGCTCGCTGAACATGCGACCGTTCCGGTCATCAATGCGCTGACCGACGATACGCATCCCTGCCAGATCATGGCTGATATCATGACCTTCGAAGAGCATCGCGGCCCCATCAAGGGCAAGACGCTCGCCTGGACGGGCGACGGCAACAACGTGCTGCATTCGCTGATCGAAGGTGCGGCACGCTTCGGCTATCGCATGAATATGGCGGTACCCCTTGGTTCCGAGCCGAAGGATCACTATCTGAACTGGGCCCGCAACGAGGGCGCCGAAATCATGCTCTCGCATGATGCAGACCGTGCGGTCGCCGGCGCCGATTGCGTGGTAACCGATACCTGGGTTTCCATGAATCAGGAGCACCGGGCACGCGGTCACAACGTCTTCCAGCCCTATCAGGTCAACAAGGCTTTGATGGCACAGGCCGGCAAAGACGCTTTGTTCATGCATTGCCTGCCCGCCCATCGCGGGGAGGAAGTGACGGACGAGGTGATCGATGGCCCGCAATCCGTTGTCTTCGATGAGGCGGAAAACCGCCTTCATGCGCAAAAGTCGATTCTTGCTTGGTGCCTGGGCGCGATCTGAAGATATCAAGCCGCGTCTCAAGGGCGCGGGCCCTAGAGCCGGATGGTCCTAGGTCGAAGCGACCTAGGACCTGAATCCGGTCTAGAATCAAAGAATAGAGCATGACGGCGCCCGAAAACCGCTCTCACTTTTCGGCGTCATGCTGCAGGAGTAAGCTAATGGCAGAAAATGCCGCCTCGCTGGGTCAGTTCGATTTCGCCGGTGACGATCACGTTGTCCCCTTCCAGGTGGAAGGTCTGGATGTGCGCGGCCGTGCCGTGCAACTTGGTCCGCTGCTGGACGCCATTCTCGCCC
This sequence comes from Rhizobium sp. BK289, assembly GCF_014193575.1. Classification (NCBI taxonomy): domain Bacteria; kingdom Pseudomonadati; phylum Pseudomonadota; class Alphaproteobacteria; order Hyphomicrobiales; family Rhizobiaceae; genus Rhizobium; species Rhizobium sp. BK289. The sequence continues at coordinate 297,175 of NZ_JACHZO010000005.1, forward strand.
GGCACGACTATCCGGCGCCGGTCGCGCGGCTGCTCGCCGAAGCCATCGTCCTGACCGTCCTGCTCGGCACGTCGCTGAAATTCGAAGGCAAGTTCACCGTGCAGACCAAGGGCGACGGTCCCGTCGACCTTCTGGTCGCCGATTTCTCAACGCCGGAAAACGTTCGGGCCTACGCGCGTTTCGACGAAGAGGCGCTGGCCAAGGCAGTTGCGGAAGGCAGAACCGAGCCTGAGCAGCTGCTAGGCAAGGGCGTGCTCGCCTTCACCATCGATCAGGGCCGCTTCAGCCAGCCTTATCAGGGCATTGTCGCGCTTGATGGCGCCTCGCTGGAGGAGATTGCCGGCACCTACTTCCGCCAGTCTGAACAGATCCCGACACGCGTGCGCCTGGGTGCCGCCGAACTCTTCGATCGCGATAGCGACGGCAAGCCGCGTCACCGTTGGCGCGCCGGCGGCCTGATTGCGCAGTTTCTGCCCGAAGCGCCTGAGCGCATGCGCCAGCCGGACCTGCATGGCGGTGATGGCGATACCGGCATGCGCGACCACGTCGAGGACGATGCCTGGGCGGAAGCGCGCAGCCTGGTGGAAACCATCGATGCCGACGAGTTGACGGATCCGCAGGTCGGCACCGAACGGCTCCTCTATCGCCTCTTCCACGAGCGCGGCGTGCGCGTTTACGAGCCGAAGGCGGTTTTCGATCGCTGTTCGTGCTCGCGTGATAAGCTGAAGGGTGTGCTAAAGGGCTTCACGGCCGAAGAGATCGAGGCAAGCCAGGACAATGGCGAAATCGCCGTGACCTGCGAGTTCTGCTCGACGACCTATCGTTTCGAAGTGTCGGAAATAGAAGCAGCTTGACGCTGCACGTGGAGCGGCTCAGTTCAGCGTGCGCAGCAGGTTTGGCGTATCGAGGGAGAAGGCGGGGATCTTGACATGAAATTGCTCCCCGTCGTCCGTTTCCATCTGGTAATGGCCGAACATCATGCCTGACGGCGTGTCCAGCGGGCAGCCCGAAGAATATTCATAGGTATCGCCGGGCTTCAGGTGCGGCTGCTCGCCGACCACGCCGGGTCCCGTCACCTCATCCACGATGCCGTTCATGTCGGTAATGTGCCAATAGCGCGTCACCAGCTTGACGGCTTTCTTCGAATGGTTGGAGATGACGATGCGATATCCCCAGACATAACGATCGTCGTCCGGATCGGATTGCTCCTCCAGATAAAACGGCTCTACCACCACCTCGATGTCGCGTGTGAGGGCGCGATACATGCTCGATACCTTGCCACTGCGCTGAAACGTCCGGCGCTCTTTCAAGCGGGGTGAACGTTCCAATATTTTCCTTTTCGCGGCATCTTATCCGCTTTCCACTGCTCCCGCAAAGTGCAGGATATCTAGCGGTATCCTATAACCTATTCCTTCCGTCAAGGAACGGCGTGATGAAAACTTGCGTGAACAGCCAATGCCTGCCGCAATTTAGCTATTACGGCTAATGATGAAGGTTAACGGAGCGCTCCCAAAAGTATCTCGATCTGCTTGCCATTTGATCTTACCCGCCTTAGTGCCGCCAGCCCCGTTTCCAACGTGCAAAAACGCTTGCCGCAATTTCAGGTGCACTTGCAGGTCGGTCATCATATCTGTGCTTCCTGCAATCAAAATCTCCAGATCATATAATTCCTTGTCCGGTCTTATGTTCCGCTCGAAGAGAGCCGCGATTTTCTGTCGCAAAAATTTCGGCTATCATGTGATTCTGGCAATGCCCATGCCTCCCCCCTCCATTTGGGAAAGTATATTTCATGCGGGGCCGTCGATATCCAAACCGACTGTTTGAGCGCCTGGCATAAGGAGGGGTTGCGGTCACTGCTCGCAATAGGAGGTTTATATGAGGCTTTCTGCCCCTGTTTATCATTTGAAGCGTAAGGCGAGGCTCCTGTCCCGTCAGCAGAATATCCCCTTGCATGCCGCGCTCGATCGCATCGCGATCGGCGAAGGTTTTGGAGGCTGGAGTTTGCTTGCAAGCAAAACGAACACAGCCGTGTCCGCCAGTGAACTGTATTCACGTTTAAGCCCTGGCGATCTGGTGCTGATCGGCGCGCGGTGCGGTCACGGCAAGACCCTGATGAGCTTGCGGCTCGCCATCGAAGCCATGAAGGCTGGCAATCGCGGTGCCTTTTTCACGCTGGAAGACACCGAGAAAGTGGTTCTGGACCGTTTTCCGATGATCGGTGCCGATCATGCGGAATTTGCATCGCTATTCGAATTCGATAATTCGGATGCCATCAGCGCCAACTATATCGTCGGGAAGCTGGCCGAGGCGCCGCGCGGCACATTGGCGGTCGTCGATTTTCTGCAGCTGCTCGATCAGAAGCGGGAAAAACCGGAGCTGATGATCCAGGTTCAGATGTTGAAGGCGTTTGCGCGCGCCAGAGGCGTGATCGTCGTCTTTGTCTCGCAGATCGATCGCTCCTACGATCCGGCGCTGAAACCCTTGCCCGATCTTTCGGATGTTCGCTTGCCGAACCCGCTGGATCTCAAATTGTTCAACAAGATGGTCTGCCTGAACAACGGCCTGGTCGAATTCAAGGCCGCCAGCTGACCAGCTGACCCATGTCTTGCGAGATCGCCCGATGAGGGCAGGTTGGGCCGCCCAGATTTTCTCTGGGCGGCCCGATTGCAATCAGGCGGAAATCTGCTCGAGCGCGCGAGCGAAATCCTCGACCAGATCGGCGCTGTCCTCGATGCCGGCGGAGAAGCGCACGGTACCCGGCGAAATGCCGAGTTCGGCGCGGGCTTCGTCGGTGAGGTTCTTGTGCGTCGTGGTGGCCGGATGGGTGATCAGGCTCTTCGAGTCGCCGAGATTGTTGGAAATCTTCACGATCTCCAGCGCGTTCTGCAGTTTGAAGGCTGCTTCCTTGCCGCCCTTCAGTTCGAAGGCGACGAGGGTCGAGCCGCCGCTCATCTGCTTGGCGATGATATCGGCTTGCGGATGGTCCTTGCGGCCGGGATAGATCACGCGGGCGACCTTGTTCGTCTGCTCGGCCAGAAAGTCGGCAACCTTGGAGGCGTTCGCCGTCTGCTGCGCAACGCGCAGCGGCAGCGTCTCGATGCCCTTCAGCAGCGTCCAGGCGGTGAAGGGAGACATGGCCGGGCCGGTATGGCGGAAATAGTCCTGCAGGTTCTCGTCGATCCACTGCTTGTCAGAGAGGATGACGCCACCGAGAGAACGGCCCTGGCCGTCGATATGCTTGGTGGCGGAATAGACGACGATATGGGCGCCGAGTTCCAAAGGCTTCTGGAAAAGCGGCGTCGCGAAGACGTTGTCGACCACGACCTTTGCGCCGATCTGATTGGCAAGCTTGGCGACGGCGGCAATATCGACCACTTCCAGCGTCGGATTGGTCGGGCTTTCGAGGAAGAAGAGCTTGGTGTTCGGGCGGATGGCCTTTTCCCAGTTCTCGGTGAAGCGGCCGTCGACCAGCGTGCATTCGATGCCGTATTTCGGCGCGAGCGTCTCGACCACCCAGCGGCAGGAGCCGAAGAGGGCGCGGGCAGCGACGATATGATCGCCGGCCTTCAGCTGGCAAAGGATGGCGGCGGAGACGGCGGCCATACCGGACGCGGTGGCGCGAGCATCTTCGGCGCCTTCCAGCGCGCACATGCGCTTCTCGAACATGTCGTTGGTGGGGCTGCCGTAGCGGGCATAGATGAAACCATCCGTCTCGCCCTTGAAGCGGGCTTCCGCCGCTTCCGAGGTGTCGTAGACGAAGCCCTGGGTCAGATAGATTGCTTCGGAGGTCTCGCCGAATTGCGAACGGAGCGTTCCGCCGTGAACGAGCTGGGTTGCGGGGCGCCAAGTCTTGCTCATGCCATCACCACTTTCAAAACAAAAAAACCGGTCGCAAAAGCAGACCGGTTCAACCCCGGTCTTTTTAGCCATTTGTTTAACGTGGCTGCAAGCCGACCGGCCAAATCACCACGGGATAAGTTGCAATACTGCCGTTGACGGCTTGCGTCAATTCCCCGAGTTTGGTTTTGTCTGCGGCAAATTATGGATGAGGCATGATGGCTCGCAATACTGGAATCTTGGCCGATCGCGCCATCGCGGCGTTGTTTGAAACGGGGCGGCTGACGAGCGAGAGAGAACTGGACGTCGATCAGATCCAGCCGGCAAGCCTTGACTTGCGGCTCGGTTCGCATGCCTTCCGTGTCCGCGCCAGCTTCATGCCCGGCCCGTCGCATCTGGTCGCCGACAAGCTGGACCGGCTGAAGCTGCATGTTGTCGATCTCTCCGAAGGCGCGGTGCTGGAAACCGGCTGCGTCTATATCGTGCCGCTGATGGAGCGCCTCGACCTGCCTGAGGACATGTCGGCCTCCGCCAATCCGAAGAGCTCGACCGGCCGTCTCGATATCTTTACCCGCGTCATCACCGACCGGGCGCAGGAATTCGACAAGATCCCGGCCGGCTATTCCGGGCCGCTCTATCTCGAAATCAGCCCGCGCACCTTCCCGATCGTCGTTCGCCGCGGCTCGCGCCTGTCGCAGATCCGCTTCCGCGTCGGCCAGGCCCTGCTCACCGAGCCGGAACTGCTGGCGCTGCACGAAACCGAGACGCTGGTCGCCAGCAAGAAGCCGAATATCACCGGTGGCGGCATCGCGCTGTCGATCGATCTTGCCGGTGATAAGGAAGGGCTGATCGGCTATCGCGGCAAGCACCACACGGCCGTCGTCGATGTCGACAAGAAGGCCCAGCACGATATTTTCGATTTCTGGGAACCGCTCTACAGTCGTGGCCGGACCGAGCTGATACTCGACCCCGATGAATTCTACATCCTCGTCTCGCGCGAGGCGGTGCATGTTCCCCCGCATTTCGCCGCCGAAATGACGCCCTTCGATCCGCTGGTCGGCGAATTCCGCGTCCATTATGCCGGCTTCTTCGATCCCGGCTTCGGCCATGCCCCGGCCGGCGGCCGCGGCAGCCGCGCCGTGCTGGAAGTGCGCAGCCACGAAGTGCCCTTCATCCTCGAAGACGGCCAGATCGTCGGCCGCCTGATCTACGAACACATGCTGGAACAGCCGAGCAGCCTCTACGGCTCCGGCCTCGGCTCGAATTACCAGGCACAGGGCCTGAAGCTATCGAAACACTTCCGGCTCTAATCGATAGCCGACCGGCCTTGACACAGGCCGGCAACTGTTGGACATCTCAGGGTGTCAGGCGGGTGTAGCTCAATGGTAGAGCAGCAGCTTCCCAAGCTGAATACGAGGGTTCGATTCCCTTCACCCGCTCCAGTTCCTAATTGTCAGGTCAAAAACGGCCTCTCGTTTTCAGCGCCTCCACCAGCGCCTCACCGAAGATTTCGATCGGACGCGCAAGCCGCCCCGCCGGCGGGCGATGTATCATCCAGTTGACGACTTTCGGGTTGAAATCAGGCGCCTCGACGATCTCGATGGCATCGCGCCATCGGCTGTCAGCCAGTGCGGCAGGTGTCAGCACGCCGATGCCGAGGCCGCGGGCGACCAGCGACATTCTGAGATCGGCGCTCATCGCCTCGATGGCGACGTCGAAGGGCAGCCGCTCGGCTTCGAAGCGGTGATGAATGAAGGCGCGGAAGCCGCAGCCGCTCTGGTTCATGATCCATGGAAAGCGGGAGAGTTCTTCAAGCCGCGGCGCCTTGGGAACGCCAAGCGATGGCGCGGCGACGAGGATGACGCTGTGGATCCCGAGCACATCGCCGACGACATTGTCAGGCGGGTCGACGCCCTCCGCCAGGCAGACGGTGGCCGCATCCAGCTGGCTATGCGCCACCTGCTCGATGAGTTGCGGCGACCAGCCCGAGACGATGCGCAGCGTCAGTTGCGGAAATACGTTGCGGAGCTGATCGAGCGGGGCCGCGAGTGCGGCCTCCGAGAGATAGGGCATGATGCCGAGGCGGAATTCGCCGCCGATCGCCCCGCTCGGAGAAACGCCGGCCTTGAGATCGTCGAGCGAACGCAGGACGCGCCGTCCATGCTCGTAGGCTTCGCGTCCCGCCGCAGTCGGCTTGAGGGGTTTCGACTGCCGGTCGAGCAGCGCGATGCCGAGGCTGTCTTCCAGGTTCTGGATGCGCCGGGTGATGCCCGGTTGCGTCAGGTTGATACGCGCCGAGGCGGCAATGATCGAGCCCGTTTCCACCACGGCGACGAAAGCTTCCAGATCATGAATGTTCATGACGATCTCGCATAATCATTATTATTTCATTTCAATTGCTGCATTATGCGGCATAAGGATAAACATGGCTATCTTTATTATCAAAAATTATTGGAGAGCCTATGTCTCAGAATCCCGAACGTGTAATGAGCGAGGCGGCGGACGACGTATCCGAGGCTGTCGCCGCTCCCTCGACATTGCTGTTTGCGGTCGCCACCGGCGTCATCATCATCAATCTCTTTGCGCCGCAGACGCTGGTCGGCATCATCGGGCCGTCGCTCGGCTTTTCCGAACGCGGTGCGGGTCTCGTGGCCATGGCGTCGCTGCTCGGTTATGCCGCCGGCCTGTTTTTCCTGGTGCCGCTGGCCGATTTGATGGAAAACCGCCAGTTGGTGCTGCGCATGCTTTTATCGGCCTTGATCATGGCCGTTGCTGCCGCCTTTGCGCCGACGGGTTGGAGCCTTCTGATCTTCCTCTTCCTGCTGGGTGCGGCCTGTTCGGCCATCCAGATCCTTGTGCCGATCGCCGCTGCCATGGCGCCACCCGAGCATCGTGGCCAGGTGATCGGCAATGTCATGAGCGGCGTGATGGTCGGCATATTGGTATCCCGCCCTCTGGCGAGCCTGATTGCCGATTTCTGGGGCTGGAGGAGCTTCTATGCCATGAGTGCCGCGACGCTTGCGCTTCTGGCGGCCGTGCTGGCCCTGCGTCTGCCCGAACGGCGGCCTTTGGTCAGCGCCAGCTATGGAGCCCTGATCGGCTCGCTCTTCCAGTTGCTGCGGGAAGAGCCCGTGCTGCGTCTGCGTGCCTTCACCGCGGCCCTGATGATGGCGAGCTTCAGCCTCTTCTGGACTTCCGTTGCCCTTCGCCTGGCACAGCCGCCATTCTCCCTTGGCCAGTCCGGCATCGCTTTCTTCGCGTTGGTCGGGGCGGGCGGTGCGGCTGCTACCTCCGCCTTTGGCCGCATGGGCGACCGCGGCTGGACGCGGACGGCGACGCTTGTCGCGCATCTGATCGTGCTTGCCGCCATTGCCTTGGCTGCCTGGGTCGGCGAGATAAGGTCCGGTAGCTCCGTGGCCTTGCTGATCCTTCTGGGCGCGAGCGCGGTGATGCTCGATGTCGGTGTGACCGGTGACCAGACCCTGGGACGTCGCGCCGTCAACCTTTTGAAGCCGGAGGCACGAGGGCGCATCAATGGCCTCTTCGTCGGCATCTTCTTCCTCGGCGGCGCGCTGGGTTCGGCGCTTGCCGGCACCGCGTGGGATTTCGGTGGCTGGATCGCCGTCTGCGCGGCGGCGGCTTGCTTCGGGCTGATTGCCTTGATCACCGGCCTTGCCGCGCGTGTATGAATTATGCAGTGAGGGGCAGCTTTTGCGGTCCCGCCTCGGCATCGCCATGGTTATGCCTTAGCCCTTCAGGTGAGCGTCAGACGGATATGGCAGAAGGCGCCCCTGTTAGGAGCGTCTGAATGCGTGGCATTGCATGGTTTTACAGGTTGAGGGCGATCTTTCGGAGCGGTGTGCTCAAGATCGCCCATAGTACGAAAGTTCCGCTCGGCACCAGGATCATATGGAAGCGCGGCGATGTTCGTATTGGCGATCGGGTGCATTTCCGCAAGGGTGTCGTCATCGATGCGCAAGAAGGCAGCATCGAAATTGGCAACCATGTTTCCTTCAACGATTACACCATTTTGCTGGGCCGCGGCGGCATCGTCATCGGCAACGACGTGCGCATTGCCGCGCATGCGATGATCGTGTCCTTCGATCATAATTTCGATGATGTTTCGCAGCCCATCCGCCTTCAGGGCGTGACGAAGAAACCGATCATCATCGAAGACGATGTCTGGATCGGGGCGGGAGCCAAGATTCTCGGCGGCGCCCACGTCGCCAAGGGATGCGTCATCGGCGCCAATGCCGTCGTCAAGGGAAAGACGAAGCCCTACGGCATCTATGTCGGAGCTCCGGCGAGACTGCTGAAGCGGCGCGGAGAGACCGGCAGCCGCGGATCCGGAAGGGTCGAAATGCTCGCCCACGCGAAAAAGTAGTCGCACGCGCTGCCGCACTCCTCGTCAGGCGCGATATTCCCCCTGCGGCATGACTCTGCTACATCGTATCGGTGAATCAGGAATGTGCAGCCACGACCGGAGGCGGGATCAAGACCATGCGTGTTTGCCTTTCGTCGCCGATCTCCGTGGCCCGGGTCATCGCGCATGCGGCATTGATCGCCGTATCCTGCGCGCTGCCGCTTTCCGCCCAGGAGACGAAGCCGTCGAACCTGCCGATCCTGTTCGATGCGCGCGAGCGCCTGCCGAAACCCGATCTGTCTTCGCTGGTCAGGCTCCGCTTCCTGACTTCGACCGATTTTCCGCCCTTCAATTTTCTCGATCAGAACGGCAAGCTTACGGGCTTCCATGTCGAGCTCGCCCGCAAGATCTGCGACGAGCTCGACATAGCAGACAAGTGCCAGATCCAGGCCTTGCCCTTTGGCGAGCTTCAGGGTGCCCTTGCGGCTTCGCAGGGCGATGCCGTGATTGCGGGCGTGGCAGTGACGCCCGAGCTGCGCAAGAGCTTCGCCTTCTCGCGCCCTTTCATGACGCTGCCGGCCCGCTTCGTGCGCAATCTCAAGGCGTCGGTCAGTGGCACCACGGCCGCATCGCTTTCCGGCCATTCGGTCGGCGTCGTCAGGGGCACTGTGCACGAGGCTATGCTGACCGCCTTCTTCCCTGCGATCAAGCCGGTGCCGTTCGATGATAAGGATGCGCTGCTGACTGCCGTCAAGGACGGCAAGGTCGATGCCGCCTTTGCCGATGGTCTGCAGCTCTCCTTCTGGGTCTCGTCGCCGGCCGCGGAAAAATGCTGCGCTCTGTTCGATGGTCCCTATCTGTCGCAGCAGTTCCTCGGAGAGGGCATGACCATCATGCTGCGCCAGCAGGATGCCGATCTGACGGCCGCAATCAACCATGCCCTTGCCATGCTCTCACGCGACGGCAGGCTGCAGGAAATCTATCTGCGCTATTTCCCTTACGGTCTTTACTGATCAGCGCAGGTCCAGGAAAAATGCGCGGCGATTTTCCGTCCGGAATGTATCAGGCAGGAAAATGCTTCAAGCTTTGCGATAGCGGGCGATGGCGCTGCGCTCGATGGCGGCGCAGGTCAGCTTATCTAGGCCGAAGCGGTCGCGAAGCAGGCTGAGCAGGCGCAATTCCTCGGCCTTGACCGACAGGTCGGCCGAAGCGACTTCGACGGCAAGCGCATACGCCGTATCGTAAAGGCGCGCGGGCAGCGTGTCGCGCACGGTTTCGAGCACGATATCCAGGCCCTCATTGTTGGAAAGCAGCTTGGCGCAATCGCGCGAGACGGAAATCAGCTTTTCGTCGTCAAACCCCTTGAAGACCGGCAGGGCGTGAATGAGCTCGCCAATGCGGCTGAGTTCCCGGTCGTTCATCGTGCGGTCGACGGCCGAGGCCAGCACCATGACGTAGATGAGGGCCTCGTGAGCGGAAAGCGGCTTGTTCATGACAGGCGAAGTCCTTCGAATTTGGCAGACTGAAAAGTCGCGCGGTCTCATGGCAAAAGTTACTGCATAATTCCTTAAATCGGAATCGATTTACGGATTAATTATGCAGCGGAAGCAAGGCGTCAGATCGGATTGAGCGGATCTTCCTTGGCCGGCGGCGGCGCAAGCGTCGATTTCCCGTTCTTGCGCGGATCGTCTCCGTACATGCCGCGCTTCTTCTGCTTGGCTTCGTCGACAAGGGACGCTAGCGGCGATCCCGGTTCCGGATCGGCCCAGCCGAAGCGGACGAGCCAGGCGCTCAGATCGACGCGGACATAGCGGCACTCGCCCTTGACCATGCCCTTCCAGGCGGGGTCCGGCACATCGCAATTGACGGAGCGGCCGCGCAGATACATGCGGAATGCCGTGCGCGCGGCTTGACCGCAGGGCCAGCTGTCGCCGCTCGGGCCGGTGCACATTCTGCCGATGTCGGTCGGAATGATCCCGCTCAGCTGCACGCTCCTGCCGCCAAGGGTCAATATGCCCGCCTGATCGGCGAAGGGATGGACAAGCTCGATCGTTGTCGTCTGCCCCAGTGGCCTGGATGCCGGATCGAGCGAAGTCTGTTGCGACTCGAGCTTGGGCTGGGCTTGCTGCAGCGGCTGTAGCGGAAGCGTCCGGTGTGCGGCTGCCGCCGCTTCCCTATCGATCTGGTCGGCCGGGATTCGGTTGTCCGGGGTGGGATCGGCTGTGGCTGCCTCCGTAGAAGCGGCGTCGGCCTTGTTCGAAGTGGCGCTCGCCGGTTCCGGTTTCCGGGCGGCGGCTATATCCTTCGCAACGTCACTGGCCGGCGTTTTCGCGGCATCGTCCGTTGCCGGGGCCGGCGACGCTGCGGCCGCAATCGCCGGTAATTCCAGACCGCTGTCTGAGACCGTGACTGGCGGAATCGTCTTCTCGTGGGTGGAACTGGCCACCTGCACGGCCGGCTGGCTGTCTGGTTGCGATTTGCCCGACGCTGCATCGTCCTGCTTTGTCGTTTCGATGGCTTTTGCGTCGGCCCTGGCGGTCTCGGTCGGTGTGGTCGCGGCGGACTTGTTCTCGGCCGTCGTGTCGCTAGCGCCTCGGCCGGGCAGGGTAAAGCTGCGTTCCCCGATTTGAACCGCGACGAGGGTCAACCAGGAACCGACGACAGCGCCTGCCACGCCAACAAGCCAGATCTTACGACGCATAACGAGAAAACTTTCCTATTGGCTAGCCCATATGATTCGGGCGATCCATTCCACATCCGCGAGATCGAAACTGCGGTTGGGGTGTTCGGGATTGAGCGACAAGAGTTCTATCGACTTTGCGCTCTGCCGCAGCAGGACCTTGGCCATGACTTCACCTTCGCGGGTCTTCACAACGACACGGTCATTTTTTCGGATCTGAGCGCCCGGCTCGACGATCAGAATATCCCCGTCACGATAGAGCGGCAACATGCTTTCGCCCTGGACCTCGAGCGCATAGACGCCGGCCCTTTGCCCGGCCGCAACGGGAAATTCCACCATGTCCCAGCCCTGACCGGCGGGAAAGCCGCCGTCGGCGAAGAAGCCGCCGGCGCCCGCCTGGGCAAAGCCGATCAGGGGAATGGCGTTCCCAGCCGGCGAAATTCCGCGCATCGCCATAGTGCCAGCCGGTTCGCCCGGCCGGATGAAGCTCAGAAACTGCTCCAGGCTGGCGCCCGTCGCATCCAGGATCTTGGCGATCGATTCCGTCGATGGCCAGCGCAGGCGCCCGTCCTGGCTCAATCGCTTCGATTTGTTGAAGGAGGTGGCGTCCAGGCCGGCACGGCGAGCGAGGCCGGAGGGCGTCAAGGCATGCCGCTCGGCAAGCCGGTCGATCGCACCCCATATCTGCTCGTGTGACAGCATCGCCGCTCAGCATCCGCGCACCGGTTCGCCCGGCGCTCAATTCGTCAAAAAGGTTAACCGAGGCATTTTGGCGAGTAAAGGCCGGCATAGGAATACGGTCCTTTATCCCCTTGCTTTCGCCGCGTGGCTTTTCACCACTCACGTCTTTTGCGGCTGCGGCTTGGCGTCCGGTTGCTCGTTCTGGAATTCCTTCGCCATGCCCATGAAACCGTGCATGAATTTCTGCATGATGCCGAGGGTGCGGTCGACTTCGGCATCGCTTGGCAGGCTGGATTCCTTGTTCGAGGCGACGGTCTTTTCCAGTTTCGTCACGCGATCGGCGAGGCGGTCGAGCTCGTCGTCATAGGCAGCGCGCTCATCGGCGGCCATGCGGCAGACGAGGTTGCCGCCCTGATCCTGGCAAATGGACATGGCGCCCGTCTGCTTGTCGAGGCGGATGAAATGATCGCCGCTGCGCTCCAGCTGGAAGCGCGTTGCGTCCAGTTCGGCCGATAGAACCGGTGTGGAGAGAAGAAAAGCGGCAGGCAGAAGCATGGCCGCAAGGCCGATTTTCAATTCCTTCGTCATGTCATCCTCCGGATTTTCTGCGTTAAACCCCAAATCCATCACGGAAACCGTGGACATCAGCTGATGTTTTCGTGCAAAGCCCTATCAGCACAGCTTTACAGAGGGATGATGATCGCCATGCCAGTGGTTTACAAGATCGTGCCGGATGCGCTCTGGCAGCAAGCCAGACAAACCGGTGTTTTTCATGGCGCGGCGATCGATCTGACCGATGGCTACATTCATTTCTCCACCGCGAAGCAAGCAAGAGAGACGGCCGTGCGCCATTTCGCCGGACAGACCGGCTTGCTGCTGGTGGCGGTGGACGGCGACGCGCTCGGCGACAAGCTGGCGTTCGAACCCTCGCGCGGCGGCGATCTCTTCCCGCATCTCTACGCGCCGCTGCCGCTTTCGGCCGTGCTCTGGGAAAAGCCGCTGCCGATTGGCGACGATGGCGCTCACCTCTTTCCGGAGATGGCGGAATGATCGGCGCCTTTCGCGACCTCGGCCGGCGCGGCCTGTTCCTGTTCGATCCGGAAACTGCGCATGGCATGTCGATAGCGGCGCTGAAGTCGGGGCTGGTGCCATCCTGTAGCGTCAAAGCCGATCCCCGCCTGCGTCAGACCGTGGCTGGGCTCGATTTCACCAACCCGATCGGCATGGCCGCCGGCTACGACAAGAATGCCGAAGTGCCGGAGGCATTGCTGAAACTCGGTTTCGGCTTTACCGAGATCGGCACCGTGACGCCGAAGGCGCAGTCGGGCAACCCACGTCCGCGCATCTTCCGCCTGGTCGAAGACGAAGGCGTCATCAACCGCCTCGGCTTCAACAATGAGGGCCATGAAGCGGCGTTCCAGCGCCTCAAGGCGATCCGCCGCAACGGCATCATCGGCGTCAACATCGGTGCCAACAAGGATAGCGCCGACCGTATCGCCGATTATGTTGCCGGCATCCGCTGCTTCTGTTCCGTCGCGCGCTATTTCACCGCCAATATCTCCTCGCCGAATACGCCGGGTCTCCGCGACCTGCAGGCGCGCGAAAGCCTGTCCGCCCTGTTGTCGGCCGTGCTTGCCGCGCGCGACGAGGAAGCGGCGAAGGCCGGCAAGCGCATTCCCGTCTTCCTCAAGATCGCTCCGGATCTCACCGAAGAGGGTATGGACGATATCGCCGCCGAAGCCTTGTCCCATGCGCTTGATGGCCTGATCGTCTCCAACACCACGCTATCGCGCGACGGATTGAAGGATCAGCGGCAGGCCAAGGAGGCAGGCGGCCTTTCCGGCAAACCGGTCTTCGAAAAATCGACCGTGGTACTCGCCAAGATGCGCCGCCGTGTGGGTGCCGCGCTGCCGATCATCGGCGTCGGCGGCGTTTCCTCGGCGGAGACCGCATTGGAGAAGATCAAGGCCGGGGCCGATCTCGTGCAGCTCTATTCCTGCATGGTCTATGAAGGCCCGGGATTACCGGGCCGCATCGTGGCGGATCTCTCGAAGTTGCTCGATCGCGAGCGCGCCGGCTCGATCCGCGACCTGCGCGACGCCAGGCTGGATTACTGGGCGAACCGGAACGTCTGATCCGCCCGCTTCTTCAGTCCCATGGCCAGGAAGATGCCGCGAAACAGCAGGAAGGCGTTCATGGCCATCCACAGGCCGTGATTGCCAAGCGTCGGCACGAAGACGGCGAGTGCTATGAGATAGCCGCCGAACGACAGCAGCATCTTGTTGCGCATCTCTCGCGACCATGTGGCACCGATGAAGACCCCATCCATCAGGAAGGCGAGCGCCCCGGTCAAGCCGGTGATCGCAGCCCAAGGCAGATAGGTTCCGGCAGCAGTGCGGACCTCCTCCGAGGTGGTCAGCAGGCGGATCAGTGCCGGTCCGACGGTGACGAAGAAGATGGCGGCGGCAAGCGCCAGCCCGAAGGACCAGAGCCCGGTCAGCTTCAGCCCGCGCTCGAAGGCTGGACGGTAGTTGGCGCCGATCGAGCGTCCGGTGATCTGCTCGGCTGCGTTCGCGAGCCCGTCGAGATAATAGCCCGACAGCAGAAAGAAGTTCATCAGCACCGCATTGGCTGCCAGCATGACGGCGCCGAAGCTGTTGCCGATACGCGTCATCAGCGTGAAGGCGGCAATCAGCACGAAGGTGCGGATCAGGATATCGCGGTTGAGCGCGAAAAGCTGCGTGAGCTTTGTACGCGAGAGCAGCTCCGCGCGCGGCGGGCGTTCCTCGCCGGCAAAGCTGCGCAGCACGATGAAAAGCCCGAGCAGCATGCCGCTCGCCTCGCCGATCAGGGTACCCCAGGCCACACCCGCCACACCCCAGCCCAGATAGAGCCCGAGCAGGATGGCGAGCATGATGTTGACGCCGTTGATGACGGTCTGCAGCAAGAGCCCTACGCGGCCCTGGCCGCGGCCGAGCACGAAACCGAGCAGCGCGTAATTGGCAAGCGCCGCCGGTCCCGACAGCATGCGGATGGAGAAATAGGTGCGCGTCGCATCGGCAATGCCGCCTTGCGGCCCCATCAGCTTGATGCCGAGCCAGAGCAGCAGCGGCGAAAGAATGACGATCAGGATGCCGCAGCCGAGCGCTGAGATCAGGGCACGCCAGAAGACAGCCTGCTGCTCGTGCCGGTCGTGGCGCCCATAGGCCTGAGCGGTGAGGCCCGTCGTGGAAGCGCGCAGGAAGTTGAAGCTGGCAAAGAGGAGGTCGAACAGCACTGCGCCGATGGCGAGCCCCGCCAATGCATCCGGCTGTCCGAGATGGCCGACGACAGCCGTGTCGACGAGACCGAGCAGTGGCGTCGTCATGAAGCCCAGCGTCATCGGAATAGCGATCGACAGCACCAGCCGATGCGTTACGTCGAAGGGCAGGACCCTTACGCTCCTCTGCTGAATATCCATGTCGCCTTACGCCTCATCAGTTCGAGGACAGCACCATGGACCAATAGGGCCTGTCACCGGAAGAGGGAGCATAGGCAAGAGCGACGCCAAGGCCGTCATATTTGCCGAGCATGTTGTGCAAATGCTTCGGCGAATTGATCCAGGCCGTCACCGCGGCGCTCACGTCGCGCTGGCCCTCGGCAATGTTCTCGGCCGCCGGCAGCTTGACGCCGCTTGCCTTGACGCGCTTGCCGAAATCGTCGCCGATGCCGATCAGGTGCTCCATCTTGCCGGCATTGGCCATGCGCCGCGCCTGATAGACGGCGGCGGTGCTAGCGGCGGTATCGATCTTCAACGGCGGCAGGCCATTCTTGGCGCGCAGCGCATTGACGAGCGGCAAGGCAGAGGCGGTTTCGTCGCTGGCCGGAATATTGGAAACGCGGGCTGGCGGCGTGGCGCAGCTTGCGACGGATGCGGTGAGCGCAAGAGCGGCGAGGCGCAGCGCATCGCGGCGCGTGCAGGTCAGTGTCTGGGAGGTCATGTCAGCGGCGGTAGTTGAACAAACGAAGTATGATGAAGATGGGAATGACGATGGATGCGCCGAGCAGCACATAATCGCCGAATTCGCCAAGCGCGGCAAAGCCGCTGTGCCAGAGATCGAGCAGGAAGCGGCGGACGCCATAGAGGAAATCGAGCGGTCGCCAGCCGAAGAACTTCATCACGAAGCCGACGACAAGCGACACGATGATGAGCTTCACCAGCGTGCGGCCGGGCGAGTCCCCAAGGAATCTGTTCACCTGATCGGACATGCAGACGTCTCCATGATGGCAGTCGGTGGTGCCTGAGATAGGGCCGGGGCCTGCGACTCGCAAGCACTTTTGCCAGGCGCGCGCCTCAAACAAGCCTCTGCCTGAAATAGGACTTGAGTTTTTTTGTGGCCGCGTTCAAAGGCGAGCGTCTAACAGGATGAAACCGATGCTGCCGAGCCAGCTTTCCTCCGGCGATGTCATTGCCGACCGCCGTGCCGACTATGCGAAGATGCTTGCCGAGAGCGGCGAGCCGGCGAGTGCCGCCGAGCTGATGGAGCAGGCGCTGGAGCTGGTGCCGCGCTGGGCGGCGGGCTGGTTCACGCTTGCGACCTATCGTGAGAAGGCCGGCGATGCATCCGGTGCCATCGCAGCGCTGAAGGAGGTGCTGGTGCTTGATGAGGGCGACGTCTTCGGCGCGCGCCTGAAGCTTGCGGTTCTCGGCGGCGCCGAGGTGCCCGGCCGGCCGCCGAGCCTCTATGTCGAGCGGCTGTTCGATGACTATGCCGATCGCTTCGAAACCTCGCTGGTCGAGAAGCTCGGCTATAGCGTGCCCGGCAAGCTGGCGGAGTTGATTGCCGGAACGGCCGATATCTCGAAACATTTCCGTCTCGCCGTCGATCTCGGCTGCGGCACGGGCCTGCTCGGGCCGGAAATCCGCGCCCGCGTCGATCGGCTGGAAGGCTACGATCTGTCGAACGGCATGCTCGCCAAAGCAGCGGAAAAGCATGTCTACAATCATCTTGGCCAGGCCGATCTGTCGCTGGAGCCGGATCTGTCAGGCGTTTTCGATGCCGAGTTTGAAGCCGGCCGCGCCGATCTGATCACCGCTGCCGATGTGCTGATGTATCTCGGCAATCTGCAAGGCGTGATGGCGATCGTCCGCAGGCTCGCGGCCGATGGCGCCGTCTTCGCCTTTTCGGTCGAGGATGCGGAGCAGCCGGACGGCTATGTGCTGCGCGATTCCCTGCGGTTTGCCCATTCGGAAGCCTATGTCAGGCAGATTTTGGCCGCTCACGGCTTTACGGTGCTGGATCTCGTCCGCAGCGTCATTCGCATGGATGGCGGAAAACCGGTCCACGGCATTCTGTTCATTACTCGGAAATCGGCCTGATGATTTCGAATCTTGCGAATTTGAAATAGGTCAGCATTGCTTACGTATTTTCGCTTGATTGTCGCCTGAGATTTCAGCAAAAAAGCCTTGAAACCCAGGGGAAATCACATGGCAAACGCAAAGAGCGCATTTGGTATCTGGAATACGTCCGCGACCCGGCATTCGTGGATCGAGGATGTTCAGGGCATCATCTCCGGCAGCCTGATTTCCTCGC
Organism: Rhizobium sp. BK289; assembly: GCF_014193575.1. Taxonomy (NCBI): domain Bacteria; kingdom Pseudomonadati; phylum Pseudomonadota; class Alphaproteobacteria; order Hyphomicrobiales; family Rhizobiaceae; genus Rhizobium; species Rhizobium sp. BK289. The sequence continues at coordinate 314,309 of NZ_JACHZO010000005.1, forward strand.
TCGGGCTGTTCTGCCTTTCAAGCGCCGGCCTTCTGACCGGCAGCACCGCCGGCATCGCTTTCCTGCTGCATTACGCGATCGGCGTGAATTTCGGCCTGGCCTTCTTTGTGGTCAATCTGCCGTTCTTCTATCTGTCTCTGAAGCAGCTCGGCCCGGTCTTCACCGTCAAGACCTTCATCGCCATCGCGCTGACCTCGCTGCTGACCAACCTGCAGCCGCTGCTTTTCGATGTCGCGCATATCAACGCGCTCTGGTCGGCGGTGCTCGGCGGCATTCTGCTCGGCTTCGGGCTGCTCGCGCTCTATCGCCATCGGGCAAGCCTCGGCGGCGTCGGGATTCTGGGGATTTACCTGCAGGAACGTTTCGGCATCAGGGCAGGGCTGGTGCAGCTTGCGATCGACCTATGCGTGCTCGCAGTCGCTTTTGCGGTGACCACGCCCTTTGTGGTCATCTGCTCGGTGATCGGCGCAATCGCGCTCAACCTCTTCGTCGCGATCAATCATCGCTCGGATCGCTATATAGCGCTGTAAAGCTGAAGCCTATTGCTTGCGGGTCTCGTCGGATTCGACGATCGCGGCTTCGTGATACCAGCTGTCGAATGCGGCCGTCGCAATAGACGGGCCGATATCCGGAGTGAGGTTCACCTTCGGACGCTGGCTGAGCGCCGTGGGGCGTGCCGTGACGGGAAACTGATAGATCTTTGCTGTTTCGTGCCGAGTACCGATTGCCATTCGTTGTCTCTCCCTTTTTGGTGTTCAAGCGGGCGCGCTTCAAGAGACAGCTCATATATAGCAAAGCCGAAGGCAAATATCACCATTCCGCTTAAAAAAAATGCTAAATGATGAAATTATAGGCAATTAGAAGATGAGGCGGTGAATGCCGTTTCTTTGATCTGCCGATTTTACAATCCGTTTAGGGGGCGGGCCGAGCCTGCGACATTTTGGCAGCTCGAATGGAGCCACGGCGGTGATTTGAAAAGAATCCGATGTTTGGTAGCGGGAAATCTTGCCCGAATATGGCTGAATCATAAAAAACTCGCCTGACGAGCCGGGTGTCGATGCGATCTGGCACGGCACATGCATCTCTCTTGGCAGCCGTTCGTAGTGAGGAATTTTCCGGCGGGCGCGCCGGGCAAGTTTTTCCTACTTCGCCTGATTAACTGTTATGAGGTGCGTAATGACGAAATATAAGCTCGAGTACATCTGGCTCGACGGGTACACCCCGGTACCGAACCTGCGCGGTAAAACGCAGATCAAGGAATTCGACGCATTTCCGACGCTCGAGCAGCTTCCGCTTTGGGGCTTCGATGGTTCGTCGACGATGCAGGCCGAAGGCCGCAGCTCTGATTGCGTGCTGAAGCCCGTCGCTATCTATCCGGACCCGGCCCGTACGAACGGCGCTCTCGTCATGTGCGAAGTCATGATGCCCGATGGCGTCACACCGCACGAGTCCAACAGCCGCGCGACCATCCTCGACGATGAAGACGCATGGTTCGGTTTCGAGCAGGAATACTTCTTCTACAAGGACGGCCGTCCGCTCGGCTTCCCGGAATCCGGCTACCCGGCTCCGCAGGGTCCCTACTACACCGGCGTCGGCTACAAGAACGTCGGCGATGTCGCCCGCGAAATCGTTGAAGAACACCTCGACCTCTGCCTCGAAGCCGGCATCAACCACGAAGGCATCAACGCCGAAGTGGCCAAGGGTCAGTGGGAATTCCAGATTTTCGGCAAGGGCTCCAAGAAGGCAGCCGACCAGATCTGGATGGCACGCTACCTGCTGCTGCGTCTGTGCGAAAAGTATGGCATCGACATCGAGTTCCACTGCAAGCCGCTCGGCGATACCGACTGGAACGGTTCGGGCATGCATTGCAACTTCTCGACCAAGTTCATGCGCGAAGTCGGCGGCAAGGCCTATTTCGAAGCGCTGATGGCTCAGTTCGACAAGAACCTCGAAGCCCACATCGCTGTCTACGGCCCGGACAACCACATGCGTCTGACCGGCAAGCACGAGACGGCACCGTGGAACAAGTTCTCCTACGGCGTTGCCGACCGTGGCGCCTCGATCCGCGTTCCGCACTCGTTCATCAAGAACGACTACAAGGGCTACCTCGAAGATCGTCGCCCGAACTCGCAAGGCGACCCCTACCAGATCGCTTCGCAGGTCCTGAAGACCATCTCGGAAGTTCCGACGGCTGGCTTCGGCTCGGTCGCTGCCTGATAGGTTTCATGCTTGGCTTGCCAAGCATGGGACAACCAATAATGACGCGGGGCTTCGGCTCCGCGTTTTTCGTTTTGGGGTTATCAAATGGCAGTCACCGCCCAGCGTCTCGTGGGCCCCACTGCCAACCCCATACACGGTCATCCTCGGGCTTGACCCGAGGATGACGGACTGTGCGGGAGGTCAGGCGGACACCACGCTCAGAAAAACCAGACTCAAGCAGCCTTGCTGGCCGCATCCACCGGATGCTGCGAGCGGAAGCCGACGGCGAGGCGGTTCCAGATGTTGATCGTGCCGATCGCCACCGTGATCTTGACGATCTCTTCTTCGCTGAAATGCTGCTTCAGCGGTTCGAAATCGGCATCCGGAATGCCGGTCTGGGCGATCTTGGTGACGGAATCGACCCAGCGGAGCAGGGCACGCTCGCGGTCGTCATAAACAGGCGATTCCCACCAGACGCACATCAGGTTGATCCACTGTTCGCTCAGGCCATCGTGGCGGGCTTCCTTCGAGTGCATGTCGACGCAATAGGCGCAGCCGTTGATCTGCGAAGCACGGAGCTTGATCAGGTGGATGAAGCGGCGCTCGAGGCCGCTGCTCTGGACGAAGTTTTCCAGCGCGACGACAGCCTTGTAGGAATCGGGGGAGGCTTTGGCGAAGTTGAAACGCGGATGCATGGGTCTTCTCCTTGGGTTTGAATTTGAGGTTCAGTTTTTGGTCCTGCGTTCATGCAGCTCAAGAAAGGCGCAGCCTCTCGCAGCGATGCCGCCGTCCGTATCCGTCTGCCTGAGGTCGGTCAGCACGTCGGCGATGCTCGTTTTGGCCAGCTCGGCCCTATAAACGCGCTCGGCCGCCAGCATGGCGGCGTTGATGCCACAGGGCTTGGCGAAGTAGCGCCCCTCCAGCGGGTTCGGGCCGCGCTGGCGGATTTCCGCGCAGCGGAAGGCTGGTGCGGGGCCTTCTGCCGCCAGCACGATATCGAGAAGGGTGATCTCCTCCGGCTTGCACGCCAGCCGATAGCCACCCTTCGGCCCCGGCACGGTATCGAGAATGCCGGCGCCCGAAAGCGCCTGCAGATGCTTCAGAAGATAGCTGACCGAAACGCCGTGAAATTCGGCAAGCGCCGCAGCCGAAAGCACGCCACCATCGGACAATCCCGCCAGCATGGCAACGCAATGGATGGATTGTTCGACGCCGTCTCCGAGCTTCATTTTGGTGCCTTTCAAATCATGGATATTTTTTATCTATGATTATGATAGGAGTCAAGTAGGGAATGCGACAGAGTTGTTGCTGGGCGAATGAGCGCGAAATTTCTGGTTATTGCAGCTGCCGGAAGAAGGGTTCCGTCATCCTCGGGCTCGACCCGAGGATCCACGCCCAAGCCTAGTAATCATGGGCTGTGGCCGACGAGGGGATATCGATCATTGCCTTTGAGAGATTTAGGCACCAATCGGAAGTGCTTGTGTCTGGATCCTCGGGTCGAGCCCGAGGATGACGGCGTGTGGGGAAATCAATGGGCCTAAGGCGGCCTTGGTAAAAGAACGTGCGGCCCATCCTTGTGCTTCACCATCCTCCCCGGCTTCTCATCCGCCGCATATTCATTACATTGAACCCCGTGGACCAGATCGAGCCGAAGCCCCCTGTTGCCCTGCCTGCCCCCTTCACCCGCTGGTTTGCGGAAAAGGGCTGGCAGCCGCGTGCGCATCAGTTGGAATTGCTGGCCCGCGCCGAAGCGGGTGAAAGCACGTTGCTGATTGCGCCCACCGGCGCCGGCAAGACGCTCGCCGGCTTCCTGCCGTCGCTGACGGATATCACCCGGCGCGGCAAGATCCCGCCCGGTTCGGCCTTCACCGGCATTCATACGCTCTACATTTCGCCGCTGAAGGCGCTTGCGGTCGATATCGAGCGCAACCTGATGAAGCCCGTTTCCGAAATGGGGCTGCCTGTCACGGTCGAGAACCGCACGGGCGATACGCCAAGCGGCAAGCGCCAGCGGCAGAAGCTCAATCCACCGGATATCCTGCTGACGACCCCGGAGCAGGTCGCGCTGTTGCTCGCCAATCGCGAAGCCGAGCGCTTCTTCAAGGATTTGAAATACATCATCTTCGATGAGCTGCATTCGCTCGTCACCTCCAAGCGCGGTCATATGCTGTCCCTCGGCCTTGCCCGCATCCGCAAGCTGGCGCCGCATGTGCAAACCATCGGCCTTTCGGCGACCGTTGCCGATCCCATGGACCTGCAGAAATGGCTGGTGGCGCAAGAGCCGCGGGAAGAGCGCCACGCCGGCCTCGTCATTGTCGAGGGTGGCGCCAAGCCGGATATCTCGATCCTTGCGACGGAAGAGCGTATCCCCTGGTCTGGCCACTCCGCCAAATATGCGATCCCCGATATCTATCGCGAGCTGAAGGCGCATCGCACGACGCTGCTCTTCGTCAACACGCGCTCGCAGGCCGAAATGCTGTTTCAGGAGCTGTGGTCGGCCAATGACGACAATCTGCCGATCGCCTTGCATCACGGCTCGCTCGATGTCGGCCAGCGCCGCAAGGTGGAGGCCGCCATGGCGGAGAACCGGCTGCGCGCCGTCGTCGCCACCTCCACACTCGATCTCGGCATAGACTGGGGCGATGTCGATCTCGTCATCCATGTCGGTGCGCCCAAGGGCGCAAGCCGCCTTGCCCAGCGCATCGGCCGCGCCAACCACCGCATGGATGAACCCTCGAAGGCAATCCTCGTGCCGGCCAACCGCTTCGAGGTCATGGAATGCCAGGGAGCGCTTGATGCCAATTATACCGGCGCGCAGGATACGCCACCGATCGGCGCCGGTGCGCTCGACGTGCTTGCCCAGCATGTGCTCGGCATGGCCTGCGCCGAGCCCTTTGATATGCTGGAGCTTTACGACGAGGTTCAGAGTGCGGCGCCCTATGCCGAGCTTTCCTGGGAGACCTTCGAGCGCATCGTCGATTTCGTCGCCACCGGCGGCTATGCGCTCCGAACCTATGAGCGCTATGCCCGCATCCGCAAGACGGCGGATGGGCGCTGGCGCGTCTCCAATCCGCAAGTCGCCCAGCAGTACCGGTTGAATCTCGGCACGATCGTCGAAGAGGCGATGCTGAATATCCGCCTGGTGAAACGCAACGCGCTGGGCTCGCTTGGAAGAGGCGGCGCTCCGCTCGGCAAGGTCGAGGAATATTTCGTCGAGCAGCTCTCGCCCGGCGATACTTTCCTGTTTTCCGGCAAGGTTCTGCGCTTCGAAGGCATCCGCGAGAGCGAATGCCTGGCCTCGCAGGCTTTCTCGCTGGATCCGAAAATTCCCTCCTATGCCGGCGGCAAGTTTCCGCTTTCCACATACCTCGCCGATCAGGTGCGGGCGATGATTGCCGATCCCGACCGGCGCCACCGTCTGCCGGATCAGGTGCGCGACTGGCTGGAAATTCAGAACGAGAAATCGCTCCTGCCGAAGCGCGATGAGTTTCTGATCGAGACTTTCCCGCGCGGCAGCCGTGCTTACATGGTCGCCTATCCTTTCGAGGGAAGGCTGGCGCACCAGACGCTCGGCATGCTGCTGACCCGAAGGCTGGAGCGCGCCGGTGCCAAGCCCATGGGCTTCGTCGCGACCGATTATTCCCTTGGCATCTGGGGGCTGGAGGATATGGGACTGATGATCGCCAACGGCCATCTCAGCCTCTCCGATCTCTTCGACGAGGATATGCTCGGCGACGATCTCGAAGCCTGGCTCGATGAATCCTTTCTTTTGAAGCGCACCTTCCGCAATTGCGCCGTGATTGCCGGTTTGATCGAGCGCCGGCATCCGGGCAAGGAAAAGACCGGCCGGCAAATGACCGTTTCGGCCGATCTGATCTATGATGTGCTGCGCAGCCATGAGCCGGACCACATCTTACTGCAGGCGACGAGGCAGGATGCTGCGACCGGGCTTTTGGATATTGGACGACTTGCGGATATGCTGAAGCGAATCAAGGGCCATATCACCCATCGCGCGCTGGACCATATTTCCCCGCTCGCCGTGCCGGTGATGCTGGAGATCGGCAAGGTGCCGGTGCCGGGCGAGGCCCACGATTCCCTGCTTGCTGAAGCGGCCGACGATTTGATCCGCGAGGCGATGGAATAGGGATGCCGCAAGGCAGACGACGAAGGTAGATTGTTAAAGGTGATGAACCGCCTAGCGCTAGCGCGAGATATGAATGCTCAAGGCAACGGCGCAGCCAGTGCGTCGGGCGTCGAGACCGTCGTTCAAGGTGTCGCCGCCGTCTGCGATCCGATGGGTGCGCTTTATCTGCCGGATGCCGGCATTCTCGTCGTCTCCGATCTGCATCTGGAAAAGGGAGCGGCCTTCGCCCGTCGCGGCATGCTGCTGCCGCCTTACGATACGCTGGCGACACTGACCGTTCTTTCCGCTGCCATCGCACGCTACGATCCGAAACTCGTGGTGTCGCTTGGTGATAATTTCCACGATCGGGTCGGTTCACAGCATCTGCCGGAAGCGTTTCGCAGCCTGATCGTCAACATGGCCCGCGGCCGCGAATGGATCTGGATCAACGGCAATCACGATCCGGACGGTACGGTCGATCTGCCGGGGCACTCGGTCGATGAGATGCATTACGCTGGTTTGACGTTCCGCCATGAGCCGAAGGCGGGTTTGCAGGCCGGCGAAATTGCCGGCCATCTGCATCCCTCGGCCACCGTTCGGCGCCGCGAGAAATCGGTGCGCCGTCCGTGCTTTGCAACGGATGGCGCCCGTCTGCTGATGCCTGCCTTCGGCGTGATGACCGGTGGCCTCGATCTTCGCCACAAGGCGATGGCCGGCCTCTTCGAGCGGGAGAGCCTGATTGCGCACCTGCTCGGCCGTGACCGCATCTATTCTGTGCGGTTCGGCAATCTCTCGGCCTAAGTTACTTCAACGGCTCGTAACGCAGGATGACAGCTCCGGTCTTGAGAGGCGTGGAGTCGATGAGCTTCATCGGCAGCTGTTCGGATGCCGGTTTGAAATGCGGATTGCCGGAGCCCAGCACGACAGGAACGAGGCAGATCCTAAGCTCATCCACCAGCCCCGCTTTGAGCAGCGCATCTGTTACCTCGGCGCTGCCGAAGACGAACATGGTCTTACCGGGTTCTTCCTTCAGCTTTTTCACTTCAGCGACAATGTCGTTGACGACGCGGGTATTGTTCCACTCCGCCTTGTCGAGCGTCCGCGAGGCGGCGATCTTGGCGATTCCGTTCATATAGGCGGCGATGTCGGGCGTTTCCGTCGCGGTCGACCAATAGGCGGCCATGCCTTCATAGGTCTTGCGGCCGAAGATCAGCAGATCGCCTTCCTTGCCGAGATCTTTCGCATAATTCTCCAGCTCGTCGCCCCAGGCGAGCATATGAAAATCAAGATCCCAGGGCTTGGTTCCTTCGAAATAGCCGTCAAGCGTCATAAGATTCCAGATAACAAGCTTTCTCATCATTTCCTCCAACGTGACAACTGCACCATAATCAAAACTGGTTGCTAAAAGCAAGTGGTTGCAAGCTAGTCAAACTGATGGCAAAATGCAAGTGGTTTTTTGGAGATCATTATGGACGCGCTGCATCGTTCCGGCTGCCCGATCAATCTGACGCTGGAAATTCTCGGCGACCGCTGGAGCCTGATCGTCATCAGGGACATCATGTTCGGCAATCGCCGGCATTTTCGCGAGTTGCTGCAGAAGTCGCAGGAGGGGATTGCCTCCAATATTCTCGCCGATCGCCTGAAGCGGCTGGTCGAGCGTGGTCTGCTGACGCGCGAGGATGATCCGACCCACAAGCAGAAGGCCGTCTACAGCCTTACGGAAATGGCGATCGACCTCGTGCCGCTCTTCGCCCATATGGGCGCCTGGGGCCGCAAGTATCTTCCGGTATCGGAAGAGCTGTCGATCCGGGCGGAGCTTCTGGAAGATGGCGGTCAGAAGCTTTGGGACGATTTCATGGATGAGCTGCGCGCCAAGCATCTCGGCAAGGTGCTGCCGCCGGACACGCCCTCGGTGCTTGGTCGCTTGACGGAAGCCTATCTCGAAGTCGTCAACCGCCGAAAAAGCGGCTGATCAGTTTTTCCGGAACATGAAGCTCGCACCCCATCCGGTGACGAGCGCCAGCAATACGGAGAAGACGCCATAGGCAATCGGCTGCTGGTGCGCGGCATCGGTTATGGTCTGTTCGATGCCGGTCTTGATGACGCGCAGCGGCAAGGATTTCTCGCTCAGGAACTTGCCGCTCTTGAAGAGATAGGCCCGCACCGTATGTACGCCATTCGGCACGTCGGCGGGAATTCTGAGCGTCGCCTTGAACAGCGAGGAGCTGACGAAGCGCACGCCGGCCGGATCGCTTTCATAGAGGCCGCCTGTCTTCTGCAGCCGCCGGAAGGCGTTGCGGAATTCCGGAACATCCCCGACATTGCCGACGAAACCGAGCGGCGTCAGCGGAATATGCTCGACGCCAATGCCGCGATCGCTGAGTTCGAGCGGTGTGGTGATATTGTCGACGGCGCGCGTGCTCGACAGCGAATAGGCTTCCGGCACATGCTCGAACGTCATTGAGCGGGTATTGACCCAGATGCCGAAGACCCGTTCCTTCCGTCGCACTGTGGCGTTTTCGCGCGGACCCTCCAGCACGACGACGATGTCATATTGACCGATCGCCAGAAGCAGCTGGTCGGTATTGGACAAGGCGCCGAAAATCGTCAGATCGGCGCCGGTGAAGTCGGAGGTAATGGCAATCTCGCTCGTCGAGGTGCCGATTTCCATCGTCTCTCGCGCCGTGGTCGAGGTCGTCGGCTGATCGAGCATCACCTGCGCCTGTCCGGCAAGCGGCGCAAGCAGCAATGGTGCGGCGACCAGGGCAATTCCCCCGAACGTGCGCAGCCGTTTTGCGGGAATTGCGGGGAAATGCTCTGGCAGCCCGAAACCTCTCATCGGCTCACGCTTTCCATGACGACCGAATAGACCTCGGCCGGCGTGACCACCAGGGCGATTGCCAAGCGAAGGCCAACGGCAAGGACGAGCAGGCCGAGCAGGGCGCGCAATTGCTCACCGCGCAGCCTCTGGCCGACGCGCACGCCGTATTGCGCGCCGATCACGCCCGCCACCATCAGCAGGAAGGCCAGGATGACATCGACGGAATAATTGGTGGCCGCCTGCACGATTGTCGTGAAGGCGGTCACGAAGATGACCTGGAACAGCGAGGTGCCGACGACGACATTGGTCGGCACCCGCAGCAGATAGATCATGGCGGGCACCAGGATGAAGCCGCCGCCGATGCCCATCGGCGTCAGCATGCCGATGAAGAAGCCGAGACCGATCACCGGGATGGCGCTGAGATAGAGCTTGGATTTCTTGAACCGCAGCTTCAACGGCAGCCGCTGCACCCAGTTGTGGTGGCGCGGCTTGCCGGTCGACGGCGGCAGCTTGCCGGCGGCCCGGCGCATCGCCCGCACGCTCTCCCACAGCATCAGCGTTCCCACGGTGCCGAGCAGCACCACGTAGATCAGGGAGATGATCAGGTCGATCTGACCGAGCCGGCGCAGCAGGACGAATAGCCAAAGGCCGAATGTCGCGCCCGCCAGACCGCCGGCAAGCAGGATCGCGCCCAGTTTCAGATCGAGCGAACCACGGCGGAAATGCGTGAGCGCGCCCGATACCGAGGAGGCGACGACCTGATTGGAGCCGGTGGCGACCGCGACAACGGGCGGGATGTTGTAGAAGATCAGGAGAGGCGTGATGAGGAAGCCGCCGCCGACGCCGAACATGCCGGAAAGAAACCCGACGGCGGCGCCCATGCCGAGAATAATGAGGATATTCACCGACAGTTCTGCGATCGGCAGATAGATCGTCACGCGTTGTTCCCACCTGCAGGCGGCCGATGGCCGAGCCTGAACCATAGTCCCCTTTTAAACGGCGGATTCTAATCTGAAATCCTTGCCAGAGCCTTAGGAAAAGCCGTGTTGTTCCAGTTTTCGAATGGCCGGCCACAGTCTAACGCGGCTTTTTCCGCATTTCTGTGACATTGTTGCGAGAGCATGGGTGGACGGCGCGTGCGAGATGAGGCCGTTCCGACCGGCCAAACAAAATGCCGGCGCGATTGCGCCGGCATGATCGATTGGCTGTTTTCCGAAGAGAGGCCCAAATCTACTTGTTTCGGGCCAGAAGCTCCTTGACCACCTGATCGGTCACCCGTCCGTCCGCCGGCAGCCCCACAGATTTCTGGAAGCTTTTCAGGGCGGCCACGGTCTTGTCGCCCATGGAGCCATCCGGCGCACCGGCGTCGAAGCCGTTCTTGTTGAGGATGGCCTGAATGTTGCGGATGGCCTTCTTCATATCGATAGAGGCCGTGTTCACGCCCTTGCCGGTCGTCCATTCGTCGGGAATGTCGGTGCCGTTGGCCTTGGCATCGGCCGGCTGCACCTTCCAGAGGTCGACCTTGGCGCGAGCGCTTTCGAGGTCGGCCGGCTTCATGGCGTTGGCGACTTCATCGCGCTTCTGGGCGGCGTCCTTGTCGCCGCTCTTTGCGGCGATCGCGAACCACTTGTAGGATTCCTGCAGATCCTGTTTCAGGCCGTTGCCGCGTGCATAGAGGATGGCGAGGTTGAACTGGCTGTCGGAGACGCCGAGATTGGCGGCGCGGGTAAACCAGCTTGCCGCGCTATCGTAATCCTGAGATCCGGCCGTGCCCGAAGCAAAGAGAACGGCAAGATTGTGCATGGCGCTGGCGTTGCCCTGATTGGCTGCCTGCTCGTAATATTGCTTGGCCTTGACGAGGTCGCGGTCGACGCCATTGCCCTTCTCGTACATGCTGGCAAGGCGGTACTGAGCGGGCGCATAACCCTTGTCGGCCGAAAGCTGATACCAGCTTGCAGCCTGCTTCATATCGGCCGCAACGCCGCGGCCGTCCGTATAGCGTGCGCCGATTTCGAAGAGCGCCACGGGATCGGCTGATTTGGCGGCCGCGACGAGCGATGGCGGCTGGATGCCGTCAGGCACCGTGATCTCGGGTGCCGCCGGGATGGCGACGGGAGCTGCGGCCGCCTTGTCCGGCTGGACGAAGGCAGCCGTCTGTTGTGCGGGCGCTGCACTGCCGCCAGGAGATAGGGTCTCGCTTGCGACCTGGTTGCCGTCGAGCGGCGCTGCTGCTGTCAGGTGGTCGCTCGCAGGCGCAGTTGCCGGATTGGCGGGGCCGCTCGCGGCCTGCGTGTCCACAGCCTCGGCCGATGCTGCGGGGGCTGCAGCCTGGTTGACCGAGGGCTGCTGATTGTTCGCGGCCGGGCTCGCAGCCGCCACGATGTTATTGCCGGCGGCATTGGCCGGCGGCGCGATCATCGTCGAGATTTCGGCAGGCGGAGGCGCCTTGTGGCCGCGCGTCAGCGTGTTGACCAGCGGGAAGGCCATGATGGCGAGAAGTGCCGCGCCGACGGCCAGCAGGATCGGCCGGCGGAAGCGCGAGAATGCCCCGCCTTTTTTCGCGTCCTTCTTGGGGGCGGGAGCCGAGCGCTGCGTCTGGTCGACTTCCATCGCTGCCGCCTGCGCGGCGCGCCGGGCTGCCGCGATATAATCGGCCCGTTCGTTTTCCGTCGGTTGACGCGCATTTCCGTTGCGCGACGCATTCTGGCTGGCGCGTACCCGCTCGAGGATCTTCTTGATGTCGGGAGCGCCGGAGCCTGGCTCCAGCAATTCGTTGGCTTCTTCGCCGGGCATCAGGTCGGCCGGATCGATCGACGGCGCCTGTTCGATCACGGGGCGGTCCGGCGGGAAGATCGGCTCGGCCTTTTCCGGCGTGAAGAGGCGCTTGCCGAGGCTGGCGAAGAGGCTGGCCTTTCCGCTCTTGGCGGCAGCCTTGATCTCAGCCTTTGTATTGGCGTCGATCGCCTGTGCAACGGCGGCTTCGGAGGAGATGGCCGGTTCGGCAGATGCGACCGTGCGGATGATCGGCCCGGCCTTCTGCTGCTGAGCGGCCATCGGCGGCTTTATGGCTGGCGCATCTTCTTGGGCGAAGACGTCGCTTTCGAATGTCGCAGCCGGCATCGGAGGCGCCGGCCTGCGATGTTCCATGTGGTCGAGCCGGTCGGCGATCTGCAGCAGTGTATCGTGCAGCGCCTCGAAGGTGCGGTGCGTGCGTTCGTCGCTGGCGCGGCTGATATCCTCGAGATGGCGAAGGTCCTCCGCAAGTGCCGCCAGCGCGGACATGTCGGCGGCCTGTGCGCCGTTGCCCGTCATGCCTTCGCGCGAATAGGCCTCGACGACGGTTTCCGCCGCATGGCGGGCCGCCTCGATGATATATTCGTCATTGGTCGCCATATAATCTTCGATCGCGCTCATCCGGCGGTCGAAGTCGGCGGGCATGTGATCGGCGACGGACCTTGGCTCGTTCGTCAGCAATGTCGAGAGATGGGCGATCTGCTCTTCGAGACTGCGCAGCGCCTGCGTATCCGTCGGCGGGGCGGCAGTGCTCGCTTCCAGCCGGGCTGCGATGTCGGAGAGGCGGCCCTCCAGGCGACGCGCCATGCTGTCGTCGAGGCTTGCGGCCGGCGCGGACGGATGGAAATCGATCTCGTCGATGCGGCGAGCGAGATAATCCAGCCGGTCGGCCAGTACGTTGCCGATGGATCCGTGTTCCAGCGCATCGATCTTGTGGGAGATATCGGCGAGATAGGTGACGAGTTCGGGCTGCGGTGCGGCCTTCTGCGAACGCTCCATCAGATGCGAAAGCTGGTCCAGCCGTTCCTCGAGACGGGCAACCGCCTTGGCGCTGCCCAGCTCGTCGATGCGCATGGCGAGCGCTTCGAGACGGCCGGAAAGGTCGTCCGCAGGCTGGCGTCGCGCCGCATCGCGGCCCATCAGGTCGATTTGATCGGCAAGGCCGCTCAAGCGGCCTTCCAACCGCTGCATCGCCTGATCCTGTGGCTGCATCATGGAGCCGAGGCTTTCCATCGCGGTCGCGATCGTCAACAGCTTGTTTTCCAGCGCCTGCACGGCCGGGCTGTGGTTCATGCCGCCGAGATGCTGCTTGATGTCGTCAAGGCGATAGGCAAGTGAAACAAGTTCGTCCTGCAGCCCCGTCGTATCGATCGCCTTGATCTGGCGTTCGACGTGATGCAGCGATTCCTCGCGGGCAAGGCCGTCCATCAGCGAGCGCAGCTCATCGAATTCGGCTTTCAGGCCCGCCGTCTCCGGCTGGCCGGCGAGCTGATTGATGCTGTTGGCGAGCCGAGCCATGTCCTCGCGGACATCGGCGACGAAATGCTTGTCCTCGGCATTCTCGCGGATATCGCGGATTTCGGCCCGCAAAGCGTTGATCTCGCGGCTCACGCTGTCGGCGATGTCGCGCTTCAGATCCTGACGAAGATTGACGAGCGCCTGCGCGATGTCGACCGAGTTTTCAGCGGAAGGGCGCATCGGCTGGCGTTGAGCATAAGCATCGAGCGGCCGCCGGGCCGGCTGCGGCTCGGCATGCGCCGTATCTTCGCGGCGAACCTGCCGCTCGCGGCTTGCTTCGAGCGCGCGCTGACGCTGACGGATTTCGGCGAGCGGATCGGCACGAAGATCGCTTTCGTTGCGCAATGGGCGTTCATATGACCGGCTGGCGAACTGCTCGCGCTCGGTGCGCTGCGGCATCCGTTCGGCTGCGGTGGCACGTTCCGGGGCGGGTGCATAGCCGGCGACGGCACGCTGGCGCGTATCGCGCGAGGCGGCCGTGCCCATCAGCCCCTCGATGCGCGCTTCCAGTCCTTCGATCGTGCGGCTCAGAGCATCCAGCGATGCCCAGTCGCCCGTGCCGTTAGGATTTGATCGCGATCCGCTCATATCTTTGCTCGCTTCGAACTATGGACCACCCGGGGCCAACATGCTGACGGAAAGAAGACGTCGTGGCTTTGCCGCACCGCCCGCATCCCGCCATTTGGAAAGGGATAAATGTATTGGCTTTCCTCAAACCGAGCTGCAAAACGGCGCGCCTATCGAAGGATAAGTTGAATAGACGCGAAGCACTGCTGCTCAACTCATACAATTTACGAAACGTGGTAAACAACTCGTTAAGTTTGCCTGAAGTCTTAACCTTTTATTTCGGTTCTGCTGTCTCACGCCCTGATATTCTTGCGAGCAGGCGGGATCTTTCAGGCGCTGGAGAGGGGCCGCATTGCGTGGACGTTCGTCCTCCCGTCGATCATCTTCATCAAAATTTCAACGCGTGTCCAAAATTTGACGTTTACGCAAACGTCAATATTTTGTAAGGATAGTGCAGTGGCTGGAATCTGAAGTCCGGCGGCGAATTGGAGGAATTCGAGAAATGCCAGTCTACAAGGCCCCGGTGAACGATACGCTCTTCGTCCTGAACGATGTGCTCGGGCTGGAGCGCTATAACAATCTTCCGGGCTATGCCGATGCTACGCCCGACATGATCGAGGCGATTGTCGGCGAGGCGGCCAAGTTGTCGGAAGAGGTGCTTTTCCCGCTCAACTATTCCGGCGATCAGGAAGGCTGCGTGCGTCATGACGATGGCACGGTCTCGACGCCGAAGGGCTTCAAGGAGGCCTATCGTGCCTATCGCGAAGGCGGCTGGCTGGGTCTCGCTGTGCCGGAGGAGTTCGGCGGGCAGGGGCTCCCCTACGTGCTGCACTGCGCCGTCGGTGAATATACCTCCGCCGCCAACATGTCGCTGATGATGTATCCGGGCCTGACGCAGGGCGCGATCGCTGCGATCCTCGTCCACGGCTCAGATGCGCAGAAGCAGACCTACTTGCCGAAATTGGTCGAAGGCACCTGGTCCGGCACCATGAACCTCACCGAACCGCATTGCGGCACCGATCTCGGCCTGCTGCGTACCAAGGCAGTGCCTCAGCCTGATGGCAGCTACAAGATATCAGGCCAGAAGATCTTCATCTCCGCCGGCGAACACGACATGACGGATAACATCGTCCATCTCGTCCTCGCCCGCATCGAAGGCGCACCAGAGGGCACCAAGGGTATCTCGCTCTTCATCGTGCCGAAGTTCCTCGTCAAGGAAGATGGTTCGCTCGGCGAGCGCAACCCGGTTTCCTGCGGCGCGATCGAACATAAGATGGGCATCCACGGCAACGCCACCTGCGTCATGAATTACGACGAGGCCACTGGCTTCCTGATCGGCGCCGAGAACAAGGGCCTCAACGCCATGTTCGTGATGATGAACGAGGCGCGTCTCGGTGTCGGCCTGCAGGGTCTCTCCATCGCCGAGATCGCCTATCAGAATGCCGCCGCCTATGCCCGCGAACGCATACAGGGCCGCTCGCTCTCTGGTCCGAAGGCACCGGACAAGAAGGCGGACCCGATCATCGTCCATCCCGATATCCGTCGCTCGCTGATGACCATCCGCGCCTTCAACGAGGCCGGCCGCGCCTTCCTGCTCTGGACGGCGCTGAAATCCGATATCGCCCATCGCTCTCCGGACGAGAAGGAACGCCAGGCAGCCGACGATATCCTTGGCCTCGCAACGCCGATCCTCAAGGGCGTCATGACCGACAAGGGCTTCGACCATGCCGTCATGGCGCAGCAGGTCTTCGGCGGCCACGGCTACATCGAAGAGCATGGCATGAGCCAGTATGTCCGCGATGCCCGCATCACCATGATCTATGAGGGCGCGAACGGCATCCAGGCGCTCGATCTCGTCGGCCGCAAGCTGGCGCTGAACGGCGGCCGCGCCGTCATGGCTCTCTTCAAGGAGATCGGCGATTTCTGCGAAGAAAACCGCAATGACGAGCAGATGGCTTTCTTCACCAAGCATCTGAAGAAAGGCTTGAACGACGTCCAGACCGCGACCATGTGGTTCATGCAGAACGCCATGGCCAAGCCCGACAATGCCGGCGCCGGCTCGACTGATTACATGCATCTCTTCGGCCTCGTTGTCCTCGGCTATATGTGGGCAAAGATGGCCAAGGCGGCGCAGGCAGGCCTTGCGGCTGGCGACAGCGCGCGCGAGGATTATCTGAAGAACAAGCTTGTCACGGCGCGGTTCTATATGGAGCGCATCATGCCGGAAACGGCGCTCCGCAAGGCCCGCATCGAAACTGGCGCCGACACGATGATGGAACTGGCGGCGGAAGCCTTTTGAGCAAGGCGGCGTCAGCTGCTGCAGGGAGATGAGACATGACCGAGGTTTTCATTTACGACCACGTGCGCACGCCGCGCGGGCGCGGCAAGAAGGATGGGGCGTTGCACGAAGTGCCGTCCGTTCGCCTCGCCGCCAAGACGCTGGAGGCGATCCGCGACCGCAACGGCCTCGATACCGAAACGGTTGACGACATCATTATGGGCTGCGTCGATCCTGTCATGGAAGCAGGCGCCGTTATCCCGAGGGGCGCTGCCTTCGAAGCCGGCTATTCCACCAAGGCGCCCGGCATGCAGATTTCCCGCTTCTGCGCCTCAGGCCTCGATGCCGTGAATTTCGGTGCGGCCAAGATCGCGCAAGGGGCTGATGACATCGTCATCGCCGGCGGTGTCGAAAGCATGTCGCGCGTCGGCTTGGGCATGTCCGGCGGCGCTTGGTTCATGGACCCCTCGGTCAACTTTCCGGCCTATTTCATGCCGCAGGGCGTCTCGGCCGATCTTATCGCCACGAAATACGGCTTCTCGCGCGATGACGTCGATGCCTATGCCGTCGAGAGCCAGAAGCGCGCCGCCAATGCCTGGGAGAAAGGCTACTTCAAGAATTCCGTCATTCCGGTGAAGGATATTAACGGCCTGACCATTCTCGACCGCGACGAGCACATGCGTCCCGGCACTGATATGCAGGCGCTCGCCTCGCTCAATCCGTCCTTCCAGCTGCCCGGCGAGATGGGCGGCTTCGAAGCCGTTGGCATCCAGGCGCATCCGGAAGTCGAGCGCATCAATTACGTCCACCATGCCGGCAATTCCTCAGGCATCGTCGATGGCGCTGCCGCTGTTCTGCTCGGCTCCAAGGCGGGCGGTGAAAGCATGGGGCTGAAGCCGCGGGGCCGTATCAAGGCCTTCGCCAATATTGGCTCCGACCCGGCGCTGATGCTGACAGGCCCGGTCGATGTCACCGAAAAACTCCTGAAGCGCAGCGGCTTGACGCTTGCCGACATCGATCTCTTCGAGCTCAACGAAGCCTTCGCCGCCGTCGTGCTGCGCTACATGCAGGCGTTCGACATTCCGCATGACAAGATCAACGTCAATGGCGGTGCGATCGCCATGGGCCATCCGCTCGGTGCGACCGGCGCGATGATCCTCGGCACGGTGCTCGATGAGCTGGAACGCCGCGATCTCAATACGGCGCTTGTGACACTCTGCATCGGCGCCGGCATGGGCACTGCCACGATCGTCGAACGCGTCTGAGGAGGGGAAACCAATGGCTTACACGAATTTCACCGTCGAAACCGACGCAGACGGCATAGCCCTCGTTACTTGGGACATGCCCGGCAAGTCCATGAACGTCTTCACCGCCGAGATCCTGGAAGAGCTGAACGCCATCATCGATGCCACGGTTGCCGATGCGGCCGTCAAGGGCGTGGTCTTCACCTCAGGCAAATCGTCCTTCTCCGGCGGCGCCGATCTTTCGATGATCAAGTCGATGTTTTCCTTCTACCAGGAGGAAAAGGCGAAGGACCCGGCCGCTGCCACGCAGAAGCTCTTCGATCTTGTCGGGCGCATGACCGGCCTGTTCCGCAAGCTCGAAACCTGCGGCAAGCCCTGGGTTTCGGCTATCAACGGCACCTGCATGGGCGGTGCTTTCGAACTGTCGCTCGCCTGCCACGGCCGCGTCGCGTCGAGCGCCAAGAGCGTCAAGATCGCGCTGCCCGAAGTCAAGGTCGGCATTTTCCCCGGCGCTGGCGGCACGCAGCGCGTCGCGCGCCTGACGGATGCACAATCCGCCCTGCAGATGATGACGACGGGCCAGTCGCTGACGGCGGCGCGCGCCAAGGCCATGAACCTCGTGCATCAGGTGGTCGAGCCGGATCAGCTGATCTCGGCCGCGAAGCAGATGATCAAGGATGGCTTGAAGCCCATCGCCCCCTGGGACGAAAAGGGCTTCAAGGCGCCCGGCGGCGGCATCTGGACGCCGGCCGCAGCCCAGCTCTGGCCGGCAGCACCCGCCATCCTGCGCCGCGAGACGGCGGGCAACTATCCGGCAGCGCTCGCGATCCTCAAATGCGTCTATGAAGGCCTGCAGGTCCCCTTCGATACCGGCCTGAAGATCGAGCAGCGCTATTTCACCCATGTGCTGCAGACCACCGAAGCCTATTCGATGATCCGCTCGCTGTTCGTCTCCATGCAGGAACTCGGCAAGGGCGCGCGCCGACCGGCAGGCCAGCCGAAGACGGAGCTCAAGAAGGTCGGCGTCGTCGGTGCTGGCTTCATGGGCGCGTCCATCGCCTATGTCACCGCAGCAGCCGGCATTCCGGTCACGCTCATCGACCGCGATATCGAGGCCGCGACCAAGGGCAAGGGCGTCGGCGAAGGGCTGGTCAAGGATTCAATCGGTAAGGGAAGGCTGACGCAGGACGAGGGAGCGGCCCTTCTGTCCCGCATCACGCCGTCGGCCGACTACACCGACCTGAAGGATGCCGATCTTGTCATCGAAGCGGTATTCGAGGATCGCGACGTCAAGAAGGCCGTCATCGAGGCTGTCGAAGCCGTGCTGCCCGCTGGCGCCGTCTTCGCCTCCAACACCTCGACGCTGCCGATCACCGGTCTTGCGAAGAATTCCAAGCGCCCGGCCGATTTTATCGGCGTCCACTTCTTCTCGCCGGTCGAGAAGATGATGCTGACCGAAGTCATCCTCGGCAAGGAAACCGGCGATCATGCGCTGGCCGTCGCGCTTGATTACGTCGCCGCCATCAAGAAGACGCCGATCGTCGTCAACGACACCCGCGGCTTCTTCGTCAATCGCTGCGTCTTCCGCTACATCCACGAAGCCTATGACATGCTGATCGAAGGCGTGCCCGCAGCCATGATCGAAAACGCCGCCAAGATGGCTGGCATGCCCGTCGGACCTCTGGCGCTGAACGACGAAGTCGCCATCGACCTCTCCTACAAGATCCTGAAGGCGACGGTTGCCGATCTCGGCGAGAAGGCGGTTGACCCGCGTCACATGCAGCTGATCAGCGGTCTCGTCGAAGGCGAGGGTCGTTTGGGCCGGAAGAACTCCAAGGGCTTCTACGATTACCCGCCGAAGCCGGCCAAGAAGTCGCTCTGGCCGGGCCTCAAGGATCTCTATCTGCAGAAGAAGGCCGATGAGATCGATGTCAACGTGTTGAAGCAGCGCTTCCTCGTCACCATCGCACTGGAAGCTGCCCGCACCATCGAGGAAGGCATCGTCACCGATCCGCGCGAGGCCGATGTCGGCTCCATCCTCGGCTTCGGCTTCGCGCCCTACACGGGTGGTGCGCTGTCCTACATCGACGGCATGGGTGTGAAGGCTTTCGTGGATCTCTGCGAAAAGCTTGCAACCGCCTACGGCCCGCATTTCCAGCCCGCAGCGCTGCTGAAGGATATGGCCGCGAAGGGCGAGACCTTCTACGGCCGCTTCGATCCCTATGGCGCCAAGAAGGCGGCTTGAGCCAACAGCTCGTCGCTGACGGCAAATAATGGGCCGTTCCTGTCGGGAGCGGCCCTTTTCATTCGTCCTCTGCTTGAGTCCATCAAACCGAGGAGAATGACATGATCGAGATCATCGGCAATCGTGACGAAGCCGAAGCCATCAACGCAATGCTTGCAGGCTGGATGTCTGCGCTTGGCAATAAGGACGCCGCCGGTGTCGTCGAGCACTTAAGCGACGATGTCATCAGCTTTACTCTGGCGGCGCCGCTCGTACACAAGGGTAAGGGCGAGAAAGGCTTGCGGGGCTGGTTTTCGACCTGGGAAGGGCCGATCGCCGGCGATGCCGTCGATGTCAGGTTGACCGTCGGCGAGGACGTCGCCTTCTGGACCGGCCTTGTGCATATGACCGGCAGGAAGACG
Source organism: Rhizobium sp. BK289 (assembly GCF_014193575.1). Lineage (NCBI taxonomy): Bacteria > Pseudomonadati > Pseudomonadota > Alphaproteobacteria > Hyphomicrobiales > Rhizobiaceae > Rhizobium > Rhizobium sp. BK289. The sequence continues at coordinate 334,498 of NZ_JACHZO010000005.1, forward strand.
GACGGCGTCGAGGTCGATCTATGGTTTCGCCAGACGCTCGGCCTCAGAAAGGCGGCGGGCATCTGGAAGATCGTTCACGAGCATACGTCGGTGCCGTTTGCGATGGATGGCAGCGGCCTTGCCGAACTTGGGCTCAAACCGTAAGAGAAAGCTTACGACATACTCACTGATTTCTCTTGCTCCGCCCTCAACGCCAGCACGCCCCAACCCACGAGCAGGAGGATCGCTGCCGCGTAGATGTCGGCGGCTTCGGCAAATCCAAGCGCCTTCGACAGGAAGCCGGCCAGAATGGCGGGCAAGCTGAAGGCGAGATAGCTCTGGATATAGAAGGCCGAGAGCAGCCCGGCGCGTTCGTCGGGCTTTGCCAGCGGCATGATGCTTCTCACCGTGCCGAGAAAGGTCGCTCCGAAGCCGGCGCCGGCGATCAACGTCCCAAGGCCGAGGATCGACACCTCGGCTGCATGCATGCCGGCGACAACGGTCAGTATGCCGAGCGTCATGCTCGGTATGCCGAACTTCATGATCATGGCGGTGGATTTCTCGCGCAGCAGGAACACGCCCGCCGCACCGCTGATCGTCAAGGCCGCGACCACGGAGCCGCCGGTCAGCGGCGCCGTGCTGCCGGTCGTCGTGCTGACGAGCGATGGCACCAGCGACAGATAGAAGCCGGCAAGCGCCCAGACGGCGATGTTGATCGGCGTCAGCGCCAGCAAAGTGCGGCGAACCTGTGGGGGAACGGCGACTTCCGGCTTCAGCGAGGCAAGCAGCCCGCTCTGCCGACGCGTCGTCTCGGGCACCAGCCAGAGCAGCACGGCTTGCAGGATAAGAAGGATGAGCGTGACGATATAGACGAGCAGGGTCGGCGCCGGTGCAAACTGAACCAGGAGGCTGGTGCCGAGCGCGCCGATCGCCATGCCCGTCAGCGGCGCAAGGCTGTTGGTGATCGATCCCTTGACCGGATCGAGATCGACGAGAGCGGCTCCGATGGAGCTCGCCGCCGCTCCCGTAGCCAGGCCCTGCACGACGCGGGCGGCAATCAGCCAATCCGGACCTCTGGCCATTAAAAACAGCAGCATCGCCACCATATTGAGGAGGATCGATACGAAGATCACCGGCCGACGTCCGAGATGGTCGGAAATCGAGCCGACGATCAGCAGCGAAGCGAGGAGAGCGAAGGCATAGACGGCGAAGATTACCGTGATCAGGATCGGCGAGAAGGCGAAGGCCTGCTGGTAAAGGCGGTAGAGAGGCGTCGGCACGGATGAGGCGGCGAAGAACAATGCGCTCGTCGCGGCGTAGTAGAATGGCGCCAAATGCCTGGCCAATGAGATCGGTGCACTGGCGGTGGAATTGGGCTCGGTCATCGACTATATCCTAGCTTAAAGCTAAAAGATTGCGTTAGCTGCATATAGGGTGCTCAACGCGCAAAAGCAAATAATTTGCCTTAGTGAATGGCGCCTGGTCATTCGCCATCGGCAAAAGGGAAAGATTGGCAAAGGCTTATGGGCTACAGAGAAAATCCCCGTCCCGGCGGGCGCAGTGCCAGAGTGCAGGCGGCGGTGCATCAATCCGTCCGCGACATGCTGGCGACGATGGATCGCGCCGACATCACCATCCCTATGATTGCGCAACGCGCCAACGTCACGCCTTCTACGATCTATCGCCGCTGGGGCGATCTTCAAGAGCTTCTGGCCGACGTCGCCGCCTCGCGTTTGCAGCCGGAAGCCGAGCCAGCGAAGATCGGCAGCCCCCGCGAGGATCTGGAAGCCTGGGCCGAGCAATATGCCGACGAAATGGCCTCCGGTGTGGGGCGGCAAATGCTGCGCGACATTCTTTCAGCGTCAGACGTGGCAAATGCCGAGAAGTGCAGCGGTTATACGCAGCAGCAGCTTGCTGTTTTCATTGCCCGTGCCAAGGAGCAGGGCGAGCCGTTTCCGACACTGACGGAACTGATGGACCATGTCATCTCACCGGTCATATATCGTATTCTCTTCGACCAGGCCCCCGGCCCGGAGTATGTTCGCAAGCTGGTTGCCAAAGTGATGCCGGAAGGAACGCTCAAAAGCTGAAACATGGCAGCCAGCGCCAGGCGAGTCATCAAAGAGTTGTTCACGTGTCGTGGGTGGCGGCCACGATTGCGTTGCCCGCAACTGACGAACAAGTAACTGGTGATATGCGCGGATAAATTGCCTAACCCACGGGATTATCTTGGGATATTCGCGCCTGAATAAGAGTTTTCGCCAATCTGCTGTTGAAAACTAAGGAAAAAGATGGTGCTAATTATCGACAGTGAATTCAACGGCAACGCGAAGGGGACTGTTTAATGCTTAATGAATTTAAGGCATTCATCGCCCGCGGCAATGTCATGGATCTCGCGGTCGGCGTGATCATCGGCGGCGCTTTCGGCGGCATCGTGAAATCGCTAGTTGACGATATCATCATGCCGATCGTTGGCGCGATTTTCGGCGGCTTCGACTTCTCGAACTATTTCATCGGCCTCTCCTCGGCGGTCAATGCGCCGACGCTCGCCGCCGCCCGCGCACAGGGCGCGGTTTTCGCCTACGGCAATTTCATCACTGTCCTCATCAATTTCCTCATCCTCGCCTGGATCATCTTCCTGATGGTCAAGGGCGTAAACACGCTGCGTGCCCAGGTCGAGCGCAAGGAAGACAAGGTCGCCGAGGCAGCGCCGCCACCGGCCGACGTCCAGCTGCTGACGGAAATCCGCGATCTTCTCGCCAAGCGCTGACGGCTTCGCTCGTCCTGTTCGATAAGAAGCCTCGGTCCCGAAAGGATCGAGGCTTTATTCATCACCAAAATCGATCGGTCACTAAGGCAAAGTCATGGGATTTGTCCGCCGCTCTGCTTTATGAAGGCGGAAACCGGAGACTTTGCATGTCGATACTAGATAGCCTCAGCCCGCGCGCGCTCGCAGCACCCGAAAGCGGGATCGTCGAAGTGGTCAATTATGCCCGCGGCCGCGAAGGCCTGCTGCCGCTTTGGGTCGGCGAGGGCGATCTGCCGACGCCGGATTTCATCAATCGCGCCGCCATGGCCTCGCTCAATGCCGGCGAAACCTTCTACACCTGGCAGCGCGGCATTCCGGAGCTGCGCCAGGCGCTCGCCGATTACTACGGCCGGCATTTCGGCACGTCGCTGCCGATGGAGAATTTCTATGTCGTCGGCTCCGGTATGCAGGCGATCCAGCTTTCCGTGCAGGCGATCACCTCTCCCGGCGACGAGATGGTCTATCTCTCCCCGGCCTGGCCGAATATTGCCGCAGCGCTGGAGATCGCGGGCGCCCGTTCCGTCGCCGTACCCTTACAATTCGAGCACGGCAAATGGTCGCTCGATCTCAATCGATTGGAAGCGGCGATCACGCCGAAGACCAAGGGCCTGTTCATCAATACCCCGTCCAACCCCACAGGCTGGACGGCAACCCATCAGGACCTCCGCGATATTCTCGCCCTGGCGCGCAAGCATGATCTCTGGATCATGGCCGACGAAATCTATGCGCTTTACTATTATGCCGGCGGCCGTGCGCCGAGCTTCCTGGACGTCAAGGAAGCCGATGACAAGATTCTCTTCGTCAATTCCTTCTCGAAGAACTGGTCGATGACCGGCTGGCGCGTGGGCTGGATCGTCGCGCCGGCCGAACTCGGACAGGTGATCGAAAACCTCGTGCAATATTCGACCTCGGGTGTGGCGCAATTCATGCAGAAGGGCGCGGTTGCGGCGCTGAACGAAGGCGACGATTTCGTCAGCTCCAATATCGAGAAGGCAGCCCGCTCGCGTGATATTCTCTGCGAGGCGCTGATCGCCACCAATCGCGTGCAGACGTTGAAGCCGGATGGCGCACTCTATTCCTTCCTGAAGATCGACGGTGTCACCGATAGCCGCAAGACCGCCATCGACATCGTCGACAAGACCGGCGTCGGCCTGGCACCCGGAACGGCCTTCGGTTTGGGCGGAGAGCTGTTCATGCGCGCCTGCTTCCTGCGCGATCCGGTGCAGGTCGCGGATGCCGCGGAGAGGTTGAGCCGGTATATTTTGAGTTTGTAGGTACGATCTGTGTGCTGCGGCTGACAGCGTTTGATTTGGCTGGTCCCGATACCCCCTCTGCCGCTTTCGCGACATCTCCCCCACAAGGGGGAGATTGGAAACTCGCGGCAGCTTCTCACACCCAATGAACATCATATCTGCTGAATCTGAAACTTCATTGTTTTGGCGGAGGAGCAGCAACCTCCCAACAATCTCCCCCCTTGTGGGGGAGATGTCACGAAGTGACAGAGGGGGGTATGCACTCTCCGATATATGCGAGGCCTGCCGTCACACACCCAATCCATAAAATCCAATCAAACTGCGAAAGCCCCCTCTAACCATCCCCGCAATCTTTCCCGCCGGGCCTCCCGCTTTTAATCAATTTCGCAGGAGGAGCGGCCTCATATGGGGTCGGTAAGACTTGGCGGGGACGCGAAGAATGACTGTTTTGGTGACGGGCGGGGCCGGTTATATCGGCAGCCACATGGTCTGGAGATTGCTGGATGCGGGAGAGGACGTGGTGGTTCTCGACCGCCTGTCGACGGGTTTCCGCTGGGCCGTTCCGGCGGCCGCTCGCTTCTATCTCGGCGATATCGCCGATGAAGCGCTCCTGCAGACGATTTTCGCTGAAAACCATATAGAGGCCATCATTCATTTCGCCGGCTCGGCCGTTGTCCCTGCATCGATCGAGGACCCACTTGCCTATTACGAAAACAACACGGGCAAGACCCGCATCCTCATGAGTGCCGCCGTTAGGGCCGGCATTCGCCATTTCGTCTTCTCGTCCACCGCCGCTGTTTATGGCCAGCAGCCGGCGAACAGACCGGTCAGCGAAGACGTGCCGTTGCGGCCGGAATCGCCCTATGGCCAATCCAAGCTGATGTCCGAACTGATGCTGCGCGATGCCGCGGCGGCCTATGATTTCCACTATGTGGCTTTGCGTTATTTCAATGTCGCCGGCGCCGATCCCGAGGGAAGGGCCGGCCAGTCGACCGACGGTGCCACTCATCTCATCAAGGTCGCCTGCGAGGCGGCTCTTGGCCGCCGCCGTCAGGTCGATATCTACGGCACCGATTATGCGACACATGACGGCACCGGCGTGCGCGACTACATCCACGTGAGCGATCTCGTCGAGGCGCATCTCGTGGCCTTGCGCCATCTGCGCGATGGCGGCCGCTCGCTGGTCGCCAATTGCGGCTATGGCCACGGTTACTCCGTGCTTGACGTGCTCAACATGGTCATGCGCATCCACGGTCGTTCCTTCCGCATCCATATCGCCCCGCGCCGGCCCGGCGATATGGCGAGCATTGTCGCGGACGCGACGCTCGCTCGCCGCGAGCTGGGCTGGGTTCCAAAACACGACAGCCTTGAAACGATCGTGCGTTCGTCGCTGGATTGGGAACTTCGCCTCGCCGAGCGGGCGAGCTTCGATGCCGCCGGGCTCGGCAAGATCTATGCTGCTCCGAGCATGCTATAGCCTGAAGCGATCTCAGCTCTCGGTGTTTCTCCAAGGCCCCAGAAAGGCCGGCGCATTCTTGCGCACGGCTTCCGCCAGAAAATCGATGACAGTGCGCACGCGTGGCGACTGGCGCAGGTCGCGGTGGCAGGTGATCCAGTAGTGGCGCCTGAGATCCACCTCATGCGGCAGAACGACCTGCAGATCGGGATGCTTGCCGGCGATGAAAAACGGCAGCACGCACAGCCCCTGGCCGTTCTTCGTCGCCGTCAGCTGCGCAAAGATGCTCGAGCTCTGGAATTGCGGCCTGATACGCGGATGGACGTCGTCGAGATAATCCAGGCCCGGCGCGAAGATCATATCCTCGATATAGCCGATGAAGGCGAAGTCAGGCAGATCGTCGCGGCTTTCGATCGGCGGATGGCGGGCGAGGTAATCGCGCGATCCGTAGACCTGCAGATGATAGTCGGTGAGCTTTTCGGTGAAGTAGGGTCCGGCCTTCGGCGGGTCGAGCACCACGACGATATCGGCCTCCTTGCGCGAGAGCGACATGATCTGCTGAATGGTGATCAACTCAAGTGAAATATTCGGATGCCTGGCGGTGAATTCCGGCAGCACGCCGGTGAAGAAGAAGTTTGAAAAACCCTCCGGCGCGCTGATGCGCACAACACCCCGTTGTGCTGCCGATCCCGCAGAAAGATCAGAGCGCAGACGTTCCGTCTCCTGCTCCATATGCTCGGCGGTATCGACGAAGCTGGCCCATACTGGTCAGCATGTAGCCGCGCGGATTGCGCTCGAAAAGCTTGACCTTCAGGGCGAATTCCAGCCGGTCGATACGGCGTGAAACCGTGGCGTGGCTGCTGCGCAATTGTCGTGCGGCTGTCGAAAGCTGCCCCGTTCGCGCAACGGCGAGGAAGAACTGCAGATCGTCCCAGGTAAAGTGCGGCGTGCGCTTCATGCATCCTCCTCTGTTCAAAAATGAACAGACCTTGTTTGGAATTAATTGCAATCGCGACTTGCGTCAACGCGCGAATTCCGTGATCTTGGCGGTCGGGAAAAGCCGTTTTGAGGAAAGCGGCTGGCCAATTTTGAACAGATTCGTTTTTGCCAAATCTCTGGGAGGAGAGGATATGCGAAAGAGTCTTATTGCGTCCCTTGCATTTCTGCTTGCAGCCAGCACCGCGGCTTTCGCCGCTGGCCCGTCCGATGGTGTCGTCAAGATCGGCATTCTCAACGACCAGTCCGGCGTCTATGCGGATTTCGGCGGCAAGTCGTCGGTAGCGGCCGCCAAGATGGCCGCCGAGGATTTCGGCGGCAAGGTTCTCGGCGTGCCGATCGAGATCGTCGATGCCGATCACCAGAACAAGCCCGATATCGCCTCCAACATCGCCCGTCAGTGGTATGATCAGGACAAGGTCGACGCCATCATGGAGCTGACGACCTCTTCGGTCGCGCTCGCCGTGCAGGCGGTTGGCAAGGAAAAGAAGAAGATCGATATCGTCACGGGCGCCGCGACCACCGATCTCACCGGCAAGCAATGCTCGCCCTACGGCTTCCATTGGGCCTATGACACGCATGCCCTGGCCGTCGACACCGGCGGCGCGCTCGTCAAGCAGGGTGGCGACACCTGGTTCTTCCTGACCGCGGACTATGCCTTCGGCTATTCGCTCGAGCAGCAGACCAGCGATTTCGTCAAGGCAAGCGGCGGTAAGGTGCTCGGCTCGGTCCGCCATCCGCTGTCGACCAATGACTTCTCGTCCTTCCTGCTGCAGGCGCAGTCGTCGGGCGCCAAGGTCATCGGCCTTGCCAATGCCGGCCTCGACACCTCGAATGCCATCAAGCAGGCCTCCGAATTCGGCATCACCCAGGGTGGCCAGCATCTGGCGGCACTGCTCTTCACGCTCGCCGAAGTCCACGGCCTCGGCCTGCAGGCGGCGCAAGGCCTGACGCTGACGGAAGGCTATTACTGGAATCTCGACGACAAGAGCCGCGAATTCGGTAAGCGCTTCTTTGCCCGCACCGGCAAAATGCCGAACATGATCCATGCCGGCACCTATTCCGCTGTCATGCAATACCTGAAGGCCGTGCAGAAGGCCGGCACAGACGATACCGAGGCTGTTGCCAAGCAGCTGCATGAAATGCCAGTTGATGATTTCTTTGGCCGCGGCGGCACGGTCGGTGCCAACGGCCGCATGATCCACGACATGTATCTTCTTCAGGTCAAGAAGCCGGAAGAGAGCAAGGAGCCGTGGGATTACTTTAACGTGCTGGCGACGATCCCCGGCAAGGAAGCCTATATCGATCCGGCCAAGAGCGGCTGCGATCTCGTCAAGCAATAGGGCTTGGAACAGCCGATGGCGATGTCCTCGACACATCAGCATGAAGAGCCCCGGGTGGTGTTATCCGCCCGGGGACTGCGCCGCGATTTCGGCGGCTTCACCGCCGTCAAGAATGTGGATCTCGACGTACATCACGCCCAGGTCCACGCTCTGATCGGTCCGAACGGCGCCGGCAAGACGACGGTGTTCAATCTGCTCACCAAGTTCCTGCAGCCGACGCATGGGACCATCACGCTGCTCGGCACCGATATTACCAAGACGAAACCTGACAAGGTCGCGCGTATGGGGCTCGTGCGCTCCTTTCAGATTTCCGCTGTTTTCCCGCATCTGACGGTGCTTGACAATGTTCGCGTCGCCCTGCAGCGGCCAAACAATCTCGCCCACCAGTTCTGGCGGCCGCTATCCGCTCTCGACAGCCTCAATGCCCGTGCCGAACAGCTCATCGCGTCAGTCGGTCTCTCGAAGGAGCGCGATGCCATCGCTGCCGATCTTTCGTACGGCCGCAAGCGCGTGCTGGAGATCGCAACGACGCTCGCGCTCGATCCGAAGGTGCTGCTGCTCGACGAGCCGATGGCCGGCATGGGGCTGGAGGACGTGAACACCGTCTCCGCCATCATCCGCGATGTTGCGCGCGACAGGGCTGTGCTCATGGTCGAGCACAATCTCTCGGTCGTTGCCGATATCTGCCATCATGTCACGGTGCTGCAGCGCGGCGAGATCCTGGCCCAGGGCGATTATGCGACGGTCAGCCGGGACCCGCGTGTCCGCGAAGCCTATATGGGCACGGAGGAGGCTTGACGATGGCGTCGCTTCTGGACGTTCAGGGACTTAATGCCTGGTATGGTGAAAGTCACATTCTGCATGGCGTCGATATGCATGTGGGCGAGGGGGAAACCGTCACCATCCTCGGCCGCAACGGCGTCGGCAAGACGACGACGCTGCGCACCATCGTCGGCATCGTCCGTGCCCGCAAGGGCAGGATCGCTTTCGCCGGCAAGGACATGATGCAAGTGCCACTGCACAAGACGGCACATCAGGGCATCGGTTTCGTGCCGGAAGAGCGCGGCATCTTCTCGACGCTCAGCGTCTATGAAAACCTGATGTTGCCGCCGGTCGTGGCAGCAGGAGGCATGACACTCGATGAGATCTTCGAGCTGTTTCCCAACCTGCATGAGCGGCGCAACAGCGTCGGCACCAGGCTTTCGGGCGGCGAACAGCAGATGCTCGCCATGGCCCGCATCCTGCGCACCGGCGTCCGCATGCTGCTGCTCGATGAGCCGACGGAAGGTCTTGCGCCCGTCATCGTCCAGCGCATCGGTGAAGTCCTGCAGAAGTTGAAAAGCCGCGGCATGACCATCTTGCTCGTCGAGCAGAATTTCCGCTTCGCCAGCCGCATCGCCGATCGCTTCTATGTGATGGACCACGGCCAGATGGTCTCGGAATTCCCGGTTGGCGAACTCTCCGAGCGCATGGATATGCTCCACAAGGTTCTGGGGGTCTGAGCATGACGACGATATTCGGCATCCCCGCCCAGGCGCTTCTCGGTCAATTGCTGATCGGGCTGATCAATGGCTCCTTCTATGCATTGCTGAGCCTTGGCCTTGCGATCATCTTCGGCATGCTGCGAGTGATCAATTTCGCCCATGGCGCGCTCTATATGCTCGGCGCCTTCACCGCCTATCTGCTGCTTGCCTATACAGGCATCGGCTATTGGCCGGCACTGGTTCTGGCACCGCTGATCGTCGGCCTGTTCGGCGCGCTGGTCGAGCGGTTCTGCCTACGCCGGCTCTACAGGGTCGATCCGCTCTATGGCTTGCTCTTCACCTTCGGCATGGCGCTGACCATAGAAGGAACCTTCCGCTATCTCTACGGCTCCTCGGGCCAGCCCTATGCCGTGCCGACGGAATTGGCGGGCGCGAAGAATATCGGCTTCATGTTCCTGCCCGTCTATCGCGGCTGGGTGGTCATTGCCTCGCTGGTCGTCTGCATCGGCACCTGGCTGCTGATCGAAAAGACCAAGCTTGGCGCTTATCTGCGCGCCGCGACCGAGAATTCCACGCTTGTGCAGGTTTTCGGCGTCAACGTGCCGGTGCTTCTGACGCTGACCTATGGTTTCGGCGTCGCGCTTGCCGCCTTTGCCGGGGTGCTCGCCGCACCGATCTATCAGGTCTCGCCGCTGATGGGGTCGAACATGATCATCATCGTCTTCGCCGTGGTCGTCGTCGGCGGCATGGGCTCGATCATGGGAGCGATCGTGACGGGCTATATGCTCGGGATTGCCGAGGGCCTCACCAAGGTTTTCTATCCGGAAGCCTCCAACATCGTCATCTTCGTGATCATGGCAATCGTGCTGCTTCTGAGGCCTGCAGGCCTCTTCGGTCGGGAGGCGTGATATGGCTGGATTAATCAGCTTGAGCTCCAAGGAGCGTCCGAAGCTTTCCGTGCAGAAGCTGTTGCTGATCCTCGGCCTTGTCGGTCTGATCTGGGCACCCTTCTTCATCTACCCGATCTTCGTCATGAAGGTGCTCTGCTTCGCGCTGTTTGCCTGCGCCTTCAATCTGCTGCTCGGCTATGCGGGTCTGCTCTCCTTCGGCCATGCCACCTTCTTCGGCGGCGCGGCCTATTTCACCGCCTACGCCGTGAAGGAATGGGGCGTGCCGCCCGAACTCGGCATCCTGATCGGCGTTGCTGGTGCCTCGCTGCTCGGCCTCGTCATGGGTTTCGTCGCCATTCGCAGGCAGGGCATCTATTTCGCCATGATCACGCTGGCGCTCTCCTACATGTTCTATTTCTTCTGCCTGCAGGCGGCATTTACCCATGGCGAGGATGGCATTCAGTCGGTGCCGCGCGGCTATCTCTTCGGCGTGCTCGATCTCAACAACTCCTTCAACATGTATTACTTCGTCCTCGCGATCTTCCTGATCGGCGTGCTGATCATCTGGCGTTTCATCAATTCGCCCTTCGGCATGATCCTGAAATCGATCCGCGAGAACGAGCAACGGGCGATTTCGCTCGGCTATTCCGTCGCGCATTACAAGCTCGGCGCCTTCGTCATGTCTGCGGCGCTGGCGGGGCTCGCCGGTGCGGTCAAGGCGCTGGTCTTCCAGTTCGCGACGCTGACGGACGTCGCCTGGCAGATGTCCGGCGAAGTCATTCTCATGACCTTGCTTGGCGGCATAGGCACGCTGATCGGCCCGATTTTTGGCGCGGGGTTCGTGGCGACGCTGGAAAACTATCTCGCCACATCGGAATTCCCCGTCACCATCATCACCGGCATCGTCTTCATGGTCTGCGTCCTGCTCTTCCGCCGCGGTGTCGTCGGCGAATTCTATGCCTCGCGGTTAGGACGGAAGCTGGGGTTTGAATATCGGCGGTAATGATCAAACCTATGCGTTCTTGTTGTGCACCCCCTCACCCCAGCCCTCTCCCCAAGGGGAGAGGGGAAACTGTCTTTGACGATCACCGGATACGGGGCCTAGGCAAATGCCGAAATAGTCCCCTCTCCCCTCGGGGAGAGGGTTAGGATGGGGGGCATGCCAATGGATCGCTTCGACTACATCATCATCGGTGCCGGCAGTGCCGGATGCGTGCTGGCCAACCGGCTTTCGGCCGACGGCAACAACAGGGTGCTGCTGCTGGAAGCCGGCGGCAATGACAATTACCACTGGATCCACATTCCGGTCGGCTATCTCTATTGCATCAACAACCCGCGCACGGACTGGTGCTTCACCACGTCGCCGGAAGCGGGATTGAACGGCCGGTCGCTGAACTACCCGCGCGGCAAGGTGCTGGGCGGCTGCTCCTCCATCAACGGCATGATCTATATGCGCGGCCAGGCGCGTGATTACGATCTCTGGCGCCAGCTGGGCTGCGCCGGTTGGGGCTGGGACGATGTGCTGCCCTATTTCATCAGGTCAGAGGATCATTATCGCGGCGAGGATGAGATGCATGGCGCCGGCGGCGAGTGGCGGGTCGAGAAGGCCCGCGTGCGCTGGGCCGTGCTTGATGCCTTCCAGGCCGCGGCCAAGGAGGCCGGCATCCCCGAGACGGCGGATTTCAATCGCGGCAACAATGAAGGCTCCGGCTATTTCGACGTCAACCAGCGCTCCGGCATTCGCTGGAACACGACGAAGGCCTTCCTGCGCCCGGCGATGAAGCGCGGCAATCTCACCGTCTATACCAAGGCACAGGTCCGCCGCCTGATCGTCGAGGGCGATGCCGTGACCGGTGTCGAGTTCCAGCATGATGGCGTGGCGAAGCGCGCCTATGCGAATAAGGAAACCGTATTATCCGCCGGCTCCATCGGCTCGCCGCACATTCTCGAGCTCTCGGGCATCGGTCATGGCGAGGTGTTGAGCAAGGCCGGCATCGACGTCGTGCGCGAGGTCCGGTCCGTCGGCGAAAACCTGCAGGATCATCTGCAGCTTCGCCTTGCCTACAAGGTGACCGGCGTACCCACGTTGAACGAGAAGGCGACGAAGCTGATCGGCAAGGCGGCGATCGGGCTCGAATATCTGGTTCGCCGCTCAGGCCCGATGGCGATGGCGCCGAGCCAGCTCGGCATCTTCACCCGCTCCGGACCGGACAAGGAAACGCCGGACCTGCAATATCACGTGCAGCCGGTCTCGCTCGACAAGTTCGGCGATCCCGTTCACCCCTTTCCGGCCATCACCGCCAGCGTCTGCAACCTCCGGCCCGAAAGCCGCGGCTCCGTGCATGTTCGCAGCCCCGATTTCGCCCTACAGCCGGCCATCAGCCCGAATTATCTTTCGGCGGCACGCGACCGGGAGATCGCCGTTCGTTCGATTCGCCTGACGCGGCGCATCGTCGCGCAGCCGTCCTTCGCCCGGTTTCGTCCGGAGGAATTCAAGCCCGGTCCGGCCTATGAGACGGATGCCGATCTGGAACGTGCCGCCGGCGATATCGGCACGACGATTTTTCATCCGGTCGGCACTTGCCGCATGGGCAGCGACGCCCAAAGTGTCGTGGATCCCCGCCTGCGGCTCAGGGCATTGGCAAGGCTGCGCATCGCCGACGCCTCCATCATGCCGTCGATCACATCGGGCAATACCAATTCGCCAACCATCATGATCGCCGAAAAGGCCGCCGAGATGATCCTTGCCGATAACCGATGAAGGCCTATTGATGGACGGAAGCGGAGACAGGAGATTTGCATGGACAGCACCGACGAGGTCATCATCGAGCGGCGCGGATCGGCCGGCATCATCAGGCTCAATCGACCGAAGGCGCTGAACAGCCTGACGCTGCCGATGGTACGGGCCATCGCTTCGGCGTTGGAGGATTTCGCTGCCGATCCGCTGGTCGGAAGCGTCATCGTCCTGGGTGAGGGGGAGCGCGGCTTCTGTGCCGGCGGTGATATCCGCCTGCTGCACCAGAGCGGCAAGGAGGGTTCCGGCAGAGCGGAAACCTTCTGGCGCGAGGAGTTTCTGCTTAACCATGCCATATCGCGCTACGCCAAGCCCTATGTGGTGCTGATGGATGGCATCACCATGGGCGGCGGCGTTGGTCTCTCGGCCCACGGCAGCCATCGCATCGTCACTGAACGCACGCGCCTTGCCATGCCCGAGACCGGCATCGGCTATTTCCCGGATGTCGGCGCCACCTGGCTGCTGCCGCGTGCGCCTGGCGAAGCCGGAACCTGGATGGGGCTGACCGGCCTTACGATCGCCGCCGCCGATGCGATTCATGCCGGTTTTGCCGATCATTGTGTCGCATCCTCGGAACTGCCGGCGCTGGTCGATGCGATTGCCGCACTGGCTACCTCGGCCACTGCAGCAGACGTGCATGCGCTGATCCGGACGATGGCGGTAGACGCCGGCGAAAGCCGGCTCGCGGCAAATCGGGATGTTATCGATCGGGCGTTTTCGGCAGATACGGTGGAGGGGATACTAGCGGCATTGACTGGTGAGCCCGGAGAGTTCGCCGCGGAAGCCGCAAGTGTGATCGCCAGCCGCTCGCCGACCAGCCTCAAGCTGACCTTGCGGCTGCTCAGGGCGGGGCGAGCGAGCGCCGATCTTGCCGAATGCCTCAATCGCGAACTCGGCGCCTGCAAGGGCATATTGTATAATCACGATTTCTACGAAGGCGTGCGAGCTGCCGTCATCGACAAGGACCGCAATCCGAAATGGTCTCCGGCGAGCCTTGCCGAAGTGACCGTTGCCGATATCGACCGCTTCTTCGTGCCGGCGCAGCCGCCGCTTTTCACAAGATAACCGATCGTGGGAGGAAAACATCATGACACGGATCGCTTTCATCGGCCTCGGCAATATGGGTGGTCCGATGGCCGCCAATCTCGTCAAGGCCGGCCATGCCGTGATCGGGTTCGACCTCTCGCATGATGTGCTGAAGGCAGCCGAAGCGTCTGGCGTGAAGGCCGCCAGCGTACTGACCGAGGCTTTGGCCGATGCCGAAGTGGTCGTGACCATGCTGCCGAAAAGCCAGCATGTCCTCACAGTCTGGACCGATGTGCTGCGGTCAGTTCCGAAGGGAACGCTGCTGATCGACAGCTCCACCATCGATGTCGACAGCGCCCGCAAGGCGCATGCGATGGCCGGCGAAGTCGGTTGCCTTTCGCTCGATGCACCGGTTTCCGGCGGCACGGGCGGTGCTGCGGCCGGCACGCTGACCTTCATGGCCGGCGGCTCGGCGGAAAGCTTTGCTGCCGCCAAGCCACTGCTCGAGGTGATGGGCAAGAAGATCGTCCATTGCGGCGATGCCGGTGCCGGCCAGGCCGCGAAGATCTGCAACAACATGATCCTCGGTATCTCGATGATCGGTGTCTGCGAAGCCTTCGTGCTCGGTGAAAAGCTCGGCCTCTCTCATCAGGCTCTCTTCGATGTCGCCTCGACGTCCTCCGGTCAATGCTGGTCGATCAATACCTATTGCCCTGTCCCCGGACCCGTGCCGACATCGCCGGCCAACAACGACTACAAACCCGGCTTCGCGGCAGCGCTGATGCTCAAGGATCTACGGCTATCTCAGGAGGCGGCCTTGTCGAGCGGCGCATCGACGCCTCTGGGTGCGGAAGCGGCGCAGCTGTATGCCCTCTTCGAAAAGCTCGGCAATGGCGGCCGCGATTTTTCGGCGATCATCGAGATGTTTCGCGAGGCGAAGTGAGGATTGCCGGATGGTCAGACGGGGCACTTCAGATTGCCTCGTCCCAGCGACCGAGTCTCAACTCACCGCCACATGCCCCGCATCCGCGCCCCCACATCGACGCGCACTTCTCTCGCCCGGATCGCGGCGGCGCTTTCGGCGCGTGCCTGCGGCCAGCCGCAAACCTCGAAGAACTGCAGCAACGTCGCCGGGATGAAACGTGTGCGCGAGGCAAAGACATGCTTGTCGCCATGCGCATGTTGACCATGCACGAAGAAACGCTGCGGAATGACGAGATCGAGATTGTCCTTCGCCCGCGTCATCGCAACATAGAGCAGCCGCCGTTCCTCCTCGATCTCGGCCGATGATCCGACGGCGAGATCGGCGGGGATGCAGCCGTCGACTGCGTTGAGGATGAAGACCTTCGTCCACTCCTGCCCCTTGGCGGAATGAATGGTTGAGAGGATCAGATAGTCCTCATCCAGCAGTGGCGTACCGGCCTGATCGCTGGTCGCGTCAGGCGGATCGAGCGTCAGTTCGGTGAGGAAGCGCTCGCGCGAGCCGTAGCCCGCGGCAATCTGTTCGAGCTGGACGAGATCCGCCTGGCGTGTCGCGGCATCCTCATGCGCGCGTTCCAGATGCGGTTCGTACCATTGGCGGACAAGGCCAATTTCCCCCGGCCAGCCGGCCTTGCCGCTTTTAACTTCTCGCATCGTCTCGACAAAGGCGGTCCAGTCGTCTCCCGTGCGCGGCGGTGGCGGCAGTTCGCTGAGCGCCGCAATCGGACTCGCTTCTTCGCCGATCTGGTCGAGCACGCGCTGTGCTGTCGAAGGGCCGACGCCGGGCAGGAGCTGCATCAAGCGGAAGCCCGCCACGCGATCGCGCGGGTTCTGGGCAAAGCGCAACGCCGCCAGCATGTCCTTCACATGGGCGCTGTCGAGAAACTTCAGCCCGCCGAATTTGACGAAGGGGATGTTGCGCCGGGCGAGTTCCACTTCCAGCGGGCCGCTATGGCTCGACGTGCGAAAGAGCACGGCCTGCTGCTTGAGCCGCGTGCCGCCCTCGCGATTTTCCAATATCTGGTCCGCGATGTAGCGCGCCTGATCGGACTCGTCACGCACCGTCACCAGCCGCGGCCGTTCCGTGCTCTGCCGCTCGGTACGCAGGTTCTTCGTGAAGCGCTCCGAAGCGAGATCGATCACGGCATTGGCGGCGGCCAGGATCGGCTGCGTCGAGCGGTAATTGCGGTCGAGCGTCACGATATCGGCCGAGGGCGTGAAGGCTTTCGGAAAGTCGAGAATGTTGCGCACGGTCGCGGCACGGAAGGAATAGATCGACTGCGCGTCATCACCGACGACGGTCAATCCCCGGCCATCCGGCTTCAGGGCGAGCAGGATGGAGGACTGTAGCCGGTTGGTGTCCTGATATTCGTCGACGAGCACATGGTCGAAACGGCTGCCGATATCCTCGGCGATCAGCGGCTCCTGCAGCATATGCGCCCAGTAGAGCAGCAGGTCGTCGTAATCGAGCACGTTCTGCGCCTGCTTCGCTTCGACATAAGAGGCGAAAAGATCGCGCAGCTGCTGCTCCCACATGGCGCACCATGGAAAGAAGTCGCGCAGTACGCCGTCGAGCGGCGCTTCCGCATTGACGGAGCGCGAATAGATCGCAAGGCATGTCGCCTTGGTCGGGAAACGGTTCTCCGTTTTGGAAAAGCCGAGATCATGGCGCGCAAGGTTCATGAGGTCGGCGCTGTCTTCCCGATCGTGGATCGTGAAGGCCGGATCGATGCCGATCTGCTCGGCATAATCCCGCAGCAGGCGCGCGCCGATGCCGTGGAACGTACCGCTCCAGGCCAGCGCATCGGCGGTGATGCCGGCATTGGCCCCCAGCACCTCGCGGCAGATGCGCTCGACGCGGCGGCCCATTTCGGCGGCGGCGCGGCGCGAGAACGTCATCAGCAGGATACGGCGCGGGTCGGCGCCCTTGACGATCAGATGCGCCACCCGATGGGCAAGCGTATTCGTCTTGCCGGAGCCGGCGCCCGCGATGACGAGCAGCGGTCCGGCGATGTGGCCCGTATCCGCTGTCGTGCCGTGTTCCACCGCCAGCCGCTGCTCCGGGTTCAATTTTTCCAGGTAGGCGGCAGTCATCAATTCTCCTGGATGGCGAGGAAGCCGGGCGCGACCTGCGACGAATCGCAGATGTGAAAATATCTCAGCGTTCTATGGATGTTCCGAATCGGCCGAACCTGTCAAGTTGGAGGAAATTCCCTCGTCGGTGCGAAGTTTGCGCAAGAATTTCATTCGGATTTGGTGGAGGCGGCTCGAAAAGAACTTTGTTTGTTCTTATGTATGATCATGGCGCGGCACTTTTGAGTATGGGTTTCGCAGTGCGTTGAGTGAAGGTTTCCGAATATGAACGAAACGATCGCCACTGGGCTGCGCCTGCCTGGCGGACTGGTGGCTCTGCCGGACGGGCGCATCGCGCTTGTTGAGACGGACCCAAGTCGCCGTTATCTAAAGCTTTTCGATACGAGCGGCGCCTGTGAGGAACTGTGTCGGATCGGCGGCAGCCCGACCGGAATCGCGATCGACGGTGACGGCTGCTTCTGGGTGGCCGGCGGCCCGGAGAATTCGCTCATCAAGCTCTCGCCGCAAGGGCGGATCCGCCAGGTGATAGAGGGGAGTGCCGACGGCCCGTTTCTTCATCCGAACGCGCTCGCCTTCGGGCCCGACGGCCTGCTCTACATGACCGATTCCGGCATTCGCCTCACCGACCTGCTGGAAAGAGGGCATATCCATCCGGATTTCTTCAAGGCCGCCTATAATGGCTGCGTCTATCAGATCGATCCTTCCGAAGGCCGGGTGATCCGCGTCCTGGCCGCCGGCCTGCTGCTTGCCAGCGGCATCGCCTTCGGACCTGATGGGCTGCTTTACTATAGCGAGACGCTGACTGGAAAAATCCATCGGCAGATCGTCGGCGGGCGGCAGGAGATGTTTGCGCAATCGATGAGGTCGCCCGCGGTAAACGTACTGCGCGGGCCATCGGGCCTTGCCTTCGATCGCAGCGGCACGCTCTATTGTGCCATGTCCGGCCTTGGCGAAATTTGTCTGATCGATAGAGAGGGGATGATGTCCGGCCATATCCGCACCAATGGCACGCGGCCGAGCGGCATCGCCTTCACCGTCGACGGCAAGCACCTGCTCGTCGGCGAACAGGAGAAGGGCGTCATAGAAAAGATAACGGCGCCCCGTCTCGGCCTGCCGTTGCATATGCCGTCCATTTCCTGAGGCGCTTTGCGATTTTCTAATGGCGCTCGCCGCGCATTTCGCCTGAGATGCTTTCGTCCGGCTGATGGACATGCCCGAAGCTCGGGCATGTCCTGTTCTCAGATATTGGCTGCTTATTCTAACGCGGGGATCTGCTTGTTGTCCTTGCCGGACTTGTCGTCCGCCGGCTTCGCATCGTTGGCGACCGGCTTGGCATGGCGGCGACGCCAGTCGCCGAGGAAGAGCAGGATCGGCGCGGCAATGAAGACCGACGAGGCACCGGCGACGAGGATGCCGAACACCATCGGGATCGCGAAGCTGGAGACGGCGCTGCCACCCCAGATCGCCATCGGCACCAGCGCCAGGAAGGCGGTGGCGTTGGTATAGAGGCTTCGCGCCAGCGTCTCGTTGATCGACCTGTCGATGATATCGCGCAGCGGCATCGACTTGTAGAGCCGCATGTTTTCACGCATGCGGTCATAGACCACGACCTTGTCGTTCACCGAATATCCCACAAGCGTCAGGATTGCGGCGATGGCCGTCAGGTTGAAATCGAGTCCGGTGATCGCGAAGAAACCGATCGCCTTGGTGACGTCGAGGATCAGCGTGACGATGGCGCCGACTGCGAACGGCCATTCGAAGCGATACCAGATGTAGAACAGCATCGCCAGGCTGGCGATCACGACCGACAGGATGCCGGCCCAGGCAAGCTCGCCCGAGACCTTCGGACCGATGACATCGGTGCCTTCGATGGTCGCGCTTGGATCGATCTTGACGATTTCTGCCTTGAGCTTGGTCACTGCGGCGGTCTGCGCCTCTTCACCGCCGTCCTGGCGCTGGGCGCGGACAAGAAGGCTGTTGTTGTCGCCGAAGGACTGCAGTGCGATTTCGCCGAGGCCGAGCGTGTTCAGGCCCTCGCGGAACGTCGCCAGATCGGCCGCGTCCTTGGTCTTGACCGACATCTGGATACCGCCGCGGAAATCGACGCCGTAGTTGAGGCCCGGATGGATGAACAGGACCACCGAGGCGAGCGACAGGATCGCCGAGACGGTGACGCCGAAGAAGCGGGCCTTCATGAACTGGATGTGCTTGTCATAGGGGCTGAAGGGGATCAGCGGCCTGATGTTGATCACCTTCAGCTTACGGCGACGGGTGATGGCGATCATCACTACGCGCACGAAGGCGACGGAGGTGAACATCGAGATGATGAGGCCGAGACCCATGGTCACGGCAAAGCCGCGGACGGGGCCGGAGCCGAAGTAGAACAGGATGGCGGCAGCGATCAGCGCCGTCATGTTGCCGTCAATGATCGTCGAATAGGCCTTCTTGAAGCCGTTATCGATGGCGGCGAAGGCGCCGCGACCCTTGCGGGTTTCTTCGCGGATGCGCTCGTTGATGAGAACGTTGGCATCGACCGCAAGGCCGATACCGAGAACGATACCGGCAATACCCGGCAGCGTCAGCGTGGCGCCGACAAGCGTCAGGGCCGAGAAGGTCAGGACCGTGTGGATGAGCAGGGCAACATTCGCCAGAATCCCCCAGGTGCCATAGAGCACGAAGATGAAGGCGGCAACCAGAACGAAGCCGACCAAGCCGCTATAGATGCCCTTCTGGATCGCGTCGCTACCAAGGTCGGCGCCGACGGTACGCTCTTCGATGACGGTGAGCTTGGCCGGCAGAGCACCGGCACGCAGCAGGGCTGCAAGCGTGGTGGCGCTGTCGGCGGTGAAGTTGCCGGAGATCTGGCCCGAACCACCGGTGATCGGCTCGCGGATATTAGGCGCGCTCAGCACCTTGTTGTCGAGGACGATGGCAAAGGGCTTTCCGACGTTTTCGCGGGTGATTTCGGCAAAGCGGTTGGCACCGGCGCTGTCGAAGCGGAAGGTGACGAGCGGCTCATGCGTGTTCGGATCGAAGCTCACGCGGGCGTCCGTCAGACGGTCGCCGGACAGTTCGATGCGATCGAGAACCGGATAGCTGTTGCCCTGCTCGTCCTTCATGATGGTGACGCCGGGAGGCGGATTGTTCGGATCGGCATTGTCGGCCAGCAGATGGAAGGACATCTTCGCGGTCGAACCGAGAAGCTCGCGTAGATGGGACGGATCCTGCGCGCCCGGAAGCTGGACGAGAACCCGGTTCGGGCCGACGCGCTGGATGGTCGGCTCGGCAACGCCCACCTGGTCGACGCGCTTGCGGATGACTTCAAGGCTCTGCTGGACGGCGGAGTCGACGTTGGCCGAAATGCCGGCCTGCGAGAAGGACATGGCGATCGTTGCGCCGTTCGGCTTGATGGTGAGATCGGACTGGCCGGCCGAGAGGCCCGACGTGATCGTATTGGCCAGCGTCTGCAACTGCGTCACCGCGTCACCGCTCTGCGAGGGATCGTTGAGCGTCACGACGATCTGGTCGCCGCTGCGGACGACCGAACGGACCTGGATGTTCTTGTCGCGCAGCACGCGGCGTGCGTCCTGCTGCAGCGATTGCAGCCGGCCGTTCGTCAGATCCTTCTCGTCGACTTCGAGAACGAGGTAGGAGCCGCCGCGAAGGTCGAGGCCGAGGGACACCTGGCTATGCGGCAGCCAGGATGGGATCTTGCTGAGAACCGACGGCGGCAGCGCGTTCGGCAGGGCTATCAGAAAGCCAATGACGATGATCACTGTATAGAGTGCCACGAGCCATGGTGAGGTGCGCATGGGTATTATCCTTGAAAATACGCTTATGCCGGCGGTTGACCGCTGGCGGACTTAAGGTCATGTCGGAGATGCGGCGCATCGGCGCCGATCGCTTACGCGAAATCGCCCGGAGGGCCGCGCGCGAAATAGGCGCTAAATGCCAGAGATTCGAGCCGAGCAGCATCGCCGGGATGGCGTGGCTGCCACGGCGTGGCCAGATAGCCGAGAGAGGGGAGGGAGGCGAGTATCGCCGGTCCGATATCGTGCCAGGTCGCTTTCGGCGTTACCAGGCGGTCGGCAACGACGATGCCGCGCACCGGATCCCGCAGGGACAGGTAGAGCGGTTGGCTATCCTTGCCGGAAGAAAGAGCATCTGCATCGGCGCGCGCGGCCAGATTGATGCCGCCACCGAGCGCCAGTCCGATATAGGCGAAGAACGCGACGAACAGCGAGGCGATCACGCGCGCGCCTGCGCGGTGTGTCCTGTCGTCTTTATCTTCGCTGTCGGCAATGCCGAATTCGAGTGGGCTCAACAGTCAGAAATGCCTTTGTTCCTTTGCCGGCGCGAACACCGGCGGTTCAGTCATGATATCAGGACGCCTGGCGTCTTCCCACTGCATAATTCCTTAAATCGGCATCGCTTTAAGGAATTATGCAACAGATTAAAAGCGCTACAGCGACCTTTGTGGGTCACATGTGACGCACGGCGCTTTAGCGCGGCCTGTCATGATGCACTTGCGCGAGCCGGTCAACAGTCCGGGCTCGGTTTCTTAATTTCCCGCTGCTCCCGTTCCGGCGGCTGCTGACGGTTTGGGTGCCAGGCAGGATGCCGAAACGCGATAGGCATGAAGCGTTTTGCCTTTCATCTCGCCATAGGGCGGCGACCAGCTCTTGATGAGGTCCACCTGGCTCCCCGCGCATTCGAAGGGGCCGTTGTCGATATACAGCACCGGCCCGGTCACGTCGGCCGGCAAAGAGAAATTCTGCTCGTAATAATTATTGGGAAAGCCGCCGAAATTGCGGGCATAGATCCGGAAAGGCTTACCCTTCAACGTATAATAAAGATCGGCGAGGATATCGCGATCCTCGGCGACGATGACCGGTGTCTTCGCGTCCGTCGCTATGTCGGCGATTTCCCGGCTGATGACGGCGCGTCCGACATAGCGCTTCATGATGAGATCGCCATTCGGCAGCTTGATGTCATAGGCAAAGACGGTCAGCACCGGGATCACGAAGGCGACGACGGCGCCGACGATCAGCGAGGTGCTCAGCCCCTTTTTCGTCAGGCGATAGAGCAACCAGACGGCGAGAATGGTGCCGGCGGCATAGGCCGAGACGGCCCAATTGGCATAGGCCTTAGCGAGGAGGGCCTGCAGCGTGATCAGCGCCACGACAGGCACCGATAGCCAGAACAGCAGCTTTTCCCGATCGTCGCTCCGCCCGCGGATCAATCGCCACGTCGTCCACAAAAGCGCATAGAAGACGACCGGGCCGATCACGCCGAACTGGGCGCCGAAGAAGCTGAGCCCGTTGAGTATGTGCTTCAGCAGACTGTTGCTGCCACCGTCTTTGCTCCATTGGGCAATATTTTCTGTGTGCTTTATGGTCGCTGCATCATGGGCGAAGTTCCACCAGAGATTGGGTGAAACGACGATGGCGCCGACGATGGCGGCAATCACAACATCCCGCCAGGCGATGCGCGCCGAACGCATCGTCAGCATGGCAATGCCGACACCGGGCAGAAGGAAAAGCACCGAATATTTCGTTAGGAAGGCGAAACCGAGACTGGCGCCGAGGATGACAGCTTCCAGCACCGAGGAACGCCTGGTCAGGCCGATAAAAGCCCATATGGCGATCGTCACGAACAGGATCTGGATCGTGTCGGTCGATACCAGCACGGCGGAAAGCGAGGCGGCTGGCAGCGTGATGAAGATGACGCCGACCCAGGGTGCAATCTCGCGTCCTTCCTCGCTCCCGATCAGCCGCCGCGTCGTGCGCATCAGCATCAGTGCGGTGGCGAGATGGAAGAGCGGCGCCGATATGCGGATCCAGAAGGTCGAATCCGAGCCGGAGATCACATTGAAGAAGCGGATGACCCAGGCGATCATCGGCGGTTTGGAGTAGTAGCCGAAATCGAGATTCTGGCCCCAGAACCAATATTGCGCCTCGTCGACGAAGAGGTCGGTCCTGTTGACCAGCAGCATGAGGACGCGCCAGAGCGTCACTCCGAAGATGATTGCGAGAGCCACCTGCAGAGAGAGTTTCTGTGCAGTCGTGCGGGAATGGGTCGTGTCGAGCATTAATGGATGGGTCTCGGTGCCTGATCGTGAGGCTTAATACGGAACTATTGAGACCAAAGCTAGCTCCCTGCCATCTGTAAGACGGCAGCGGTCGCCGTCGCAACCACGAATGCCGTATTTCGATTATGGATCTGAGACGCCGTGACAGCTTTATCTAAAGGACGCGCGAAGCGGCTTTACCGCGTGTCCCCTCTATGCGGCACAGAAGCATGAAGGCCGCAAGCGTCAGGCTGGCCATCAGCGAGGCGGTCAAACCAAGAACAATCATTGCTCTCTCCGTATCGACATCGAAGCTGTCTATCCCTTGAACAGTAAGATACGAAGCTTGCTCGTGACTTGCGATCCCAGTTTTTACCGGTCGATAAAGTATATCTGAAAGTAATGCCTAATTTAGGAGGGAATGGCGCAGAATACGCCTTCTTCCGTCATTAACCTTCGGGCAAGGAATTAACCATAAATATTGAGCTTGAACGTCGGAATGGGAAAATTGTGACTCGTTCTCACCAGGCATGAAGCCGCCCCGTCGTACCGGGTCCGATCCGGTATCCATGTCATCAAACAGGTCCGCAACAGACTTTGATGAACGAGCGAGCTTCGGTGCCTCGATCAGCTGATCGACGGCGACGGCTGCCTTTTCTCGCCTCCTCATTGCGCCTGGCGCGGATCATCAGCGGTTTCGCCGGCGCTTGAATGCGCGGCAGTTCGGCAGGGACGATTTTGGCGCAGGATTCGCCGTCAGATCAGGCAGGTAAGGCGCAGGCTGGCAGCCTTCGCGACCGCTTGCGTTTTGCTGGTCTCGATGCCGGGCAATGTGAAATCTTGCGCCGCCACCGGCCGATGCTCGAGACGCATCTGAAAGCAGGCCTGCGCGATCTCTTCCACCGCTTCCAGACCTTTCCGGATGCTTCCCGCAATTTTTCCAGTGAAAACCAGCTCGAGCGCCTTCAGGATCTGCAGTCCTCGCATTGGGATGTGCTGACGGATGCACGCTTCGACAGTCTTTATGCCGAGCGCGTGAAGGTTCTGTCCGACAGCGAAAGCAAGATGGGTCTCGACCCGCGCTGGCATGTCGCGGGTCATGGCGTGATGCTGGAGCATCTTCTTTCCGGCCTTCTCGAAGACATGGGCAGCCGTGCCATCCTGCCTGGAGCCAAGCGCCGCGCCCGTGAACTGAGCGAACTCGTGACATCAGTCGTGCGGCTCGTGATGGTCGATGTCGAGATTGCCGTATCGCTTCGCTTCAACGAATTGCGGGTCGGCCACCAGCGGGCGCTGGCCGAACAGCGGACTGCCGATCGCGCCGAGGCTGCGGCCTTCCTCGCTGAGCTTGCCAACGGTCTTGCCGATCGCGATCTGACGACCCGGCTGCCGATGGATTGTCCCGAAGCCTATGCCGAGGTCGCGGACGCCTTGAATGCGGCGCTGGAGGACATTCAGCAGCAGTTTTCGGCTCTGTCCGGCGGCGTCCAGGCGGCGGAGGCGGCAAGCGGTGCCATTTCCCATGCCTCGAAATCCCTCGCGGAAACATCGTCCGAACAGTCGCGTGCGCTCGCGGTCTCGGCGCGGCAGCTCGCCGAACTCGCCGAACAGGTGCGCGGCAATGCCGCCAATACGCGTTCGGCTGAGCGTGTCGCGGTATCGACGCGCGCGGCGGCAGAAGACAGCGGCCGGATCGTCGGTCAGGCGATATCGGCGATGTCGGATATCGAGACCTCGGCCGAAAAGATCGGTCAGATCATCGGCGTCATCGATGAGATTGCCTTCCAGACCAATCTTCTTGCGCTGAATGCCGGCATCGAAGCCGCCCGCGCCGGCGACAGCGGCCGCGGCTTTGCCGTCGTCGCGCAGGAAGTTCGCGCGCTCGCCCAGCGTTCCGCCGATGCCGCACGCGAGATCAAGGTTCTGGTGACGGGCACCAAAGCCCAGGTGGATGCGGGCGTCCAGATGGTTGGTCGCACCCAGGATGCGATCGGCAGCATCGTCCGTCAGGTGAGCGATATCAACGAGGCGATCTCCGGGATTGCTGCGGCCAGCGACGAGCAGGTCGTGGGACTCAAGGCGCTGACATCAGATATTGGCGGCTATAGCGAGCGCGCGGCGGCTGCCGGGAGCGAGGCGAGCCGCTCCGAGGAAGGCGCCGATCACCTGCATAGCGTCGTCGTCGAGCTCGGCCGGACCATTCGCGAGTTCCGCATCGAGCGCGAGCGGCGCCAGGCAACGCCTGCCGTGCCGGTGAAAACCGCTCAGCAACGCCAGCTCTCCGCCCGCGATGAATTCAACATCGGGCGGGACGAAGAAGAGATGGCCGATTTCGGCTTCCCGCTTCGCAGGACCGCAATGGGAGGCACACGCAATGCCTATTGATCTTTCAGTTTCATGCACATGCGGGCCGGGCGGCCCGATTTCAAACAACGGGGAATGAAGCGATGCCGAGCAAGAAAGGCGAAAAGACAATCAGTCTGGCCGCGGTGCTGGACCTCAACGAGGCCTCCGCCCTTCGCGGCACGCTGATGGGAATGCGCGGCAGCAATGTCGCGATCGATGCGTCCGGCGTCGAAAGGATCGGGGCCTTGTGCGTTCAGGTCATCATGGCCGCCGCCAAGACGTGGGATGAGGACAAGCTCTCCTTCACCTTCTCCAAGGTGTCGGATGCATTTCAAAAAACAATGCAGGTGATCGGGGTGGATATCTCCCATCTGCTTGCCAAGGAGATCCGGCAATGAAGAAAAAAGTGCTGACCGTGGATGATTCACGGACCATTCGAAACATGCTTCTCGTCACCCTCAACAATGCGGGTTTCGAGACCATTCAGGCCGAAGACGGCGTCGAAGGCCTGGAAATTCTGGAAGAAGCCAATCCCGATGTCATCGTTACCGACATCAACATGCCGCGCCTTGACGGTTTCGGCTTCATCGAGGGCGTTCGCCGCAACGACAGATACCGTGCCGTTCCGATCCTCGTGCTGACGACCGAAAGCGATGCGGAGAAGAAGAACCGTGCCCGCCAGGCCGGCGCGACCGGCTGGATCGTCAAGCCGTTCGACCCCGCCAAGCTGATCGATGCCATCGAGCGCGTAACCGCCTAAACAGGATCCACCCCTCATGGATATGAACGAAATCAAAGAGATTTTCTTCCAGGAGTGCGAAGAGCAGCTCGCCGAACTGGAATCCGGTCTCCTGAAAATGAATGACGGCGACCGCGATCCGGAAACCGTCAATGCCGTGTTCCGCGCCGTTCATTCCATCAAGGGTGGGGCAGGTGCCTTCGGTCTCGACGACCTGGTCGCATTCGCCCACGTCTTCGAGACCACGCTTGATTGCGTTCGATCCAACAAGCTGGAGCCGACCCAGGATGTCCTGAAGGTCATGCTCAAGGCCGCAGACGTCCTGGCGGATCTCACCAATGCCGCGCGTGACGGCGGGAGTGTCGATCAGGCTCGCAGCCGCGGCCTGGTCAAGGAACTGGAAGCGCTGGCAAATGGCGATCTGCCCTCACCGTCTGCGGCAGCAGTCGTCGTCGAGGCCGCTCCCAAGGCTGCGGCGCCGGCTCCGACCGATGATAGCGGTTTCCAGCCGATCCCCTTCAGCTTCGATGACGATTTCGGCAGCGACGAGCCGGCCGGCGACGGCGTGCCGGAGTATGAGGTCGATTTCAGGCCGCGCTCGGATCTCTACGCCAAGGGCAACGACGCGACGCTGCTGTTGCGCGACCTCGCGCGGCTCGGCGAAATGAATATCTTCTGCGACATGGATGCGCTGCCGGGTCTCATCGACCTTGATCCCGAAGGTGCCTATTTCAAATGGGCGATCTCGATCAAGACGGACAAGGGCGAAGACGCCATTCGCACTGTTTTCGAATTTGCCGAATGGGATTGCGATCTCGATATCAGGCAGGTCGAAAGTGGTGCCTGCGCCTCGGCCAGCGACGAATTGCCGATGGTGCCTGTCCCCTTCGACCTCTCCGCTCTCGATGATGACGGTGCCGCGCCCGCTGCCGAACACGTCGAGCCGGCAGCGGCTCCGAAGAATGATGCTGCTGCCGCCGTTGCCGCCGCGGAAATCGCAAGCAACGTCACGCAGCTGGCCTCCGCTGCCGCGCGCGTCGAAAAGAAGGAAGCCGCCCTTGCCGCTGCTGCCGCTTCGAATGCGGCGGCCGCACAGAATAGCGCAGCCGCTGCCGCCGCCGGACAAACCATCCGTGTCGATCTCGACCGTGTCGACCGCCTCATCAACCTTGTCGGCGAGCTTGTCATCAATCAGGCGATGCTCTCCCAGAGCGTCATCGAGAACGACAACAACGGCGCGTCCTCCATCAACATGGGTCTCGAAGAGCTGCAGCAGCTCACCCGCGAGATCCAGGACAGCGTCATGGCGATCCGCGCGCAGCCGGTGAAGCCCGTCTTCCAGCGCATGTCGCGCATCGTTCGCGAAATCGCCGACATGACCGGCAAGTCGATCCGCCTGATCACCGAGGGCGAGAACACCGAAGTCGACAAGACCGTCATCGACAAGCTGGCCGAACCGCTGACGCACATGATCCGCAATGCCGTCGACCACGGCGTCGAAACGCCGGAAAAGCGCGCTGCTCTCGGCAAGAATCCGGAAGGCACCGTTCGCCTGACGGCAAAGCATCGCTCCGGCCGCATCCTGATCGAGCTTGCCGACGATGGTGCCGGCATCAACCGCGAAAAGGTGCGCCAGAAGGCCATCGACAACGACTTGATCGCGGCGGATGCCAATCTTTCGGATGAGGAAGTCGATAACCTGATCTTCCTGCCGGGCTTCTCGACCGCCGACAAGATTTCCGACATCTCCGGCCGTGGTGTCGGCATGGACGTGGTCAAGCGCTCGATTCAGGCGCTCGGCGGCCGCATCAACATCAGCTCCAAGCCGGGGCAGGGTTCCGTCTTCACCATGAGCCTGCCGCTGACGCTCGCCGTCCTCGACGGCATGGTGGTGACGGTTGCCGGCCAGACGCTCGTCGTGCCGCTGACGGCGATCGTCGAAACGCTGCAGCCGGAGGCTTCCGCCATCCATTCATTCGGCGCCAACCACCGCCTGATCTCGATCCGCAACAGCTTCTGCCCGCTGGTCGATGTCGGCCGTATCCTGAACTTCCGCGCCACGCAGGCCAATCCGGTCGAAGGTGTTGCGCTGCTGGTGGAATCGGAAGGCGGCGGGCAGCGGGCCCTCATGGTCGATGCCATCCAGGGCCAGCGCCAGGTCGTCATCAAGAGCCTCGAGGCCAACTACACGCATGTGCCGGGCATCGCGGCCGCGACCATCCTCGGCGATGGCCGCGTGGCCCTGATCCTTGATGTCGATGCCGTGGTCGGCGCTTCGCGCGGCCAATCGCTGAAGCCTGAAATGTCTTATGCAGCGGTGGGGTGAGTTCATGTCCTATGCCGTCAAGAACCTGACCCAGGGAGCCCGCGAACTGATCGCCTTCCGCATCGGCGACCAGGAGTTCTGCGTCGATATCATGTCGGTCCGCGAAATTCGTGGCTGGACGCCCGCAACGGCCATGCCGCATGCGCCGGGCTATATGCTAGGGGTCATCAATCTGCGTGGCGCGGTCCTGCCGATCATCGATCTCTCCTGCCGGCTCGGCATGAAGCGCGCGGAGCCGACGGCACGGCATGTCATCATCGTCGCGCAGGTCAAGCGCAAGGTGGTCGGTCTTCTCGTCGATGCGGTGTCGGACATCCTGACCATCACCGACGACAGCATCCAGCCGACACCGGAAGTCTCCTCCGATCACGAGCGGCAGTTTGCGCGCGGCATCGTGGCGATCGATCGCCGCATGATCTGCCTGATCGAGCTGGAAGCCCTGTTCCCTGAAAGCGAAAGCGAGGCTGCATGAGCGCGATGGGAGCCATGGATTTCAAGGCGTCTCCGGACGAGGTGCTGGCGAGCGGCGAATATCCGCTGACACGGCGCGACCTGATGGAGATCGCCGCCATGATCTATGCGGATGCCGGCATTTCGCTCAACGAGAGCAAGGCGTCGCTGGTCTATTCGCGGCTGTCGAAGCATATCCGCGCGCTGGGCCTCTCCGGTTTCCGCGACTACTGTCAGCTGGTTTCCTCCCCGGCAGGAAGTGCCGCGCGCCGTGAGATGCTGTCGCATCTGACGACCAATTTCACACGCTTCTTCCGCGAAAACCATCATTTCGATCATCTGCGCGACGAAGTTCTGCCGGGCCTCCTGGCGCGCGCCAAGGCCGGTGGCCGGGTGCGCATCTGGTCGGCCGCCTGTTCCGACGGGCAGGAGCCCTATTCCATCGCGCTGACCGTGCTTGCCTTGATGCCGAATGTTGCGGACTTCGATTTCAAGATCCTTGCGACGGATATCGATCCGAAGATCCTCGGGCTTGCCCGCGCCGGCGCCTATGATGAAACGGCGCTCGAAACGATCTCGCCCGCCATGCGCAAGCAATGGTTTCAGGAGGTCAATCTCCAGGGCAGGCGCAAATTCCAGATCGACGACCGCGTCAAGCGGCTGATCACCTTCAACGAGCTGAACCTGCTGGCGCAATGGCCCTTCAAGGGCATGTTCGACGTCATCTTCTGCCGCAACGTCGTCATTTATTTCGACGAACCGACGCAGATGAAGATCTGGTCTCGCTTTGCCGGCCAGCTGCATGACAACGGCCACCTTTATATCGGCCATTCCGAGCGGGTCTCTGGCGAGGCGAAGCACGTCTTCGACAATATCGGCATCACGACCTATCGCTATCTCGGCAAGAACGCGGGGAGGAAACCATGAACGCAGCAGCCCGTGTTCTCGTGGTCGACGATTCCCCGACCATGCGCGGCCTGATCGCGGCCGTATTGCGCGCTGATCCGGACGTCGACGTCGTCGGCCAGGCCGGTGACGCGCTCGAGGCGCGCGCCGCCATCAAGGCTCTCAATCCCGATGTCGTCACGCTGGACATCGAGATGCCGAACATGAACGGCCTCGAATTCCTGGAAAAGATCATGACGCTGAGGCCCATGCCCGTCATCATGGTTTCCACGATGACGCACCGCGGTGCCGATGCGACGCTTGCAGCCCTCGAGATCGGCGCGTTCGACTGTGTCGGAAAGCCGTCGCCGGGCGAACCGCATCCTTTCGGCGACCTTGCGGATAAGGTGAAGGCGGCCGCCCGTTCCCAGCGGCAATATGTGAAGCCCGCCGCCCAACGTGTGCCGCCGCCGGCCGTTTCGGATTTCCGCGTGGGACGCAAGATCGTCGCCATCGGCTCCTCCACCGGCGGTGTCGAGGCGCTGATCAATGTCCTGCAGAAATTCCCGGCCAACTGCCCGCCGACTGTCATCACGCAGCATATGCCGCCGACCTTCACGCGCAGCTTCGCGGAACGGCTGAACCGGCTCTGCGCGCCGGTCGTCCAGGAGGCGACCGATGGAGCAAGGCTGGAAATCGGCAAGATCTATCTGGCGCCGGGCGGCGAAAGGCATCTGCGGGTTGCCAATGCCTCGGCGCCTCATTGCCGTCTGGTGGACGGCGGGCCGGTGAACGGTCATCGGCCTTCGGTCGACGTACTCTTTGATTCGGTTGCCGAATTGGCAGGCCGCAATGCCGTCGGCGTGATCCTGACCGGGATGGGGCGTGACGGCGCCGCCGGTCTCCTCAAGATGCGCCACGCCGGTGCGCGCACCATCGGCCAGAACGAAAAGACCTGTGTGGTCTACGGCATGCCGAGGGTCGCGCACGAGCTCGGCGCCGTCGAACAGCAGTTTCCGCTGAACGCCATTGGCGAGGAAATTTTGAAAATAACAGCCGCCCGAAAGGAAGGGAGCGAATAATGTCTCTAGCGGAGAAAATCAAAGTTCTGATCGTCGACGATCAGGTCACCAGCCGTCTGTTGCTGAGCGATGCTCTGACGCAGCTCGGCTTCAAGCAGATCACCGCCGCCGGCGACGGCGAGCAGGGGATGAAGATCATGGAGCAACAGCCGCACCATCTCGTCATCTCCGATTTCAACATGCCGAAAATGGACGGGCTCGGTCTGCTGCAGGCAGTCCGGACAAACCCGACGACGAAGAAGGCGGCCTTCATCATCCTGACGGCGCAGGGTGACCGCGCGCTGGTCCAGAAGGCGGCGCAGCTCGGGGCCAACAACGTGCTCGCCAAACCCTTCACCATCGAAAAGATGAAAGCTGCCATCGAGGCTGTCTTCGGAGCACTGAAATGATCGTCGAGGGTGCTGCCCGTCGCGTGCATATTATTCAGGGCGAGTACAAGGTCATCAGCGATCCCGACGTAGTGCTGACGACCATCCTCGGCTCTTGCGTGGCGGCTTGCCTGCGCGATCCCATCGCCGGCGTCGGCGGGATGAACCATTTCCTCCTCCCGGGAATGGCCACCTCGCCGATGAGCGGCGGCGACGCGACGCGCTACGGCGTGCACCTGATGGAACTTCTGATCAACGGTCTCCTGAAGAAGGGAGCGCGACGCGACCGGCTGGAAGCAAAAGTCTTCGGCGGTGCCAAGACGATCGCCACTTTCTCCAATGTCGGCGAGCAGAATGCCGTTTTCGCCATGCAGTTCCTGAAAGACGAAGGCATACCGGTCGTCAGCTCCAGCACGGGCGGCGAGCATGGACGCAAGATCGAATATTGGCCGATCTCCGGAAGAGCCAGGCAATACCCGCTGACCGGTGCGGAGACGCAGAAGACCGTCGCGCTGGAACAGCGTCCGGTCGTGGCTCCCAAGCCGGTCGACAATACGATCGAATTTTTCTGATCAGCGAGGCTACCGCATGACCCCCTTCCAGCACATTGAAACGCCCGCCATCGAGGAGACGCTTCCCGCCATCCTCCTGCGGGTCGTTTCCGAATTGCATGACGTCGCCTATCTGATCGAGCGCATCGAACCGCAGCTGCTCGATATCAGCGGTGCCGATATAATGGCCTCGCCGGAAGCGATGAAGGTCGTTCAGGGCATCGACCTTGCCGTGCAGAAGACCCGCGGCATCGCCGAATTCATCGATACGATCGCCGGGACCATGCCCGAGGGCTGGACGGTCGATCTGGCAACGGCGTTGAGCCTGGTCAAGCTGACGGAGATGCAGAAGGCGCTTGGCGGCGGTGGATCTCATGCGCATTCCCAGCCCATGGCGAAGGCTGCCGGCGATTTCGATTTCTTCTGATCCGGCGGCCGGCAGTAGATACTGTTTTTCTTATATAATCCTCATCGTTTCTTCCTGACTTTTTCCTGTTTTTCCAGCCGGACGAAACGTTCGCACAAGTTTCGATTTCTATTTTCTCCGCAGGGTACAAAGCCATCAGGTCTTTGACGAATCGTGCGAGAACAGAATGAATCTGTTAAATCAATTAGTTCCCCTGCTCCGGAATATTCAGAATCTGGGGAGAACGCGGCTGATGATCCTTGGGGGCGTCGGTGCTGTCTCCATGCTGCTGATCCTTTTTGCCGCCCTTTACGTCAATAAGCCCGCGCAGGAGACGCTTTATGTCGGCCTGGATACGACCGATCTCAACCAGATCAGCATCGCTCTCGCAGAGGCAAAGATCAATTTTCAGGTCGGCTCCGACGGCACGAGCCTGACCGTTCCGGCCGGCATGACCGGCAAGGCCCGCGCGCTGCTCGCCGAACGCGGTCTGCCCAATAGCGGCAATGCCGGTTACGAACTGTTCGATAATGTCGGTTCGCTCGGCCTGACCTCCTTCATGCAGGAAGTCACCCGCGTGCGCGCACTCGAAGGTGAAATCGGCCGCACAATTACTTCCATCGCCGGCATCAGTGCCGCGCGCGTCCATATCGTCATGCAGGACGTCGGCAATTTCCGGAAGGCGGATCAGAAGCCGACGGCATCCGTCATGATCCGCGCCAGTGCGGAAGCGGCCCGCAAATCCGCATCGGCGATCCGTCACCTTGTCGCCTCCGCCGTTCCAGGCCTGGAGGTCGACGACGTCACGATCCTCGACTCGACGGGTCAGCTGCTCGCATCGGGCGATGACCCGAGCAATGGCGTTCTGAACCGCAATCTCGGCATCGTGCAGAATGTACAGAGCGAAGTCGAATCCAACATCAACAAGGCGCTCGCACCCTTCCTGGGCACGGACAACTTCCGCTCGAGCGTCACGGCGCAGCTCAACACCGACAGTCAGCAGGTGCAGGAAACCACCTACGATCCGGACTCGAAGGTCGAACGCTCGGTCCGCACGGTGAAGGAAGCCCAGAAGTCGCAGCAGAGCCAGCCCGACAGCGCTGCAACCGTGGAACAGAATATTCCGCAGGCGGCCCCGCAGTCCGGCGGCAACACGCCGACGTCGAACGATCAGTCGGACAAGCGCGAAGAGCAGACCAATTACGAGATCAACAGCAAGACCACGGCCACGACGCGTAACAGCTACAAGATCGAAAAGCTGTCCGTCGCAGTGGTGGTCAACAAGGGCCGCATCGCGCAGATGGTCGGCGAAGGCGCGGATCAGGCCAAGATCGATGCCTATATCGCCGAGATGCAGAAGATCGTCGCGACGGCCGCTGGCGTCGATACGAAGCGCGGCGACATCATCACCGTCAATGCGATGGATTTCCTCGACAACCAGCTGCTTGAGGAGGCGTCCTCCAGCTTCAGCATCACGGACATGCTGAGCCGCAACATGGCCGGCATCATCAATTCGCTGGCCTTTGTCGCCGTCGCCTTTCTGATCGTCTGGATGGGCTTCCGTCCGCTGATCCGCTCGCTCGGCGGCTCCGCAAACAGCACGGCACTTCCGGAAGCGGCCGGGCTGGAGCTGCCGGACTTCGCACCTGCCGTGGGCGGTCCTGGTGCCGCGCTGATGGACGGCTTCGGCTCGGACTTCGGCTTCGACAGCACCGACGATCTGCTGACGATGGGCGACGATGGCGGCACCTTCAACCGCCGCGTCAAGGAAGGGCCGGAACGCCGCCTGTCCCGCATGGTGGAAATCAGCGAGGAGCGTGCCGCAAAGATCCTCAGAAAATGGGCTGTCGACCAGGCGGCCTAAGCAAAGGACCGGGATACGCTCCCGGTCCTTTTTCGTTACGGGAAGGCTGGCACGTCAAGCTTGCCGATATTTGTCATTTCAACTGTGATCAATTAGCCGCTGCCAAGTAAATTGACGTTCTCGTAAGCTGGAATTTCCCGGGATATCCGGTTGCTGGGTAAAAAGAATCGACATACAAATAGTATGCCTTTTGCGTAATAGCCGTGTATTCGGAGCCAATCGGTCCTCGTTTCCGCGTTTCGCATGTTTAAAGCGTCTGCAGATTCCGGAGCGCGGAAAATCAGTTCATGGTTCGTAGATCGTGGTGGCGACGGTATAGGCCGGCACGATTGCCGACGTGGAATTCAAGGATGGGTACGCTCATCTACCCGCTTCCGCCGGGATGTGTTTGTGTCGCGGTAGAGAAGACCCAGTTTTGATGCCTTGCGGAAAATCCATCGATTTCCTGGGGCGATGTGCCGGGTTCTGGCGAAACAATGCTCTCGTTGACGGCCATCGCCCAACAGCGGCAGGAAATGCAAGTATGGACATGCAGATATCGCAGGTGAGCAGAAGCGATAGGGATGCGCGATCAGTCGTGCCTGCCGGTTCCATGTCGCGCGAGCAGCTCATTCTGCAGCTGAATGCCGTTTCGGGCCAGGGCTATCTGCAAGCCGGCCTGCAGGCATTGACCAGCTACGCCGGCGCTTCCCATTATCTCCTCGTACGCTCCGATCTTATCCAGGAAAGTGGTCTCGATTTCGTCATTTCCTCTGATTGGCCCTTCGATCTCGTCAGACGCCTGGCGGTGGAACTGACCGGCAGTTATGGCCGCATCGGCGAGCTGGAAAAATGCATGTCGCTGTTTCAGCCGAGCGTGGCTCTCTTGCCTGATGATGTCACCCTGCCTGACGGAATTGGTCGGCAATATCATGTCCTGAGCTTCAATGTCGGGCGCACGCGTTTCTCGCTGCTGCTGCTGGCAGGTGAATCGATGATGCTTTCATCGGAGCGGCTGCGCGACGTCGGCCTGCTGTCCGGCTATCTCGCGAGCTCAACCCGATGCGTCGAAGGCAAGCTGGAGCGCGATTTCGACCTGACCGAGCGTGAGCTGGAATGCCTGTTCTGGATCGCCGAGGGCAAGACGAGCGACGAGATTGCCATGATTCTCGGAATCTCACGCAATACCATCAACAACTATATCACCAGCGTCATGCGCAAGACCGCCACCAAGACCCGCTCGGAGGCTATAGCCTTCGCGGTGCGAAACAATCTCGTTTAAGGGCTTACCGGATGCGCTATCAGCCAGACAGGATGACGGATAGGCCCGCCGAATCGCGGCTTACCCGTTCCGGCAGGATTTCCGGCCGCTCCGATCTCTTTCCGAAACTGGTGTCGATGCTGAAGCTGATCGATGCGCAGCATTTCGCCGTCTATCGCCTTCATGGCTCGGGCCTGCCGCACAAGCAGCGGCTGGTCTGCGAACTCGACAATTGGGGCTCGGCCAATTCCGTCGTCGGCAAATCCTTCGTGGAAGCCTATGGCGAAGCAATGATCGAGCATATCGACAAATCCCTGCTTCCGCTGATGTGGAATGGCCGCGATAGCGACAGCACGGCTGAAACGCCGGACTTTGCCGTTTTCACGCAGCGCCTGAAGCCGCATCTTCTGCCCTTCGCCGGCGTGGCGTTTCCGGTGCGGCTCGGCGCGGTCGGCAACGGCTATATCGTCTTTACGGCCAAGTTCATGGATCTCGCGAGCGAGATGATCGTCGAGCTGCATGGCCGCAGCTGCCAGATCATGATGGAGCTCCTGTCGCTGGATGAACGGCGCTCGCAGGCCGCCGAGGCGTTGAGCGAGCGTGAGATTGCCTGCCTGCAGCTTGCCGGCGACGGGCGCATCAGCGAGGAGATTGCCGAGAAACTGGGATTGTCGGTCCACACCGTCAACGCCTATCTCGGATCGGCGACCATCAAGCTCGACAGCGTCAACCGTATCCAGGCGATCGCGAAGGCGATCCGCTTCGGCTACATAAGCTGAGACAGCGGCGCCTTAGGCATGATGCCGAGAAATGTGAGCGGTTTTCGGACGACATCATGCTCTGCTTCTTTGATTCCAGAGCGGATTCAGATTTTAGGTCGAAACGACCTAAAATCATCCGGCTCCAGCGAATCACCTTTGCAGATTTCGAAATGATGAATCTTTTCAGACTGCGTGCGCGGCTTCGCCGCGAATGACGTAGCGAGCGTCTCTGAGGCTGCGTGCGAGCAGCGCCGTGTTTTCGTCCGGGTCGGACGATGCCTTGTCGAAGGCGATATGATTGATCTCGATGCCGGCAAGGTGTTCCGTCAGCGCCAGCTTGGCATAGATGGTGACGCCCTGCGGCTTGATTTCCAGGTCGAGCGTGACCTCCGCCGGCCCGCCCCAATCGAGCTTGTAATCCCCGCCAAGACCGAAATTGACAATGCCTGGAAGGAAATAGAGTTCGGCGGCCGAGGCCACGAGGTCACCAAGATTGCCGTATCGTTCGAAGCGCAGCAGGGAAATCAGGTCGGCTGCATCGAGGAGGCGCAGCTCGCTGGCGACGGGGCTGATGGCTTCGGCTAGTATTTGTTCGCGTTGGGCAGAGTAGGGGCATTTTTTCATTCGGTTTATCGTACCCGTTTTCTATTCGGCTGCGCGGCGTAGACCCGATGGATGAGCTCGGCGACAGCCTTGTAAAATACTGACGGTATGACGCTATCAACCGAGACTTGCGCAAACATGGAGCGCGCGAGCGGCGGATCTTCGAAAACGGGAATATTGTTTGCCTCGGCTATCTCCCTGATCTTCAAGGCGATCAGGTCCTGGCCCTTGGCGACGACGACAGGCGCATCGTTTTCCGCTTGCACATAGCGCAGCGCAACGGCGAAGTGAGTCGGGTTGGCGATGACAAGAGTGGCGCGGGGCACCTGCTTCATCATGCGCCGGCGGGCCCGGTCGCGTGCGACCGAGCGCTGGCGCGACTTGACGATGGGGTCGCCCTGGGACTGCTTGTGTTCGTCCTTGACCTCCTGCTTGGTCATTTTCAGCTGGTCGAACCAGTGATAGCGGCTCCAGAGCAGGTCGGCGATGCCGACGATCGCGGTTGCCATCAACACGATGACGAGGATTCGCTGAACCACCGTCGACAGGCGCACGAAGATGGTCTGCGGATCGGAAACCATCGAATCGATCGCGTGGAAGAACTGGCCGCGCAGCACGAAAAACATGACGATGCTGACGAGCACGATCTTTGCGAGCGATTTGCCGAATTCAACCAGGCCGGTCGTGCTGAAGATACGCTTGAAACCCGACGTGGGCGATATGCGCGAAAACTGCGGCCGGATTCGCTCCAGGACAGGGGTTGGCAGATTCTGGAATATCGAGGCGCCGATGCCGAAGACGAAGAAAAGCACCACGGCCGGCAACACCATGTTTCCGGCTTCCCAGCCTATGCGGATGAATAGCGAGATCGCATCGGGACCCGTATCGAGCCGCCATTGATCCGGCTTTTCGAAGAGATCCCGCAATATCTCGCCCACGCGGCCCATGCGCGTCGGCAGGAAGAAGGTGACGTAGATGACCGTTGCCAGCATGGAGGCAAAGAGCGTGGCCTCCCTGGAGTGGGGCACATTGCCCTTCTCGATGGTATCGCGGAGTTTTTTCTCCGTCGGTCGTTCTGTTTTACTGTCCTTGTCTTCGTCAGCCAAAGCAGCCGCCCTTTGCGCAACGGAAAGAGGCCGCGCTTCATGCGCGGCCCATAGCTTGTCAGTCTATGACGTTTTCGCTGGCCGCGCCGCGTTTACGCCGCTTCTTCCACAGGCGTATTTTCTCGGGGCTTGAGCTCGATCTGGCCGGAATTGGCAAGCCGGATGGCTTCCTGGGCGATAGCGCGCCGGGCGATGGCGATTTCTCGCGGATTGATGCCCGTATTGCCCATCTGCAGGTCTGATTCGATCATGCGGCGCTGACGCGGGCTGATCGAGGACAGGACGATCTCGCGAATCTCGTTGCCGGATCCCCGCAGCGCCATCGTCAGGATGTCGGAGGCGATGTCGTTGAGCAGCAGCACGCGGCTCGGCTGCGGCATACGCGTGAGATCGTCGAAGAGGAAGATCTTCGGACGGACCTTCTCGACCGATTCCTTGTTGATCGATTCCAGCGAGCTCAGCAGGGTATCGACCTGCGGCTTGTCGAGCTCGTTCATCAGGTCGGCGACCTTCGTGGAGCCGGAAGTGTTGCGTTCGGCATCGATCTCGGCCATCAGCGCGAGCACGCGGTTGTCAATGATCTGGGCCGCCTTGGGACTGACGTCCTTGATATTGACGGTGCGGTTCATGACGTCTGCACGCTGGGCTTCGGGAAGCTGCAGCAGGATCTTCGCGCCGAAGGCCGAAGGCATCATGGACAGTACGTAGGCGATGGTCTGCGGATGTTCCCGCAGGAAGAACTTGGCGACGAAGACCGGATCGGCTTCGCCCAGACGATCCCAGATGGACGTCTCGTAGGCCTGGAACGCGGTGCGGCGGCCAAGCAGGCTATCGACCTCATCCGGCGTCAGACCCTCTTCGAGAATGCTTTCGATGGCCTTGGCGTTATCCATGAGGCCGGCGCCCTCGGTGAAGAGGTCTTCGAATTCCGCCACGAGCTGCGCCAGTTCGTCCGGCGGAATGAGCCGCAGTGATTGCGCCGAGGCGATGATCATCTGCAGCTCGTTCTGCGTGAAGTATTTCAACAACCGTCCTGCCACCTGCTTTCCCATAGCGAGAAGCACGGCCGCTGCTTTTTCAGTCTGAGTCAACGGTTTCTCGGCAATTGCGCCGCTGAAATCGTCAAAGTCCATCATGGTCTTCGTCTCCATCCCGCAGGGGGAGTGGGCTCATCCTGAGCCGGGTTCAGCTTTTCTTCGCGTTATAAATTTCAGTGAGCTTGATGCCGAATCTGGTGTCGTCATGGTCCAGAACGGTAATCTCGCCCCGGCCGATTTTGCGGCCGTTCACGGTAATCTCGACCGGCTCGCCGATCTTCTTGTCGAGCGCGATGATGGCGCCCTCGGCCAGGCTCATCAGGCCGGATACGGGCATGCGGCTGCTGCCGAGAACGATCTGGACGTCGATCGGGATGTCCATGATCAGGTCCATATTGGCGGCCAGTGCGCTGCCGGGAGCAGCAGGCGCCGCGGAAACGTCCGCGAAGTCACCACCGTCGAAGGCGGGCTCGGAATTGTCGTCGCCGAAATCGCCGAAGGTAGAAAGGTCGGTGCTTGTTTCCGCCCCGAACGTATCGGCGCCGAAGTCAGGCAGATCGCCGTCGCTATCCTTCTTCAGAACGCCGCGCAGACCGTCGATGGCCTCGTCCAGGGCGGCGTCGCTGCTTGAAATGTCCAGCGATTCCTCGCTGCTTTGCTTTGTCTTCTTCGTAGCCATGAAATCACTATTCCAGTTGAAACTTGCCTCAAGCTGCCGTGGGTGGGCGACCGACCACCTTCAGCTAGTCAATTCATCAGGTGTCGAAGAAGCTCGTCGTCGGAATTGACGTTATCCTTGACACGCACCGTATAATTTTCGCCAGAACGGCCGAATTCGCAGATGTAAAGGTCTTTGCTGTTGGCGCTGACTTCGACCCGGACGTCGCCGGTATTATCCATGAAGGGGATGACATCGCCGACCGCGAGCTTGGAAATGGTGTCGAGCGTCAGCGATTGCAGCCGGATGCGTGCCTCAAGCGTCACCTGCGAGCGGCGCACCTGCTCGCCGAGCTGATCCGACCATGCCTGGGAGGCGGCCGTCGGGTTCTTGGCGCGCGGAGCGCTCACGACAGTGCGCAGCAGATCGCGTTGCGGCACGATGATGACGATCTGGGACATCGATTTGCCGAGCGAGATCGTCATGGTGATCGCGGCCGCAAAATCATTCCCCTCGTCGCCGGCGGACTTCGGGCGATCCTCGATATTGTAGGGCGGGTCGAGATAGGGCTCGAAGCCGCCGGGCGCATTGACGGCCGAGCGCAGCACATTGGCGATCTTGTCGAACACCATGACGGAAAGGTCGAGCTCGATGGCGGAAAGCGGCCGGGCCACCGCTGCTTCCATGTCTTCCGGGCGCGCACCGAGCATGTGTTCCATCAGCGTCATGATGAAGCCGGCACCGCAGCCGAGGACGAATTTCGGCGCCCAATTGCGCAGCGAGCCGTTGATGAGGGCATGGTTGCCGCCCAGCCCGGCGATCAGGTCGTTCATCGGGCCGGACTGGCAGCCGGCATAGGCGATGGTGATATCCAGGCCGGTCTCGCTCTTGATGATGTCGGGCAGGAATTCGGCATAGACCTGGGTGAAGGCTGCGCCGAGCTTGGCAAGCGTTGCCTGGTCGCCGAGATTGCCGGTAAGTCTGGCAAAGAGGGTGAGGTCCATCGTCTGTGCCTTGGAAGCGGATTGCGGGCTCATGATCGTCAGGCTGCCTTGCTTTCGCCGCCGGGGTTCATCATCTCCTGCTCGACGGCATCGATCGAGGGACGTTCGTAGGAGGAGATGGTCTTGCGGCCATATTCGAGCGCAACCTGCGGCACCGATCCGTTCATGTAGGCGAGCAGCGTCTGCTTCACGATCACGTAGAGGCGATGCTGTTTGTTGCGTACCACCTTGATCTGCGAAACCAGCGGCGCGCAGACCGAATAGGACAGGATGATGCCGAGGAAGGTGCCGACCAGTGCCGAGCCGATGAGATGGCCGAGCACTTCGGGTGATTCGTTGATGTGGCTCATCGCCTTGATGACGCCGAGAACGGCGGCGACGATACCGATCGCCGGAAAGGAATCGCCCATGATCGTGATCGAGTGATAGGGCTTCATCTTGTCGTGCATCATGGTGTCGAGTTCTTCATCCATCAGCGCCTCGATCTCGTGCGAGCGGGCGTTGCCGATGATGATGAGACGGACATAGTCGCAGATGAAGGCTGTCAGGTCCTTGTTCTTCAGGACCGTCGGCGCGGCCTTGAAGATCGTCGATTCATCGGGATTGTCGATATGGGCTTCGATCTCGTTGCGCGACTTGGTGCGCAGGTCGCGCATCAGGGCATAGAGCACGCCGAGCGTGTCGAGATAATCGCGCTCCTTCGGAACCGCATGCCGGAAGGCTTCCCCGAGCGCTCTGCCCGAATCCTTCACCACTTTCATCGGATTGGCCATGATGAAGCCGCCGAGGCCGGCGCCTGCGATAATGACAAATTCGAAGGGCTGGAACAGCGCTCCTACGTCTCCGCCCATAGCCATGAAGCTGCCTATGATGCAGCCGCAGGTCACTACAAATCCGATAATAATATTCATCGTCGGTCCACACCTGAACGTTGCTTCATATGATGAACTAGGGGAGCTGCCTTGCGTGAGGCTGTTCGATGGGACCGTTGACGCGCTTTTTGCCTTGTCAGCTTCGCACAAGCCAAGCCCTGCAGGATGATGGGTAAGGGCATCCATGCCCCGCTAACGAAATGTAGGAGCGCCGGTGGCGTTTCCTTTCCCGTTATTCTCCAATGTCCGGAGGGCGTTGAAAATGCAGTCTGGTATCTATGTCGCGCTATCGTCCCAGATGGCGCTCGAGCGGCGCTTGACCACGATCGCCGATAATTTGGCCAACGTGAACACGACGGGCTTTCGTGGCACCGAGGTCAAGTTCGATCAGGTCCTCAGCAATACCCAAAACAAGCTCAACGCCAAGGTCGCCTTCGTCTCGCAAGGCAATGATTATCTCTCCACCGACAATGGCGAACTTCAGAATACCGGCAATCTCTTCGATTTTTCGGTCAAGGGCGATGCCTATTTCGGCCTCAACACGCCGGCGGGCCTGGTAATCACGCGCGACGGCCGTTTCACCATGACCGACAGCGGTGCGCTGGTCTCCACGCGCGGCTTCCCCGTGCTGGATCCCGGCGGCGCCCCGATCCAGCTCGATCCGGCGGGGGGCGCTCCGGCCGTTGCATCGAACGGCGTGATCACACAGAATGGCCGGACCATGGGTCAGATCGGCCTCTACAGCGCCGATGTCGGCAAGGGCTTCCTGCGCTACGAAAACAGCGGCATCCTGCCGACCGATACGCCTCAGCCTGTTATCGATCGTTCGAATATCGGCATCGCTCAGGGTTATCTGGAAAACTCCAACGTCAACGGCATGCGGGAAATGACCAACCTGATCGAGGTCAGCCGCGCCTTCGACAATATCAGCACGCTTACCAGCAGCAGTGAAGGCACGCTTACCGACGCCATCAAGACCCTCGGCGGCAGCCAGTAAAGAGGCGGATGATGGTCGAGGATCGGTTGCCGGAGGGCGCGATGTCGCCGAAGCTTTCGCATATGGCCGCTCTGGCGGGCCAATATGCGATGGCGGAGAATGCCGTGGCCCATGGCGGCCATGTGCGCACCATCGCTGCCGGGCACTATACCGTCGCGGGCCTCTCCAGGCAGGTGCGTCTCGGCGATTTCGTCGCGCACCGTTCCCAGACCGGCATCCATCTCGGCGAAGTCGTCCGTGTGGAGCCGGAGCTCACCTATGTCTGTCCGATCGAGCCGGGCGAGCCGATCGGTATCCAGGATACCATCATCCGCAAGGGTGCCTTCCGCATCGCGCCCGACAATAGCTGGTGCGGCCGCACGATCAATTCGCTGGGCGAGCCGATCGACGGGCTCGGGCCGCTGACGGCGGGTCTTGAATCGCGCTCGATCTCCAATACTGCCCCGCCGTCCATGACGCGCAAGCGTGTCGAAACCGGCTTCAAGACCGGCGTGCGCGCCATCGATATCTTCTCGCCGCTCTGCCTTGGCCAGCGCCTGGGTATCTTTGCCGGCTCCGGCGTCGGCAAATCGACGCTGCTGTCGATGCTGGCGAGAGCGGAAGCCTTCGACAAGGTGGTGATCGCGCTCGTCGGCGAGCGCGGCCGCGAGGTACGCGAATTCATCGAGGATACGCTGGGTTCGCATATGCAGAAATCGGTGGCGGTCGTCGCGACGAGCGATGAAAGCCCGATGCTGCGCAAGATGGCGCCGCTTTCGGCGATCACCATCGCCGAGCATTTCCGCGATCAGGGCGACAATGTGCTGCTGATCGTCGATAGCGTCACACGTTTCGCCCATGCCATTCGCGAGGTGGCGACCGCATCCGGCGAGCCGCCGATCGCGCGCGGCTATCCGGCCTCGGTCTTCACCGAGCTGCCGCGCCTTCTCGAGCGCGCCGGCCCGGGACCGGAGGGCACCGGCACGATCACAGCCATCATTTCGATCCTGGTCGATGGCGACAATCACAACGATCCGATCGCCGATTCCACCCGCGGCATTCTCGACGGCCATATCGTTCTTCAGCGTAGCCTTGCCGAGGAAGGCCGCTACCCGCCGATCGATCCGCTCGCATCCGTATCGCGTCTCGCCCGCAAGGCCTGGTCATCCGATCAGGAAAAACTGGTGTCCCGGCTGAAGGCGCTTGTGCATCGCTACGAGGAAACGCGCGATCTGCGCCTGATCGGCGGCTATCGCCAGGGCAGCGACCCCGATCTCGATATCGCGGTGCGTCAGGTGCCGATCATCTACGACATCCTGAAACAGACCCCGGGCGAAGAGCCATCGGCGGATGCCTTCACCGATCTTGCCACCGCTCTCAGGAATGCCTCGAGCGGCGTTCCGGTCAGGGGCAAGTGATGATCATCAGCAAGCTTAGCGCGATTTTTCCTTGCCTGCATCCAGCCGGGTATCGCCGAATTTCGTGCCGAAAGAGGTGCCAGAAGTGATGGAATCCGACGCAGACGATCCGGTCGCCCCGCCGAAGCAGGCGAGAAGGCGAACCGTTGCGGATAGGGCGCTGGCCTTTACGGGGCTGGCGCTTGCCGGCGCCTCGGCCTTCTTTCCCTGGTACGTCTTTCTCAATCCGGACAAGTTCGGCATTCACGTCGCCGAAGGCGAGCGCACCCGCGATCTGCCGAATTGGCCCAGCCGCGAGATCGTCAGCGTCTCGCCGCTCGCTATAACCAACAAGAACCCGAGCGCGCCGAAGGATCTTATTCCCGATCCGCTGACGACGGCGACGGTCAGCAATGCCGGACGCGAGGACGACCGGGGGGAGCCGGCCGACCAGCAGCCGCTCCCCGGCAAGTCCCCGTTCCACCTGCTGCACGTCGCAAATGGCCGAGCGCTCATCGAGGACGATACCGGCATGTATGTCGTGCGGGTCGGTTCGGTTCTGCCCGACAGCAGCCGGCTGGCTTCGATCGAACAACGAGACGGAAAATGGGTCATCGTCACGTCGGCGGGCGATGTCTACGGCAACAATTGAAAAGCCGAAAACGCC
Organism: Rhizobium sp. BK289; assembly: GCF_014193575.1. Taxonomy (NCBI): domain Bacteria; kingdom Pseudomonadati; phylum Pseudomonadota; class Alphaproteobacteria; order Hyphomicrobiales; family Rhizobiaceae; genus Rhizobium; species Rhizobium sp. BK289. The sequence goes on from NZ_JACHZO010000005.1 coordinate 379,011, forward strand.
GAAGTTTCAGGCATTTCGAAGACCTTTACAGGAACGCATTTCCCGCAAGTCCCACGCAAGATTATCCCGCTAGGTTTCTAGTGTAAGAACGGAGAGAAGGCCATGCAACCCATACAGCTCTTTGACCTGGCCTCGCGGCAAGCCGAGTGGCTTCAGGTGCGCCAGGAGGTTGTTGCCGGCAATATCGCCAATGCCAATACGCCGAAATATCGCGCCAAGGACGTGACGCCGTTCCAGGCCGTTCTGGATAATCAGAACGTCAACATGGTCCGGACCAATCCGGCGCATCTTTCGGGAAACGAATTCAGCACGAGCGGCAACGTCAACGTCGAGGAAGCTCCGCTCGCCCAGGAAATCGGCGTCCAGGAATCGGGTAACACCGTCGGCCTGGAAGACGAGCTTGCCAAGGCCGGTGACATCAAGCGCCAATACAGCTTGAACACCGCGCTCATAGGCTCCTTTCATCGCATGATGTTGATGACCGTAAAACAATAGATGAAGTGAAGATGCCATGGACCCCTTATCAGCCGCATTGAAAATTGCAGGCTCCGGCCTGGAGGCTCAATCGACTCGTCTGCGAATCGTCTCCGAAAATATCGCCAACGCCCGATCGACGGGCGATACGCCCGGCGCCGATCCCTACAGGCGCAAGACGGTGACCTTCGGCGCCGAACTGGATCGCGCCAACGGCCTCACCACTGTCGGTGTCAAGAAGCTTGGTGAAGACACGGGCAAGTTCGTCGAAGAATACGATCCCGACAATCCGGCGGCGGATCAGAAGGGCTACGTCAAGATGCCCAACGTCAATATTCTCGTCGAAATGGCCGATATGCGCGAAGCCAATCGCTCCTACGAAGCCAATCTGCAGACGGTCCGGCAGGCCCGTGATCTCATCTCCTCCACTATTGATCTGCTGAAGAACCAATGATCGACACGATTAAGAATGTAGCCTCCATCTCGGCGACCCGCGGCCTCGGCAGCATCGCCACGGATCTGACCTCCGCCGCCTCCAGCGCGATGAATGCCTCGCCGGCCGTCGCCATGGGAGCGGATGCCGGAATGAGCTTCGCGTCGGTCATGTCGAACGTTGCGAAGGATTCCATCAATTCGCTGAAGGAAGCGGAAGGCGCCTCCTTTGCCGGTATCAAGGGCACGATGAGCACCCGCGAGGTGGTCGACAAGGTCATGCAGGCCGACCAGACCCTGCAGACTGCAATCGCTCTGCGCGACAAGGTCGTCTCAGCCTTTCTCGATATCACGAAGATGCAGATATAGAGCGGGCTTCCCCGTTCTAATTACCTGATTTGGCGAGAGTCTTTCACAAGCCCTTCCATGGCTTCGAAGGTTCCGCCCTAGATCCAAGGACGAAAGCATGAGAGCGCTCGCAATCGCCGCGACGGGCATGGATGCCCAGCAGACCAATCTCGAAGTAATCGCGAACAACATCGCGAATATCAATACGACGGGTTACAAGCGCTCGCGCGCCGAGTTCTCCGACCTTCTCTATCAGACGGAGCGTGCCAAGGGGATCGCCAACAGGCCGAACCAGGCGGTGGTGCCGGAAGGCGCCAATATCGGTCTCGGCGTGCAGACGACCGCGGTGCGCAACATCCAGATCCAGGGCGAGCTGTCGCAGACGCAGAACGATCTCGACGTCGCGCTCGTCGGCCGTGGCTGGTTCCAGATCAAGATGCCCGACGGCACGACCGCCTACACCCGCGCCGGCTCCTTCAACAAGAGCGATACCGGTCAGATCGTCACGCCGGATGGCAATGTGCTGGAGCCGGGCATCACTGTCCCGAACAATGCCAGCAAGCTCACCATCAGCCAGTCCGGCGAGATCTCCGCGATCATCGGCACCGCGACGACGCCGACCGTGCTTGGCCAGCTGCAGATCGCCAATTTCGTCAATGAAGCCGGCCTGCAGCCGATGGGAAGCAATCTCTTCGTTCAGACGCCGGCTTCCGGCGATCCGGTCGTTTCCGATCCGAACGAGAACGGCTTTGCCTACATGAAGCAATACTATCTGGAATCGTCGAACGTCGATCCGGTCAAGGAAATCACCGATCTGATCACGGCGCAGCGCGCCTATGAGATGAATTCCAAGGTCATCACGACGGCCGACGAAATGGCGCAGATCGTCAGCAAGAACCTGAAGTAGCAAGAGGGACGGGCCGAACATGAGGTTTCGCCGGATGAAAAGCTTAGCAATGGCATGGTTCGCCGCGGCGAGCCTTTCCGTCGTATTCGCTTCGGCCATGCCCGCCCGGGCTGTCAGCGCCGATGGTTCCGCGCTCGGTACCGCCGTGGTGCCGACCGAGACGATCTATCCGGGCGATATCATCAGCAGCGGTCAGCTCGAAGAGGTCGAGGTCACCAATCCCAATCTGAGCGGTGATTACGCCAAGCGGCTTCGCGACGTAACGGGATTGGTATCGAAGCGGACGCTTCTTCCCGGCCGCACGATTTCGGTTTCCGCCCTGCGCCAGCCCTATGCTGTGACGCGCGGTTCCAATGTCCGCCTGGTGATGAGCATGGGCAGCATGACGATCACGGCGGCAGGCACGCCGCTGGATGATGGCGCCGTCGGCGACAGTGTGCGCGCCCGCAACATGGATTCGGGCATCATCGTCAACGGCACCGTCCTTCAAAACGGCACGATCCGCGTGGTCGCGAAATGAAACGGCTTCGTCAACTTCTCGCAGTCCTCTTCGCATTGCCGAGCCTGATCGTGGCCGATCCGGCCCTCGCGATGCAATCGCGCATCAAGGATATCGCGTCGCTGCAATCCGGCCGCGACAACCAGCTGATCGGCTATGGTCTGATCGTCGGCCTCCAGGGAACGGGCGACGGCCTGCGTTCCTCGCCATTTACCGAGCAATCCATGCGCGCGATGCTGCAGAACCTCGGCATCTCGACCCAGGGCGGTCAATCCGCCGCGAAGAATACGGCCGCCGTCATGGTAACGGCGAACCTGCCGCCCTTTGCAAGCCCCGGCAGCCGCATCGATGTGACGGTGAGCTCGCTCGGTGACGCGTCGTCGCTGCGTGGCGGCACGCTGATCATGACCTCGCTGAGCGGTGCGGACGGGCAGATCTATGCCGTCGCGCAGGGCTCGGTCATCGTCTCCGGCTTCCAGGCGCAAGGCGCCGCCGCAACGGTGACCGAGGGCGTCACGACGGCCGGCCGCGTGCCCGGCGGCGCGATCATCGAGCGGGAGCTGCCGTCTCGCTTCAAGGATTCCGTCAACCTGGTCCTGCAGCTGCGCAATCCCGACTTCTCCACCTCGATCCGTATTGCCGACACGGTCAATACCTGGGCGACCTCGCGTTTCGGCGCGCCGATCGCGGAGGCCAAGGATTCGCAGGAGGTGACGGTCGCCAAGCCGAAGATGGCGGATCTGACGCGGCTGATGGCCGATATCGAAAACCTCAATGTCCAGACCGATACGCCGGCCAAGGTTGTCATCAACGAACGCACCGGAACGATCGTCATCGGCGCCGATGTCCGCGTCTCGCCGGTCGCCGTCAGCTATGGAACGCTGACCGTGCAGGTGAGCGAGAATCCGCAGGTGATCCAGCCGGAACCTTTCTCCGACGGACAGACCGCCATCCAGGATCAGACCGATATCACCGCCACCAAGAGCGGCGGCCGTGTCGCAGTACTGGAAGGGCCTGACCTGAAGACGCTGGTCTCCGGCCTCAACAACATCGGCGTCAAGCCGGACGGCATCATCGCCATCCTGCAAGGCATCAAGTCGGCCGGCGCCCTGCAAGCGGAGCTCGTGCTGCAATGATCCTGACCGTCATCGCCAGAAGAATACTGGTAGCCTGCAGTCTCGCAATGGGCGCCATGATGCTGGTGCCGCTAGACGTGGCTTCGGCGCAGGAAGCGCCGAAACCCGCCGATCCCGCTTCCAGCCAGGATGAGATCCGGCAGTTCTGCACCAATATTGCCGATCCGGCCCGCGATCAGCGCTATCTGCTGCAAAAGCAGGAGCTGGAACAGCTTCGGACCGACATCGACCAGCGCATCGCCACCATGGACAAGCGCAAGGCCGAATACGAGGACTGGCTGAAACGCCGCGACGATTTCCTCAAGACCGCCGATCTCGGCCTGGTCGATATCTATAAGAACATGAAGCCGGATGCGGCGGCGGCGAGCCTCAACGACGTCAAGACCACGATTGCCGCTGCGATCATCATGAAGCTTTCGTCGCGCCAATCGAGCCTGATTCTTGCGGAGATGGATGCGAAGAAGGCGGCCGTCATCACCAATATCATCGCCAGCGCATCCGACCCGAATACATCGAAGTCGAAGGACCCCTCATGAACACGCGTCTTACGGCCGCCTGCGCAATCGTCGTCTTTCTAGCCGGTTGCCAGTCGCAGGCCCTCAGGGAAATCGGCAGGGCGCCTGCCATGAGTCCGATCGGCAGCGGCCTGCAATATGCGCAGACGCCGCAGATGCTGCAATATCCGAAGCGGCCGCATCAGGTTGCGCAAGGCTATTCGCTCTGGAATGATTCGCAGGCGGCCCTCTTCAAGGACGCGCGCGCGCTTAATGTCGGCGACATCCTGACCGTCACGATCCAGATCAACGACAAGGCGAACTGGGACAATGAGACCAATCGCAGCCGCACGAACAAGAGCGATATGAACTGGGATATCTCGGCCAAGATCTTCGGCTGGAGACCCGCCACCAACGCTGACGCGACCTCGGGCTCCGACACCAGCACCGACGCCAAGGGCAAGATGCAGCGCTCCGAGCAGATCAACCTCCTGGTCGCCGCCGTCGTGACCGGCATTCTCGAAAACGGCAACCTGATGATCAGCGGCTCGCAGGAAGTCCGCATGAACCAGGAAATCCGCATTCTGAACGTTGCCGGCATCGTGCGGCCTCAGGACGTCACCGCGGATAACACGATTTCCTACGACAAGATCGCCGAGGCCCGCATCTCCTATGGCGGACGCGGTCGTTTGACGGAAATACAGCAGCCGCCGCGAGGCCAGCAGGCCGTGGATCTGCTGTCGCCGCTCTGACGGCTGACGATATCGGCTGGTGCCGGATGATCTCAGGTCGACTCGGCCTGCAATCTGAATCCGCGCCAGTATAAAATAGCGAGAGCATGATGCCGAGGATTGCCGACATTTTTCGGCATCGTGCTCTGCCAGACAACGGACGGATAGGGACATGGCAGCCACAGACGAATCGGCAAAGGGCAAGGGATCGCCGCTGATCATGACGATCGTCGGACTTCTGCTGCTGACCGTTCTTGGCGGCGGTGGCGGCTGGGTGCTTGGAACCGTCGTCGCGCCGAGGATCAAGGCCGCTACCGCTGCCGTACAGAAGACGATCCTGGCCGCCGGTGACAGCAAGCAGGCGGCCGCCGCAGCACAAGCGAACGGTATCGTAGCGCTCGACCCGATCACCACCAATCTTGCCTACCCGTCGCAGAGCTGGGTAAGACTGGAACTCGCCCTGGTCTTCAAGGGGCCTGCGGATGCTCAGCTCGCCCAGGCGATCCATCAGGATATTCTTGCCTATATCCGCACGGTTTCCCTGCAGCAGATCGAGGGCGCGCGGGGACTGCAATATCTTCGGGATGACATTCAGGAGCGTGTTGACCTGCGCTCGGAAGGACGAGTATCGAAAGTTATGTTCAGAACTTTCGTGATCGAATGATTCGATTAATACTTGCCCTATCTATATTAGTGATTTCTGTATTGTCGCCTGAACTGGCGATGGCGCAGCAATTGTCGCAACAGCTTCCCACCGATCTTCTGAATGCTCCGGTCAACGGCTCTGTCGCCGCCTGGATCATCCGCACGTTCGGGCTCCTGACGATCCTTTCGATCGCGCCGGGCATCCTGATCATGGTGACGAGCTTTCCGCGCTTCATCATCGCGTTTTCGATCCTGCGCACCGGCATGGGCCTATCGTCGACGCCGTCGAACATGATCCTTCTGAGTCTCGCCCTGTTCATGACCTTCTATGTCATGTCGCCGACCTTCGATCAGGCGTGGAAGGATGGCGTGCAGCCGTTGCTTGCCAATCAGATTTCGGAGGCCGACGCCGTGCAGCGCATCGCCGAGCCGTTCCGCACCTTCATGTCGAACAATACGCGCGACAAGGATCTGAAGCTTTTCGTCGACCTGGCGCAGGAGCGCGGCCAGACGACCGTAGTCGACAACAAGATCGATTATCGCGTCCTGATTCCGGCCTTCATGATCTCGGAGATTCGGCGCGGCTTCGAAATCGGCTTCCTTGTGGTCCTGCCGTTTCTGGTCATCGATCTGATCGTGTCGACCATCGTGATGGCCATGGGCATGATGATGCTGCCGCCGACCTCGATCTCGCTGCCATTCAAGATTCTCTTCTTCGTGCTGATCGACGGCTGGAACCTTTTGGTCGGCAGCCTGGTCCGCTCTTTCCACTGAAAAGACAGGAACGAAGCGATCGCCGGAGGTTTGCGGCTCCGCCGATCGCTGGGCTTTATTCGGCCGCGATCGCCGCCGAGCTCTGGTCTTCTTCCATAAATGCTTGCGCGCGCATGGGCAGCGCTGGGACGTCCATATGGTCGGGTGCGAGACCCTGCTTGGCCCGGTCCACCATCATCTCGAAGGCCGCCTCCAGATGGCGTGTGAAGCGCTCGGCGTCGAAGAGCGGTTTGATGTAGCGGTTGGCGGCCAGCGTCTCCTTGAACTGCGCAATGCGTTCCGGCTGGCTGGCGAGCTGCACCGCCATATCTTCGTAGGCTTGAAGGTCCTCGGCGACCAGCTCCGGCACACCGATGGCGTTCAGCAGGCTTTCGCTGACGCGCGAGGCAAAGTTGGTGCCCTTCATGGTGAGAACCGGCAAACCGCCCCATAGCTGCTCGGACGTGGTCGTATGGCCGTTGACGGGGAAAGTATCCAGGCCGAGATCGGCAAGCTGCTGGCGATCGATGTGATCCTCGTAGCGAATGCGTGTGGTAAAGACGACCCGCTTGCGGCTGATGCCACGCGCTTCCAGACGTGCCCAGAGATTGGCCTCTGCGCGCGGGCCGTTACAGAGCAGCCAAAGCACGCTGTTCTTGGTGCGCTTGAGGATATTGCACCACACGTCGACCATCTGTGAGGTGATCTTGCGGTTGCCGTTGAAGGAGGCGAAGACGAAGGCGTCTTCGGGAAGCTTGTGCTGCGCGCGGGTCGTCGGCCGCGGCTTCGGGCGGTTGAGCGGATCGTTCGGCTGGTAGCATTCGGGCAGGCGGCAGAACTTCTCGTGGAAATGCGGCTTCGAATGATCTGGAAGGACATAATGGTCGCCGACGATGTAATCGAGGTCGATGTTGATCACAGAGCCCGGAAAACCGAGCCAGGAAACATGGATCGGAGCTGCCATATGGTTGAGGATAACCGCGCGGCTTCCTTTGGTGTGTCCCTTGAGATCGACGAGAATGTCGATGTTCCGGGATCGGATCTCCGCTGCCGCGCCCTGGTCGGACAGACCGCGAACGTCGACCATCGTTCCCCACTTCTGATGATCGAACCCTTGTTCCTTCTGGGAAGCGAGATCGGAATGGTCGAAAAGGGTGATCTCGAACCGATCCCTGTCGTGCAGCTCCAGGGTCCGCTGCATCAGCTTCATCGTCGCGTGGCCAGGCCAGAAATCGGACGAGAGATAGCCGACGCGGATCTTGTTGCTCCATGTGTGTGGCAACTTGCGACGAGCCTCGGCAAGGCCGGGGGGCAAGGGTTTTGTGTCGTGGATCGCATGCTTGTTAATTGCTTCATCGCCACACCAATGCAGGTGGAAGAAGGGATTGTCCGGGATCACGTAGGAGAGATTGCCCTCTGCCAGTGCGGCTGTGATCGGCGGCATGTATCTGTCGACAACCGCGAGATCGGATATTTCTCGGGCGAAGATCAGATGGAGTATGCGAGCGATGCTGCTGTCGGGATGTTTTTTGAATAGTGTCGCAACAAGGTGCCGGTTGCTTTCGTCGTAGAGATCGTCGGTGAGGAGTTTTGCTGCCATGAGCCGATGCTTGAGCTCCGGTCCCTCGACCAGTATCGTCTTGAAGCCGCTCACGAGTTCTTTCTGCTCTCGGCTCAGGAAAATGCGGGCGAGGATGAAGGCAAGCTCCGGGTCCTTGAACGCCATTGGAAGGATCAGGTTGCCGACCGCGAGAGCCTGATCGTCATTACCGCAATCGCTGTGAAGCAGTAGCGCCTCGCGAAGATAGTCGTCGCGCTGCGGCTTCTGCCGGCCCGCCAGCTCATAGGCGCTCGCCGCATCCGATCTGAACCCGAGTTTGAGCAGTGTTTTTGCCAGCAACGCATAAGTCTTGGGCGATCTGTCGACGTTGAGCAACTCGTTCAGCGTTTCGAGTGCGCGCGTATATTGCCCCTTTTGATAGAAGCCCGACGCTGTCACAAAGGCATTTTTCGTATTCACGAGCGAGAACTCCAAGCGATATGTTGGCCGGCTCTCGGTCAAGGTCGAGGCCCCGGCATCATGGATTCGCCTGATGATCCCTTACGTAGCTTGCCTGAAACCGAAGCAACGGTTGAAAGCGCCTTTACGCATTGTTAGCCACGTTCAGGACAGGCGGTTTCCGGTGGCCCCGCGTTTAAGAAATTGGCAAGCAATGGGTGCGACCTTCCTCGCAACATGACGGGTTTGGTCCTCCAGGAAAATGGATCGAGGGGCATGAAGCTGCTCCGTCATCGCCGGTATTTCCAGTCCGGTATGTCCTCCTTTCGTATCCAGTTTCCAGGGGACACACTCAATGACCAGCATTATCACCAACAATTCCGCAATGGCCGCTCTCCAGACGTTGAAGAGCATCAGCGGTAACCTGCAGGACACGCAGAACGCCGTGTCTTCCGGCCTGCGCATCTCCAAGGCTTCCGACAACGCCGCTTATTGGTCGATCGCCACCAGCATGAAGTCCGACAACGGCGCCATCGGCGCAGTTTCCGACGCTCTCGGCCTCGGCGCCGCCAAGGTTGACACCGCTTCGACGGCCGTCACCAGCGCCATCGACATCGTCGGCCAGATCAAGGACAAGCTTGCCACCGCCATGGAAGGCTCGGTTGACAAGAAGGCTGTTCAGGAAGAAATCGGCCAGCTGCAGCAGCAGCTGCAGAGCGTCGCTCAGTCGGCTTCGTTCAACGGCGAAAACTGGGTCATGGCTGCGAGCGGTGGCTCCGCTTCGGTCGTCTCGTCCTTCATCCGCGGCACCAACGGCACCGTTTCGGTCAGCACGACCTCCTACGCCTTCAACGCCGGCGCAACCGGCAACGTTCTGTTCGGCTCGAGCGGCGGCACGATCGACACGACCTCGGGCATCCTGGGTACGTCGGATGCGTCGGTTGGCGCTTCGGTCTTCAGCCTCGACATTTCCAGCATGACGAGCGGCCAGATCTCCAGCGCCCTGAACATGGTTCAGACCGCTCTGAACTCCATGACCAGCCTCGGCTCGAAGCTGGGCTCTGTCTCCAGCCGTATCGATCTGCAGACGAGCTTCGCTTCCTCGCTCTCCGACTCGATCCAGTCGGGCGTCGGCAAGCTGGTTGACGCCGACATGGAACAGGAATCGAGCAAGCTGTCCGCTCTGCAGACGCAGCAGCAGCTGGCTATCCAGTCCCTGTCGATCGCCAACTCTTCGAACCAGTCGATCCTGTCGCTCTTCCGTTAATAGGAAGCGCCAACGCAACGCGTTGGTCGAAAATCCTAAACAACAAGTTAACCGCACCTGTCTAAGGTGCGGTTTTTTTTATATTTTCCGGCTCGAGTGAGTTCAGCTTTTCTTAACTATATTGCTGTTTCTTAGGACCATCGAAGCGGCGAGTTAACCTTAACGGTTTTGGTTAACAGGCATGATGCTGAATGCCGTTACCGGTTTTAGGTCCGGAATGTCCCTTATTCAACCACTGCCAAAGGGGCAAATATCATGACGAGCATTCTTACCAACAACGCCGCAATGGCTGCTCTCCAGACGCTGCGCACCATCGGCTCAAACCTTCAGGACACGCAGAACGCCGTGTCTTCCGGCCTGCGCATCTCCAAGGCTTCCGACAACGCCGCTTATTGGTCGATCGCCACCAGCATGAAGTCTGACAACAGCGCCATCGGCGCAGTTTCCGACGCTCTCGGCCTCGGCGCCGCCAAGGTTGATACTGCAACCACCGCCGTCACCAGCGCCATCGACATCGTCAGCAAGATCAAGAGCAAGCTTGCTACCGCCATGGAAGAGTCGGTTGACAAGAAGTCTGTTCAGGAAGAAATCGGCCAGCTGCAGCAGCAGCTGCAGAGCGTCGCCCAGTCGGCTTCGTTCAACGGCGAAAACTGGGTCGTGGCTTCGAGCGGTGGCTCCGCTTCGGTCGTCTCGTCCTTCATCCGCGGCACCAACGGCACCGTTTCGATCAGCACGACCTCCTACGCCTTCGACGCCGGCGCAACCGGCAACGTTCTGTTCGGCTCGAGCGGCGGCACGATCGACACGACCTCGGGCATCCTGGGTACGTCGGATGCATCGGTTGGCGCTTCGGTCTTCAGCCTCGACATCTCCAGCATGACGAGCGGCCAGATCTCCAGCGCCCTGAACATGGTTCAGACCGCTCTGAACTCCATGACCAGCCTCGGCTCGAAGCTGGGCTCCGTCTCCGCTCGCATCGATCTGCAGACGAGCTTCGCTTCCTCGCTCTCCGACTCGATCGAATCCGGCGTCGGCAAGCTGGTTGATGCCGACATGGAACAGGAATCGAGCAAGCTGTCCGCTCTGCAGACGCAGCAGCAGCTCGCCGTCCAGTCCCTGTCGATCGCCAACTCTTCGAGCCAGTCGATCCTGTCGCTCTTCCGTTAATAGGAAGAACCAACGCTCTGCGTTGGTCGATGGCAAGAGCCAAACCTTCGCCGCGCCTTCTCCGGAAGGCGCGGTTTTCATTTTGGCCAGGCGAATCGACGCCAACCGGTTCAGGACGCCTTTCCCAGGGCCACGGCAGCCTTTTGCCTGACGGCATCGACGAAACCATCGAACAGTCTCCGCATAGCCACCTGCTTGTAGGGGTAGACGATCGGATCATCCATGTCGTGGACCACCATGGCGACATCGAGCTCGAACACCAGCAGGCGTCCATCAGGAAGTTCGGCGCAATCGATGCCGAAATAATCAAGCTGGATACGGCGGCAAAGGGCGGCGAAGCTTTCCTTGTGGCGCACGGCGAAATCCTGATCGAAATTTTCCATCCATGCCTGTTCGACGGCGCGTTTTGCCGCGCTCTGCTCCATGCCGGCACTCAGATAATGCACGATCCAATGGTCCGAGAGCGCCATGTGGCTCGCGAACGCCTTGCCGTTAATGAACACGATGCGCTGCTTGTTATAATAGCCGTCGGAACCGCGAAAATCGATGAAGGGCGCGACGTAGAGTTCCGGAGCGGGCTGGGCCTTCAGAAAGGCGGCAAGCTCGGTGGAGTCGGTGATGCGTTCCATGCCGTTGCCGGCATGCGTGCTGATCGGACGCACGACGAGCGGGTAGGCTAGGCCCGGAGCGCAATCGTCCAGTCGCTTCGCATCCATGGCGACGGCCGTAAGATCGGCGTGCGATACCCGATAGGTAAAGGGCGAAAGAATGGAGGGCTCATTCGCCAGCATGCCGCTGACGCCGTCGCGCGTCAGCCTTGCGATCAGTTCCGGATTGCGGTTCATCACCGGACCGTCGAATTTGGCAAGTAGCGTCTGCATATGGGCAAGAAGAGGGGCGTTTTCGGTCGATTCCCCGATCGCCATGAAGGCGACGTCATGCTCCGGCAGATCGGCGAGAGCAGATGTCTCAAGGTCGACATAGCGCAGCCATAGCATGCAGTCGCTGCCGGCCAGCAGAAAATCGAGCGGCGTATTGGCCATGAAATCGCCTTCGGTCACGAAAGCGAGTAGCCGCGGACCGGTCCCGTTGCCGTGGACGACGCAATAGTCGCGGCGCATCTGCACGGCGCTCTTCAGGATCTGGCGGGCTTCGTCGCCACGGCCGAGGGTTTGCAGGATGATCGCCATATCCAACAGCGCGGCAGCAGCGGTTGGATCCGCCGTCACACGTTGCATGAGCTCGTTCCAGAGTGGGGTCACGTCGTGACCGGCATAGACGAGAGAGACTATTTTCCGCATGCCGAGAATTCGGGCATCGCCCGGCATGTTCAGTAGGGCCGGATCGGCGATGGGGGCTTTGGTCATCAGCATTGCGGAAGATCCTGTTGGGAGCCGATTATCAAAACGCTCCGAACGAGCGCGTCGATATCCGTCTGTCGGGTACGGTGGTTTACGATCGCCGCGCGAATTGCCGGCTGACCGTTCAGATGGGTCAGGGACGGAGCGACGCGGCCTTCGGCGTGGAGACGCTCGACGATGTGGGAATTGACCGATGCCGGCACGGTTCCTTCGGCTCCGACATAGGCGAAGCAGACGATGTTGAGGGCGACGGGCGCGAGCAGTTTCAGCGCCGGCTCCTGCTCGATCCGCCATGCAAGCTCGCGTGCCAGCAGGCAATTGGCGTTCATTGCCTGCCCCAGTGCCTTGACGCCATAGGTTTTCAGGGTGAACCAGGTCTTCAGCGCCCTGAAGCCACGGGAGAGATCCGGACCGTAGTCGCAGGGCCACCAGTCGCCAGCGGCAAGTCCGGTCGCTGCGCGACTGAGATAGGCGGCATCCGAAGCAAAGGCTTGCCGCTGCCACTCGCTGTCTCGCACCAGGAGGAAGCCGGCATCATAGGGTACCTGACCCCACTTATGAAAATCGAAGGCAAGCGAATCGCAGGTTTCTATTCCCGCGAACAAAGGCGCAAGCTCCTCGCTGAGAACGCCAAGAGCGCCGAGCGCGCCGTCGACGTGAAAATGAAGATCATGGGTGTCGGCGATGCCGCGCAGGGCGGCGAGGTCATCGACGGCGCCAGTGTTGACCGTTCCCGCGCTGCCGATGAGGAGGAAGGGCGTGAAGCCTTCCTGTCTGTCGCGCAGGATCGCCTGCTCCAGCGCATCGAGATCGATCCGGCCGAGGGTATCGACAGGAATGCGCCGCAGCTGATCGCTGCCGATGCCGGACATTTCGAAGGCACGCGGAACGCAGCCATGCACTTCGCTCGACGCATAGGCAACCAGCCGGGATTCGGCGGACAGGCCGGTTGCGCGCACATTGCGTCCGAGCTTGCGGCATCTGGCGATCTGCACCGCAACGAAATTGGCCTGCGATGCTCCGGTCAGGAATATGCCGCCGGTCGTTTCCGGAAAGGAGAAGATCTGGCGCGTCCAGCGGATGATCTGGCGCTCGACCTCGATCGGCATATGGTCTCGTCCGCCGAGATTGGCGTTCAGCCCGCCCGCCAGCATCTCGGCCAGCATGCCCGCGACCGTGCCGCCGCCCTGGACCCAGCCCATGAAGCCGGGATGGATATTGCCGCTGCCGTAGGGCAGGATGTTTTCCCGGAAGATCGCGTGGACTTCGGCCAGATCACCGGCCTCCACGGGCAGCGGCGCATCGAACAGGGCGCGGGCAGAGGCGGGAGCATGTTGCCAAACCGGCTTCGGGCCGAGCGTCTGGAGATGATCGAACATGTCGTCAAGCATCTGATGGCCCTGTTTGCGCAGAGCCTGCCAGTCGTCCGGGTCGAGGCTTGTCCGCACGCGGCGATCATCCGCCGCTTGTCCGGCGTCCTGCAAACTGAACATCTCAACCTCGTCTATGGCCGGTCTTATCGACGCTGCCGTCGGAATGCCCTTGTAAAGAAGGGCGGCCGCTTTCCGCCCGACATCGGACGGATCGCTTCCATGCTACGACGCCCAAGATGGCGCGAGGCTGACTTGCGAGCCTCTAGGCTACCAGCCGCATGAATTCGTTAACTTTTGTTGGTGGCGTTAACCTTTTATTAACTCTAATGCTGTCAGTTGCAGCTAACGCAACGGTTGGTTAACCCCTTTTAAAAAGCGGTTAACAAGCATGAGGCTGATTGCCGTTCCCGGCCGCAGACCGGAATGTCCCTTCCAAATTCAGCCAAAAGGGGCACCTTCGATGACCAGCATTCTCACCAACGACGCGGCAATGTCCGCCCTTCAAACCCTGCGCGGCATCAACACGAGCCTGCAGGACACGCAGAGCCGCGTATCCTCCGGCTATCGCGTCGCCAAGGCAGCCGATAACGCCGCCTACTGGTCGATCGCGACCACCATGCGCTCCGACAACAGCGCGCTTTCCGCCGTCTCGGATGCATTGGGCCTGGGTGCTGCCAAGGTCGACACGGCCTATACGGCGATGGATAATTCCATCAACGTCGTGGAGCAGATCAAGGACAAGCTCGTCGCAGCAACCGAAAACAGCGTTTCGAAGGCTGATGTCCAAGAGGAAATCACGCAGCTTCAGCAGCAGCTGGAGAGTATCGCACAGTCCGCTTCCTTTTCCGGGCAGAACTGGATGTATGCGGTCAACGGCGCATCGGCCTCCGTCGTCTCGTCCTTTGTTCGCAACAACAATGGCACCGTTTCCGTCAACAGCACCAGCTACAGCTTCGACACCGGTTCGCAAGGTAACGTGCTGTTCGGCGCAAGCGGCGGTACGATCGATACCACCTCTGGTATTCTCGGTACTCAGCAGAATATCAACGGCACGTCCTATTCGGTCTTCAGTCTCGATATCACCAACATGACGGGTGGCGACATCGGCAAGGCCATGAACCTTATTCAGGGCGCCCTTAACGCCATGACGAGCACGGCCTCGCAGCTCGGTTCGCTTTCGACGCGCATCGATCTGCAGACGAGCTTCGTTTCCACGCTGCGCGACACGATCGATTCTGGCGTCGGCAAGCTCGTCGATGCGGATATGGAAGAGGAATCGAGCAGGTTGTCGGCCCTGCAGACGCAGCAGCAGCTGGCCATCCAGTCGCTCCAGATCGCCAACACCAGCGCGCAGAACGTTCTCTCCCTCTTCAAGTGAGCCTTGACTGGAGCTTGCGTTAGGATGGCGCGGCGGCATTTCCCTCTTGTCGCCGCACATAAGCTTTTGATAACGTTGTCGCTGATTGATTTGCAGTCTTTGTGCAGGGTCCGGCCTTCGATCGCCTTCCGAACGAGAGCCGGGCTTTGCTTTAGCGACGGGCCGCGCTGGGATATTCCCCGCTGGTGGGCATGAGGCCAATCGTTGCTACCGGATCGGCCCGGTTTGCCAGTCCCAATGGAATTACGGATTCTCAGATGAGCAATGTGACGACGAATCATGCTGCGTCCGCGGCGCTGACCGTGTTACGCGGAATCAACAAGGATCTCGGTGTCGTGCAGCATCAGGTCTCGTCCGGTTATCGCATCGAGACGGCGAGCGACGATCCGACCTACTGGTCGATGGCGACCACCATGCGCTCGGATCGGAGCAGCCTCTCCACGATCACGGATGCGCTGGGCCTCGGCTCCTCCAAGGTCGACACCGCGTCCACCGCCATGGATACGGTCGTCAGCCTTTTGACGCAAATCCAGTCGAAACTGGTTTCGGCAAAGGAGGAGGGCACAAATAAGGATGCGATCAATTCCGATATTCAGCAGCTTAAGAATCAGCTGCAATCCGTTACCCAATCGGCATCCTTCTCCGGCGAAAACTGGCTCTACAACACCGACCAGCATCCCAACACGCAGCAATCCGTGATCAGCAATTTCACGCGCGGCGTCGGCGGCCAGATCAGCCTCACGACGATCGGCTATGACAGTTCCCAGACCCTGATGATCGATACGGCCGATGCGAGCCGGGGATTGCTGACGAAGAATGTCGACGCGAGCACGTTCGATACCTCCGGCGGCAGCACCACGGCCCGCAACTACTATCTCCTGGCTGCCGACGCCGGCACGGCGCCGGCGGGCGGAACGGAGATCGCGATATCGAGCAGCACGACGAATGACGAGTTGACCGACATGATCAATGTCACCAATTCGCTTTTGAAGTCCGCGACTTCGGCGGATTCGACGCTGGGTCTGATGAAATCGAATATCGACGACCAGTCCGACTATATTTCCAAGCTCAGCGACGCCGTCAAGAGCAGCGTCGGCGATCTCGTCGACACGAATATGGAAGAGGCGTCGGTACGGCAGAATGCGCTGCAGACAGCGCAGCAGATGGGTATCCAGGCACTGTCGATCGCCAACAGCATGGCGAGCAAGGTACTGATTCTCCTCCAGTCGAAATGACGGGCGCGCGGCCCGGCTCGGTCGGCCCTCGACCGGCAAGGCCGCCGCATTCATCCTCGCACAAGTTTGACTGCCTACGGTCCTTCGCAGTGGCATGGTTGCGCAATGTGCCGGTGACGTCAGTCATTTCCGGAAAGCGCAGCCCGAGGACGGAAACCGGAAGCGTGATGATCGACGTTTTGAGAATGGGAATGGAGCTGCCCTCAGCAGGCACCGACGCGCTGCGTCCTTCCGATGCGAGTGGGGAGATGCGCGCTTGAGCCTGGCACTATCCCGATATCTCAAGGATTTCAGCGCCGAACAGGCCCCCCCGCCGCCTGCGGAGGACGCTGCGTTTGCGGAGATGATGGAGTTTCCCGAAAGCCCGATCGAGCCGCCCGTCGATATCGAGGCCGAGCGCCGGGCCGCCTATGCGGAAGGACACGAGGCCGCGACGAGGGAACTGTCACAGAAGCATCAGGCCGAGCTCGATGCCGTGGCCGGTTCACATCAGGCCGAAATGGAGGCCTTGCGGATACGCTATGAAGAGCAGGCGGCCGAGAAGATCGCGGCTGGCCTGACCGGCATGGCCACGATGCTCGGGCAGGCGATCAGTGCTGAAACGGCAGCCATCCTTGCGCCGATCATGACCGAAACGCTGACAGCCAAGGCCGTTGCCGATCTTGCCGACCTGGTCAGGAGTGCCATTCTCGACGGCAGTGCCGGATCGATCTCCGTCAGCGGCCCGCATCATCTCTTCGAGGCTCTTCGCGCGCATATCGGTGATGACGACGCCCTGTTGCGCCACGTCGAGACGGAGGACGTCGATCTCACCGTCACCATCGGCGAGAGCGTCCTCGTGACCCGCATGTCAGCCTGGGCCGCTAGTCTGAAAGAGATTCTGAAATGAGCGACGGCGATCAAAATCACGGCAAGCACGAGATCATCATCGTCAAGCGCCACGCCGGCGGCGATCATGAGGCCGGCCATGGTGGTGCATGGAAGATCGCCTATGCGGACTTCATGACGGCCATGATGGCCTTCTTCCTGGTGATGTGGCTGGTCAACGCCGCCAACGAGGAGACGAAGGCCTCCGTCGCCTCCTATTTCAATCCCATCAAGCTGGCGGACGAAAAACCGACCGAGAAGGGGCTCAAGAAGCCCGTCGACCAGGCTGAGGGTGAAAAGAACCAGCAGAAATCGGATAAGCCGCAGGACAAGCCGAACGATGGCAAGTCTGCCAAGACCGGCGAGGATCTGACGTCGACCTCGGGCGACCAGACGAACTATTCCGAAGCCGATTTCTTCGAGAACCCCTATTCGGTCCTGGCGGAAATCGCACAGGAAGTCGGCCAGCAGGCCAATGTCAGCGCCAAGGGCGAGGGCGGTGCCGCCCAGTCCGGCCCCGCCACGGGCGCGGATGGCGGCCAGGCCTATCGCGATCCCTTCGATCCTGATTTCTGGACCAAGCAGGTCCGGGTTTCCAGCGCCTCGAAGAAGGCGAATGAGGAACAGTCCGCCAAGTCGGATCAAACGGACAAGGGCGAAGTGATCGCCCTGTCGAAGGCGACGGCTGCAGATACCGGCCAGCCGGCCGATCAGCCGCAGACGCCTGAACAGCAGCCGACGATAAGCGAGCAGCAGGCCACCGGCAAACGGCAGGAAAAGCAGACGCAAGCCCAGCAGATCGCCAAGGTCTCGGGGCAAAGCGACGCGCCGATGCCGGAAGACAATGCCGTCCTGCCTCAGGGTAAGGATGCGACGCCGACAAAGGCGCAGCAGCAGGAGGCCAAGGATCTGCAGCAGGCGATTCAGGCCGAGATCAAGGGTGTTGCCGGCCAGCTCGCCGAAGGGCTGCAGGTCAGCGCGGCCGAAGGCGGCGTGCTGGTTACGATTTCCGATCAGAGCAATGATCCGATGTTCAACATCGGCTCGGCCGTTCCGCGCCGGGAGATGGTGCTGGCGATGGAGAAGATCGGCAAGATTCTGGCTGCGCGCAAGGGATCGCTTCTGATCCGTGGCCACACGGACGGGCGTCCCTATATGGTCGGGGGCCGCAACGACAACTGGCGCCTGTCGCTCGATCGCGCCCAGAGCGCCTACTATATGCTGACCAGCGGCGGGCTGGACGAGAAACGGGTCGCGCAGGTCTCCGGTTTCGCGGACCGACGGCTGAAGCTGCCCAACGATCCTTTCAACGACGCCAATCGCCGTATCGAGATCCTGATTGCCAATCCTTCGGACCAGGCCGTGAAGGAAGGGGCGAGCCCCGATGCGCAAAGCCCGGCCAAGCCCGCTTCGGGGAAGGGCAAGTCAGGTCAAGGTAAACAGGGCTAGTTCATGGCGCGCAAACAGCATCGTCATCACCTTGCGCTTACGCTCACCCTCGGCATGTTGATGCCAGCGGCCGCGAGCGCCGAGGGGCAGGACAACCTGCCGCTCTACAAGATGCTGCGCTCGCTTGAATTCGTCCAGGATTCAGTCGCGGCGGGCGACAGCTCCGCCGGAGAGATGCAGCGCTTCCTGCTTGCCACCATCGATGAACGCTTGCGCAATGCCGATAAATCCGTGTTCGAGGACAACCGCAACGTCGATGCGGCGCTGATCTATGCCATGAGCGGCGGCAATCCCGAAACGCTCGAATATCTGATGTCGCGCGACCTCAACGGCAATTTCGACAATCGTGTCGCGGACGTGCTTAGAAAATATCTGAACGGCAAGGGGCTGCTGGTCGTCAATACGCTTGCCGACATCGCGAGGGAATATCGCGACAAGCCGATCGGTCCTTATCTCTCGCTCGTTGCCGGCAATGTCATGTCCGGCAAGAACGGCAAGGCGGCCCTGCAGCTTTACGATTGGGCGCGCGTGATGGCGCCCGGTACGATCGTCGAGGAATCGGCGCTGCGGCGCTCTCTTGCCTTGTGCGCCGATGCGGGAATGGTGCCGGCCGGGCTTGATTATGCGCGGCGCTATACGAGGCGCTTTCTGCATTCGCCCTATGCCAGCCAGTTTGCCGACCTTTTCGTGCAGCTGGTGGTGGATCACGATTCCGACGTCAAGCAGCAGGACATCATCGACATCCTGTCCTTCATGGACCCTCCCAGGCAAAGGGAGATCTATCTGCGCATGGCGCGCCGGGCGGCGATCGCAGGCAAGGCCGATCTTGCCGCACTGGCGGCCAGCCGCGCCCAGGCGATCTCCGCCACCGACGGCGGTGACGCCTTCGGCGCGCTGGCCAACTTCTATGGCGGTGTGGCGGGCATATCCACGCCGGAGCTGAAGTCGGCGATCAACGATCTCAATCAGATGCCGGCGGGCGAGCTGAACGCGCGCGATCGTGCTCTGCGCGACGCCGCAAAGGCGGTTGCGCAGGAGATATTGCGCGCTCCCGATCCAGCAAGCCTCGGGCAAGCCAATGTTTCTAATCTGCCCAATCAACAGAATACTGAACACGATGCTGCTGTGACGAAGCAATCGGGAGGTCAATCTCCCGGCACGGCGGGTGTTGAGCAGGGAGCCTCGGCGAACGCGGCTCCCGCCCCGGAAGGAGGGCGGCAGGAGGCCGGTTCTTCGTTCGACGCATTCGTCACGACGAGCCGTTCGAAGCTGAATGCCATCGACGGCCTGTTGAAGCAGGAAAGTCATTGATCATGAACGACATCGGTGTCTCCAGCGCCTCATCGGGGGCGGATATTCTTGCTGCCGCCAAAGGCAACCGCTCCACGAAGCAGGATGACGGCAAGGGCTTTATCGATGCGCTGACCAGTTCGCTCGGCAACGGACGCAAATCTTCCGGCCCGAATGCTGGAGCGGATGCGGCGGCAAACGCAGACACGACAGCCGCCAACGATGCGGACGCCGTAAAGGCAGCAAGCGATCCCGGCTCGCTGGCCCTTTCCATCGATGAAGGCGCCAGTGCCGGAGCTGGAATGATCGATACCTCCGGAGCCAATCTCGCCAACCTCGCCGGCCTCACCAAGGGGGCAAAGCCATCCCAGGGTGCCGGCGCAGCTGCGCTCTCGAAATCGCTGATCGAACTGCAGAACGCGGTACCGGCGACGGAAGACGACACGGTTCCCGTGGAAGGCGATCAGACGGCGGCAGTCCCGGACCCGGCGACGCCGGCTGTCGGCACGAGCGATGTGCCGGCGCAACCGACCACGCTCGATCAGCTTGCCGAGCTCGCACAGCAATTGGCCGATCTCACGACGACCAACGGTCAAGCCACGCCAGTGAAGGGCGATGGCAAAGCACCCGCCGTGAAAGACGGGAAGGATGCGCAGTCGACGGATGATGGTAAGTCTACGCCGACGCAGGCGAGCCAACCCGCCACTACGATTTCGGATGCCTTGTCACTGCTGAATGTCCCGCAGCCCGTCGTCGCTGCACAGGCCGGCACAGCGCAGGCGACCAAGACGACCGACGATGCGAAGGTCCAGGGAATCCCGCTCGCCAAGGCGGCTGTCGCGGATGATGCATCGGATGCGGCGGTGACGCTGCCGGATGACGGCCAGGGGTCGGATGCCGCACAGACCTTCCGCCTGTCGCGGTCGGACGGTCGCGGCAGCGCGCTCGACCTGTCGATCAGCAAGAGCGGAGATGAGGCGGCAGACGTCAAGGTGGCGGCTTCCTCGGGCGGCGATACCCCGACGATCACAGTCCTGGATTCCCGCCGCTATCTGGGGCTTGCCACCAATACCAACTCGTCGCTCGTCGCAGGGGCGTTGGCGGGCGATCGTGAATGGTCGGCCGCGATGCAGCCGGGTTCGGCGCTTTCCAACGCCGCAAATCAGTCGAGCACGGGCAAGGTCGTCAACACGCTCAAGATCCAGCTGCGTCCCGACAACCTCGGCGACGTCACGGCCACTATGCGGCTTTCCGGAGATCAGCTGAGCGTCGACCTGAAAGTGCAGACGGGCGAGGCCTACAGGCAGCTCCATGCCGATCAGAGCCGCATGGTCGATGCGCTGCGCGCCCAGGGCTACCAGGTGGACAACATTACCGTAACCCTGGCCTCCAATGCGGATCAGCAGCCAGACAGCGGCCGCAATTCCGGGTCGAACCAGCAACAGTCCCTGTTGAACCAGGGACAAGGGGGCGACGCGCGTCCCCGGGGCCAGAACTATTCGGGACAGCAGGCAGATGGAAACAATGGCAATCGCAGTTCGGGTGAGCGCGGTGTTGAAGACGGCGCTGCTGGTGGCGTTCAGCGCTCTCGTTCCGGCGCCGTTTACCTCTGAAGCCTATGCGTCGGGAAATCCGGCGCCGCCGGATAATGGTGCGGCTGGCCTCTGCGAGCGCGAAATCCAGTCTGCTGCCGCGAAATACGGAATACCCGAAGGGATCCTCTATTCGGTCGGCTTGACGGAGACGGGGCGCAAGGGATCGCTCTACCCCTACGCCCTCAATGTCGAGGGGCGGCCGATCTTCCCGCCGTCGGAGGGGGCTGCCTTGCAGGTCTTCGCCGCGGCAAGGCAGAGCGGTGCAAAGCTTATCGACGTCGGCTGCATGCAGATCAACCAGTATTTTCACGGCGAAAACTTTGCCTCGGTCGACGCAATGTTCGATCCGCGCAGTAACGTCGAGTATGCCGCGAAGTTTCTCCGCAATCTGCATGACAGGCATGAGACCTGGACGATGGCGGTAGCGAGATACCATGCCGGCCCGAACAATGACCCCGCCCAAAAGGTCTATGTATGCCGTGTGATCGCCAATCTGGTCGCCACCGGCTACGGCAAATGGACACCGAACGCAGCGACCTTCTGTCAGAACTAGACAACCTATAGGTTGTGTCGACCTTCCGGTTAGTCGGCGCTAACCCAACCGAGGTGGTTGACTGCCGTCGATTTGCCCAAAATGGGCTTGTTGATAATACGCTAACTAACAAGTTTTTTCTCGGTGTAAAATGCAATGCACCTACTACATCTAGTGCAAATCGCACCTCCAAAGTTAATCAATTATTAATTTCCGTCACTCATTTCCGACAGTTGTTCGTGATTCGCCCGATTCGTACCCATAGTTCATCGAAACACCACACTGATTCGGAGGCGGACGAATGATCGTAGTGGTTGATGAGCGAGAGCTCGTTAAGGACGGATATACATCACTGTTTGGACGCGAGGGCATCCCTTCCACAGGGTTTGATCCACGCGAATTCGGCGAATGGGTAACGACGGCGGCAGAAGGCGATATTGCTGCTGTTGAGGCTTTTCTGATCGGGCAAGGCCAGCACGTGCTGGAGCTGCCCAGGGCGATCCGTGATCGGACAGCGGCGCCTGTGATCGCAGTCAGCGACCAGCCCTCGCTGGAGGCCACCCTTGCACTCTTCGATTGCGGCGTCGACGATGTCGTGCGCAAGCCGGTACATCCCCGCGAGATCCTAGCCCGTGCCGCGGCGATCCGCCGTAGGCTGAAGGCGATCAACAACTATACCGATATCGGTCCGATTCGTGTCTTCGCGGACGGCCGTGATCCGGAAATCAACGGTTCCGTGTTCGCTTTGCCGCGCCGCGAGCGCCGCATTCTCGAATACCTGATCGCCAATCGCGGTCGCCGGGTGACGAAGACGCAGATCTTCAACGCCATCTACGGTATCTTCGACGAAGAGGTCGAGGAAAACGTGGTTGAAAGCCACATTTCGAAGCTGCGCAAGAAACTGCGCAAGAAACTCGGCTTCGACCCTGTCGATTCCAAGCGCTTCCTAGGCTACTGCATCGACTGGAGCTGACGATCTCCGATCGGCATCCAGGATGCTAAACTCGCGAATAGGCCCGGGAATCATCCGATTCTCGGGCCTATCCTTTTGCATCGCGCCGGATCGTCATGACCGCGATAGGTTCGTCGTTCCTTACGATTTTCGCCCGCATCTACCGGCGATGAAGCTGCAATGCGGCGCTAGTGGATATGCTTTTCGCCATGATCGGCTTTTCGTCCTCTCAGACAGCTTCACGCAAGGCCCGCCACCTACTCTCAGTCGTATGAAGGATAACGAGGATTCCAGATGAGGAATTTCGGCAGCATGAAGACCGCATTTGCGGAAGTGGACGCACGGGCAATTCGCCTGGGCGCTGCTTTTGACCGCGCAGCCGGTGCGATGTCGTCTCATCCTACGGCCGTGGAAGGGATGGGCGTGCTGCATATTCCCGCCGCCGGTCCCGATCTCCGCAGCAACGGTGTTCGCGTGTCCCAATCTTCCCGCAGATGGCCGTTCGCGGTTGGCTCAGGCGGCCATCCATACCGTGCCAACGACAATCGAGTGAACTTCGCCGGCCTTGCTCTGACAGGCTATTCCGACACTTCCGGCGCGCCATCGGCCATTCTGCGGCGCTAAAACGAACAGGGTATCGAGTCAGTCATGTCGCTCACAACAGCTCTCAATAACGCGCAGGCAATATTCAACAATACCGGCACGCAGAGCAGTGTCGTATCGAACAATATCGCCAACGACAGCAACACGAATTATTCGCGTCGCCAAGCGGTGGTGACCACGGACATGGCTGGCGCCCAGGTTGTGAAGATCGACCGCAGCAGCGAGCCGGCGCTGCAGAAGGCCTATCTCAGCTCGTCGTCATCGGATTCGGCCCAGCAGCTGCTTTTGAACGCCTACAGCAATCTTCAGTCGGCTACGCTCGGCGGAAATGACAATGAAATCGCTCCGGCGACCCTTCTTTCGGCGTTCCAGAAGGCGATGCAGACCTATTCCGGTTCTCCGTCCAGCACCACGGCGGCGCAATCGGCGATCAACGCGGCCCAGAGCCTTGTCACGTCGCTGAACAATGCGACGACTGCGGTGCAGGCCGCACGAACCGATGCGGACAAGCAGATCAGCTCCGACGTCAATTCACTGAACAGCCTGCTGAAGCAGTTCCAGGAAGCAAACGAGGCGGTGAAATCGGCGACGACGACCGCCGGACCGACGTCCAACGCCCTTGCCGACGCTCTCGACCAGCGCGATTCGATCCTGAACCAGATCTCGAAGATTGTCGGCGTGACGACGGTGACGCGCGGCAACAACGATATGGCGCTCTACACCACGAGCGGAACGACCCTGTTCGAAACCATTCCGCGCACGGTGACGTTTCAGCCGACAAATACCTATACGGCCGGCACGGTCGGCAACAATGTCTATATCGATGGCGTTGCGCTGACTCCAGGCCAGAGTGCGAGCACCACCGCGCAGGGCAGCCTCCAGGCGGCGCTGCAGGTCCGGGACGATGTTGCGCCGACCTATCAAAAGCAGCTCGATGAGATTGCGCGCGGTCTGGTGACGACGTTCGCCGAAACGAATAGCAATCCCGCAAAGCCGACCCTGCCCGGCCTTTTCACCTGGAGCGGCGGCACCGTTCCGACGGGTACTACCGCGGTCACAGGCCTGGCCGGCTCGATAGCCGTTAATCCGAAGTTAATCACGTCTCAAGGTGGCGATCCGACATTGCTGCGTGATGGTGGTATTAACAACAATGCCGCGACCGGCGAGACGGGTTATACGAAGAATACCAGCGGTGGCAGCGGTTATTCCACCCAGCTGGATGCCTTTATCACTGCGATGAATACGAAGATGGATTTCGATGCCACGGCCGGCTCCGATACCCGGGCCAGCCTCATGGATTATGCATCGAGTTCCATCGGCTGGCTCGAAGGACAGCGCAGCACGGCAACGACCGCGGCTGAAAACACATCCGCGGCACTATCGCGCTCTTCTGGCGCTTATTCGAATGCGACCGGCGTCAATCTCGACGAAGAACTGACGCTGATGATGGATATCGAGCAGTCCTACAAGGCTGGAACGAAGATATTGAACGCCGTCAATGAGATGCTTCAATCGGTACTGGATATTGCGAGCTAAGCCATGAAACTTTCTTTCATTTCGAGCACGGCCATTCAAAATGCCATGCGTCAGACAATCCGTCAGACGCAAAATGAGATGACGAGTGCTTCCACGGAAGCAACCACCGGGGTTTATGCCGACATCGGGGTTTCGCTGGGCAGCAGCACATCGCTCAGCGTGAACCTGACACGGGAAGTGTCGCGTATCGATTCCATTCTCAGCAGCAATTCCATTGCAAATCAGCGTATGACCTCGTCCCAGACCGCGTTGAGCGATATGGGCAGCCAGGCGCAGAAGCTGATGGATCAGCTGGTGGCCCTGCGCGGCAATACGGATGGAAGCAGCGTGGCGCTGACGCAGTCGACTGCGACTTCCGCCCTTTCGAGCGTTATCGCTTCCGCCAATACCATGGTCAACGGCGAATATCTTTTCGCCGGCACCAATACCGATGTTCAACCGATGACGGATAAGTCGGCCGCGACGAATACCGCAATCCAGACCGCGCTGACGGCCTATATGGCCGCTCAGACCCCGCCCGTAACATCGACAAGCAATCTGACCGGCGCCCAGATGAAGGACTTCATCACCACCAAGGTCGAGCCGATGTTCACCTCCGACGCCAGCTGGGCAAGCTGGTCGAGCGCGTCCGACCAGAATATGACGAGCCGCATCAGCAATTCGGAAGTGGTGGAAACGTCGACGAATTCGAATTCCTCCGGCATTCGCTACCTGGCGCTTGCAACCAGCGTCACCAATGCACTGATGAGCACGACGCCGGCCCTGAGTTCGGATGCGCTGAATGCGGTGACCGATCAGGCCATCAGCTACTCGCGCCAGGCGGTCGACGGATTGAACAGCCAGGCAAGCCAGCTCGGTCTGTCGCAGTCGCGCCTGTCGGATGCGAACACGACGCTGAATGCCCAGAAGACCATTCTCAATACCAGCCTGGGCGATCTGACGGGGGTCGATCCCTATGAGGCTTCGACCAAGGTCAACAGCCTCGAGACCCAGCTCGAGACCGCTTACACCATTGTTTCAAAGATCCAGCAGCTCAGTCTTGTAAATTACCTTTGATGATCAAAGGGAAGGAATGACCAGGAAGGATGCGTGAATGTATCAGTTCTCATATGCGGAAGTCATGCAGGATGCGGTGGCCGACGCCAAGGAAAGAGAACGACAAGTTCTGGACCGGTCGATAGCTCTCCTCTCCGCGGCCCGTGATGCGGAGAAATACGGCCGCGAGGCGATCGAGGCGCTCTTCTATACGCGGCGCGTATGGGTGAGCTTCGTGGAGGACCTCAAAAGTCCGGAGAACCAGCTCAATGTCGAACTGCGTGCCAACCTCATCTCGATCGCCATCTGGATTTTGAAGGAGTGCGATCGAATCCAGCGGCGCCAGTCGAAAAATTATCAAGGCATCATCGATGTCACCACCATCATCAGGGATGGACTTAAATGAAAAGTACGCTTCGCATATCGCTCAAAGCCGGGGAAAAGATCTTTATCAACGGGGCCGTCCTGCGCGTCGATCGCAAGGTCGCGCTGGAATTCCTGAATGATGTGACATTCCTGCTTGAGAACCACGTCCTCCAGCCTGAAGACGCGACGACGCCCTTGCGTCAGCTCTATTTCATCGCGCAGATGATCCTCATCAATCCGGAGGGCAAGGATCAGTCGACGACGATGTTCCGCAAGTCGATCGTCATGCTGCTTTCGTGCTTCCACAACGAGGAGGTGCTGGCCGAGCTGAAGCGTATCGATGGCCTCGTCGCCACCGGCCGCGCTTTCGACGCGTTGAAGGCGATCCGCGGCCTCTACCCGATCGAGGACAATATTCTGAACAATCAGGAAATGCCGGCGGCGACGATCGAGCATATCCGTCGGGAGATCGCTCCATGGCAGCGGTAGACGCCGTCAACAGCAGCACGGACAGCTCTTCCACAGCCACGAAAAATGCTGCTGCCGCATCGGCGAGCGCCAACCTGAACTACAACGATTTCCTGCAGCTTCTCATCGCGCAGATGAAGAACCAGGACCCGACTAGTCCAATGGATGCCAGCCAGCAGATTTCGCAGCTGGCGAGCTTCTCCCAGGTCGAGCAGCAGATCCAGACGAACTCGCATCTGGAAACCGTGTTGCAGAACCAATGGATCTCGCAGGCGTCCGATTACATCGGCAAGCAGATCATGAGCGCCGATGGCAAGACCACGGGCACGATCAAGGAAGTAACCGTCTATTCGGACGGTATCATCGCGCAGACCAACGCCGGTGACAAGATCCTGATCCAGGCCGGCGTGACGATCGCTCCGGCAGGCACGACCATTGATGTGCCGGCCTCGTCAAGCGATACTAGCAGCAGCGATTCGTCTGGCACGGATTCGACCAGCGGCTCATGAGGAGCCGCTGAACCGGGAGTGAAATGTCATGAATGAAGCCGATGCATTGGATATCTTCCAGGCGGCGATCTGGACGGTGCTGGTGGCTTCCGGTCCGGCTGTCGTCGCCGCCATGGTCGTCGGTCTGGTCATCGCGCTGATCCAGGCACTCACCCAGGTGCAGGAAGCGACCTTGACCTTCGTGCCGAAGATCGTCGCCGTCATGGTCACGATCGGCATCTCGGCGCCGTTCGTCGGCGCACAGATTTCGATCTTCACCAATCTCGTCTTCTCGCGCATCCAGTCGGGCTTCTAGCGAGAGAAGGTCCGAAGGCCGCAGCGGCCTTCGGATACGGGCATCGATGGCCATAGGCCATGCTCGCGCAAGCTTCGGCTTCTAAAGCTCGGTTCCAATAGGGCAGGCGGTTCAGCCGTTTGCCTCCTCTCATGAAGAGACGGAACCGGTCGATGGCACAACCACCCGCAATAGCACTCCCCAAAGCCAATCCCAGCATTCGCGATATCGGCTTCGCGCTCGGCATCATGGTGATCCTGTGCGTGCTGTTCCTGCCGATCCCGCCTTTTCTGATCGACCTCGGCCTGGCTTTCTCGATCGCTTTTTCGGTGCTGATCCTCATGGTGGCGCTGTGGATCAAGAAGCCGCTGGAATTCTCTTCGTTTCCGACGATCCTGCTGATCGCCACCATGACGCGCCTGTCGCTGAACATCGCGACCACGCGCGTCATCCTTTCGCATGGCTATGAAGGGCATAATGCCGCCGGCGGCGTCATCGCGGGCTTTTCCAGCCTGGTGATGTCGGGCGATTTCGTCATCGGTCTGATCGTCTTCCTGATCCTCATCACCATCAATTTCATCGTCATCACCAAGGGCGCGACGCGTATCGCGGAAGTCGGCGCCCGCTTCACGCTCGATGCCATCCCAGGCAAGCAGATGGCGATCGACGCGGATCTTTCGGCCGGCCTGATCGATGAAAAGGAAGCGCAGCGCCGCCGTCGCGAGCTGGAAGAGGAAAGCTCCTTCTTCGGCGCGATGGACGGTGCCTCCAAATTCGTGCGCGGCGACGCGGTTGCTGGTCTTCTGATCACCTGCATTAACGTCTTCGGCGGCATCATCATCGGCTATTTCCGCCACAGCATGCCGATCGGCCAGGCTGCGGACGTTTTCGTCAAGCTCTCCGTCGGTGACGGTCTGGTGTCCCAGATGCCGGCGCTCATCGTCTCTCTCGCCGCCGGCCTACTTGTTTCGCGCGGCGGTACGGCCGGTTCGACCGACCAGGCCGTGGTCAATCAGCTGAGCGGCTATCCGCGCGCGCTCGCCGTCTCGGCGGTTCTCATGGGCATCCTGGCCATCATGCCCGGCATGCCCTTCCTTCCCTTCGTTTTCCTTGGCGGCCTGATGGCCGCCGGCGCCTGGTTCATCCCGCGCCAGATCGAGGCCGAAAACAAGCTTCGCCGCGATGCCGAAGAGCAGAAGGTGATGCAGACGAAGGAAATGGAAAAGGATTCGGTCAAGTCGGTTCTGAAGACCGCCGAGATCGAGCTCGCCCTCGGCAAGATCGTTTCCACCCGCCTGCTCGGCGCCCATCAGGAGCTTGCCTTCCGTGTCGGCAAGATGCGCAAGAAGTTCGCGACGCAATACGGCTTCGTCGTGCCTGAAATCAAGGTGATCGACGACATGGCGATCGCCGACAAATCGTATCAGATCCGCATCCACGGCACGACCATCGCCTCCAACATGCTGCGTGTCGGCGAAGTGCTCGTCGTCACCGGCTCGGGCCGCAAGCCGACCGTGCCGGGGGATGAGATTCGCGAACCCGCCTTCGGCATGCCCGCCGTTTCCGTTCTCGAAGCCTTCACCGATGATCTGAAGCGCGAGGGCTTCCAGCCGATCGACAATGTCTCCGTCGTGCTCACCCATATGAGCGAGGTCATCCGCAACAACCTGCCGGCATTGCTGTCCTATAAGGACGTCAAGATCCTGATCGAGCGTCTCGATCCCGAATATAAGAAGCTCGCCGACGAGATCTGCTCGTCGCACATGTCCTATTCCGGCCTGCAGGCGGTGTTGAAGCTGCTGCTCGCCGAGCGTGTCTCGATCCGCAACCTGCATCTCATCCTTGAAGCGGTTGCCGAACTCGCCCCGCATGTGCGCAAGACGGAACAGATCGTCGAACATGTGCGTGTCCGCATGGCGCAGCAGCTTTGCGGCGACCTTGCCGACAACGGCGTGCTGCGCGTGCTGCGTCTCGGCAGCAAATGGGACCTGATCTTCCATCAGGCGCTGAAGCGCGATCAGAAGGGCGAAATCGTCGAATTCGACATCGATCCGCGCAGCCTGGAGGAATTCAGCGAGCAGGCGGGCAAAGTTATCCGTGAATACATGGATCGCGGCATGCCCTTCGTTCTTGTCACGTCGCCCGAAACGCGCTCCTATGTGCGCATGATCATCGAACGCCTGTTCGCGACCCTTCCGGTCCTGTCGCATGTGGAACTGGCCAAGGGGATCGAGATCAAGATTCTAGGTTCGATTTCATGATAACAGACCCGCAGGGGACCATTCTGGCGCTGTTCGTCGCCTTCTGCCGCATCGGCGGCTGCATGATGGTCCTCCCGGGATTTTCATCGGGCCGTATCCCTCCGCAGATCAGGCTGCTCCTTTCCGCGGCCCTGTCGATGGCGATTTTGCCCTTGCTCTGGAACACGATCTATCCTCAGGTGTCGAAGGGCGACGCGAGCTTCATCGGCCTCATCTTCACCGAAACGGTCATCGGATTGATGTACGGCATGATGGCCCGGATCTATACGCTGGGCCTGCAATTCGCCGGCGTGAGCATATCGATGCTGATCGGCTTCAACGCACCGGGCGGCGCCGATATCGTCGAGGAGTCAAGCGAGACGTCGCTCACGAGCCTCATCAGCTTTTGCGGGCTGATGATGCTCTTCATCCTCGATTTTCATCACTATATCCTGCAGGCGCTGGTCGATTCCTATTCCGTCGTTCCTCTGGGAGGTCATATCGAGCCGCGTGCCGCTTTGATCTCGATTACGGATACGCTGGAAACCACCTTCTTCATCATGCTGCGGCTGGTGAGCCCCTTCCTTCTCTATGGCCTGATGTTCCAGATTTCGATCGGCTTCATCAACAAGCTGGCACCGCAGATCCCGATCTATTTCATCTCCACGCCGTATCTGCTGATGGGAGGGCTGTTCATGCTCTACCTCAGCATCGCGGCATTGATCAGTCAGTTTTCTGGTGCATTTCTCACGGTCTTCAATGGGCATTAGCCGGCGGATAGGTAGACGATGGCGGAGAAAAACCGGTCTGAAAAACTGAAGCGCCTGGTCGCAGTGCAGCGCCATCTGGAGCGGATAGCGGAAAACGAGCTGGCTGATACGACCCGCCAGCGCGCGGAGGTCACCGAATCGATGGAGCGGGTCATGGTGGCGATTGGCTCCGTCGATCCCGTGCACATGGCGTTCTCAATCCATTATGCCGAGCGCTACGGCCGCCTGATGATCCGGGATCAGCAGCTGGAAAGCATTCAAACCCTCATTCAGATGAAGGTCCAGCAGGAGCGCACCAAGGCCGACCGGCTCGAAGAGCACATGAAGGATGCCCGCGAGCTCGAAGTGCGGGAGGCCGACGACAATGCGGTCTACGACATCATCGATCAACGCTTCGCCGACGTAACGCCAGCCTCCAGCAAGGTTCAAAAACCATAATCGCCGCGATCATGGAACAGGATGTGCATCGTTCGGTTGCCGGCCTGTTCTGAAGTTTTGATTCGTTGCCCTGATTCGATTGCCGCACTGCGCGGCTTCCGGGTGCGCGATAGCAGAAGGAGACGTGACGTGGCTATTTCGCCTCCGAGTGATTTGGTCCTCGATGTCGTCAAGGCCGCCAATCCGGCCGATGTCGAGGCTGCGCAGGCAAAGCTTGCCGCCAACCGGGCCGCCTTCGCCGCCACCAGCCTCGCCGAGAACGGCAACGGCTTCGGTGCGACGGTGGATGCGATGAACAGCGCGGCCACCCAGGCAGGTCTCGCCAATGCCAACACGCATGTGGCCGGGACGAAGGTGCCGCAGCCCTATCGCAAGTTCGAAGCCATGGTGCTGCAGAATTTCGTGAAGAACATGCTGCCGAGCAGCGAGACGCTCTATGGCAAGGGTTCGGCCGGCGAGATCTGGAAAGGCATGATGGCCGAGCAGCTGGGCAATACGCTCGCCAAGAACGGCGGCGTTGGTATTGCAGAAAAGATGTATCAGGAACAGGTCGACAAGATGCGCAACACCGGCGCCATCCATGCCGCGACCGATGAAAACGACAAGAAAATGGCTCTGAGCGCGGTTGCCGATTTTCAGCGCAAGACGCTCGCCGCCGCGGATGCCGATAATGACGGCAATGCCAGCATCACCAATCAGAATAATTTGACGTCCCAGAAAGCATGAGCGAGGTAACAAACATGGAAATGATGTCGCAGGACTATCGGATCAAGTCTGTCCTTGGCCGCCTGGAGATGATTATCGACAATGAGAACAACCGGATCGGCACCGACCCGGAATTCGATCTCAAGGTATCGAACGCTCACAAGAGCCGTTGCCTCTACGAATTGTCGATGCTGTTTCGCGATACCGATCCGGCCGATCTTGCCGCCGCGCATATCGGGCAGCTGCACGATCTGAAGAAGAAGCTGGTTCTGAACGCCCGCCGGGTCGAGGCTCATCTCGAGGCCGTGCGCGCCGTCGCCGACATTCTGAAGAATGCCGTGCAGAACGCCGATGCGGACGGCACCTATTCGCAGGAGCAATTCCGCGTCCGTGAGGCCGGATGATCAAGCTCGCTCTCACCGGCCTGTGGGTCTGCGCCGTGACATTGGCCTCGGTCTATTTTTCGGTGCAGGTGGCGACAGCGCCCGCAATCAGTCCTGACGACGCCAAGAAGGCGCAGCAGGAACTGATCAAGGGCGAATCGATCAATGTCCCTGTCATCGCCAATGGCCAGGTGACCGGCTATTTTCTGACGCGCATCTCCTTCATGATGGAGAAGGGCAAGGCAAACGCGCTGCAGATACCCCTGCCGGAGCTGACGACGGATGAGCTCTTCACGCTGCTGATCGGCAACAAGGTGATCGATATCGCGCACACGCAGAATTTCGACGTCGCCGCCTTCCGCAGCGACCTGAAGAAGCGGATGAACGAGCGGCTCGGCGGCGATTATGTCGCCGACGTGCTGATCGAACAGCTCGATTATCTTTCCAAGGAAGAAACCCATGGCGGGGAGAGCATCGGCAAGAAAACGGTCAAGCCCGTCAAGATCGTGCAGGATGCGGCGAAGGATAAGGTGCCGGTAGAGTAAAGGTGTCCTGGCTCGGCGGGGCACCGCTCCATTCCAGGGCTGCAAAGCCGGGCTCCGGCCGACGATACATTAACGAATCCTTGATGGTTTCCGATAAATCCCACGTTCCATCCTAACGGAACATTGGATTTATCTGGCTATAAACACCTCCCAGTGACGCCTCGCAATCGCAGCACCGATGAACGGTTGGGCGCATGAGCCTTGTTATTCTCGGCATCATGCGCATGTGCGGTCTCGGGCAGGAGGTTGTTGGATTGAACCAGGTTGCCGATTTTGCCGTCGTAGCATCCCGCCGCATGATTTTCGATCTGCCGGTCTGCGATCTCGATTGGGATAATGCCCTGACCTTCGTCAATGAGCTCGCTTCCCTGCCGGTCGGCCAGACCTCGATCTCCTTCGTCAACGCCCATAATATGCTCGTCATGCTGCGCGATGACAGCTATCGCAATGTTCTCGAGCAAAATCTGGTGCTTCCCGATGGTGTCGGCCTCGATATCGCCTCGCGCGTCGCCCATGGCGAGCCATTCCCGGCGAACTTGAACGGCACGGATTTCGTGCCTGCGCTTTTGACCTTCATGGAGCGGACGAAGCGGATCGGCCTGCTGGGCGGCAAGCGCTCGGTCGTCGAAAACGCGGCTGAAAAATTTCGCCGCCACGCGCCGTGGCACGAGTACATCGTCGTTTCCGACGGTTTCTTCGATCCAGCGAGAAGCAGCGCCGTTGCCGCGGAAATAGGCCGGCAGAAGATCGATGTGCTGATCGTCGGCATGGGAACGCCTTTGCAGGAAAAATGGGTCGCCGAGCATGTCGGGCCGCAGCATGCGCGGTTGGTGTTGACCGTCGGCGCCCTGTTCGATTTCATTTCCGGAACCGTGCCGCGGGCCCCCAGGCTCGTGCGCGCGCTACGCAGCGAGTGGTTGTTCCGCTTGGCTCTCGAACCGGGCAGGCTGTGGCGGCGCTATATTCTGGGCATTCCGCTTTTCCTCTATCAGGTCGTCAGGCATCAGTTCGGCCGCAGGGAGCGTGTCCTTCGCGCAGAACCGCTGCAGCTGCCGCAGCGGCGCATCGCTTCCCCGAATAAATTGGCAAGTTAGAGCAATCTTAAAAAAACGTATGGCCCGCCCGTCTGTAAGAGGATTTTACGGTGTTCTGATCAGTTTGCGTCAACGTATACGGTCTCATGGGAAGTCCCCATGGCCAAGATGGACATCCGCGCGTTCAGAGCCCAATAAGACCGTCGGCACCTAGTGCCATTTTTTTAAACGGGCTTTCCGAAGCCGGTAAACTGTCAGGCCATCTTCACGATCCTTCCTGCAAACCTCGTTGAGCTACATGTGCGATAGCATAGCCGTCTCGACTATGCCGCAGCCGCCAGGTAGCCACGTTCAAATGATGTCTTTTTCCGCAAAACCGCCCACGCGATGCGGGCCAATTTGTTGGCCAGGGCCACAACGATGGCATTGCGATGCACACCTCGTTCGATCATCTCCGTCAACCATCGTCCTATCGGCGTGTCGCTCTTCGAAAGCGATGGCAATGCTGCCCGAGCACCATGGATTAGTAGCGTCCGTAGATACGTGTTGCCGCGCTTCGATATCCCAAG
>NZ_JACHZO010000006.1:0-373525 GCF_014193575.1 Rhizobium sp. BK289
ATCTCGTCATCGCAAATCACCTCCGACCGAAGTGAATCACGAAATTCCAGTCGAAGGAATCCCTTTCGATTCAGTCTGAATGCTCGGCGCTCTAGCGGCTACAGGATCAGGATGGCGCGGAAGTCGTTGACGTTCGTTCCGGTCGGGCCGGGAACGAAGAGATCGCCAATCGCGTCGAACGCTGTCCAACCGTCATTGTTTGCCAGCAGCTCGGCCGGCACCATTCCGGCCTTGCGCAACCGCGCCACCGTACCTGCATCGGCAAAGGCGCCGGCATTGTCCTCGCTGCCGTCGATGCCATCGGTATCGGCGGCCATGGCGTGAATGCCCGCGTGACCGTCGATATCGATGGCGAGCGACAACAGGAACTCCGAGTTTCGCCCGCCCTTGCCGTTGCCCTTCAAGGTCACCGTCGTTTCGCCGCCAGAGAGTAGCACGATCGGCTTCGGAAAGGGGCGATTGCGATGAAGCACTTCCCGGGCGATGGCAGCGTGGACATGCGCA
The DNA here is from genome assembly GCF_014193575.1 of Rhizobium sp. BK289. Taxonomy (NCBI): domain Bacteria; kingdom Pseudomonadati; phylum Pseudomonadota; class Alphaproteobacteria; order Hyphomicrobiales; family Rhizobiaceae; genus Rhizobium; species Rhizobium sp. BK289. The sequence goes on from NZ_JACHZO010000006.1 coordinate 505, forward strand.
GCTTCGCGGGCCTCGCCCTCTATGGCGTCCGAGAGAATGGCGGCTTCGATGCCGGCGGCACGCGCCACCTCGGCAGCGGCTTCCAACGAGACGCCGGCTGACGCGATGACATGGACCTCATTGCCGGCAAAGCGCGGATCGCCCGGGCGCGGCGCATCCGCCTCAACTTTCTCGATATGGGCGAGAACGGCTGGCGGGAGTTCGATACGGTAGAGGCGGATGAGATCGAGTGCTTCGGCGCGCGTGCCGGCGCCCGGCACGGTCGGCCCGGAGGCCACCAGGGCAGGGTCGTCGCCGGGAATGTCCGAGACGACGAGCGAGACGACCTTGGCCGGGTGGGCTGCGGCAGCCAGCCGGCCGCCCTTGATGGTCGACAGATGCTTGCGGATGACATTCATCGCAGAGATCGGCGCGCCGGAGGCAAGCAGCGCCTTGTTGACGGCGATTTCATCGGCGAGGCTCAAGCCGCCCGCTGGCGAGGGAAGCAGCGCCGAGCCGCCGCCTGATATCAGGGCGATCACCAGATCGTCTTTTGTGAGGCCATCGACAAGTTTCAGTAGCCGACGGGAGGCGACGAGACCAGCCTCATCCGGCACGGGGTGGGCTGCTTCGATGATCTCGATCTGGCGGCAGGGGGCGGAAAAACCGTATCGCGTCACGACGAGGCCTTCCAGCGGGCCATCCCAGCATTGTTCCAGCGCGGCCGCCATCTGGGCAGATCCCTTGCCGGCGCCGATGACGATCGTGCGGCCCTTCGGTTTGGCAGGCAGATGCGTACGGATGCCGGTCAACGGATCGGCTGCACGCACGGCGGCATCGAACAGTGAGGTCAGGAAGGCGCGGGGATCGGAAACGGTCATGTCGAACTGCCTGTCTGCTAGAGCGTTTATACGCAATTCCGGACGGAAAACCGCTATGCACTTTTCCTGAAATTGCTTCTCAGAGCCTGTAACCATTTGGTGGCTTAACTGACTGGAAGACGCAAGGGCCAGGAACTGCAATTGTGTCCTGCCCGACGAATCCCTATGTAGAAGGAAAGGGTTTCACGCTTTTATTCAGGGATTTTTCGACATGGCCGAATTGAAAGTGAAGACAAGGCAGACGGGCGCAACCGCTACGGTCGGCCGCACCGGCTTTCCGCATGTGACCTCGGTGACCGGCGGCGAAATCGATATCGTCACCTCGCCGTCGCAGCCTGGCTTCAACCCGCTCGACCTGCTCTATTCGTCGCTCTCGGCCTGCCTGGCCTTGAGCGCCCGCATGGCCGCTAGCAGCCTCGGCGTGCTCGACAAGCTCACCGAAGTCACCGCCGTCGTCACGGGTGAGAAGGCGACCGAAGGCCTCTCGCGCGTGGAGAAATTCAACATTGCCTTCACCATCAAAGGTGATTTCAGCGATGAAATTCGCAACGCGATTGCGCATGCCGCCGAAGATGAGATTTGCACGGTGAGCAACACGATCCGCGGCAATCCGCAATTTGAGACGGTGATTTCGGGGTGAGATTTGGTCTATCCCGCCCCTTGCGCGCGGGAACGCAAAATCAGCATTTAGCCGCAAGGCTAAGTGCTAGATTTTGCAAGGGCGGGGGTAGGCAGGGACGCACCGGCCCCCGCTCTTGCAATTTCAATGGCTTAGAAATTGCGCTAGCATTCTGAATATGTGTGACCTTCGGTATCGCAATTCCTAAACCAATGAAATTGCTTTCTCGCCCGCCAAGGGCGAGATGGCTCGGCATCTGCCGTTGCCCCTCACTTCGCCGGAAACTCAAACCCTTCAAGGTAAGGTCCAAGCTCCGGGTCGATATCCACTTTCACGGCATTGTTGTAGATTGCCGTCGCGATCATGATGCCGGCGAAGGCGACGAGGTTGGCGAGCGTCGGCTCGTCGTAGCGGGCCTTCAATCGATCCCAAATCCCTTCCGGAATTGCATTGGAATCCCTGACGATCGCCTTGCCGAATTCGATCAGCAGCGCCTCGTCTTCGCTCGGTACGATCGTTTCCGGCGTGAGGCCGGCATTGATCAGCGCGCGCCGGAAGAAGCCGACGGGGATGATCGAGCGGCATTCGATTGCGATGGCATGGCAAAGCAGCCAGATGGCGCGATCGTCCAGAGCCGGACGCAGCTCCTCGCGCAAGGGAAACCATTCCGCATAGATGCGATGCGCGACCGGCGAGTGCAGCAGGGTGCGTTTCATATTCGTCATGCGGCCGCGCAGCTGCATTTCGCGGTCATGCTCGGCGCGCACGGCCTCGGAAGCGGTCTCGTAGTCGATCGGCGTGATATGACTCATGTTACTCTCTTTATACCGGGCTCTTACTGCGCTGCCGCTGCCGATTTCGTGAAGAAGCGGTTTTCCGGGCGCGGCAGGCCTAGATGTTCGCGCAATGTCGTACCGTCGTAATCGCGGCGGAAGATGCCGCGGCGTTGCAGCTCTGGAACGACGCGGGTGGTCACGTCAAGCAGACCCTGCGGCAGGAAGGGGAAGACAACGTTGAAACCGTCAGAGCCTTCCTCGTGCAGCCATTGCTCCATCTCGTCGGCAATGCTCTCAGGCGTGCCGACGAAGGCGAGGCCGGCATAGCCGCCGAGGCGCTGGGCAAGCTGGCGCACGGTGAGCTTTTCGGCTTCGGCAAGGGCGATGACGCGCTCGCGGCCGCTCTTGCTCGCGTTGGTTTCCGGAATCTCCGGCAGCGAGCTATCCGGATCGAATTTGGAGGCATCATGCCCAAGTGCGATCGACAGGGATGCGATGGCGCTATCGTAATGGACGAGACTATCGAGCTTTGCCCGCTTGGCCTTTGCCTCCTCGACCGTATCGCCGACGACGATGAAGGCGGCGGGCAGGATCTTCAGATGATCCGGATTGCGGCCGATCGCCTTCATCCGTCCCTTGATATCGGCGAAGATCGACTTGCCATCGGCGAGGTTGCGGGGAGCTGCAAAGACGGCTTCGGCCGTTTCGGCGGCAAGCTGACGACCGGCATCCGATTGTCCGGCCTGCACGATGACGGGCCAGCCCTGAGGTGGGCGGGCGATGTTGAGCGGGCCGCGAACGCTCAGTTCCTCGCCCTTGTGCCCGAGGACATGCATTCGCTCGGGATCGAAGAAGATGCCGCTTTCCGGATCGCGGATGAAGGCGTCGTCGGCGAAGCTGTCCCAGAGGCCGGTCACGACATCGTAGAATTCGCGAGCGCGATGGTAGCGCTCGCCATGTTCCATGTGTTCTTCGAGGCCGAAATTAAGGGCGGCATCGGGATTGGAGGTGGTGACGATGTTCCAGCCGGCGCGGCCACCGCTGATATGGTCGAGCGAGGCGAAGCGGCGGGCGATATGATAGGGCAGGTCGAAGGTGGTGGAGGCGGTTGCGACGAGGCCAATCCTGTCGGTAACGGCGGCGAGCGCCGAAAGCAGGGTGAAGGGCTCGAAGGAGGTGACGGTTTGGCTGCGCTTCAGGGCCTCGATCGGCATGTTGAGGACCGCGAGGTGATCGGCCATGAAGAAGGCGTCGAATTTTGCCTTTTCCAGCTCCTGCGCGAAGCTTTTGATGTGCTGGAAATTGAAGTTGGCGTCCGGATAGGCGCCGGGATAACGCCAGGCACCGGTATGCAGGCTGACGGGACGCATGAAGGCGCCCAGCTTCAATTGCTTCTGTTCGGTCATGGGCTCTCTCCAAAATCGTCAGCCGCTATGACGTCATAACGGCTCCGCCAGCGGAATGATGCCTTACGACGTAGGCGTGCTTCTCGCCCATTCAAAGAGCCGATTTCATTTATTTGATCGCTTTCGCGGAATATTCATCCGTCCTCGACTTCAGTGCTGTTCTGTCCGGCAAAAACCTTGACCAGCCAGTCTATGAAAACGCGGACCCGCGGTGAAAGCTGGCGGCTGCGCGGATAGAGCATCGAGACGGGCGTCCGTGTCGGTGGATAGTCCGGGAGGACATGCAGCAGCCCGCCCGATCGTAGGGCTTCCTCGGCGTGATAGCGCGGAACCTGGATCAGGCCGAGACCGAGCTTGGCCGCGGCGAAATAGCTCTCGGCCGCGTTGACGGAGATGGTGGCCGGCAGGGTGATTTCGCGCACGACGCCGTCGATCTGGAATTCCAGCGGCAGCAATCCGCCCGTTGCGGAAGAGCGGAAGCCGACCATGCGGTGGCCATCGAGCTTCTCCGGATGGGCGGGCATGCCGAAATGTTCGACATAGGCGGGTGCCGCAAGCGTCACTTCTTCCAGCATGGCGACGCGGCGGCCGATCATATCGCTATCCTGCAGCGTGCCAACGCGCAGCACGCAATCGATCCCCTCGCGGATCAGATCGACGAACCGGTCGCCTTCGGTGATCTGCAGTTCGATGTCGGGATAGGTTTCGAGGAAGGAAGGCAGGTTCGGCAGGACGAAGTGCCGCGCAAGCGTTCCATGCACGTCGACACGGAGGACACCCTTCGGCTTCGCCCCGGCAAAGGCGCCTTCAGCATCCTCGATATCGGAGAGGATGCGCAGGCAGCGCTGGTAATAGGCTTCGCCATCGAGCGTCGGGCTGACATGCCGCGTCGTGCGCTGTAGCAGGCGCACGCCAAGACGCGCCTCGACCTGTTTGATCGCATCCGTCACCGTCGAGCGAGGCAGGCCGGTGTCTTCGGCGGCCAGCGTGAAGCTGCGTCGTTCCACGACCCGGCAAAACACCCGCATGGCATCGAATCTGTCCATATTATTTGTTCGCTAAATTCGGATAGTGATGCCGATTATTGGCTGATTATCCGCTTCATGAAAAGGGGCATCTTCTCCTCATCGAAACGCGCTACGGCGCAAGGCAATGAAGGATGAGAGAAATGGGCAATATTTCCAACAAGGTAGCAATCATCACCGGCGCATCGCGCGGCATTGGCGCCGCCATTGCAGAGCGTTTGGCCGAGGATGGCTTCACCGTCGTCATCAACTATTCCGGCAGCGAAGCCGCCGCCGAGGGGCTCGCCCGCAAGATCGAGGAAAAGGGCGGCAAGGCGCTGACCGCGAAGGCCGATGTCTCCGATGTCGAAGCCGTGCGCCGCATGTTCGACGCAACCGAAGCTGCCTTCGGCGGTGTCGATGTCCTCGTCAACAATGCCGGCATCATGCAGCTCGCGAAGATCGCCGATGCCGACGACGCGCATTTCGACCGCCACATCGCCATCAACCTGAAGGGCACGTTCAATACGCTGCGAGAAGCCGGCAGGCGCCTGCGTGACGGCGGTCGCATCGTCAACTTCTCGACCAGCATCGTCGGCCTCAAGCTTGAAACCTACGGCGTCTATGCCGCAACCAAGGCCGGCGTCGAGCTTCTGACCGGCATCATGGCGAAGGAACTGCGCGGCCGCTCGATCACGGTGAATGCGGTTGCGCCCGGCCCGACGGCCACCGATCTCTTCCTCAACGGTAAGAGCGACGAGCTCATCGACCGTATGGCCAAGATGAACCCGCTGGAGCGCCTGGGCACGCCGCAAGACATCGCCGCCGCCGTTTCCTTCCTCGTCGGCCCGGATGGCGGCTGGATCAACGGTCAGACGCTGCGCGCCAATGGCGGCATGATCTGAGCCAACTTGGCGGCAGGGTAATGCCTGCCGTCCTCCACTTCATCGTCGACAACAGCCAATCCTTTGAAGGAACAGAATCATGAGCAAGCAAGTCATCGTTATTACCGGCGCATCGAGCGGCTTCGGCGCCCTGACGGCACGCGCTCTCGCCAAGGCAGGCCATGCGGTCTATGCCGGTATCCGCGAAACCCAAGGGCGTAATGCGGCACAGGTCGCCGCAGCGGCGGCATTCGCCGCGGAGAACGGCGTCGATCTCAGGACCGTCGAACTCGATGTCGCCTCGGACGCCTCTGTCGAAGCCGGCATTGCCGCCGTCATCGGCGAGCAGGGCCGCATCGACACCATCATCCACAATGCCGGCCATATGTCCTTCGGCCCGGCGGAGGCATTCACGCCCGAACAGTTTGCCGAACTCTACGACATCAACGTGCTCAGCACCCAGCGCGTCAATCGTGCCGTGCTGCCTCATATGCGCAGGCAAGGAAAGGGGCTGGTGGTCTGGGTCTCCTCGTCGAGCACGCGGGGCGGCACGCCGCCTTACCTCTCGCCTTATTTCGCAGCCAAGGCAGCCATGGACTCGCTTGCCGTGTCCTATGCGTCCGAACTGACACGCTGGGGCGTCGAGACCGCCATCATCGTGCCCGGCGCCTTTACGAAGGGCACCAACCACTTCGCGCATTCCGGTTCCCCGGACGACAAGGCTCGCGCCGCCGAATATGACAACGGTCCCTATGCCGGCGTTCCCGACCAGGCGCTGAAGGGACTAGCCTCGCTGGAACCGGCGGATGCCGATGCCGCTTCGGTGGCGACGGCAATCGTGGATATTGTCGATATGCCGTTTGGAACGCGGCCATTCCGTACCCATATAGACCCTTCTGAGGATGGTGCTGAGATCGTCAACGGTGTTGCCGACCGGGTTCGGGCAGAGCTTTTCCGCCGCATCGGTCTGGAAGACCTGCTGAAGCCGCATACAAAAGCCTGAGACCCGCGATCATCCTTTGAGCGTGTCAAATCGCCGCTTCTGTGCCACAGAAGCGGCGATCTGGTGCGTGCATCAGGGCTATTTTGCGTTGTACAGCATTCCAAGCCTTGGAGTTTCGTACTAAAGCGATTCCTTCAGAGGGTCGGGAGATATCCATGGACGCGAAGGACATTGGCGAAATTGCCAGCTGGCTCATGCAGGCCGGTCTCAAGGGAATGACGGAAGTCGATATCCTCTCGGGTTTCTGCGAGCAGTGCCGTCAGCATGGTCTCAACATCGATCGGGCCATGGCGCTGATGGATACGCTGCATCCGGTCTATGAGGGCCGCGCCTTCCGCTGGGACGGCAATCAGATCATCGAGCGCGAGTTCGAATATGGCCCGACGCAACAGGGGATCGCGTCTGAAAACTGGCAGCGTTCCGCCTTCTATCACATGCTGACAACAGGTGGAGACGAGGTGCGCCGACGTATCGGCTTCGGCGAGCCTGCCGATTTCTACGGGCTCGATACGTTGCTGGCAGATGGTCACACCGATTATATCGCCATGGTGCACCGTTTCGAAGAGGGCGGCACGATCGGCGAGATGGATTGCTTCTATTCCAACTTCGCTACCGCCGCCGAAATGGGATTCCCGGAAGAGGATTTGCGCGTGCTGCGCAAGCTGACGCCGGCGCTGGCTTTGGCCATCAAATGCACCGGCATGAGCCGCATCGCCCGCACCATTGCCGAGGTCTATCTCGGCGAGGACGCTGCCCGGCATGTGCTCGAGGGCAAGATTACCCGCGGCAAAACGGAGCGGATTTCGGCGGCGCTCTGGTTTTCCGATCTCGCCAACTACACGCGCATTTCGGATACGGCCGAGCCGGATGAAATCATCCCGATGCTGAATGCCTATGCCGATGCGGTCATCTCCTCGATCCATGAGGCGGGCGGCAACGTGTTGAAGCTGATCGGCGACGGCACGCTGGCAATCTTCAAGGCTCGCAATTCCGCCGATGCCTGCGCGGCTGCGCTGATGGCGGAATCGCTGCTGCGCCAGCGGCTGCGCGATCTCAACTCGCAGCGGCAGATCGAAGGCCGTCCGGTCACGGACGTCTATCTCGGCCTGCATATCGGCGATGTCTTCTACGGCAATATCGGCAGCATGGACCGGCTGGACTTCACCGTCATCGGGCCGGCCGTCAACGAGGTCAGCCGCATCGCCTCGATGTGCCGATCGGCCGACCGCAATGTCCTGATGTCATCGAATTTCGTCGAGGCGCTATCGGGCCAGCAAAGCAACGATCTCGTTTCCGTCGGCCGCTATGCGCTGCGCGGCGTCAAGCGGCCTCAGGAATTGTTCACGCTACTCTCTTCGGCGGCCTGATCCCTCTGCCGTGACTGCTTTCAGCAGCGGCTGGACGCAAACATCGGGCCGCCCTTGCTTGCCGGGAAGCCATAGCCGTTGATCATCACGAGATCGATATCGCTGGCACGGGCGGCGATGCCTTCCGCAAGCAACGCCTCGCCTTCGGTGGCCATGGCTTTCAGCAGGCGGCTGACGATCTCTTCCGCGGTGAAGCTCCTTGGTACAATGCCTTTTTCGGCGCGCGCGGCTTCGATCATGGCCGCTACCTCAGGATCAACAGTCCGTTTGCCGTCGGGGTAGGCATACCAGCCGCGGCCGGTCTTCTGGCCGAAACGGCCGGCTTCGCAGAGCCGGTCGGCGATGACGACGTAGCGCTCCGAGGGATCGCGCGTCGCAGCCTGCCGCTTACGGCGCGCCCAGGCGATTTCCAAACCTGCCATATCGAACACAGCAAAAGGCCCCATCGGAAAGCCGTAGGCTTCCAGTGCCGCGTCGATCTCCTGCGGCGAGGCGCCGTCCTCGACCATGTATTCCGCTTCGCGGCGATAGGCGGAAAAGATGCGGTTACCGATAAAGCCTTCGGTGACGCCCGATACGACAGGCAGCTTGCCGAGCCGCTTTGCCAGGGCAAGGGCTGTCGCCAGCACATCCGGCGCGGTGTTCTTGCACTTCACCACTTCCAGGAGCCGCATGATATTGGCTGGCGAGAAGAAGTGCAGTCCGACGACGCGCTCTGGCCGTTGCGTTGCGGCGGCGATTACGTCGGGGTCGAGATAGCTCGTATTGGTCGCAAGGATCGCATCGGCGCGAACGATCGCATCGAGGCGCCGGAAGAGCTCGGTCTTGACGGTGAGATCGTCGAAAACGGCTTCGATGATGATATCGGCTTTTGCGAGCTCTTGAATCTCCGCCGTCACGGTCAGTCGGCTGAGGCGATCTTCGCGGCCCGCTGCATCGAGGCGACCGGATTGCACCGCCTTGTCGAGGAGGCCAGCGATCCGTTCGCGGCCCTTATCTGCAGCATCGATGGTCTGCTCGACTCCGATCACGCGGAAGCCGCCGTTGAGGGCGGAAACGGCAATGCCTGATCCCATCAGACCGGTGCCGACAATGCCGATGGTTTCGATCTTGCGTGCGGCAACGGTCTCCAGTTCCTCGATCTTGCCGGCGGCGCGTTCCGCGAAGAATACATGACGCAACGCTGCGGCCTCTTCGCTGTCGCGAAGCGCAATGAAAGTGCGGCGTTCCTCGGCCAGCCCTTCGGATAAAGAGACGGTCGCCGCCAGGCGTACGAGACGGATGGCCTCGGCAGGTGCATGCTGGCCGCGCGCCTTGCGCAATGCGTCCGATGCCGCCTTGTCGATCACATCTGTAGCTTCCGGAGGAACCGTCAGCGATCCCGTGCGGCGTAACGGTGCGGCATTGGCCGTCTTGGCGTCGGTGATAGCTTCGGCGATCAATTCACCCTTGGCCACGCCGTCCACGATGCCGAGCGTGAGCGCTTCGGCGGCGGAGACGATGCGTGCATTGGCGATCATATCGATAGCGGCGGCGATGCCGGTCAGCCGCGGCAGGCGCTGCGTGCCACCGGCGCCGGGTACGATGCCGAGCTTGACTTCGGGAAGGCCGAGGTTGGCGGTCGGCGCCGCGAGGCGACGATGGCAGGCGAGTGCCACTTCCAGACCGCCGCCGAGGGCCACGCCATTGATCGCGGCGACAACGGGTTTGGCAAAGGCTTCGATGCGGGCGATGACATCAGGTAGATGCGGCTCGACCGGCGGTTTGCCGAATTCCTTGATATCGGCGCCGCCGATGAAGCTGTTCCCCGCACCGGTGAGCACGATGCCCCTAGTCGTGCCATCCTTTTCGGCGTGATCAAACGCCGCCATGAGGCCGGCCCGGACATCGGCGGAAAGCGCGTTGACGGGCGCGTTGTCTATGGTGACGACGAGAATCTCGTCGGTCAGCGCCGCCGAGATGGTGTCCGAAAAGCGCAATGCCGACATGATCTTGACCGCCTATATTATTCCGGAATGACTGCCGTCGCCTGGATCTCGATCTTGGCACGATCTTCGACGAGGGCAACGACCTGCACGGCGGCCATGGCCGGGAAATGCCGGCCGATGATCTCGCGATAGGCCTGACCGATCCCCTTCAGATTGCCGAGATATTCCTGCTTGTCGGTGAAATACCAGGTCATCGACGTGATGTGCTTCGGCTCGGCGCCGCCTTCGGCAAGAATGGCGACGACATTCTTCAGCGTCTGGCGCACCTGCTCGACGAAATCGTCGCTTTCGAATTCGCAGGCGGCATTCCAGCCGACCTGGCCGCCAACGAACACCATGCGGCCCGTCGCCGCCATGCCATTGGCATAGCCGATCGGCTTGGCCCAGCCTTCAGGTTGCAGGATGGTGTGCATCGGTCGTCTCCAGATGAGAGGTCAGCGCGGCGCGGATATCCTCCGGCCATTCAAGGGATGTGTGCGTATCGAGCGAGGTGGCGACGACGCGGTGTTTAGCCGTCCACAGCACATGGCCATTCGCCGAGACCTGATGTTCGAGATCGAGCGAGGAACGGCCGACGCCACGGACTGCAAGGACGAATTCGAGATCGTCGCCCTGCAAGCCCGGCTTGATGAAAGTCAGATCGAGCCGCACGGTGGGAACACCGATGCGGCGGTCGTCGATCAGCTTTCGCCAGGAGAAGCCGATCGAAGCGAAATAGTCTTCCAGCACCCCGACGAGGATGTTCAGATAGGATGGGAAATAGGCGATCCCGGAAGGATCGCAATCTCCGAAGCGCAGGGGTCTGGTGGTCTTGAACGTCACGGCCGCCTCAGTTCGAAAAGGCGGCGATGCCGGTGATGGCGCGGCCGAGGATGAGGGCGTGGATATCGTGCGTGCCCTCATAGGTGTTGACCACCTCAAGGTTGACGAGATGGCGGGCGATGCCGAACTCATCGGAAATGCCATTACCACCCAGCATGTCACGGGCAGCGCGGGCAATATCCAGCGCCTTGCCACAGCTGTTGCGCTTGAGGATGGAGGTGAGCTCGACGGGCGGATGGCCTTCTTCCTTCATGCGGCCGAGGCGCAGGCAGCCCTGAAGGCCTAGCGTGATCTCGGTCACCATATCGGCAAGCTTCTTCTGGATCAGCTGATTGGCAGCAAGGGGACGGCCGAACTGTTTGCGGTCGAGCACGTACTGGCGTGCCTTGGCATAGCAATCCTCCGCCGCGCCGAGCGCACCCCAGGCAATGCCGAAGCGTGCGGAGTTGAGGCAGGTGAAGGGACCCTTGAGGCCTGATACGTTCGGCATCAGGTTTTCCTCGGGCACGAAGACATTATCCATCACGACTTCGCCCGTTATGGAGGCGCGCAGGCCCACCTTGCCATGGATGGCGGGTGCCGACAGGCCCCTCCAGCCCTTTTCGAGAATGAAGCCGCGGATGAGGCCGTCCTCGGTCTTTGCCCAGACAACAAAGACATCGGCGATCGGCGCGTTCGAAATCCAGGTCTTGGCGCCGGTCAGGCTGTAGCCGCCATCGACCTTCTTTGCGCGTGTGACCATCGAGCCGGGATCGGAGCCGTGGTTCGGTTCGGTGAGGCCAAAGCAGCCGATCCATTCGCCGGTCGCTAGCTTCGGCAGGTATTTCTGCTTTTGCGCATCCGAGCCGAAGGTCTCTATCGGCACCATGACGAGCGAGGACTGCACGCTCATCATCGAGCGATAGCCGCTGTCGACGCGCTCGACTTCTCGGGCGATCAGGCCGTAGGCGACATAGCCGAGGCCGGCGCCACCATATTCCGGGGAGATCGTCGGGCCGAGGAGGCCGAGTTCACCCATTTCACGGAAGATGGCCGGATCGGTCTTTTCATGCCGGAAGGCTTCGAGGACGCGGGGCGCGAGTTTTTCCTGCGCGTAGGAATGCGCGGTATCCAGCACCATCCTTTCGTCGTCGCTCAGCTGTTCCGTCAGCCGGAACGGGTCGGCCCAGTCGAAAATCTCGCGGCTCATGCTGGCATCTCCCATTAATTGGTCTTCAAAAGTTCGCGCGCGACGATGAGTTTCTGAACTTCCGTCGCACCTTCATAGATGCGAAGCGCGCGGATCTCCCGATAGAGTTTTTCCGTTATCTCGCCCGATTTCACGCCACGTCCGCCAAAGAGCTGAACGGCGCGGTCGATGACGCTTTGCGCGGTTTCCGTCGCCGTCATCTTGGCCATGGCGGCTTCGCGCGTCGTCGGCAAGCGCTGCACGTCACGACGCCAGGCCGCCCGGTAGGTGAGCAGTGCCGCCGCGTCGATGCCGGTCGCCATATCGCCGAGGGCGGCCTGCGTCAACTGAAGGTCGGCAAGGGCTGCGCCGAACATCGGACGTGAGCGTGCATGGGTAAGCGATTCATCGAGCGCGCGGCGGGCAAAGCCGAGGCCGGCAGCGGCGACCGAGGCGCGAAAGATATCCAGCGTGCGCATGGCGATCTTGAAACCTTCGCCTGACGCGCCGAGGCGGCGGGAAGCGGGAATGCGGCAATTATCGAAACGGATCGTCGCCAGCGGATGCGGCGCAATGACCTCGATGCGCTCGGCAATCGAGAAACCGGGATCGTCGGCAAAGACGACGAAGGCCGAGATGCCGCGGGTTCCCGGCGCTTCGCCGGTGCGCGCGAAGACGGTGTAGATATCGGCAATGCCGCCATTGGAAATCCAGGTCTTCTCGCCGTCGAGAATATAGTGATCGCCATCGGAGCGGGCAGCGCAGCTCATCGCGGCGACATCGGAGCCGGCGTCCTTTTCCGACAGCGCAAAGGCGGCGAGCCATTCGCCGGAGCGCACCTTGGGCAGAACGGCTGAACGCAATTCGAGCGAACCGGAGAGGCCGATGGCGCCCGTGCCGAGCCCCTGCATGGCAAAGGCGAAATCGGCAAGGCCGTCATGCCAGGCCAGCGTTTCACGGGCGAGGCAGACCATGCGGGAATCGATCAGCGGTTCGTTGTCGGAAGACCCAGCGGCGGCGGTCAAAAGCCCGGCTTCGCCCAGCGCCTTGACCAGCTTTCGGCATGTGCCGTCGACATCGGCATGATCGATCGAAGCCATGACGCCGGATTTCGCGAAGGCGTCGACTTCGGCGGCGAAACGGTGGTGGCGGTCTTCGAAGAAGGGCCAATCCAGATGATCGCGGGTCGGGCCGGCGAGGCTGCTTGCCGTGGACATCTCCTCAATCCCCCTGGAATTCCGGCTGCCGCTTGGCGGCGAAAGCCTCGAAGGCGCGGCGGAAATCCTGCGTCGCCATGCAGATCGCCTGCGCCTGCGCTTCGGATTCGATCATTTCATCGATGCCCATCGCCCATTCCTGGTTCAGCATGGTCTTGGTCATGCCGTGGGCGAACCACGGACCGTCGGCCAGTGAGCGGGCGAGCTTGAGCGCTTCGCTTTCAAGCTCGGCACTGGCGTGCAAACCATTATAGAAGCCCCAGGCCTGTCCTTCCGCCGCTGTCATCGATCGGCCGGTAAAGAGAAGCTCGGCGGCGCGGCCCTGGCCGATGATGCGGGGAAGGATGCCACAAGCGCCCATATCGGCACCGGCAAGGCCGACACGGGTGAAGAGGAAGGCAGTCTTTGCCTCGGACGTCGCGAGCCTTAGATCGGAGGCCATGGCGAGGATGGCGCCGGCGCCGGCGCAGATGCCATCGACTGCCGAGATGATCGGCTGAGGGCATTTGCGCATCGCCTTGACGAGATCGCCGGTCATGCGCGTGAAGGCCAGAAGCTCGGGCATCGCCATGCGCGTCAGCGGCTCGATGATCTCGAAGACATCGCCACCGGAGGAGAAATTGCCACCCGCGCCAGTCAGAACGATGGCGCGGATATCGGAGGCATAGGCGAGATCGCGGAACAGATCGCGCAGCTCTGCATAGCTGTCGAAGGTCAGCGGATTCTTACGTTCCGGGCGGTTCAGGCGGATGGTGGCGACGCGGCCGTCTTCGCTGACATCCCAGAGGAAATGCTCAGGCTTATAATCCTTGAAAGGTCTCAGATGTCCCTTCATCGTCATGTCCTGATCGCTCATTCCTCAAATCTCCCCACCGGCAACCGCGATTGCCTGTCCATTGATCGATGCCGCAGCCGGCGAGGCCAGCCAGAGCACGGTGTCGGCAACTTCTTCCGGCTTGATCAGCCGTCCTTGCGGATTGGATTTCGTGAATTCGCCGAGTGCCTGTTCGGCCGTGCGCCCGGTCTTGGCGACGATCGTCTCGATCGAGCGCTGGATGATCGGCGTATCGGTGAAACCGGGGCAGACGGCGTTGACGGTGATGCCGGTTTTCGCCAGTTCCAGCGCCAGCGAGCGGGTGAGGCCGACGACGCCATGCTTGGCGGCGACGTAGGCCGAGACGTAGCCATAGCCCTTCAGGCCGGCCGTCGAGGCGATATTGATGATGCGCGCGCCGGAGCCGTGGGCTTTCAGGTCGGGAAGGGCAGCCTGCGTCACCACGAAAACGCCTGTGAGGTCGACCGAGAGGACGTGGTTCCAGGCCTCAAGGCTTGTCTTCTCGAAGGGCGCGCTCGGCGCTTCCCCGGCATTGTTGACGAGGATATCGACGGGGCCGAATGTTTCGCGTGCCTTGGCAAGGCCTTGGGCAACGGCGTCTGTGCTGGTGACATCGAAGCCATCGACCACGAATGCCTGGGCGCCGATTTCGGCGGCAACCGCTTCCAGCGGCTCGCGGCGGCGACCGGCTAGGCTGACGCGTGCGCCCTCGGCGGCGAGCGCCTTGGCGATCGCGGCACCGATGCCGCTGCCGGCCCCGGTGACGAGGGCGTGACGGCCGGCGAGTTTGCCCGAAGTCGTCATTTCATCCTCACTTCGCTGGAGCGGTTGTGGCCGCACGGGCGAGGTTGGTTTCATACTGCGTCTTGCCGGAAAGATATTGCTTTGGCCAGGGAATGGAAGTCAGACCGATCTTGGCGGCTTCATGCAGCGACCAGGCCGGATCGGCCAGATGCGGGCGGGCGATGGCGCAGAGATCGGCGCGACCGGCGGCGATGATCGAATTGGCGTGGTCGGCCTCGGAGATCGCGCCAACGGCAATCGTCGGGATGCCGATCTCGTTGCGGATCTTGTCGGAGAACGGCGTCTGGAACAGGCGGCCGTAGACGGGCTTTTCCTGTTTCGAGACCTGGCCTGAGGAGCAGTCGATCAGGTCGGCGCCGGCTTCCTTGAACATGCGCGCGAAGATCGCCGCATCTTCCGGCGTGTTGCCGCCATCGGTCCAATCATGGCAGGAGAGGCGAACCGAGATCGGCTTGTCCGCCGGCCAGATGGCGCGCATCGCTCGAAAGATTTCAAGAGGGTAGCGAGCGCGGTTCTCATGGCTGCCGCCATACTCGTCGTCGCGCAGATTGGTCAGCGGCGACAGGAAGCTCGACAGCAGATAGCCGTGGGCGCAATGCAGTTCCAGCCAGTCGGCCCCGGTCTCGATCGCGAGTTCCGTCGAGCGGATGAAATCGGCCTTGACGCGCTCCATGTCAGCGCGATCCATGGCCTTCGGCACCTGGCTGTTCTTGAGGTAGGGGACTGATGATGCCGAAATCAGCGACCATTCGCCTTCGGAGAGCGGCTGGTCGATGCCTTCCCAGGCAAGCTTCGTCGCGCCCTTGCGGCCGGCATGGCCGAGCTGTATGCCGACTTTGGCGGCGCTGTTCGTGTGAACGAAGTCGACGAGGCGCTTCCATTGCGCGACCTGCTCCTCGTTCCAAAGGCCAAGACAGCCGGGAGTGATGCGGGCGTCCGGTGTGACGCAGGTCATTTCCGCGAAGATCAGCCCTGCGCCTCCAAGCGCGCGAGAGCCGAGATGGACGATGTGGAAATCGTTCATCACGCCATCTTCGGCCGAGTACATCGCCATCGGAGACATGACGATGCGGTTGACGAGCTGGACATCGCGCAGCCGGTAGGGCGTGAACATCGGCGGCAGGCAGCGATCGTTGCCGACATCGAGGCCGGATTTTTCGGCGAACCAGCGCTCATAGCCTTCGAGCCAGGTCTTGTCGCGCAGCCGCAGATTTTCATGGCTGATGCGCTGCGAGCGGGTCAACATCGAATACATGAATTGCGGCGCTTCGAGCGTATCGGCATAGCGGCGCCCAACGACCTCGAACCATTCCATCGCGTTGCGGGCGGCATTCTGGATGCGGGCGACATCGACGCGGCGGATTTCCTCGTAGGTTTCGAGGACGGCCGGTATCTTGTCTTTCTCATGCCCGTGGATCTGAAATTGCCGCGTCAGCTCGATGGCGTCATCGATGGCAAGCTTGGTGCCGGAGCCGATGGCGAAATGGGCGGTGTGGGCGGCATCGCCCATCAGCACGACATGGGAATTGCCGTTGAAATGGCTCCACTTGCCGCAGATCAAGCGGTTGAAGTTCAACCATGCCGAGCCGCGGATGTGGCGGGCATTGGTCATCAGCGAAGCGCCGTCGAGCACTTCGGAGAACAGGTTTTCGCAGAAGGCGATGGAGCCGTCCTGGTCCATCTTGTCGAGGCCGTGGGCAAGATAGGCCTCTTCCGTCGTCTCGACGATGAAGGTCGAAGTCTTGTCGTCGAACTTGTAGATATGCGCCTGGAACCAGCCGTGATCGGTGCGGCGGAAATCGAAGGTGAAGGCGTCGAAAAGCTTGTTGGTGCCGAGCCAGATATAGCGGTTCGGCCGGGTGATCATGTCAGGCCGGAAGACTTCCGGATAATGATTGCGGATCTTGGAATTGAGGCCGTCCGAGCCGATGACCAGATCGGCGTCCGGATAGTCGAGATCGGAATTGACCTCCGTTTCGAAGATCAGCTCGACTCCGAGCGCCTCGCAGCGGCGTTGCAGAATGTTCAAAAGCTTCTTACGGCCGATGCCGACAAAGCCGTGGCCAGACGTGCGCTGGCGGGTGCCCTTGAACAGGACTTCGATATCGTCCCAATGGTTGAAGGCATCCTCGATCTCGGCGGCACTTTCCGGATCCCATTCCCGCATCGATACCATGGTCGCGTCGGAGAAGACGACACCCCAGCCGAAGGTGTCATAGGGGCGGTTGCGCTCGACGACGCGGATGGAGTGCTCGGGATGGAGCTTCTTCATCAGAAGCGCGAAGTAAAGCCCTGCGGGGCCGCCGCCGATACAGACGATGCGCATCGCTTTCCCTCCTCGTTCGGCTGGAGCCGAGCTCAAAATAATTTAAGTTTAAAATATCTTGTTGGAGCCATTCGTCAAGGCTTTTCCTGCTCCGATATGCGGCCTGTAGGCACCCACAATAGCAGGAAAATCGAAAATAGCTCTTTCAAATCAATCGGAAATCAAAAATAGTTTAGGCTTAAAATTTCTTGCTTGAACATTGCAGCCTTCGGTGCGATCTTTTTTAGCAATGCCACATGCGTCGCGGGGAAACGGCCGTCGTGGCGATTGATCGATAAGAATGCGGGAGCAAGGCAATGCTGGGACCGACCGGTCATACCGATACATTCACGCGAGACAATCTGCCGCCTTTCGACGAATGGCCCGAGCTGCGGATGGAGGGTTTCGACTATCCGGAATGGCTGAATGCCGGCTTCGAACTCAGCGACCGTATGGTCGAAAAGGGTTTTGCCGATCACGTGGCCCTGATCGGCAACGGCCGCCGCCGCACCTACAAGGAACTGGCGGATTGGACCAATCGCATCGCCCATGCGCTTGTCGAGGATTTCGATGTGAAGCCGGGCAATCGCGTTCTTATCCGCTCCGGCAACAATCCTGCCATGATCGCCTGCTGGCTGGCGGTGACGAAGGTCGGCGCCGTCGCCGTCAATACCATGCCGATGCTGCGGGCGGGCGAACTTTCGAAGATCATCGACAAGGCGGAAATCTCGCTGGCGCTTTGCGATACCAGGCTGCTGGAGGAGCTCGTCTCGGTGGCCAAGGACAGCCATTTCCTGAAGCAGGTGATCGGCTTCGACGGTACCGCCAATCATGACGCCGAACTCGATCGGATCGCGCTCAACAAGCCCGTTCGCTTCGAACCGGTCAAAACCGGGCGGGATGATGTGGCGCTGCTCGGCTTCACCTCGGGCTCGACGGGTGTGCCGAAGGCGACGATGCATTTCCATCGCGATATCCTGATCATCGCCGACGCCTATGCCAAGGAAGTCCTGCAGGTGACGCCC
Organism: Rhizobium sp. BK289; assembly: GCF_014193575.1. NCBI lineage: Bacteria > Pseudomonadati > Pseudomonadota > Alphaproteobacteria > Hyphomicrobiales > Rhizobiaceae > Rhizobium > Rhizobium sp. BK289. The sequence continues at coordinate 18,588 of NZ_JACHZO010000006.1, forward strand.
GACGACGTCTTCATCGGCTCGCCGCCGATCGCCTTCACCTTCGGCCTCGGGGGTCTGGTCGTCTTTCCGCTGCGCTTCGGCGCATCGACGGCGCTATTGGAAAACGCTTCTCCGAAGAACATGGTCGAGATCATCCAGGAGTACGGCGCAACCATCAGCTTCACCGCACCGACGGCCTATCGCGCCATGCTGGCAGCGATGGAAGAGGGAGCGGATCTCTCCTCGCTTCGGGTCGCGGTTTCCGCCGGCGAGACGCTGCCGGAGCCGATCTTCGAGGAGTGGACGCGCAAGACCGGCAAGCCGATCCTTGATGGCATCGGCTCGACCGAGATGCTGCATATCTTCATCTCCAATCATCTCTCCGATGCCAGGCCGAACTGCACGGGCAAGCCGCTGAGAGGCTATGAGGCTCGCGTGGTCGATGACGAGATGAACGAGGTTCCGCGCGGCATGATCGGCAAACTCGTTGTTCGCGGACCGATCGGCTGCCGCTATCTCGCCGACCACAGACAGGCCGACTACGTGCGCGACGGCTGGAATGTGACCGGCGACAGTTTCATTCAGGATGAGGAAGGCTATTTCCATTTTGCGGCGCGTTCCGACGACATCATTCTTTCGGCCGGTTACAATATTGCCGGACCAGAAGTGGAGGCAGCGCTTCTTTCGCATGCCGACGTGCTTGAATGCGCTGTCATCGGCAAGCCGGACGAGGAGCGGGGCCATATCGTGCAGGCCCATGTCGTCCTGGCACCCGGTGTCACCGGCTCGGATCTGCTGGTCAAGACGCTGCAGGATCACGTCAAGGCCGTCATCGCGCCATACAAATATCCGCGCTCCATCGTCTTCGTCGAAGCCTTGCCGAAGACGGAATCCGGCAAGATACAGCGCTTCCGCCTGCGAAACTGAAGATACCGGTCAGGAGACGCCTCGCTTCATTTACCCGGATCCTTCGGGCTCCACAGCACGGTTTTGGCATCTTTTTCGTAAGCCATGCCTCTGGGATAGCTGATGGCCTCGAACTGGAGGCCCCACGGTGCCTGGAAATAAAGGATCGACTGGCCAGCTGCCGGACCGTCTGTGATTGAGAGCGGCCCCAGCCGGGTCGCAACGTTCCTGCTGTCCAAATAAGCCTTTGCTGCATCAATGTCGTCCACATAGAGCGAGATATGAAACGCGCCGATATCGCTGTTTTTCTGCTTGAGGTCTCGCTGATCGGGCGCGGAATATTCGAACAGTTCAATGTTCGATCCGAAACCGCATCGCACCTGGGTTATCTGCTTGATTTGAGCCTTGGGATCGACACCAAGCAGATCGGTCATGAATGTGCCCTTATCGTCGGCAAACGGGCCGAATGACATGATGACCTCGCAGCCGAGCACGTTCTCGAAGAAGTCGATTGCCTGCTTCATATCCGGTACCGTCAATCCCGTATGATCGTGACCACGAAGACCGGGCAGGCCCGCAGTCTTTGTTGCTGCTGAAACAGGATCCTTCATCGGGTTTTCCCTTTCCATATGTCGATGTTGTTGCAGTCTCGCTGGCGCCTGCGTCGCAAGCCCGAGCTTTGCGACCCGATCAGGCGACCTTCATGCGTCGGACCCTTCCATCAGGCTTTCGCGGCCGAGCCAGTGCGGGTCGACTTCCGGCAGGGGGATGGCGTCCAGCAGCATGCGGGTATAGGCGGAAGCGGGTGCGGTGAAGACGCGCTCGCAATCGCCTTCTTCTTCGACGCGACCGTTGCGCATGACGTAGACGCGGTCGCAGATGGCACGGATGACGGAGAGATCGTGGCTGATGAAGGCCATGGAGAGGCCGAGATCGCGCGAAAGCTCCTTCAGCAGATTGAGAACCTGTGCCTGGGTCGACACGTCGAGGCCGGAGACGATCTCGTCGGCGAGTACGAAATCCGGCTTCAGCAGAGCGGCGCGCGCGATGCCGATGCGCTGGCGCTGGCCACCCGAGAGTTCATGCGGATTGCGGTCGAGGCATGCCTGAGGCAGCGTCACCCGTTCGAGAATTGCGGCAACCTGCCGCTCGGCTTCTTTCCGGTCCGCAGCCAGCCGATGCAGCAGTAACGGCTCGGCGAGGATGCGGCGGATCGTGTGGCGCGGATTGAGCGAGGCCATCGGGTCCTGAAAGATCATCTGCATGCGGCGGCGTAGCGGCCGCATCTCTGAATCGGGCAGATGCGTGATGTCTCGGCCATCGAAATGAATGCTGCCTGCCGTCACATCGACCAGCCGCAGCAGTGCGCGGCCGAGGGTCGTCTTGCCCGAGCCGCTTTCGCCGACAATGCCGATGGTTTCGCCGCGGCGGATATCGATATCGACACCGTGCAGCACCTTGATGCCAAGGCCTGGTGGTCCGAAAAGATGCCGTTTGGCGCCATAGGTGACCTCGATGCCCCTGGCTGACACAAGATGATCGGAATTGCTCATCGACCGCCCTCCGAAATGCCGATTTCGCGGCGCAGTTGCTCGAAGACGGCCTGCGGAACCGGGGTCAACCCGGCATCCGGCCGGTCGTAGCGTGGGCCGGCCGATAGCAATGATTTCGTGTAGATGTGCTTGGGATGCGCCAGCACGTCGCTCGTGCGTCCCTGCTCGATGACCTTGCCGGCATAGAGCAGGGTCACGCTGTCGCAGATCTGGGCGACGACGCCGAGATCGTGGGTGACGAAGATGACGGCGGTGCCGTGCGCCTCCTGCAGGCCGCGGATCAGCCGCAGGATCTGCTTTTGCACGGTGACGTCGAGCGCGGTGGTCGGCTCGTCGGCGACCACCAGTTTCGGCTCCAGCGCGAAGGCGGCGGCGATCAGAATGCGCTGGCGCATACCGCCGGACAATTCGTGGGGATAGGCGCGCAATACACGCTCGGGATCGCGGATATGGACTTCTTCCAGCAGCTTCAGCGCGCGCCGCCGTGCATCGCCCGATGACATACCCCGTTTCAACCGCAAGCCATCGGTCAGCTGCGCTTCGATGCGCCGGCCGGGATTGAGGGCCGTCTGCGGGTCCTGCGGGATCAATGAGATCTCGCTGCCCATGATGTCTCGCAATTCCCTCGCGGAGAGAGCGAGAAGGTCGCGGTTCTCGAAGAGGATCGAGCCGCTTGTGATGCGGACGCTGCGCGGCAGGATGCCGAGCAGGGCCTTGGCAATGGTGGACTTTCCGGCACCGCTTTCGCCGACGAGTCCGCGCACTTCACCGCGTTCCAGCATTAGGGAAACATCGCGCAGGATCGGGGCGCCGCCGTCGCGATCGGATATGGCGCTGAGGCCGGTCATGGAGAGGAGTGGAGATGTCATCGACGCATTACCGGATCGAGGGCGCGGCGCAGGCCGTCACCGAGTTGATTGAAGGCAAGCACCGTCGCAAAGAGTGCGAGCAGCGGTACGACGAGCACCCACCAGCCTTGGTAGATCATTTGCCGCCCTTCGGCGATCATGCCGCCCCAGGTCGGCGTATCGGAGGAGACCGACAGGCCGACAAAGGACAGGATGGCTTCGACGATGACGGCTATGCCCATTTCCAGGCTGACGAGGGCGATCAGCACCGGCGTCACATTGGGCAGGATTTCGCTGAAGAGGATTCTGGCCCGCGAAAAGCCGATCGTGTGGGCGGCGGTCACATAATCCATCCGCGCCTGCGCCTGCGTTTCCGAGCGCACGACACGGCAGAAGCGCGTCCAGTCGATGATGGCGATGGCCGCGATGACCGAATGCACGCCGGAGCCGAAGACGGCGACGAGCAGGATCGATAGAAGCACAGGCGGGAAGGCCATCCAGATATCGACGAGGCGGGAGATCGCCTTGTCGACCCAGCCGCCATACCAGCCGGCGAGAAGGCCGAGCAGGGTGCCGATCAAGGCCGCGAGCCCAGCCGCGACGAAGGCGACCGTGAGTGCGATGCGTGTGCCGAAGATGGCGCGCGAGAGCACGTCGCGGCCGAGATCGTCGGTGCCGAGCAGGAAGCCCGGATCGGAACCCTCGATCCATGCCGGCGGCAGAGTGCCGGACATCAGATCCTGCTCGAGTGGATCCTTCGGTGCGATGTAAGGAGCGAAGATCGCAAGGATCAGGAGGATGAGAATGAAGCCGCCGCCGAAGATCACCTTCGGCTCGGAAAGCAGCGCGAGAATGCGTTTCGTCATTCTGGAAGGCGGGCGCGACATGGCGGGCGAGGTGACATCAGCCATGGGCGAGCCTCGGATTGAAGGCCGCGACCAGGAGATCGACTGCCAGATTGACGAGAATGAAGAGAGCGCCAAAAACCAGCACCAATCCCTGAATCAGCGGCAGGTCGCGATTGATGACGGCATCGATCGCCATATTGCCGATGCCGGGATAGGCGAAGATGCGCTCGACGATGACGGTGCCGCCGATCAGGAAAGTGAATTGCACGCCGGTCAGCGCGATCGTCGGGCCGACGGCATTGCGTAGCGCCTCCTGCAGCACCAGCCGCGGCTCGGACATGCCTTTGAGCTTGGCGAGCAGAATATAGTCCTGCACCATGGCCTCGGAGAGGGCGGCCTTCAACACGCGGGCGATGATGGCCGCCAGCGGCAGGCCGAGCGCCAGGACCGGCATGACCATATGGGCGCAGATGTCCGTGAAGATACCGAAGCGAAACGTTGCAAGGCTTTCAATGAGGTAGAAGGGGGTCGCGAATTGTGCGTCGATACTCGGATCGATGCGTCCGGAGAGTGGGAAAAGCGGAAAAAGAACGCCGAGGACAAGGACCAGCGCCAGCGCCCAGACAAAATCCGGAACAGCCAGGAAAAGGCCGTTCAGGCTGTCGATCACAGGTTCGAAAATCGTGCGGCGGACAAGCATGCCGATGATCGCGACCGCGCCGCCGAGAAGCACCGCTAGGACCAGCGCGGCAAAGGAAAGCTCCAGAGTTGCGGGGAGGCGCTCTCCCAACAGGGACAACACATCGCGTTTCAGGGAGATCGATGTTCCGAAATCGCCCGTCAGAACCGATTTCAGCCAGAGCCAGAATTGCATGGTCAGGCTTGCATCGAGCCCGTAATGGGCGCGCAGCGCGGCGATATCGGCGGGGCTTGCACCCGGCGAGATCATCATCGCGATCGGATCTCCTGGCACGACGCGCAGCAGGACGAAGACGATCACCGCCACTCCGAAGAGGGTGATCGCGGCCATGATCAGCCGGTTCAATATGGAGACTGCTATCATGCGTTTTGAGTTCCGATCGCATGTGCTGACTGTAACATGGAGAGTACAGGCCCCTCATCCGGCCTATCGGCCACCTCTCCCCGTTTTCACGGGAGAAGGGGATTGAAGCACCCACAGCCTTCCTTCCGAGCGTCTTTCCAGACGAGGGTACAAAGGTCGTCCCCTCTCCCCGTCAAAACGGGGAGAGGGCTAGGGTGAGGGGCAGCCACATACTCAAACCCGACGCATCAAGCCTTCGACACCAGCGTCGGCTGCAGGGCGCCGGAGACGTTCGGCGTGACCTTGAGGCTCGATTTATAGACGATCGGCTGGGCATATTGCAGCAGCGGGATCACATAGCCCTGTTCGGCGATGTATTTGATCGCCGCTTTCCAGCCGGCAATGCGCTTCGCCTCGTCCTTTTCCACCCAGAGCGGGCCCAGCATGTCGTCGACATCCTTGGTCTTCCAGGCCGAGTGCGGCGAGGGGCCGAACATGGCGAAGCCGGTCGAGGTCGTGGGATCGCCGATGGCGTTGCCCCAGTTGTAGAAGGCGGCCGGGCCGAGCTGGTGGGCGGCGCGCAGCTCGTAATGCTTGGCGATTTCGTAGACTTCGATATCAGCCTCGATTCCGACCTTGCGCCACATGCCGACGATCGCCTGGATCATCTCGTAATCCTTCGGCTTGAAGCCGCGGGTCGTCTTGATGGCGAATTTCACCGGCTTTTCCGGCGAATAGCCGCTGGCGGCGAGAAGCTTCTTGGCCTGTTCCGGATCATACGGGATTTCGACAGACGCGTCGTAGGCCTCATATTCCGGCGCTTCCAGCGTCGATAGCGGCTTGCCGTAGCCGCGCAGCAGCCGCTTGATGATCGCTTCCTTGTCGATCGCCATATTGGCGGCGAGGCGGACATTCTTGTCGAGCATCGGGTCGACATTGCTGATGAAGATCATGCCGATATCGGAGATCGGGGTGGCGACGCCCGCAAGACCGGACTTCTTCTTCAGCCGGTCGAAATCCTCATAGGGGATTTCCAGCGTCACGTCGGACGAACCGGATTCGATTTCGGCGACGCGGCTGGTCGTATCCGGCACGAACTTGAAGATGACGGTATCGAAGGCCGGCTTGCCGCCGAAATAGTTCGGGTTCGCCTTCAGGCGCAGATAGGAATTGCCTTCATAGGCATCGACCATATAGGGGCCGGTGCCGATCGGCTTCTTTTCGAAGCCCTGCGCGCCCACCTTGGTATAATAATCTTTCGGCAGGACATAGCCTGTCAGGAAGGCCATCCATTTGAAATAGGTCGGCTCGAAACGGACGACATCGCCGGTGATGCGGTTGCCTTCCACCTTGTAATTGTTCGCGGTCGACCAGATGAACTGGATCGGATTGCCGGTGTCCTGCTTGGCGGCGCGCTCCAGCGACCAGACGACATCATCCGGCGTGAACTTGGAGCCGTCGTGCCAGGTCACACCTTCGCGAACGTCCATCCAGACCTTGGTCTTGTCATCGTTCCAGCCCCAGGCCGTCAAAAGGCCCGGCTGGAACTTCAGGTCCGGTCCCTGGCCGATATACTGATCGAAGATCGAGCGATAGATCGCCTGGATCGTCGGATTAACGGCCGACGGGCCTGTCGTCGGATCGAAAGAGGGCAAATTGACGTTGAAAGCGATGGTCAGTGTGCCGGCTTCCGCTGCTTCCACAGGCGTTCTGCCGGCTAAAATCCCAGTCATGAATGCGGCTGCTCCGAGGCTCAGGGCCTCGCGCCGAGTAAGCGTTGTCATGGTCACTCCGTTCCCCTGTTAAGCGACAGAAAAGCATGACGCCCAACTGCCGCTGGCGATTTATTGTCGGAATGTTTTAATCTTAAAATACATATTTTGGAGCGGCAAGCGCTTTCTCTGGTGCTTCCGTAAAATCCCGGTCCGCAATTCTATTCGGCTTCACATGTCCGCATAATTTTATGCATACGCATATATCTGAGTGCAACGGAGATATTCGAGTCAACAATATCGACTGGCGACAGCGTATTGCTGCACGGCCGATATCGCAAAATGATGCGGCGGTATCGCATAAATGTTCGTTGACAGTTCAAGGAAGTTCAAAATATGATTTTGCAAATGATTTAAAACAAGCCCACAAGGGCAAAGGGGTAACGTCATGGCCGAGCGATCGTTTGCGCGCGAGGTCGAGGATCTGAAGCTCGGGGAAGGCGATATCTTCCGCGGCGAGGGTATTCTCGCGATCACCAAGGCACTTCTGCAGTCCGGTGTTTCCTATGTCGGAGGCTATCAGGGCTCGCCGATCTCCCATCTCATGGACGTGCTGGCAGACGCCAAGGACGTGATGCAGGATCTGGGCGTCCATTTCGAGACGTCGGCCTCGGAGGCTGCTGCTGCTGCCATGCTCTCCGCCTCCGTCATGTATCCGGTGCGCGGCGCCGTCACCTGGAAATCGACGGCGGGCACCAATGTCGCCTCCGATGCGCTTTCCAACCTGTCTTCGGGCGGGGTGACCGGCGGCGCGCTCATCATTATCGGCGAGGATTATGGCGAGGGTTCCTCGATCATGCAGGAGCGCAGCCATGCCTATGCGATGAAATCGCAAATGTGGCTGCTCAATCCGCGCCCGAACCTGCCGTCGATCGTGCAGGCGGTGGAAGAGGGCTTCGAGCTTTCGGAAGTGTCGAACACGCCGGTCATGCTTCAGGTCGGCATCCGCAGCTGTCATGTCCACGGCCAGTTCGTCGCCAAGGATAATAAGCGGCCGGCTTATACGCTGAGGCAGGCGCTGGAAAATCCGGTTCGCGACGTCAACCGTATAGTGCTGCCGCCCGCATCCTTCATGCATGAGAAGGAAAAGCTGGAGAAGCGCTGGCCGGCTGCTGTCGATTTCATCAGGAAGCGCCAGCTGAACGAGTATTTCGGCCCCTCGGAAGGCGATGTCGGCATTATCCTGCTTGGCGGCATGTATAATGGCGTGCTGCGCGCGCTGCAGCAGCTTGGACTTGCCGATGTCTACGGCAATTCCGCCGTGCCGCTTTATGTCTTGAATGTCGCCTATCCGCTTGTCGATGACCAGATCGCCGAATTCTGCGCTGGCAAGAAGGCCGTGTTGATGGTGGAAGAGGGCGCGCCCGAATATATCGAGCAGTCGCTGAATACCATCCTGCGCCGCCGCGATATCCAGACCAAGGTGGCTGGCAAGGACGTGCTGCCGATGGGCGGCGAATATACCGCGCCCGTATTGATGAAGGGCATCAAGAATTTCCTGGAGGTCCATCAACGCGTGCTGCTCGGCAACCAGCCGCCGCTGCCGGATCCGACGCCTGTTCTCAACGACCCGAAGATCAAGGCTCTAGCCGAAGTCGTGCCGCCACGCCCGCCCGGCTTCTGTATCGGCTGTCCGGAGCGGCCGATCTTCGCTGCCATGAAGATGGTGGAGAGCGAACTCGGCCAGCATCACATATCAGGCGATATCGGCTGCCACCTCTTCTCGATCCTGCCGCCCTTCAATATCGGCAGTACGACCATGGGCTATGGGCTCGGGCCGGCAGCCGCCTCGGCCTTCAATGTTGCGGCCGATAAGCGGGTAATCTCCGTCATGGGCGATGGCGGCTTCTGGCACAACGGGCTTGCGACGTCGGTCGGCAATGCCGTCTTCAACAAGCAGGACGGCGTCATCCTCGTTGTCGACAACTATTACTCGGCGGCGACCGGCGGGCAGGACATACCGTCTTCGCGCGCCCTCAATCCGCGCCGCAAGACCAACAATTCCATCGTCAATGCCGTCGAGGGTATCGGCGCGACCTGGGTGCGCCAGATCGACCGGACCTATGATGTCGCCAAGATGCGCGACACGCTGCGCGAGGCTCTGACCTCGAAGGAACCGGGGCCGAAGATCATCGTTGCTTCCTCAGAATGCATGCTCAACAAGCAGCGCCGCGTGAAGCCGCAGTTTGCCAAGGCTGTCAAGGACGGCAAGCGCATGGTCAAGGAGCGCTTCGGCGTGGACGAGGATGTCTGCACCGGCGATCACGCCTGCATCCGCCTTTCCGGCTGTCCTTCGTTGTCGGTCAAACTTACCGACGACCCGCTGAAGGACGATCCGGTGGCGGCGATCGACAATAATTGCGTGGGATGCGGTAATTGCGGCGAGGTCTCGGAGGCGGCGGTGCTCTGTCCCTCCTTCTATCGGGCCGACATCATCCATAACCCGACGGGTTGGGATCGCTTCGTTGCCCGCATGCGCTCCAGCATCATCGGCTGGCTGCAGGCGCGTCGCCGCGCCGGCCGCATCGTCTTTTCAGATTGAGAGGGCGAGATGAACGAGCATGTGAGCATGAGTGATCTCGGCGTCGCCAGGCTTTCGACAGCCAAGCCGCTGTCGCTTGCCATCCTTGCCATGGGTGGGCAGGGCGGCGGCGTCCTGGCCGATTGGATCGTTGGACTTGCGGAAGCCGAAGGTTGGATGGCGCAGACGACCTCCGTGCCGGGCGTTGCCCAGCGTACCGGTGCGACGATCTATTATATCGAGATGCTGCCGGCCAAGGATGGCCACGCGCCGATCTTTTCGCTGATGCCGACGCCGGGCGATGTCGATGTCGTCATGGCGGCCGAGTTGATGGAGGCTGGCCGCTCTGTGTTGCGCGGCTTGGTCACGCCGGACAAGACGCTGCTGATCGCCTCGACGCACCGCTCCTTTGCGGTTGCGGAAAAGGAAAAGCCGGGCGATGGCATCGGCAATGCCGAGGTGGTGGTCGACGCTACGGATTTCGCCGCCAAGCGCACCATCGCCTTCGATATGGAAACGATGGCCGTTAGGAACGGCAGTGTGATTTCGGCTTCCATGTTCGGCGCTCTGGCCGGCTCAGGTGCGCTGCCGTTCGGCAAGCAGGCTTTCGAAGCGATGATACGCGCCGGCGGCAAGGGCATCGAGCCTAGCCTGAAGGCATTCAACGCCGCCTTTGAGCGTGTCAAGGAGAAGCCGCGCGATGCGGTTTCCGCAACGCCGCCGAAGCATTTCGATGCTCTGCCCGAGACGGCCGGTCATCCGGCTCTGGATCGGCTGGTCAATCGCATCCGCTCGGAATTTCCGGAAGTTGCCTGGCCGCTGCTGTTTGCCGGCGTCAAGAGGCTGACCGATTATCAGGACCCGGCCTATGCCGATGAGTATTTGAGCCGTGTCGCGGCACTTCATGAGCTGGATCGCAAGGCCGGCGGCGCGAACAGGGATTTCGCCTTCACCGTGCAGGCGGCGAAGTATGTCGCCGTCGCCATGGCTTATGACGATGTCATCCGCGTTGCCGATCTGAAGGTGCGCGGTTCCCGCTTCGAGCGCGTTCGTAAGGAAGTCGGCGCCAAGGACGACCAGATCGTCTACATGACCGAATACATGCATCCGCGCATGGATGAAGTCTGCGGCACCATGCCGAAGGCGATGGGTCTCTGGATCGAAAGCCGGCCGCGCCTGTTTGCGCGGCTCGACCGCTTCATCAACAAGGGACGCCGCGTTCAGACCGGCACGCTGTTCTGGTTCCTCAGCCTCTATATGGTCTCGGCATTGCGCCGTATCCGTCGCGGCACGCTGCGTCATGCGCGAGAGGTCGAGCATCGCGAGGCCTGGCTTGCTGCGGCCTCCAATCTGCTGGCCGTGAATTACGATCTCGCCGTCGAAGTGCTCGGTAACCGCCGCCTCGTCAAAGGCTATTCCGATACGCATGCGCGCGGGCTGTCGAAGTTCGATCGGGTCATGTCGGCGCTGCCGATGCTGCGTGACCGCGAGGATGGTGCCGCCTGGATGCGGCGGCTCCGGCAGGCGGCACTACTGGACGAGAAGGGTGTAGCGCTTGATGGGGCGCTGAAGACTGTAGAGACGCTATGAGACGGGGTCAATCACCCGCCCTCGTGATTCGAGGCTCCGGTCCGATGGACCTGCGCACCTCACCATGAGGACTGATCTTTTTCGCTTGGTCGGGCAACTCTCTCCACCTCATGGTGAGGTGCTCTGACGTCAAAGCCGCAGCGTAGACGGCAGGGCCTCGAACCACGAGGTGGCCGCGGCCCCCGATCTCCTCAGATCTCGTGCTTCCTGATATTGTGCAGCACCTTGTGCAGGGTCGAGATGAAGGTGCGGTATTCGGCTTCGTCGACGCCGTCGAACATCTGCAGGAATAGGTCGTACATGGTCGGCCAGACCTTCTCGAAGGCTGCGCGGCCTTCCTCGGTGATCGAGACATCGCGGATGCGCATGTCTTCGGCGCGCGGCTGACGGCGGATATAGCCCTGCTGCTCGAGCGAGTCCAAAGTGCGGCTCATCGTCGATTGTTCCGTGACGGCAAAGACGGAGAGTTCGTTGATGGTGACGCTGGAGGAGACGCTGAGGACGGCAAGCGCGCGCATCTTCGCGGTCGTCATGTCGTATTCGCGCAGCTCTTCCGAAAGGTTGGCATTCCAGCGGGCCATCAGCCGGTTCATCAAATAGGGTGCGAAGTGATTGAGGCCGATTTCGCCCATGGTCGGGCGCTTTGCGTTCTCATCCCGCTTGCGCCTCAAAACGGTGCCTGAAAACCGTTCTTCCATCGACGATATTCCTCCGGAAACGTGTTACTTCAGCGACGATGCGAGCAGGAAGCCGGAGCCCCCACCGAGGCCGGCACCGGGATGCACCGAAGCACCGATGTGGTAGAGGCCTGGTATGTGGGTGCGGTGGTTAACAGATGACTTGAGGGGACGCCAGATGAAAAACTGGTCGAGGCCGCAATAGCCTCCATAGGGGTCGCCGCCGACAAGGTTCATGTTCATCGCTTCCAGATCACCCGGGGAATAAGCGCGGCGCGCGAGCTTGATGCTTGCAAAATTCTCGATATGGTGCGCAAGCAGGGCTTCGATGCGGTCGGCGTAGCGCTCGCGCACCTCCTCTGTCCAGCGGCCGTCCTCCGGCGTTTCGATCTCGCCCGCGGCATCGCCCTTGATGTGGCGCGGCGCTTCGGGAAGCTGCAGCCAGAGGATCGATTTGCCATCCGGCGCGCGGCTGGGGTCGAGCGCGATGGGCTGGCCGACGCAGACGGTGGGCTCGGCAGGCAATAGGCCGCGCTCGCATTCGTTGGCGGCGCGCGAGACGCCGTCGAGGCCCGGGGTCAGATGCAGCAGCGCTACCTTGCCGAGCTCGGCATCGGCTTTCCAGCGCGGCGGCTCGGAAAGGGCGTAATGGATCTGCATGTCGCCCTTGCCATAGCGATAGCCGGCGACGCCGGATTTTATCTCGGCCGGCAGCGAATCCGGCCAATCTCCCATCAGCCGCTCGTAGAGCTGGTTGGGGGTCACGGAACAGATCACTCCGGCTTTCGCTCTTAATATCTCGCCATCTACGAGGCGCACGCCGCCGGCGCGGCGGTTGGGGCCTGGAACGATCGCCTCGACTTCGGCACTCACACGGATTTCGCCGCCATCATCGGCAATCAGCCGTTCGAAGGCGGCCAGCAGTTTCGCGGCTCCGCCTTTGACGATCGGGGCGCCGCCCAGCTCCAGCGCAAAGCCGATGACCTTCAGCATCTCGGCGGAATAGGCGCTTTCGGGGCCTAGGCCGCAGTGAAGTACCCAAGGCGCCCAGAGGGCGTGGATATCCTCTGATTTGTAGCTGGTTTCGAGATAGCCGCGCGCTGGTGTCAGGGCCTCGCCAAACCACGCAGCCAGTTTCCGCAGCCCGCGGCTCCAGCCTTGCTTTGCAACAGTCTTCAGCGTCGATCTGGACCACAACGCACCGCCAAGCAGGGAAAACAGGAATGGCGCGTCGGCGGCAAGGGCCTCCATCTCGCGGGAGAAGGTTTGTCCGTCACCGAGCGACAACTCGTCGAAGGTGGCGATATTTCGCTGCCTGTTCTTGGAAAAGATCACATGCGAACCGTTGGGTCGCAGCACGCCTGTGGGAAGCTCGGCATGAGCAAATTCCAGGCCTCGCGCCTCGAGATCCTTACCGATGGCGCCATAGGCCGGCGAAGTGAGGAACAGCACCATGGTCGTTGCCATGACGTCATGGATGAAGCCGGGTTCGGTGATCTCTTCGGTGCGCAGGCAACCGCCGATGCGGTCGTTGCGCTCGAGGACGAGCACCTTGTGGCCTTTTTTGCCGAGCATCGCGGCTGCGACGAGCGCATTGATGCCGCTGCCGACGACGATGTAATCATGATCGCCCATTGCCGCTGCCCCTCATAGGCAAGATGAACGAAAGGGCCGAAGCCCGCCGGGCTCCGGTCCTTTCAGACTATCATGCAATCAATGCCAGTGCACGAACCGGCGAACCGGTGCCCTTGACGAATTTCAGCGGAGCGGCAATCAGCACGGCGCCCTTGGCGGGAAGCTGGTCGAGGTTTGAGAGACTGGCGAGGCCATAGCGGTTGGCCTTGTGCATGAGGTTGTGCGCCGGGAAGGGCGGGTTCATGCCACCGGCCGAGCCGGCATCGGTGCCGATCGTTTCCGAACCCCAGCCGATGACCCCCTTGCTCAGCAGATATTCGATCGCCTCGGCCGTCGGGCCGGGAGAGTGGGGGCCGTTCTCATCGGCATTCAGGAAGGTCTCGGTCGAACCGTTGCGCTTGTACCAGTCGGTGCGCAGCAACACCCAGCTGCCGGCCTCTATCGCGCCGTTCTCAGCTTCCCATTCCTTGATGCTGTCGACCGTCAGCAGATAGTCGGGGTCGGCGGCTGCTTCCTTGGAGCGATCGATGACATTGACCGGAGCAACGAAATTCTGCGGCGGGATGGTGTCGGTCGTATTATTCGGATTGTCCTTGCCGGTGATCCAGTGGCAGGGTGCATCGAAATGCGTGCCGGTATGCTCGCCGAGTTCCAGCCAGTTCCACGCCCAGAAAGGGCCGTCCTGGTTATATTCGGAAATCTGGTGCACCTTGACCGACGGCGTATTCTTGCCGAACTGCGGCGGCAGGTAGAGCACCGGAGTATCCGGGCCGAGCGGCGCCGTGAGATCGACGACCTTGACGGAGCCCGAAAGCAGGGCCGAGGCGAGGCTGGCGAGTGTGGTAGCGGTCATGTTTTCGAGTTCCCCTTGTTGTCGCATGATCCCATGGGAAGAGCCTTTCTGCGGGTCTTTTGTTCAGGATCAGGCTTGAAGTCAGTATCGCCAGGCGCGGGTGCCTTTCCTCCTGGCACCAGGCCCGCGCGGCGGCGGAATGAAGGGAGCCTATGTCACAATATATGATATTGCAAGCATTGCAGGCTACTTCCGGAGGTCAAAATTGGGCTTCGATCCGAAGCCGGACTGGATCGATAAAATACTGAAAAGGAACGTTAATCTCAGGGGCTGCTTGTAGATCTTCTACCTATAGTTGTGCCATAACCCTATTATTCGCGCCTGTAGATACTTGAAGCTTAAAGCTCAGAATGTATGCATGTGACAATAATAATCACAATTCAAAGAGGGGCAAGCGATGAGCTATGATGCGATCATAGTGGGGGCAGGCCATAATGGCTTGGCGGCGGCCGTGCATTTGGCTTCCAGGGGCTGGAAAGTGGCTGTCATCGAGGGCAATGCGGAGCCTGGCGGTGCGGTCAAGACGCGCGAGGTGACGCTGCCCGGCTTTCGGCATGATCTCTGTGCCATGAATCTCTCCATGTTCGCCGGCTCTGCCTTCTTCGCGCAGTATAAGAACGAGCTATTGGCCGAAGGTCTGGGCTTCGTGCCTGCCACGGATTGCTTCGCGAGCGTCTTTCGTGACAACACCTATCTCGGCGTCAGCACCGATCTTGAGAAGACCGCTGGCGCCATCGCCGATATCTCGCCGCAGGATGCCGCCGCCTGGCGCAACATGCTCTCTGAGTTCGGGACGGATGCCCCGCATATTTTCGGTCTGCTCGGCTCGCCCATGCCATCTATGGCCGCGGCCAAGATCGTCTGGAAGGCTTGGCGCAAAAAGGGGATGGGCTGGGTGTACGATACCGCCCGGATGCTCTTTGCCTCGCCGCGCGATTTTCTCGATGCCCGTTTCCAGAATACCAAGCTCAAGACGATGATGGCCGCC
This sequence comes from Rhizobium sp. BK289, assembly GCF_014193575.1. Classification (NCBI taxonomy): domain Bacteria; kingdom Pseudomonadati; phylum Pseudomonadota; class Alphaproteobacteria; order Hyphomicrobiales; family Rhizobiaceae; genus Rhizobium; species Rhizobium sp. BK289. The sequence goes on from NZ_JACHZO010000006.1 coordinate 33,800, forward strand.
TGGGGGCTGCATCTCGACTTTGCGCCCGATGTCGCCGGCGGTGCGCTGTTTCCCTATCTCGAATCCATGGCCAATCAGGCATTCGGCATGGTGATCGGCAAGGGCGGAGCCGATACGATCATCAAGGCGATGGCTGCCGTGCTGACGAGCAAGGGCGGCGAGCTGATGCTGGGAACGCGCGTCGACAAGATCGTCACGTCGGGCGGCAGGGCGACGGGTGTCGTGCTGGCCGATGGACGCCGCTACGAGGCGAAGCGGGCGGTCATCGCCAATGTCCATCCGCAGATCCTGTTCGGTAAGCTCCTGGATCGGGATCCGGCGCGTCAGGAGTTCGACGGCAAGGTGTCCCGCTTCCGGGCTGGACCCGGCACGATGATGATCCATCTGGCGCTATCGGGTCTTCCGGATTGGACGGCGGGCCAGGCGCTGCAGAATTTCGCCTATGTGCATATCGCGCCGGATCTTGAAATGATGTCGCGCGTCTATGCCGAGGCGATGGGCGGCCTCCTGCCGGCCGAGCCTGCGCTCGTGGTCGGGCAGCCGACGGCCATCGACCCGTCGCGCGCGCCGGCCGGGCAGCATGTGCTCTGGATACAGGTGCGTGTCCTGCCGGCGGAATTCCATGGCGATGCGGCCGGCGAGATCACCGGCACAAGCTGGAACGAGATCAAGGATGCCTATTCAGAGCGCGTTCTCGATATCGTCGAACGCTATGCCCCAGGCTTGCGCGGCAAGATACTGGGCCGTTCTGTTTTTTCACCTATCGATCTCGAGCACGAGAATCCGAACCTTGTCGGCGGCGACAATCTCTCGGGCAGCCATCATCTCGACCAGAATTTCCTGTTCCGCCCCGTTGCCGGCTATTCGCGTTACCGGACGCCCGTGGCATCGCTGTATATGTGCGGGGCTTCGACATGGCCGGGTGCAGGAACGGGGGCAGGCTCCGGTTTCATGCTGGGGAAAATGCTGGCCAAATAAGTACCATTTGGCTTGACGCGTAAACCTTTGACATTTCAAATGTCGGTCCCTAGATCGTTCACATCGTGAATGCAGAGCATTGAATTGAGCTGGCGTGATGGCAGAACCGGAAAGTGCAACCGTTGACCTGGAGATCATCGTTCAGGGCGCGCAGGAAGGCAAAAAGCTGGAGTTGCGGCTCTGGTTGCGCATGCTCTCGACCACGAAGCTGATCTCGCAGGAAATTCGTCGCCGGCTGCGCAATGAGTTCGGCGCGACCTTGCCGCAATTCGACCTGATGGCACAGCTCTATCGCGAACGCGAGGGTCTGCGGCTTGGGGAGCTTTCGAAGCGCACCATGGTCACCAATGGCAATGTCACTGGTCTTGTCGAGCGGCTGGAAGCGGATGGCCTTGTGCAGCGCGTGACGCCCGACGGCGACCGGCGCGTGACGGTCGCGAAGCTGACGGAGAAGGGCGAAACTCAATTCAGCGCCATGGCCGCCGCCCATGAAGGCTGGCTGCGCGACTTGATGGCGGATGTGGAGCCCGCGATCGTCAGCGAGTTGTGGCGGGATATCGGCGCGGTGAAGTCCTCAGTCAGCAACCATCTTTCCGGTGCCGACTTCGACTGATGACGGTGCTTATCTAGCCCGCTCGTTCTTGAATTTCTTCTCGAGCACGCTGACGAGGCGCACCATCGGCCAGAGCAGGATGATATAGATCAGCGCGGCCATGATCAGCGGCGATGGGTTGGCATAGAGGCCTTGGGCATTCTGCCCTTCTTTTAGCAGTTCCGGCAAAGCCACGGTCGACGCGAGCGACGTATCCTTGAACATGGACACGCAGTTGCTCGTCGTCGGCGGGATGACGATGCGAACCGCCTGCGGCAGCACGACCTTGTAGAGCGTGATCAGGAAGGGAATGCCAAGCGCTGCGGCGGCTTCGAACTGGCCGCGCGGCACGCTTTCGATCCCTGAGCGGAAGACTTCTGCCGAATAGGCCGCCAGCACGATCGAGAAGCCGAGGATCGCAGACCACCAGGCGGAAAAGCTGATGCCGATGAAAGGCAGCGCGTAGTAGATGAGGATCAGCACGACGAGCATCGGCATGGCGCGCATGATGTCGATATAGGCGATCATCAGGAGTTGCAGCGGCTTGGGGGCATAGAGGCGGATCAGGCTGATGACGAGGCCGCCCGCCACGCCGATCAGAATGCTGACCACACCGAGCGCGATGGTCATCCAAAGCCCGCGCACCAGCTGGGGAAATGCCGAGATCATGACGTCGGAATTGAAGAAGGTATCGACGAAAGACATTGGCACTCCCGCGCGCAGAACGAAGATATGATTTCTTATACCCACGCCGGTCGTTGCGACCGGCGTAGCTCATTTCAACAATGATCTTTTGATCACGCCTTGGGGATAGGCAATTCGGTGACGGTGGAGGAACCCGCCGGCGCCTTGCCGCCGAACCACTTCTCGTGGATCTTTTCCAGCGTGCCATCCTTCTTCATCGCCGTTATGGCATCGTTGATCTTGCCGAGCAGCGGCGAATCCTTGGTCATCATCAGGCCGTACTGCTCGCCGGTCTTGATGCGATCCTTGATGGCGAAGCCCTTGGTCTTGACGAAGAGGTACTGCATGCCCGGGATATCGCTGACGACGGCATCGATGCGGCCGGCGCCGAGATCGAGGAACATGTCCTGCTGCGAGTTGTAGCCCTTGACGTCGGCAAATCCCTGAGCGGCCTTGTTGTCATTGGCCCATTTTTCACCCGTCGAACCCGACAGCACGCCGATGGTTTTGCCCTTCAGATCCGCAAGCGTCTTGATCGAGCTACCGTCCTTGGCGGCGACGCCCATGTCGGAATCGTAGAAGGGCTGTGTGAAGGACTGCGACTTCAGTCGTTCCGGCGTGATGGTGATGGATGAGATCGCCACATCGATGCGCTTGGAGCTGGTTGCGGCAAACAGGGCCTGGAAGCCGTAGTCTGCGATATTGGTGGTCATGCCGGCGCGCTTGGCCGCTTCGTTGACGACATCGACCTCGAAGCCTTCGAAGCCGCCATTCGCGGTCTTGTATTCGAAGGGCGGGTTGTTGGGATAGGAACCGACATTCAGTACATCGGCGGCATAGGCGAAATGGCTTCCGCCGGCGAGGCCGATGGCGGTCGCCAGGATCAGCAGACTGCGACGAGTCATGGACATTTTTAGTCTCCCTCTGGTGATGGCCGCGGGCTTTTCCTCTCACCCGCGGGGTATTCCGTCCGCCCGACCGGCGGCCGTCTCATGTCATCGCATTGACCATGCGATCGAGCGCGATGCGCATCTGTTCGGTCTCGCGGAAGGTGCACATGCGCAGGAAGGCGCGCGACGATTCTCCGAAATGATATCCGGGCGCCAAGCCGACGCGGGCCGTTTCAAGAATACGCTCGCACAGCGCCGTCGCATCGGGCTCGCCCTGCACCGCGAAGAAGGCATACATGCCGCCGCGCGGCTTTTCCGGCAAGATGATACCCGGTATCTTCGGCAGCTTCTCATAGGCCAGATCGAGGCCGGCCTTGATGCGCCCGCGGATTTCTGAAACCAGCGGCTCGCCTTCACGCAGCGCGGCTGCCGCACCGGCCTGAACCATGGCGGAGGTGCCGCTGTTGATATACTGCGTCATGGCGCCGAGCTGGTCGGCAACGGCAGACGGGTGCGTCAGCCAGCCGACGCGCCAGCCGGTCATTGCCCAGGCTTTCGAGAAGCTGTTGATCGCGATGACGCGATCACCGTCCTCGGCCACCTGCAAGATCGAAGGGGCGATGTCGCCATCGAAATAGAGGCGGGCATAGACCTCGTCGGAGATGATCCAGATGCCGGTGCGGCGGCTGAAATCCAGCAGCGCCTGCATCTCCTCGCGCGACGCTGTCCAGCCCGTCGGATTGGATGGCGTCGACAGGAAGATGGCGCGGGTGCGGGCATCGCAGCGGGCGAAAAGCTTGTCGAGATCGAGGCGCCAATCGGTATCGAAATCGAGCGACACGGCGCGCGGCTCGCCGCCGATCAGATGGATGGCGTTATGGATGTTCGGCCATTGCGGGGCGACATAGACGACATTGGTGCCGACATCGACGAGCAGCTCGAGCGCCATGTAGAGCGCCTGCATGCCGCCTGGGGCAACCGTCGTGCGCTCGATCGGAATGGGGCGGCCGTGCCAATGCGTCTGATAGTCGGACAGTGTCTCGTTCAGCGTCGCCAGGCCACGCATATTCGGGACATAGAAGGTCGCGCCGTCGTCGAGCGCTTTCTTCGCAGCATCGCGGATGAACCCCGGCGTCACGATATCGCCTTCGCCGAACCAGAGCGGAATGACGCCGCCGAGTTCGCGGGCGCGCTTGGCAAGCACGGCAATGTTGTCGGTGCGCATGTCACGGATCTGGGCGCGAATGCCTTCGAGAGCATCGCGGCCTGATATCGCGTTCGGCAGGTTATGCTGCGGTAGAGACAAGAAATTTCCCCTGGGAATTCGGTATTGGAGGGTTCAAACGGCTCTGGAAGCTTTCGCTCGAGCAACCCCTCGATTTCGAATGGTTATCCAAAAACAACCGCATTTCAAGGACAAATTTTAAGCTTAAAAAGTCTACCTTCCTGCTCGGTTTCATGCTGTCCTTCCATGCGGTAACTCTCTGATAAAAATCAGCTTTATTTCGCTCCTCTGTCATGCGCGCCCGCTCTTGCGGCATCGACGCCGGCGGCCAGGCCGGCGCCCAGAAACATTGTGTCGCTCGCGAGAATGAAGAAGCTGATACCGGCCTCGGACCATGCGCCGATATCATCGGGCGAGGGGCGGAAGATGCCGACTGCGCGGCCGGCGGCCAAAGCGGCTTCGGTGATGGTTCTGATCGCCGCGTCGAGCCTGTCCTTGCCCGTCGGTCCTGTCGCATCGATCGAAACCGAGAGATCGCCAGGTCCGACGAAGATGAGGTCGATGCCATCGACCGCAGCGATTTCGGCGATATTGGCAAGCCCCTCGGCCGTCTCGACCTGAATGGCGAGCACAAGTTCCGCGTTGGCTTTGGCGAGGTAATCCGGAATGCGGTAGCCATAGGCTGCTGCCCGACCCGGGCCAACGCCACGCGCGCCGAGCGGGGGATAGCGGGTGGCGTTGACGGCGGCGCGTGCCTGTTCCGCCGTCGAAACACGGGGCACGAGAACGCCCGCAGCGCCGGCATCCAGAACGGCCGCGATATCCTCGGCCGCATGGCCGGGGACGCGGACCATGGCCGGAACGCGATGGACGTCGGCGGCGCGGATCAGATCCTCGATACGCTCGCGGCTGATCTGCGAATGCTCCCAGTCGATGCAGAGGAAATCGACACCCGAGGCTGCCGTGACTTCGATCGCGACTGGATACGGAATGGCCGCAAACGTACCAATCAGCAGCTTCTGCTCGATACAATTCCGGCGGAAATCGCTCATCGTCATCCTCAATTTAGCGGTCTCCCATCAAGGGATAGACCGAAAGATACAACTGCGAAACGGCAATCTGCTCTGTGTTCAAAACAGCTTTCCGTGCCATCAAGCACCAGCACGGAGGCATTGCGGCGGCGGAGTTGTTCGGGCGCCGCCACCGCTCTGAGGCACGGCTTACTTGCGCCGCGCCATGATCTCGGTCAGGACCGCGTCGAACCGCGCGATCTCTTCGATCTTGTTATAATGCACCAGCGACACGCGAATGGCACCCGTTTCCATGGACAAGCCGAGGCGCTTCATCAGGCGTGGTGCGAACATGTGGCCGTCACGCAGGCCGACGCGCTGCTTGCCCATCTCGCCGGCAAATTCCTGCGGCGTGATGCCCGGCATATTGAAGCAGATCGTGGGAACGCGTTGTTCGAGACGTGCCTCGTCGGAGATGCCGTAGATGACCGCGCCGTGGCGCTTTAGAACCGCGATCATCTCGCGCGAGAGCATCAGTTCGTATTGGCGGATTGCGCCCATGGCGGCTGCAAGCGCCTCGCGACGGCTGTGGTCACCGGTCGGCAGGAAGCGGCGGCCAAGGCCTTCGAGATATTTGACCGCGGCATTCATGCCGGCGACGTTCTCATAGGTGAAGGTGCCGACTTCGATCTTGTAGGGCGGTACGTCCGGAATGAAGTCTTCCTTGAATGTCGGCAATCTGACCAGCGCGTCGTAGCGGCCCCAGAGGAAGCCCATATGCGGCGAGAAATTCTTGTAGCCGGAGCAGACGAGATAGTCGCAGCCCCAGGCCTGCACGTCGATCAGACCATGCGGGCCGTAATGGACGCAATCGAGGAAGGTTTCAGCGCCGGCTGCCTGCGCCAGTTTGCAGACGCTAGCGACATCGACGATGGTGCCGATGGAATGCGCGGTGACGGTGCAGGCGACGAGGCGGGTCTTGTCGTTCAGGAGCGGCTTCAGGTCTTCCACATGCAGCGTGCCGTCCTCGCGCATGCGCCACCAGACGATCTTGGCGCCCTCGGCTTCCAGTGCCATCCAGGTGGCGATGTTGGCGTCGTGATCCATGTCGGTGACGACGATCTCGTTGCGCTCGCCGAGCAGCTTGGCAATGCCGAGGCTGACAAGACGGATGAAGGAGGTTGCGTTCTGGCCGAAGGAGATTTCTTCCGGGCGATAGGCGTTGACCAGCATGGCGACGCTTTCGCGGGCTTCTTCCAGATTGCGGTCGACACCCTGGCTGTGCTGGTATTTCGCCATGCGCTGGACGTTGAAATCGATGAGGTGATTGGCAACCGCATCGACGACCGTCTGAGGCACTTGCGCGCCGCCTGCATTATCGAGAAAGACGAAATCGCCAGCCTTCCGGATGGCCGGGAACATGGCGCGGACCTCGTCGACCGGGAAGCTGTTGTGGCCGGCGAATTGCGATGCGGAAGCGGCGGAGTTCATGGGGATCTCGCTCTGATTATGGGATTGAAATCTCAATTTTGATCATTTGATCACAAAATACTTTAAGGTTCAACCAAATTTCTCAGTCTCTTTTTGAAGCTAGCGGCGGCCGGAGCCGGAGCCTTTGCGCGGCTCATCCTGCGTGGCCGGGCAATAATCCCGGAGGATTTCGTGGGTACGGCTTATGTCGGCGACGATACCGTCGCGAGCGGCGGCGAAGTCCCCGATCTTTAAAGCGTTGACAACGGCAACATGCTCGCCGGCGGGATCGAGTTCGCCGCTGCGCATCAAAGGCTCGACCGAGGCGGAAAGCATGCGCATGTAGGGGCCGAAGCGCAGCCACAAGGTTTCGATCAGCTGCAGCAGCACCTCGGAGCCGGAGGCGCGATAGATGGTGAAGTGGAACTGCTGGTTCTTGGCCATCAGGTCGTAAACATTGGCGCCGCGGCCGATCACATGCTGTTCGCCGGCGATGCGCTCGAGCGCTTCAATGTCTGTCGGGGTGAGGTTCGGCATGCCGAGCTCCGCGGCCAGGCCCTCTACGGCGATGCGGGCGCGGCAGAGATCGTCCAAGCGGGCGAGCGTGACAATGGGGATGCGGGCCGAGCCGTTTGCCGCGACCTCAAGCGCGTTTTCAGCGGCGAGCCGGCGCAGGGCCTCGCGCACCGGCATGTTGCTGGTTCCGAAGGTTTCGGCAAGCGAGGCGATGGTCAGCGTCTGGCCGGGATCGAAATTGCCGGCCATCAGCGCGTTTCGCAGCTGCTGATAGACGCTCTCCTGGATCGTCGTTCTGGAGGACACCGGTTCCAGGGCTATGCGCACGCTTGTTTCCTCTCCGCTTATCGGGACTCGTTCATGGTAGAACGAAGGGCGGGCGAAAGGAAAGGGGCCTCTCGGAATGGCGATCAGGCCTCCTCGGCCTTCCAGCCCGCCTCATCCGCTGCAGGTGCGGCTTCCTCCTTCTTCGCCGGGGTCTTTCGCAGGCCAAGCCCGACGCCGATGAGGGCAAGAGCGCCGCCGATCGCATGATAGGCATGCAGCTGTTCTCCAAGCAGCGCCCAGGCCAGTGCCGCAACGATGATCGGCAGGAGATTGATCAGCAGCGAGGTGCGACTGGCTCCGAGCCTCTGAATGCCGATCATCCAGCAGAGGGGCGCGACCAGGGAGGTCGGGATCGCGGCATAGAGAATTAGCGGCAGGTTGGCCGTGGTGATCGGCGAGATATCACCCATCAGGAAGATCGGGATCAGCAACAGGGTTGAAAAGCCGATCTGCCAGAAAAGCTGCTGCCACATGGGAATCGGCATCGTCCAGCGCCTCAGCATGACGCCATAGAGCGCATTCGAGAGGACGGCGATGATCATCAGGCCGTCACCGATATGGAAACCGCCATCCACAAGACGTATCGGATCGCCCTGCGATGTCAAATAGACGAGCCCGATCAATGAAATGCCGCCGCCTATAAGGCTTGTTGCAGTCAGTTTCTCTCCGGCCAGAAGGCTTGCGAAAAACGTCGACAGCAACGGCATCAGAGCAACAATGACACCCATATTGACGGCCGAGGTGGTCTTGGCCGCCTCATAGGCGAGGCTCTGATAAATCACCATGCCAAGGGCACCGAGCGTGGCGAGTTTCAGCCAGTGCTGCCGGAGCAGGGCGCGGTTGTGCCATGCCGCGCGGCCAACGAAAGGCAGGAGCACGACGAAGGCGAGCAGCCAGCGATAGAAGGAGATCGAGCCCGGCGAGATCACGCCTGCGGATGCCTTGGTGACCACGGTGTTGCCGGACCAGATCAGTACCGTCAGCAGCGGCGCAAGTCCGGCCACGCCGACGATGGTAGCGGAAACGTTCGGCTGGGTGCTCATATGAATGTCTCTCGTCATCCTCGGGCCTGGGCGAAACAAAGGAGGGCGGACGTGGATCGCCGTCCCGAAGTGTTTCTATCGTCTGTCCGAATTCTGGTATATAGCGAGATTAAGACATCAGTAGCGAAATGAGGACATGTCCGTCAGGTCTCCACGCATCGAGGGCGATCCGCCAAATCCGGTTTCCTTCCGAACCGAGAATTATAGGGCAGGCACGGTTTTTCCCAGAAAGAGCCAGCCCTGGGGCGAGCTCAACTATGCGCTTATCGGTGTCTGCGAGTTCGACATCGAGGGCGTGCGCTATCTGTCACCACCGCATTATGCCATCTGGCTGCCGCCGGACACTATGCATGGTGCCTATAACCAGCATGACCTGCGCTATGTCACCGTCTATGTCGAACGCGCGCTCTGCCACGATCTGCCGGACAGGCCTTCCACGCTCGGCATCAGCCCGCTGCTGAAGGCGATCCTGGCGGATTTTGCGGCGCGTGATGTCACCATACCCGAAACAACCGAGGACCTGCGGCTTGCTCAGGTGCTGGTCGATCAGATTCGCCTGGCGCCACGCTGCGAGAGCTATCTGCCGCTTTCCGACGATCCACTGCTCGGTCCGGTGCTGAGCGCTTTGCAGGCCGACCCCGGCGACCGGCATTCTCTTTCAGAATGGGCGCGCAGGATGGGGACGACCGAGCGCACATTATCGCGCCGATGCCAGGAGGATCTAGGCCTCTCCTTCAACGAGTGGCGGCAGCGGCTGAAGCTCGTCGCGGCGCTTTCGCTGATCGAGGCCGGTGAGCCGGTGCACCGGATCGCGGCGCAGTTGGGTTACGGCAATGCTTCCGCCTTTATCGCCATGTTCCGCCGGCTGACGGGCACGAGCCCGATGCAGATGCGCTAATTTCAGGTTTCAATTAAAACGATCTCGAGCTTGCGCAGTTCTTCCGGATCGGCCATCGCGTCGATGACGTTAATCATGCCATCCGCATTGAAGGTGCAACGAAGAGCGATGCGCAGCTGTCCGTCGATGACAACGATAGCGCCGACGGCGCCGTTGATAACCGCCAGCCGGGCTCCCCGTGCACGGCCCTGGAAGGTCTTGGCGACATCCACGCGCCCGCGGATTTCGCCTGCCGCGCCCATGCGGGCGGCAACGGCATCCGGCCGGAAGACGGCTTGGGGGTCGAGGACGGCGAGCAGCGCCTGCAGGTCGCCGTCACGCGAGGCAGCGAAGAAGGCATCGACGACATGGCGCTGACGGGTAAGATCGGCCTCCGTCGTTAACGGCGTATCCTGCACGCGGCGGCGGGCACGGCTTGCAAGCTGGCGCGTCGCGACTGTCGTGCGTCCCAGAATCGGGGCGATCTCGTCGAAGGAGACGTCGAACATATCGTGCAGGACGAAGGCAAGCCGTTCGGCGGGATTCAGCTTCTCCAGCACGACAAGGAGGGCAAGGCCGACGGAATCGGCCAGCAATGCATCCTGTTCCGGATCGGTGCCGTTACCAGCCTCATGCACGACCATCGGTTCGGGGATCTGGACTGTCAGCGGCTCTTCGCGGCGGGATTTGCGTGACCGCAGCAGATCGAGGCAGATGCGCGCCGTCACTGTCGTCAGCCATCCGCTGAGGTTTTCGATGCCGGAGGTATCGCTCCTCATCAGGCGCAGCCATGTTTCCTGCACCGCATCTTCGGCCTCCGTCCGCGAGCCGAGCATGCGATAGGCGACCGCGCGAAGATGCGGCCGGTTTGCCTCGAATTTTTCAGCCTGCCACTTTTTTTCGTCCATCGGTCACATTCCCTCATCTCGTTTCGTCAGACCCATGACGAGTGAAATCCGGCCGGTGTGACAGCGGATCGGCAGGAAAGTGCATCGTCCGGACTTGAGCCGCAACCATGCTCTCACAATCAGAGGAAATAGATATGCAAGCTCGTATGAAGAACCCAGCCCTCGTTCTGCCAGAAACGCTGCAGGCGCTTTTGGCCGTCAGCAATTCGATCAAGGATCAGGGCCTTTCGGAAAATATCATGGACCTCGTGCATCTGCGTGTTAGCCAGATCAACGGCTGCAGTGTCTGCACCGACATGGGCTTTCGCAAGCTTCAGAAAGCCGGCGAAACGATCGAGCGAATCGTCGGCGTCTCGGCCTGGCGCGAAATGCCCTATTTTTCGGATGCGGAGCGAGCTGCTCTCGCTCTCGGGGAGGCGGCTACCCGGCTTGCCGATCGGCCCGATGCCGTCAGCGATGAGATCTGGAACGAAGCGGCAAAGCATTTTGACGAGAAGGCCCTGTCGGCGCTGATCGTCGCGATCGCCATCGACAATGTCTGGAACCGGCTGAACTCGACCGTCCGCCAGCAGGCAGGCGCATCCTGGAACTGATCGTCCGCAATGAGCGCCACCTTCTTCTCACAGCAAGAGGAGGAAGGTGGCCTGGATTCTCAAACCTCGCCTACTCGCGAGGTCACCAGCAATTTCGCCATCCAGTCCACGAAGACACGCACCTTGTTGCTGAGGTGCCGGTTGGGCGGATAGACGATATGCAAGGGCAGTGATGGCCGGGTCCACGCGGGAAGAATGGGAACGAGCTCGCCGCTTGCAAGCGCATCCCGAGCCATGAAGCTCGGAACCTGCGCGATGCCAAGCCCCATCAATGCCGCCTGGAGATAGCTGCGGCTGTCATTCACCGAAAGGATATAGCGAGGGCTGATTTCCAATGCCTCGTTGCCATGTTCGAACAGGAAAGGAATCGTCCGGCCGGTTTGCGCGCGAAAATAGCTGACTGCATAATGGCTGGTTTCCAAATCCTCCGGCCGTTCGGGGAAGCCATGCTTCTCGATGTAAAGCGGCGCCGCACAGGTGATGAGGTGTACTTCACCGACGCGGCGGGCAATCAGAGACTGGTCGCTCGGCATGCCGGCGCGCAGCGCACAATCGACATTCTCGGCCAGATAATCCACCAGACGGTCGCCGACACCGAGGTCGATATGGATATCGGGATAGCGTTGATGGAAATCGCATAGCGCCGGCATGACGATCTTCTCGGCGAAGGCGCCGGCCATTTCGACACGCAGGCGCCCGCTCGGCAGGCTCTGTGAATTGCTGATGCTGCCGTCCAGCTCCTCTATTTCCGAAAGGATCTGAACCGCGCGTTCGTAATAGAGCGCGCCGTCCGTCGTCACCATGACGCGCCGGGTCGTGCGGTTGAGGAGCTTGGCATGCAGATGCGCCTCGAGCGACTGGATGAGCGTCGTCACCGTCGCCTTCGGCATGGAAAGGGCAGCTGCGGCGCGGGTGAAATTACCCGTTTCCACCACACGCGCGAATGCCCGCATTGCTGATAACTGATCCATTCTATGATATCCCTGGACCGTAAAGAAAAGAGGCCGATTGTTTGTAATCGTGAATAGTCTGATCGAATATATGCTACTTATTCTCGAAGCGGAATAACAATATGTTTTTATCGTGATTGTTGCAATGCGGCATGGGGGCGCCAAAGACCGCATTCGAGAATATGATTGCAAAGCCGGATAGACCGCTGCTGAATTGAATCATATTCGCTCGAGCAGACAAGGAATTGGTCGATGAGTGCGCCGTGGAAAGATGTTGTGCTGGAAAACGTGCCTACGGGGCCCGTGGAAGCCCGGATCTACAACGGCGAAGGTTTGAAGAAGGCGGCACCTCTCGTGCTTTATCTGCACGGCGGCGCTTTCCTCGACACCGATCACGCAACCGACAGGCCGGTGGCGGCAAGTCTCGCCGAGGCTGGTGCCATCGTGGTTGCCGCGGATTATACGAGCGGCAATCAGAATGCTTTTCCGAAGGTGCTCGAATGTGCCTACGGAATTCTCGCCTACCTCAGCAACAAGCGGAATATGCTTGCGCTGGGTGGAGCGAAAAAATCGCTGCTGTTTGTCGCCGGAGAGGAATCGGGTGGCAATGTTGCAGCGGGTGTCGCTTTAAAGGCGCGCGATCAGATGCCCGGTTCGCTGGACGGACAGGTGCTGATTTCGCCTTTGCTTGATCCTTTCATGGGATCGAAATCTTTCCTCCAGGCGGAGGAAAGCGGCATGCGCGAGCGCTGGACGGACGGCTGGAACCGATACCTGGGCTTCCTGGGCGGTGTCTGCCATCCTTATGCAGCGCCTCGATACTGTTCGCGGCTTTCGGGCCTCGCGCCGGCATTGGTGCTCACGGCCGAGGACGACCCGCTCCGCGACGAGAGCATGGAATACGGCAGCCGGCTGAAAGCGGCTGGCGTCCGTGTTCGCCAGCAAGTCCTTCCCGCCGGGACAGGCTGGCCCACCCTCTATGGCGGGCAGTCGAAAGACAGGCCTTCGTGGCAGCAGGATATCTGTTGCTGTTTCAAGGGGTTTGTCGAAGACGTGCAGGCTTGATCGGCTAGACTATTCCGTCCGCGAGAGACAAGCGCGAATGGGGTGAGGCGTCGAAGGCACGAGACCGGAGCGGTGGTCACGCGAATGCGCACGCTTCGGCCCCTGATTTTATTGAGACGATAGGAATTTTCGGTCCCGTGTCCCAAGGCGGGACCAAAGGAGAGACCAACATGAAGTCCAACGGTAAAAGCTGGGCCCTGTGGGGCGCTGGCATGGGTGTTGCTGCGGCTGTTGCAGGTGCGGCTTTCTATCTGGAGCTGCCGCGCGGTGCTCAGGCGACGGAAACGGCCAGCCAGGCGGCACCGCCGGCTATCCCCGTTACGGTTGCCGCCGTCGAGCAGCGCGATGTCACCTCCTGGCAGGAATTTTCCGGCCGGCTCGAAGCCATCGACCGGGTTGAAATCCGGCCGCGTGTCGCCGGCGCAATCCAGTCCGTGCATTTCCGCGAAGGCGCCTTGGTCAAGCAGGGCGACCTGCTGGTGACGATCGATCCCGCACCCTATGAGGCGGCCGTCGCCCAGGCTCAGGCCCAGGTCGGAGCAGCAAAAGCCAAGCTCGATCTCGCCAAGGTCGAAGTCGGTCGCGGACAGAAGCTCTTCGACAACAAGACCATTTCGCAGAGCGACATGGACACGCGCACAAGCAACTATGCCGAAGCCGAGGCCAATCTGAAGGCGGCGCAAGCGGCCTTGCAGACCGCGCAGCTGAACCTCGACTATACGCAGGTTCGCGCTCCGATCGCCGGCCGCGTCGGCAAGATCGCCGTCACCGTCGGCAATCTCGTGGCCGCCGGTTCTTCTTCACCGGCATTGACGACGCTCGTTTCGGTTGATCCGATCTATGCGAGCTTCAGCGCCAACGAACAGACCGTCACCCAGGCGCTCTCCGAGCTGCCCACCAGCAATGGCGTGGCTCCGCCGGTCGAGCAGATCCCGGTTCAGATCGGGACGGCAAGCGACAACGGCACCCCGATCAAGGGCAAGTTGCAGTTGATCGACAACGAGGTCGATGCGGCGAGCGGCACCGTCAGCGTTCGCGCCGTATTCGATAATCCGGGCGGTCGTCTCATCCCAGGTCAGTTCGTGCGGGTCCGTATGGGCCAGCCGAAGGCCGAGAACAGGATCGTCATCGACGACCGCGCAGTCGGTACCGACCAGGACAAGAAGTTCGTCTTTGTCGTGGATGGCGAGAACAAGGTCAATTACCGGCAGGTTCAGCTCGGGTCGCTGGCTGACGGCCAGCGCGTGATCGAGAACGGCCTGAAAGCCGGCGAAAAGATCGTCGTCAACGGGCTGCAGCGCATCCGTCCCGGTGCAGTCGTCGCACCGCAGTTGGCAGAGAAGGTCGCGACCGCTCAGTAAGACTTCGCCTTCTGCCCGTGGGCAGAAGGCCGACATTCCGAAATCACATGATCCGCCGGCGGCTCTCAAATCGTCGGACAGGAATTTTGCATCCGTTCTCACCCCAGAGGGGGCTTTGATATGAACATCTCCAGATTCTTTGTCGACCGACCGGTCTTTGCCGGTGTTCTTTCGGTCCTCATCGTGGTCGCCGGCCTGATCGGCCTCAGAGCGCTGCCGATCTCCGAATATCCGGAGGTCGTGCCTCCCTCGATTGTCGTGCATGCCACCTATCCCGGCGCCAACCCGACCGTCATTGCCGAAACGGTGGCGACCCCGCTCGAAGAGCAGATCAACGGCGTCGAGGGCATGCTCTACATGTCCAGCCAGGCGACATCAGACGGCGCTCTCAATGTGACGGTCACCTTCAAGCTCGGCACCGATCCGGACAAGGCGCAGCAGCTCGTGCAAAACCGCGTTTCGCAGGCCGAGCCGCGCCTGCCCGCGGAAGTCCGTGCCCTCGGCATTACGACCATCAAGAGCTCGCCCAACTTTATCGTGGTCGTCAACCTCGTCTCGGACGGAGCCGACCACGACATCACCTATCTGCGAAACTATGCGACCCTGAACATCAAGGATCGACTCGCCCGGATCGAAGGCGTCGGCCAGGTGCAGGTCTTCGGCGCCGGCGACTATTCCATGCGCGTATGGATCGATCCGCAGAAGGCCGCCGAACATAATCTTGCGGCCAGCGACATCAGCAATGCGATCAGCTCCCAGAACGTCCAGGCTGCGGCTGGCATCATCGGTGCCTCACCCAGCCGGCCGGGCGTGGATCTGCAGCTCAACGTCAACGCCCAAGGCCGCCTGCGCACGCCTGAGGAGTTCGGCAACATCATCGTCAAGACGGGCGCCAATGGCGAAATCACCCGCCTTCGCGACGTCGCCCGCGTCGAGCTCGGCGCGGAAGACTATACGCTGCGTTCGCTGCTCGACGGCAAGCCGGCCGTCGCCGTCGCCGTTCTCCAAGCGCCCGGTTCGAACGCCATCGAGATCGCGAACAACGTGCGCTCGACCATGGACGTGCTGCAGCAGGCCATGCCTGCCGGCGTCAAGTACGAGATCGTCTACGACACGACGAAATTCGTCCGCGCCTCGATCGAGAAGGTTATCGACACGCTGCTCGAAGCCATCGCCCTCGTCGTTCTCGTCGTCATCCTGTTCCTGCAGACATGGCGTGCCTCGATCATCCCGCTGATCGCCGTTCCCGTGTCGATCATCGGCACCTTTGCGGTGATGTATGTCTTCGGCTTCTCGATCAACGCGCTTAGTCTGTTCGGCCTGGTGCTGGCGATCGGTATCGTCGTGGACGACGCGATCGTGGTGGTGGAGAACGTCGAACGCAATATCGAGAACGGGCTCAGTCCGCGAGACGCCACCTACAAGGCCATGAAGGAAGTCTCCGGCCCGATCATCGCGATCGCGCTGGTCCTCGTCGCGGTCTTCGTGCCGCTCGCTTTCATCTCCGGCCTGTCCGGCCAGTTCTACCGCCAGTTCGCGCTGACGATCGCCATCTCGACCGTCATCTCGGCCTTCAACTCGCTCACCCTGTCTCCGGCACTGGCATCCCTGCTCCTGAAAGGTCATCATGCGCCGAAGGATGGGTTGACGCGGATCATGGATGCGGTCTTCGGCTGGTTCTTCCGCGGCTTCAACCGGGCATTCGGAGCCGGTTCGAAATACTACGGCAAGGGCGTCGGCGGCCTGCTGTCGCGCAAGAGCATCGTCATGGTGGTCTATCTCGCGCTGGTGGGAGCGACCTATAGCCTGTTCACAACGGTTCCAGGCGGTTTCGTGCCGTCGCAGGACAAGCAGTATCTGATCGGCTTCGCACAGTTGCCGGATGCCGCAAGCCTCGACCGTACGGAAGACGTGATCAAGCGCATGACGGACATTGCGCTGAAGCAGCCGGGCGTCGCCAATGCGATCGCCTTCCCGGGCCTGTCGATCAACGGCTTCACCAATTCCTCGAATGCCGGCATCGTTTTCGTGACGCTGAAGGACTTCGACGAGCGCAAGACGCCGGACCTTTCGGGCGGGGCGATCGCCATGGCACTGAACCAGAAGTTCGGCGCCATCCAGGATGCCTTCATCGCCATGTTCCCGCCGCCGCCCGTCAACGGTCTCGGTACGACAGGCGGCTTCAAGCTGCAGATCGAGGATCGCGCCGGCCTCGGCAACCATGCGCTCGACCAGGCGGCCAAGGCGGTGATCGCCAAGGCTTACCAGACACCGGAGCTCACCGGCATCTTCTCGAGCTTCCAGATCAACGTGCCGCAGCTCTTTGCCGATCTCGACCGCTCCAAGGCCGAGCAGCTCGGAGTCTCCGTCACCGACGTCTTCCAGACGCTGCAGATCTATCTCGGTTCGCTCTATGTGAACGACTTCAACGCATTCGGCCGCACCTACAGCGTCCGCGTGCAGGCCGATGCCAAGTTCCGCGCTCAGCCGGAAGATATCGGCCAGTTGAAGGTTCGTTCGGCATCGGGTCAGATGATCCCGCTTTCAGCCCTGCTGAAGGTGGATGCCACGACCGGCCCGGAACGCACGAACCGCTATAACGGCTTTCTGGCAGCCGACATCAATGGCGGCCCGGCGCCCGGTTTCTCGTCAGGCCAGGCACAGGCAGCGATCGAGAAGATTCTGCATGAGACGTTGCCGCCCGGCATAGACTTCGAATGGACTGATTTGACCTACCAGCAGATCCTGGCCGGCAATTCCAGCGTCGTCGTCTTTCCGCTGGCGCTGCTCTTGGTCTTCCTCGTGCTGGCCGCCCAATACGAGAGCCTGACCTTGCCGCTCGCCATCATCATGATTGTGCCGATGGGTGTCTTGGCGGCGCTGACCGGCGTCTGGCTCACAGGTGGAGACAACAACATCTTCACCCAGATCGGCCTGGTGGTGCTCGTCGGTCTATCAGCGAAGAACGCGATCCTGATCGTGGAATTCGCCCGCGAGCTGGAATTCGAGGGCCGCACGCCGGTTCAGGCTGCGATCGAAGCCAGCCGCCTGCGTCTGCGCCCGATCCTGATGACCTCCATGGCCTTCATCATGGGTGTCGTGCCGCTGGTCACCTCGACCGGTGCCGGTTCCGAAATGCGTGCTGCCATGGGTGTCGCGGTGTTCTCGGGCATGATTGGCGTCACCTTCTTCGGCATCTTCATGACGCCGGTCTTCTACGTGCTGATCCGCAGGCTGACGGGCAACCGTCCGCTCAAGCAGCATCACCACAACGACAACGAACATTCGGCGGAGGTACTCCCGATCGCCGCCGAATAGGAGGCGGTGCCGAGCGGCACTCCAGTCGTCGACACGCCAAGGGGCGGGACCTTTCGGTCCCGCCCTTTTCATATATCATATTTTCATTTTGGCTAATTTACCCTTCTTTCGAAGAATTTGCCGCATGATAGCCGATTTCCTTTGCATGCTGCCTCCAGAGGTTTATCAAGCTTTTGGATGAGTTGATTGACGTACATCGGGCGTGGGGAGTCGCCTGCGGATCGTGGAGCTTTGAGGTCGGCCGCGGCGCGAGATCGTCGCCGGATCCGCCGGCATGACCAAGGGCGCTTCGCTATCCGGTTTCGGTGTCCGATGCGTTGCAATTCGGAGGATACTTTATGCAGGATAGAAAGATCGCCTTTCTCGGTACGGGCTTGATGGGCGCGCCGATGGCACGGCAGCTGCTCGCCGCCGGTTTCGCGGTGACGGTCTGGAATCGCGACCGCAGCAAGGCGGAACCCTTGGCTGCCGACGGCGCGTCTGTCGCGGATACGGCGGTCGAAGCGGCGCGGGGAGCATCCGTTCTTTTCACCATGCTGACCAATGGCGGCGCCGTCGGCGAGGTCCTGTTCGGTGGCGGCGTGGCTGACGTGCTTGAGGTCGGTGCGATCGTGATCGATCATAGCTCGATATCGCCTGCTATTGCCCGCGAACATGCGGGCAAGCTTGCCGAGCGTGGCATCCGGCATATCGATGCTCCGGTCTCCGGTGGCGTCGTGGGTGCCGAAAGGGGGACACTTGCGATCATGGCTGGCGGCGATGCCGAGGTGATAGACAGCGTGCGCGATATCTTGGCGCCTCTCGGACGCGTGACCCATGTTGGCCCCAGCGGCACCGGCCAGCTTGCGAAGCTCGGCAATCAGCAGATCGTTGCCGTTACCATCGGAGCCGTCGCAGAGGCGATGCTGTTGGTCGAGGCCGGCGGCGGCTCGCGCGAAGCATTCCGTGCCGCCATTCGCGGCGGCTTCGCTGAAAGCCGCATCCTGGAACTGCATGGCCAGCGCATGATCGAGCGCAACTTCGAGCCGGGCGGAACCGCCCGCAACCAATTGAAGGATCTCGATACCGTCTTGGCGACGGCGGAGAGTCTCGCCCTTCATCTCCCTTTGACGGAAGCTGTGAGAGCCGAATTTGCCGAATTCGTCGAGAATGGCGGCGGCGAGCGGGATCACAGCGGTTTGCTGCAGCATTTGGAAGACAAGAATGCCCGAGGAAAGGCTTGAGGAAGTGATGAACGATAAGGGTGCATCCAAGCGTCGTCTGCGTTCGCAGGACTGGTTCGACAATCCGGATCATATCGATATGACAGCGCTCTATCTCGAGCGCTTCATGAACTACGGCATCACGCCGGAAGAGCTGCGCTCCGGCAAGCCGATCATCGGCATCGCCCAGAGCGGCAGCGATCTCACGCCCTGCAATCGTCATCACCTCGATCTTGCCAAGCGCGTGCGTGACGGTATCCGCGATGCCGGCGGCATTCCGATCGAATTTCCGACCCATCCGATCTTCGAGAACTGCAAGCGTCCGACGGCGGCACTCGACCGCAATCTTGCCTATCTCGGCCTGGTGGAAGTGCTCTACGGCTATCCGCTCGATGGCGTCGTGCTGACGACCGGCTGCGACAAGACCACGCCATCGGCGCTGATGGCAGCCTCGACCGTCAATATTCCGGCGATCGTTCTTTCCGGTGGCCCGATGCTCGATGGCTGGCACGAGGGCGAGCTCGCGGGGTCGGGTACGGTGATCTGGCGGTCGCGCCGCAAGCTGGCGGCGGGTGAGATCGACGAGGAAGAATTCATGGAGGCCTCGCTCGCCTCGGCGCCCTCCGTCGGCCATTGCAACACCATGGGAACGGCCTCGACCATGAATGCCATGGCGGAAGCGCTCGGCATGTCGCTGACCGGCTGCGCCGCCATTCCCGGCGCCTATCGCGAGCGGGGACAGATGGCCTATCGCACCGGGCGGCGGGCAGTCGAGCTGGTTCTCGCCGATATCAAGCCTTCCGATGTGCTGACGCGCGAGGCTTTCCTCAATGCCATCCGCGTCAATTCCGCCATTGGCGGCTCGACCAATGCGCAGCCGCATCTCGCCGCCATGGCCAAGCACGCCGGCGTCGAGCTTCATCCCGACGATTGGCAGGTGCATGGCTTCGACATTCCACTGCTCGCCAATGTGCAGCCGGCAGGCGCCTATCTCGGCGAGCGTTTCCATCGCGCCGGCGGCGTTCCGGCCATCATGTGGGAGCTGCTGCAGGCCGGCAAGTTGGACGGAAGCTGCCCGACCGTCACGGGCAAAACGATGGCGGAGAATCTGAAGGGTCGTGAGGCGACCGATCGCGAGGTCATCCGCCCCTTCGCCGACCCGCTGAAGGAGCGGGCCGGCTTCCTCGTTCTCAAGGGCAATCTGTTCGATTTCGCCATCATGAAGATGAGCGTCGTCTCCGATGAATTCCGCAGCCGTTACCTGCAGGAGCCGGGCCGCGAAGGTGTGTTCGAGGGCAGGGCTGTCGTCTTCGACGGATCGGAGGATTATCACAAGCGCATCAACGATGCCGAGCTCGGGATCGATGAGAACACGATCCTCGTCATTCGGGGGGCAGGGCCGATCGGCTGGCCGGGTTCGGCCGAGGTCGTCAACATGCAGCCGCCGGACGCGCTTCTGAAGCGGGGCATCCGCAGCCTCCCCACGATCGGCGACGGTCGCCAGTCTGGTACGGCCGACAGCCCGTCCATCCTCAACGCATCGCCGGAAAGTGCCGCCGGCGGCGGCCTTGCCTGGCTCAGGACCGGCGACATCATCCGCATCGATTTCAATCATGGCCGATGCGACATGCTGGTCGACGAAGCCGAAATCGAACGCCGCAAGGGCGACGGCATTCCGTCCGTTCCGCCGGATGCGACGCCGTGGCAGCGGATCTATCGCCGGTCGGTCACGCAGCTTTCCGATGGCGCCGTCCTCGATGGCGCTGCGGATTTCCGCAATATCGCCGCTATACCGCCGAGGCATAACCACTAGCGCCGGGTGATTTAGGTAAAATCGACTTACAATCTGAATCCGCGCTAGAAACAGACAGGTGGGGCAAGATGTCGTTCCGAAGCCGTTTGCATTTTCGGCATTATGCTCTGGTTCAGATATCGAAAACTGCTGATGACCAATGCACTACCATTAAAGTTCGTGAAAGGGAGTAGTGCATATATACTTGCGGCAGTTATGCGGTCTCTTCAGTTCCCGAAGGGAGTGGAGCTCTTTGGCAGAGACTATATCAGGGCGAAGCGAAGAAGAGTTCCAGGACCTTTTGAGAAGGCTGGAGCTGGCGCTGGAGGCGTCACAAATCGGCGTCTGGCAACATAACGTCAACGAGCAGGAGCTGCTCTGGGACCAGCAGATGCACAAGCTCTACGGAACAGGGCGCCACAACCGCCGGGTTTCCTCCAATGTCTGGTTTAAGGCGCTGCATCCGGAGGATCATGAAAGGGCGATCAACGACTTCCAGATCGCGCTCGAGGGGAAGGGTTTCTACAACTCGCAGTTCCGCATCATTTTGCCCAGCGGTGAGGTGCGCCATCTGCGTTCGCGCGCGCATTACTATGAAGATGCCGACGGCGGGCCTTCCTTCATCGGCGCCGAATGGGATGTAACCGCCGATGTTTTGCTCAATCGCGAGCTGACCAGCCAAAAGGCCATTGCGGAAGCCCGCGCCGTTGCGCTGGAGCAGAGCCGCGCGCGAATCGAGCATGCCGCCGACCACGATTATCTCACCGGCCTTCCGAACCGGCGCTATTTCGATCGGCGATTGGCTGAATTGCGTAACGACGCATCTATCGAGACATTGGCCGTGCTCCACATCGATCTCGTCGGGTTCAAGGAGATCAACGACAAATGGGGTCATGCGGCCGGAGACGCGACATTGCAGAGTGCTGCCGCGCGCATATCCGGAGCCATCACCGCCAACGATATAGTCGCGCGTATCGGCGGCGATGAATTCGTGGCTGTGCTGGTGAATGTCGGTAACGCCGAGAGGCTGGTGGCGATCGCGAATGATATTTTCCGGCGATTGCGACGCGAGGTGCGTTTCGGCAGTGAGATGCTGAGCATTGGCGCGTCCATCGGTGTGGCCATGAGCGAGGCCGGCGGCGCCGGCAATCTGCTGGCGGAATCCGATGTCGCCCTTTTCCAGGCCAAGAAGCTCGGTCGCAACCGGGTGGAGTTCTTCACGCCGAAGCTGCAGTCCGACCTGCAGGCGGAACGTCAGCTGGCCGACGAATTGCGTTTGGCGCCGGTGTTGTGTCAGATCGAGCCTTTCTATCAAATTCAGGTGGATGCCCGCAGCCGCCGCATTGTCGGGCTGGAGGCTCTCGCCCGCTGGCGCCATTCGGAAAGGGGATTGTTGAGCCCGATCGCCTTCCTGAAGGTGGCCGATGAATACGGGCTCACCGCGGAGATCGATGCGGCCGTCCTGAAGCGCGCGCTTGCCGACCGGTCGGACTGGGTGTCGCAAGGTCTCTCGCCGCCGCGCATTGCCGTCAATATCTCCGGGCGCCGACTTGCGGATCCGGATCTTATCGAAGGGTTGAGGGCGCTCAGGATACCCCGTAATGCCATCGCCTTCGAACTGGTCGAAACGATCTTTCTCGATGCTCCCGACGAGCGGGTGCTCGCCAATATCGCCGGCATCAAGGAGATGGGAATCGATATAGAAATCGATGATTTCGGCTCGGGACACGCGTCGCTGATCGGCCTGGTCACGTTGAAGCCGAAGCGGTTGAAGATCGACCGGCAACTGGTGACGGCGGTGACGGTATCGGACGAGCGGCGCCGACTTGTCGGTTCCATCGTCGATATTGCGCGCGCCTTGAATGTCGAGGTCGTTGCCGAAGGGGTCGAGACCGAAGAACATGCGCGCATCCTGGCGGAAGTCGGCTGCGACGGGCTGCAAGGCTATGCCATCGGCTATCCCGCTTCTGGAAGCGAGATCGCTGCGTTGCTGAAAGCGGCTCTTGTCATGGACAAGAACCGATCCACGGCGGGCACGCGGGCTACTGGATCTGCAAGACGGCGATCAAGCCGTAGCTGATCAGACCGAGCATCAGCAGCGATAGCGTCGCAGCGGCGATGACCCGACCTCCCGCATGCGCGACGGAGCGGATATTCACGGACAAGCCGAGCGCCGCCATGGCGATGACCGTCAGGATGCCCGAGACCACCTCCATTGGAGCAACCAGCGTATCCGGAATAAGGCCGAAGGAGCGCAGCGCCATCAGCCCGAGAAAGCCGCAGATGAACCAGGGAACAAGCGAATGATGGTGGCTGCCGCGGGCGTCGGCGCCAACGGCCTCAGCCTTGGTAATGATGCCGAACAGAAAGATCACGGGACCCAGCATCAGGACGCGGACAAGCTTGACGAGCGTGCCGGTCTGGATGGCGAGCAGACCGACGGGCGCGGTCGCGGCCAGTACCTGCGGCACCGCGTAGACGGTCAATCCGGCCAGAGTGCCGTATTGCGGTACGCTCATGCCGAGATGGAAATAGAAAAGCGGCAGCAGAAACACTGCCGCAATGCCAAGGACGGCGGTAAAGGCGAGTGCGGCTGCGATCTCCTGCGAATCCGCCTCGATCACGGGGGCCACGGCTACGATTGCCGAGTTGCCGCATATCGAATTGCCGCAGGCGATCAGCGTTGCCAGCCTTGGCGGCAGGCCAAGCGCGCGCCCGATGACGTAGGTGGCGGCGATCGACAAAATGACAACAATGGCGATGCCGACGATCAGCCAGACGCCGGCGCCGCGAATGGCCGGGAGGCTGATGGAGGCGCCGAGAAGCACGATGGCGATTTCCAGCAGGGTCTTGGCGCTGAAATCGATGCCGGGCTTCATGGCCGGGTTCAGCGGCTTGAGAGTGCAGACGGCGATGCCGATCGCGATGGCAAGCACCAGGCTTTCGATCCATCGGCCTCCGAACAGGCCGATTTCGAGATGTTCGCCGGCATAGGCGAGAGAGGCGACGGCACAGGTGAGTGCGAGGCCGGGGAGGATCGTGTTTGCGCGTCGAGCAAGTGACATATCGTGCCGTCGTTCGTTTGGTATGCTTCGGTGACGGCAGGAAAGTCTCATCTGTCGATGTCGACATCCATCGAATATTATCCTATGTTTCATTCGATAAATTAGAATGATTTCCCATGACCTTCGAGCAGCTCGCAATTTTCGTCGCCGTCGCCGAGCGCGAACATCTGACCAATGCCGCCGAAGCCATCCATCTGACGCCTTCGGCCGTCAGCTCGGCGATCAAGAATCTCGAGGCCTATTACGGCGTGGAGCTGTTTCATCGCGTCGGCCGGCGGATCGAGCTGACGGAGACGGGACGGTCCTTCCTGGGTGAAGCCAAGGCGACGCTCGCCCGCGTGCGCTCGGCGGAACTCATGCTGTCTGAATTGGGTGGGCTGCAGCGCGGCCGGCTCAGCATCTATGCGAGCCAGACCATCGCCAGCTACTGGCTGCCGCCTCTGTTGATGCGGTTTCATCGCGACTATCCTGGCATCGAACTTGATCTGACGATCGGCAATACGCGAACCGTAACCGAAGCCGTTATCGACGGTGCGGCCGAGCTGGGCTTCATCGAAGGCGAAGTAGATGCGCCGGCGCTGTCGATGAAGACCGTCGCTCAGGATGCGCTCGTCATCGTCGTGCCGCCGCATCATCCCTGGGCTGATGGTCGGCGGTTGACCGCGGCCGACCTCGCCACCGGCACCTCCTGGGTGATGCGCGAGGAGGGCTCGGGCACGCGTTCGGAATTCGAGAATGCGGTCGCCAGGCTCGGTGCAAACCCGCGAGATCTCGACGTGGCGCTCGTCCTCCCCTCCAATGAGGCGGTGCTGTCCGCCGTCTGTGCCGGGGAAAGCGCTGCGGCTGTTTCCAGTGCTGCGGCAAGCGCCTATCTCGGACAGGGTTTGCTTGTTCAAGCAACCTTCGATCTGCCCGTCCGCAGCTTCCGGCTGCTGCGTCACAAGGAGCGTCATGCGAGCAAGGCGGCGCTGACGCTTGAGGCGATGTGCAAGGATTGAGGAGATTCAATGCATTCCGGAAGCGGATGCCGGCGATGCCGATAGCATCACTTTCAATCTATCGCCGCTCGGCCCGCTGCCGATTGGCGACCACGAGTTCGATGTTGTTGCGCTCCAGCATGGCGCGAATGTCTGATGGCGGTGTATCGTCGGTGACCAACTTATCGAATGCTGACGGTTCGTTGAGGACAATGGGCGCGCTGCGTCCGAACTTGGCGCTGTCGGCGACGATGATGCAGTTTTCGGCGCGGCCGGCCGCTTCCCGGGAATATTCCGCCTCCTCCAAATCGTGCAGCATGAAGCCGGAGGTGGCGTTGATGGCGCCCACCGACAGGATGGCATGGCGTATGTTGAAGCGGCGCAGGAAATTGGCGGCCTCCATGCCAAAGGCGCCGCCGTCATGCCCGCGCAGTTCGCCGCCGGCGAAAAAGACGCGGTTGCCATTGCGAGTGGCAAGCGCGTGAGCGACCGCGACGGCATTGGTGACGACGAAGAGGTTCTGATGCTTCTGCAGCGCGACGGCGATGAAGGCGGTGGTCGAGCCGACATCGAGGAAGAGTGCGTCTCCATCCTCGATCATGGCGGCGACCGAAGCGGCGATCATCCGCTTGGCCTCCGCGTTCTCGTTCATGCGCAGATGCAGCGGCGGCTCGATCATCGAATCCTTGATGTGGACGCCGCCATGCACCTTGGTAACGAGCCCGTTGGCCTCCAGGCTGCGGATATTGCGGCGGATGGTTTCTTCGGAAACGCCGAGCCGTTCGGCCAGGAACTGGATGCGGCTCGCGCCGCCGGCCAGGCGCAGTTCCTCCAGAATCTCGCGTTCGCGATGATTGGAGTGAAGCGGTGGCTGGGATATGCCCGACATGGTTGCTGATCCTATTGAGGGTATGATCCCGAAATGTGCCTGGCGTCCACAATAACTGACCCCTGACGCCGCCAGAGGCGCCAGTTCGCACAGCTTGATCCGATTGCCTCGCGCTTGAGTTTTTAAGACAAATCTCACCTATGGTGAAGCGCCGTATTCGCGATATCCATAGCTCATCCAATTCGAGTGGCCTCTCGAAACCAACAAAAAGCCAAATCTTCGTTTCATTTTGTGGGGTGCCCTTGACAGCTTCGCGTTTGTAAGGGACCTTTCTCATCCGAAGGATGCTCAGCAGTGGTACCGGAGGGGGAATGGCTGCGACGCCGGAAGACAGGATCCACTCTCTGGGCATCTGGCACGGGGCGATCGAGATCGCCCCGCTGGCGGGCGGCATTACCAATCGCAACTATCTGGTCGGCAACGCAGGCCGGCGTTTCGTCGTCCGGCTTGGGGCGGATATTCCCGTTCACCACATCAGCCGCGCCAATGAATTGGCGGCGAGCAGGGCTGCCCATGCGGCCGGTCTTTCGCCTGCTGTGATCCATCATGAACCCGGCATACTGGTGCTCGACTATATCGATGCGAGGCCGCTGTCGGCCGATGATATGAGAAATCCAGCCATGATGAGCCGTGCCGTGCCGCTCGTCCGGTCCTGTCATCGCGACGTCGGCAAGTATTTTCGTGGGCAGGCGGCGATCTTCTGGGTCTTCCATGTGGTCAGGGACTATGCGGCCGTTCTCGAGGCCGGCGGTAGCCGGCACCGAGCGATGCTGCCTTCCTTTCTGGAGACGGCAGAGCGGCTCGAACGCGAAGCGGGTCCTTTCGAGATCGCTTTCGGCCACAATGATCTGCTGGCGGCGAATTTCCTCGACGACGGCAAGCGGCTGTGGTTGATCGATTGGGATTATGCGGGGTTCAACACGCCGCTGTTCGATCTGGGCGGCCTTGCCTCCAACAATGAATTCTCCGAGGCGCAGGAAGAGGCGATGCTGGAGGCCTATTTCGAGGCTCCCGTCGGCGATGAACTGCATCGGCGCTATCAGGCGATGAAATGCGCCTCACTCCTGCGCGAGACGATGTGGAGCATGGTTTCGGAAATCCATTCCGACATCGAATTCGATTATTCTTCCTATACAGTTGAAAATCTCAGGCGCTTCGAGAGCGCCTGGCAGGATTATCGCCATTCTTGAGGTAATGTCATGAAGGAACTGCCGGCTACCGCAAAGACCGTCGTCATCGGCGGTGGCATCATCGGCTGCTCGACGGCCTACCATCTCGGCAAACTCGGCTTCACCGATACCGTGCTGCTGGAGCGCAAGAAGCTGACTTCGGGCACGACCTTCCATGCTGCCGGCCTCGTCGGCCAGCTGCGCACCAGCGCCAACATCACACAGATGCTCGGCTATTCCGTCGATCTCTACAAGAAGCTCGAGGCGGAGACGGGGCTTGCCACCGGCTGGAAGATGAATGGCGGCCTGCGCCTTGCCTGCAACGAGGGGCGTTGGACCGAGGTAAAGCGGCAGGCGACGACGGCGCAGTCCTTCGGCCTGCAGATGCACCTGCTGACGCCGCAGGAAGCGCTCAATCTCTGGCCGCTGATGGATGTTGACGATCTCGTCGGCGCCGCCTTCCTGCCGACGGACGGTCAGGCCAATCCTTCCGATATCACCCAGGCGCTGGCGAAAGGCGCCCGCATGAGCGGCGTGTCGATCTTCGAGGATACCGAAGTTCTCGATCTGGAGATCGACCAGGGCCGGATCCGTGCCGTCATCACCGAGAAAGGCCGTATCGAATGCGAGCGCGTCGTCGTCTGCGCGGGGCAATGGACGCGAACTTTTGCAAGCCGTTTTGGCGTCAATGTGCCGCTGGTCTCCGTCGAGCACCAATACCTCATCACCGAATCCTTCGGCGTGCCGTCCAACTTGCCGACGCTGCGTGATCCCGATCGGCTGACCTATTACAAGGAAGAGGTCGGCGGGCTGGTCATGGGCGGCTATGAGCCCGATCCTATCCCATGGGCACTCGACGGCATCCCGAAAGATTTTCATTACACCTTGCTCGACAGCAATTTCGACCACTTCGAGCAGATCATGGAGCAGGCGCTGGTGCGTGTGCCGGCGCTGCAGACGGCCGGCATCAAGCAGCTGCTGTGCGGCCCGGAGAGCTTTACGCCCGACGGCAATTTCATTCTCGGCGAGGCGCCGGAACTGAGGAGTTTCTTCGTCGGCGCCGGCTTCAATGCCTTCGGCATCGCATCCGCCGGCGGGGCGGGCATGGCGCTCGCCGAATGGGTTGCCAAGGGCGAACCGCCCTACGATCTCTGGCCTGTCGATATCAGGCGCTTCGGCCGCCCGCATTTCGACACCGACTGGGTGCGCACCCGCACGCTGGAGGCCTATGGCAAGCATTACACCATGGCCTGGCCCTTCGAGGAGCATTCCAGCGGCCGGCCCTGCCGCAAGTCGCCGCTTTACGATCGGCTGAAGGCGCAGGGCGCCTGCTTCGGCGAAAAGCTCGGCTGGGAACGGCCGAACTGGTTTGCCGATCTCTTTGCGGGCGAGGAGCCGAAGGACGAGTACACGTATGGACGGCAGAACTGGTTCGATGCCGTCGGCCGCGAACATAAGGCGGTGCGCGAAGCGGCCGTCATTTTCGATCAGACCTCCTTTGCGAAATTCGTGCTGAAGGGCAGGGATGCCGAGGCGGCGATCTCATGGATCGCTTCCAACGACGTCGTCAAGCCTGTTGGCGCACTGACCTACACCCAGATGCTGAACGACCGTGGCGGCATCGAATGCGACGTTACTGTCGGCCGCATCGCCGAGAATGAATTCTACATCACGACAGGCACCGGCTTCGCAACGCGTGATTTCGATTGGATCGCTCGCAATATTCCGCCCGAGATGCATGCGGAACTGGTAGACGTCACCTCCGCCTATTCGGTCCTGTCGCTGATGGGGCCGAAGTCGCGCGAGATATTGCAGGCCGTGACCTCGGCGGATGTTTCGAACACCGCATTCCCCTTCGGCAAGGTGAAGACTATCGGCATCGCCGGCTGCCCCGTCAGGGCGCTGCGCATCACCTATGTCGGCGAACTCGGTTACGAGCTGCATGTGCCGGTGGAATATGCCACTAGCGTTTATGACGTGCTGATGGCGGCTGGTCGCGAATACGGGCTTATCAATGCCGGCTATCGCGCCATCGAGAGCTGCCGATTGGAGAAGGGCTATCGTGCATGGGGTTCGGATATTGGGCCGGATCATACTCCGATCGAAGCAGGGCTTGCCTGGGCGGTGAAGACGAAGAAGGACGTCGCATTCCGCGGCAGGGAGGCGATCGAGCGCCAGCTGGCCTTGGGCGTCAAGAAGATGCTCGCCTGCTTCGTGCCCGACGATGCCGAAACCGTGCTTCTCGGCCGCGAGACGATCTATCGCGATGGCCAGCGTGTCGGCTGGCTATCGAGCGGCGGCTATGGCTACACGATCGGCAAGGCGATCGGCTACGGCTATGTCCGCGATCCCGGCGGCGTGACGGAGGATTTCGTGCTGTCCGGCCGCTACGAGCTCGATGTCGCGCAGAGCCGAGTGCCGTGTCGGGTGTCGCTGAAGCCGCTTTATGATCCGCAGATGGTACGGATCAAGGGGTGATTGTAGACCGCGTGTATTAACTCGAAGACCATTTCGGTATGAGGCCTATCGCCTGCTCGGCAGATCCCAAGCCCGATAAAGGCCATTGAGCGCCTCCGCTGTGTGGCATTCCACCATCGGCAAATTAGCTTCCTGAAGAATTTTTGCGTATTTGGCGCCACTGTTGCGGGTCTTCACGAGTATCCAGTGAATCATCTCCCATTTGACGCTGTCCTTGGCGCCTTCGAGATGGCCTGCTCGATCTGAGCGGTTGATCAGGGTCCGCTTGAGATAGCGGGAAAAGCGCAGCCAATGATTGGAGGTGATGAGGATGGCGCCGGTCGCGCGAGCCAAACGTTGCGGCATCAGGCGCGTATAATTGCCTTCCATGATCCACTGTTCGCCAAGAATCGCTGCATCGTGGAGCGCGGCAAATTCTGCTTCGGGGCGCTGCTTCCAGTCCGTATGAGGCAGGTGATGAAGCTGATCGAGATGCACGGTCGGAAAGCCGAGCTTCTTGGAGAGTGCAACCGCCAGGGTTGACTTGCCAGCATTGGAGGGGCCGAGCACAACGATGCGCTCGCCAAGGGAATGCAAGGGAAGCATGAGACACCGGTCGGAAAATTGGGATGGCTTTCATTGGCGGAAGCGAACCGCCTTGTCAACGCTTGCGTGTCCTGCTGTTGTGATTACGTCATTTACGAGACGAGCTTGGAACCAGACCCCACCACCTCCCGAAAACTGTGATCTCCCCGCCGCGGCGTCCGCCATTTTCTTGACACGCCGGCGCTTTCATCCTCAATCGACATGCTGAAAACAGACGGAGGCCGGAAACGATGGCGGAAGCGAACATCAAGCTTGAGGAGAGCTGGAAAGAGGCGCTGTCGCAGGAGTTCGAAAGCCCCTACATGCAGCAGCTCAAATCTTTCCTTGTCGAGGAAAAGCAGCGCGGGAAGGTGATCTTTCCCCGTGGCAGCGAGTATTTCCGGGCGCTGGATCTGACACCGCTCGACGAGGTGCAGGTGGTCATTCTCGGGCAGGATCCCTATCACGGTTTCGGCCAGGCGCATGGGCTCTGCTTTAGCGTGCGCCCCGGCGTGCGCATCCCACCGTCGCTGGTCAATATCTACAAGGAACTGGAAACCGATCTCGGCATTCCGCCGGCCCGCCACGGCTTTCTGGAAAGCTGGGCAAAGCAGGGTGTGCTTCTGCTCAACAGCGTGCTGACGGTGGAGGAATCCCAGGCCGCCTCGCATCAGGGCAAGGGCTGGGAGCGCTTCACCGACGCCGTCATCCGCAGGGTCAACGATGAATGCGACGGCGTCGTCTTCATGCTCTGGGGTTCCTATGCGCAGAAGAAAGCCGCCTTCGTCGATACCGAGCGCCATCTGGTGCTGAAGGCGGCGCATCCGTCGCCGCTATCGGCTCATAACGGTTTTCTCGGCTGCCGGCATTTCTCCAAGGCCAATGCCTATCTGGTCGCGCATGGCCGGGATCCGATCGATTGGGCACTGCCAAGCAATCCGGATGCTCAGTAAGGCGCTGCTTTCCGGATCGTAGCTTACATCAGTGAACGATCCGAATTTATCGTTCACTCATTGAAGACAATCCGTTTGGCTATTCGGGGCTATCGAAACGCGGCCGACAAGACCATCTTCTGCCCATGAGAAACGCCTGCCGGTGCAGGCGAGACAAGGGGTTTAAGATGCTTAACCAGATCAAAGGTCTTCACCACGTTACCTCGATGGCGGAAGACGCCCGGACCAATAACAAGTTCTTCACCGACACGCTCGGCCTGCGCCGCGTCAAGAAGACGGTGAATTTCGACGCTCCCGATGTCTATCACCTCTACTATGGTGACGAGATCGGCACGCCCGGCACCATCATGACGTATTTCCCGTTCCCGAAGATGGCGCGCGGCCGCCCGGGCACCGGTGAAGTCGGCAACACAGTCTATTCCGTTCCGGAAGGTTCCATCGGCTATTGGACCGAGCGGCTCGGCCAGCATGGCGTCGAGGGCTTGAAGGCCGACGAATCCTTCGGCCAGAAGCGCCTGCATTTTGCCGGTCCGGATGGCGATGGTTTCGCGCTCGTCGAGGTCAAGGACGACAAGCGGCAGCCTTGGACGCATAACGGGGTCGATGCCGAGCATGCCATCAGAGGCTTCCATTCCGTCGCCATGCGGCTCAGGGATGAAGGCGCCACGGCCGAGTTGTTGAAGTACATGGGCTACGAAGTCGTCGATACACATGATGGCATCAAGCGGCTTGCCATTCCCGGCGGTAACGGCGCCGATTATGTCGACCTCGAGACGATGCCGAACATCAATCGGGCGCTTCCGGGCGCCGGCTCCGTCCACCATGTCGCCTTTGCCGTCGAGAACCGCGCAAAGCAGCTCGAGGTGCGCAAGGCGCTGATGGATACGGGCTATCAGGTGACCCCGGTCATCGACCGCGATTACTTCTGGGCGATCTATTTCCGCACGCCGGGCGGCGTGCTGTTCGAAGTCGCCACCAACGAACCTGGCTTCAACCGCGATGAGGATACGGCCCATCTTGGCGAGGCGCTGAAACTGCCAGAACAACATGCGCATCTGCGTGGGCTGATCGAGCAGCATCTCGAACCGCTGGAAGGCTAATCCAGGAGAAAGATCATGACGGATACGACTTATGTGCACCGGCTGAAGGCCGGTGCACCCGGAAAGCCTATTTTCTTCACCTTCCATGGCACCGGCGGCGACGAGAACCAGTTTTTTGATTTCGCTGCCCGGCTGCTACCGGACGTCACCATCATCTCGCCGCGCGGTGATGTCTCGGAATATGGCGCGGCGCGCTTCTTTCGCCGCACAGGCGAGGGCGTTTATGACATGGCCGATCTTGCCAGGGCGACGGAAAAGATGGCGAAATATGTCTCGGAACTGGCGGCGGAATATGGCGCATCGCAGGTGCTCGGCCTCGGCTTTTCCAACGGCGCCAATATCCTCGCCAACGTCCTGATCGAGCATGGCGATCTGTTCGATGCGGCGGTGCTGATGCATCCGCTGATCCCCTTTCAGCCGAAGGACAATGCCAGGCTGGCAGGCAAGCGCGTGCTGATCACCGCGGGTGAGCGCGATCCGATCGCGCCGGCGCCGGTCACCAAGTCGCTCGCCGATTACTTTGCGCGGCAGGCTGCAGAGGTCACCCTCGAATGGCATCCGGGCGGTCACGATATTCGCCCTAACGAGATCGAGGCCATCGGCAAATTCCTTGTGCCCTACGCGTAAGCTCGAAAAATGACCAAGCCACGCGGCAGACAGCTCCTGCCGCGTGGCCTGCTATTTGCCGATGAGGCGCAGCATCGCCTTCGCTTGCGAGGCGGCTGCGAGTTTTCCGTTCTCGTCGAGATAGCCTGTTCCGCAGAAGCGGTTGAGATTTGCGACATCCATGCTGTCAGGCAGAGCATGTTGTGATTCGGCAATGACCATGCGCCAAGCGCAGCCGAGCATCTTGTCGGGCTGGATCGCCTCGTCGCAGCCGGTGCTCAGGCACAGGGCGACATGCTTCTGCGCGCGATACTCGCCTGCGATGGCTTCCTCATAATCGGCCTTCCAGCTGTCGCGTGTGTGTTCGCAGCGGCCGGGATTGTCGCTTTGGCTGCATTGCACCGTCTTGTCGACATAGGTTTGCGCCGGCGGCCATAGCGGGCCGTCGACCAGGCTGACGCAGCCGCACGCAAACAAGGTGGCCGACAGCAGGCGCAATTGATTCTCCTTCGATGAAGCCGCCAGAACGGTAGAGCGATCGTAAAGATGTGCAAGATCAAAGCGGTCTTGCCAATAATAACGCTGAGACGACGCCTCTTGTTTGCTCACGGCAGGGTGTGGCGTGACCTTCCTGCAACCCTCGTGATCTTCCGGCGTCAGCGACACGCTGCGACGCAAGCTCAGCTTGTAGGCATCATGGCCACCCGCTAATGATCTGCCTCGACGGGGCAGGGGATTTCATCGTGACGGCGGGGGAACAGCAGCAATATAGGTTGGGTGTGGCTTATGTCGCGCTCTCGGCGCTTGCCTGGTCGACATCGGGCCTTTTCGTGCGGGCGATCCATGCCGATCTCATGACCATTCTGTTCTGCCGCGGCATCGTCTCCGGCCTCGGCGTTTTTGCGCTCTTCTTCTATATCGAGCGCCGCAACGCTTTTCGCATCCTGCGCTCCATGGGTGGTCCTTCGCTGGCGGCGACAATCTTTTCCACCGCATCCATGATCAGCGGCATTGGCTCGATCTATTATACGTCGGTCGCCGATGCCATGGTCATCTATGCGACCGTGCCCTTCGTCACCGCGGGTGTCGCTTTTCTCTTCATCCGCGAACGTCCCAACATGAGGACGCTGATTGCCAGTGGCGTTGCCTTCATCGGCGTGCTCGTCATGCTTTCCGGCCATGTGAGCGATGCCGGCAGCTGGCTCGGCAAGGGGCTGGCCGCGATGATGACGCTGACCGTCGCCTGCCTTGCCGTCGTCATGCGGCAGCATCGCAATGTGCCGATGCTGCCGGCCATGGCGCTTTCCGCCTGGCTGTGCTCTTTCATCACCTTCTGGTTTGCCTCGCCGCTTTCGATCTCCGGACAGGATCTCGGGCTGATCATCGCCTTCGGCATCATCCAGAATGCGATGGGTCTCAGTCTCTATACATTCGGCTCGCGGCTGGTTCCGGCCTCGGATGCCGCCCTGCTGACAGCGCTCGAAGTGCCTCTGACGCCGCTCTGGGTCTGGATGGTCTTTGCCGAGCGTCCGTCGACGGCAACGCTCATCGGCGGGCCGATTGTGCTTGCAGCACTTTTCGGACATATCTTGTTGGAAGTGCGCCGAAATCGGGCTGATATTTCAGCGCAAGCGCATTGAACGGCTTGTCGGCATACAATCAAAATGCTGAAATCGGTCCGGTCCACTAGGAGTCGGTATCGATGAAAAAGGTATTCAATCCCCCATCCGTCCGCCGCCCTTTCGGCAATTACAATCACGGCCTGCTGGTGCCGCCGGGCGCCAGCCTGCTGGTCACGTCCGGCCAGCTCGGCATCGGTATCGACGATCGCATTCCGCCTGATGTTACCGGCCAGGCCGAACTGTGTTTTAAAGCGATCGGTGCTATCCTCGAGGAGGCCGGCATGGGGTTTGCCGACGTCATCCGTATCGGCGGCTTCGTGACCACGCGCGAGGATTTTCCCGCCTATATGGCCGTGCGCGATCGCTATGTCCAAAATCCTGCACCGGTCTCCACGCTGCTGATCGTCGGCGGGTTTACACGGTCCGAGTTTCTGGTCGAGGTCGAGGTCACGGCGGCGAAGGTGATGTGATGACGACCGGTCATGCCGAGCATTCGGCCGATCCGTCGATGCCCCGCATTCTGGGCCTTTACGAGACACATCTGACGGTTGCCGATCTTCAGCGCTCAATCGCTTTCTATCGCGACGTCCTGAAGCTGGAGCTTGCAACCGTCATCGAGAGCAGGAATGTCGCCTTCCTGTGGATCGACGATAAACGCATGGGCATGCTCGGCCTGTGGGAAACCGGCAGCTCCCCTCTCAAGATGCGCCTTCATATCGCGTTCAGAACCTCTCTTGCCGATGTACTCGGCTCCGCTGCTGCATTGAAGGCTTATGGCGTCCAGCCGAAGGGTTTTAATGGCGAGCCGCTCGATGAGCCGGTCGTTGGCGGTTGGGTGCCGGCCGTGTCGCAATATTTTTCGGATCCCGACGGGCATTCGATCGAATTCATCCATGTGCTCGATGAGGCGGCGGATCCGGATTTCGGCGTAAAGCCCTACTCGCAGTGGCTATCGCGGCCAAAGCCGGCAGCTTGACCGGTCCGGCCGAACCTCCCTTTCAACCGGCTTTCCGTCGGCATGTTTATGGTCTAAGCGAAGAGGAAACGAACTATGCCTCCGATACGGTCACTTCCGGGCCGCGCAGAGGATAGAAGACGAATATGACCCAGAATATCTACGACGATCCGGCCTTCTTTGAGGGCTATAGCCGCCTGCAGCGCTCAATCGACGGGCCGAATGGCCCGCCATCCGTGCCTTGATGCCTGACATGAAGGGCCTCGACGTCGCCGATCTCGGCTGCGGTTTCGGGTGGTTCTGCCGGTGGGCTGTCGGGCAGGGGGCCGCCAGCGTGCTGGGCCTCGACGTTTCCGAGAAGATGCTGGCGCGGGCTCGCGCCGAGACGGCGGATGCATGCATTCGCTATGACCGGGCCGATCTGGAGAAACTTCAGCTTCCCGAGGCAACCTTCGATCTCGTCTATAGTTCCCTGGCCTTCCACTATATCGAAGGCTTTGCACGCCTTCTGGCGACGATCCGTCAAGCGCTGAAGCCGGGCGGTCGGCTAATCTTTTCGATCGAGCATCCGATCTATATGGCGCCACGGCGGCCGGAATGGCTAGATGATGCCGAGGGTCACAAGGTCTGGCCGCTCAGCGCCTATCAGATCGAGGGGCCGCGGGTGACGAACTGGCTCGCCGAAGGCGTCGTCAAGCAGCATCGGACGATGGGCACGACATTGAACCTATTGATCAAATCGGGCTTCGCCATTGCGCATGTCGAGGAATGGTCGCCGAGCGACGAGGAGCTCGCCGTCCATCCGGATTGGGCAATCGAGCGCGAGCGGCCGATGTTTCTTCTGATTTCCACCCGAACCTGAAACCTGCTTCGGAATATCCTCACAGCTTCGGTTCCTGCCTTGGTTATTTTCCTTTGTTTATAGATTTTATGGGGAACTAATTGCTCGCGAAGAGCCGCTTCCGTAAAATGTCGTTTCTTGAGGCGCATCGATCCTCCAGATAGTGTGGGTTATCCGGCGCGAGTTAGGGGACTGTGGGAATGAACATGAAAACCTCCGTGGCAATCGAGAGGGCGGTGCCCGTCGCCGATCCAGATATTGCGCGCGCCGATTTTCGTAACGCCATGGCACGGATGGCGGCAGCCGTGAACATCGTCACGACCGATGGTCCAGCCGGGCTTGCCGGCTTTGCGGCGACTGCGGTTTGCAGTGTCACCGACAGTCCTCCGACCTTGCTCGTCTGCCTGAACCGCGGCGCTTCCGTTCATCCCGCCGTCACGCAAAATGGCGTGCTCTGCGTTAACGTATTGTCGGAAGCGCATGAAGATCTGTCGCGTCTCTTCGGTGGCAAGACCCCGGTCGCCGAGCGTTTCGCAGCCGCTTCCTGGTCGGAATTGTCCACCGGTGCGCCGGTGCTCGAAGATGCTCTCGTGTCGTTCGATTGCCGGATTGTGCGTCGGGCCGATGGCGGCACGCATGACATTCTGTTCTGCGAGGTCGATGCCATCCGCCAGCGCGATGGCGGACAGGGACTCATCTATTTCGACCGGGCCTATCATTCCGCCGGTCAGGCCGAGTAAGCCGGCCTTCTCATCGCTTCACGCCAGAAAGTCTTCGATGGCTTTCATAACGAGGCTAGGGCGTTCGCGATGCGGCGAATGTCCGGTGTCCGGCAGGATATGGAGCGACCCACGTCCGGCCGCAATCCGGCGTGGATGGGCCTCGGAACCATACTCGTCACGGTCACCGTGAATGGCAAGCACCGGGCAATGTAGCTTTTCAAGCGCAGGGTCGAGGCTCCACTCGGCGCGTTCGGGAGCAAGCCAGGTGTCGATCCATGCGCGCAGCACCCAATCGGTCTTGCTGCCGTGATATCTCGCAAGCCGGGCGAAGGTCTCGGTCGATCTGAATTCCTGCTGCGCGCTCCTGATGCCCTGCAGGGTTCTCTCCTCCACGAAAGCCTGAGCGGCGATGGTGATCACGGCCCGGCAGCGTTCGCCAAAGCGTGCTCCCGTTTCAACTGCCATGCCGCCGCCCACGCTATGCCCACAGGCGACGAACTCCTGGATGGAGAACTGCTCGCATAGCAGCGGCACAGCCTGCCCGGCCTCCAGGGCCATGAAGTTCTGCTGCAAAACGTCCGTGCGGGCATCGGATCGACCGAAGCCCAACCGATCATAGGCGATCACCTGACGGCCGAGGGAATGAGCGAGCTGCTCCGGGAAATCTCTCCAGAGCGTGATGCATCCAAGGGAATCGTGAAAGAGGATGATCGGCGGCAGGGAGGTCCCGGCATCCGGTGTCCACGATTTTGCATAGAGGCGCCCGGCGCCGCTCTCGATCCAATGTTCCGTTTCGACGATGCCTGTCATTTTGCTCAATAGTTTTCCTGATACCACTCGACGAAGCGCCGCACGCCTTCTTCGACTTCGATCTGCGGCTTGAAGCCTGTCAGCGCTATCAAGAGGTCCGGCACGGCATAGGTGTTGTGGACGTCTCCGGGCTGCATGGGCAGCATCTTGCGGATCGCCTTCTTGCCGAGCATCGTCTCGATGGTTTCGACGAAACTCATCAGGCCGACGGGCTGGCCGCCGCCGATATTGACGACGCGGAAGGGAGCGTTCTTCGACAGGGTGTCGATGACCGCATCCGATACCACGCGGTTTTCCTCCGACGGCACGACGCCGATGAGACGCACGATGCCTTCGACGAGATCGTCGATATAGGTGAAATCGCGGCTCATCTTGCCTTCGCCGTAGATCTCGATCGGCCTGTCGTTCTTGATGGCATCGACGAACTTGAAGAGCGCCATGTCCGGACGGCCCCAGGGGCCATAGACCGTGAAGAAGCGGAAGGCTGTCGTGGGCACACGGAAGAGATGGGCGTAGCTATGT
This sequence comes from Rhizobium sp. BK289, assembly GCF_014193575.1. Taxonomy (NCBI): domain Bacteria; kingdom Pseudomonadati; phylum Pseudomonadota; class Alphaproteobacteria; order Hyphomicrobiales; family Rhizobiaceae; genus Rhizobium; species Rhizobium sp. BK289. Next base: position 71,874 of record NZ_JACHZO010000006.1, read on the forward strand.
GCCATCAGCTCCATGCTCTTCTTGGTCGCCGCATAGATCGTCATCTGTTCGTCGGCCTTGTCGCTTTCGGCAAAGGGGATCTTTTCGTTGGCGCCATAGACTGACGAGGTGGAGGCAAGCAGCAGGTGCTTCGGCTGCAGGTTTCTTGCCAATTCCAGGATGTTGAACGAACCGACGAGATTGGAATCGACGTAGGAACGCGGATTTTCGAGGCTGTAGCGGACGCCTGCCTGCGCGGCGAGATGGACGATCACATCCGGCTCGGCGAGTTCGGCGGCGTGATCCAGCGCCGCCTTGTCCTCCAGCATGCCGGTGACGGCTTTGAAACCGTTGGAGCGTGCGAGGATGGCGGTTCGCTTCTCCTTGAGCCTAACGTCGTAATAGGGCGTCATGCCGTCGAAACCGACCACGAAATGCCCCTCGTCGAGCAGGCGTCTGGCGAGGTGGAATCCGATAAAGCCGGCGGTGCCGGTGATGAGATAGCGCATTGATCGGCCTTTGCTTAAAGCATTTCCAGGAAAAGTGCGTAGCGGTTTTCCGTTCGGAATGCGTAAACGCTCTAAAGTGTGGCGTCGTTCGAGGGTCTGCCGACGCTAGTATAGGCAAAGCCGTGCTTTGTGACCTCGTCATGGCGATAGATGTTTCTGAGGTCGACGAGGACCGGAGCCTTCATGACGGATTTGAGCCGGGCGAAATCCAGTGCGCGGAACTGGTTCCATTCCGTCACGATGACAAGCGCGTCGGCATCGCGTGCGGCGCTGTAGGCATCGTCCGCATAGGTGATGTTGTCGATCACCAGGCGGGCATTCTCCATGCCCTCTGGATCGTAGCCGGTCACCGTGGCGCCGGCATCCTGCAGTGTCTGGATGATCGAGATCGACGGGCTGTCTCGCATGTCGTCGGTATTCGGCTTGAAGGTCAGGCCGAGCACCGCAATCGCCTTGCCCCTGATATCGCCGCCCATGGCCGCGATCACCTTGCGGCCCATGGCGCGCTTGCGGTTGTCGTTGATCGACACGGTCGTTTCGATCAGGCGCACGGGGCTGTCGTAATCCTGCGCCGTCTTGGCGAGCGCCAGCGTATCCTTCGGGAAGCAGGAGCCGCCGTAGCCTGGGCCGGCATGCAGGAATTTCGGGCCGATACGGCCGTCAAGCCCGATGCCGCGGGAGACTTCCTGCACATTAGCGCCGACCTTCTCGCAGAGATCGGCCATCTCGTTGATGAAGGTGATCTTCATAGCGAGGAAGGCATTGGCGGCGTATTTGATCAGTTCCGATGTGCGGCGGGAGGTAAAGAGCAACGGTGCCTGGTTGAGGTAGAGAGGCCGGTAGACTTCGGTCATGACGCCGCGGGCGCGCTCGTCGTTGAGGCCGATGACGATGCGGTCCGGTCGTTTGAAATCCTCGATCGCGGCACCCTCGCGCAGGAATTCCGGATTGGAGACGATGGCGACGTCGGCTTGCGGATTGGTTTCGCGTACGATGCGTTCGACCTCGTCGCCAGTGCCGACCGGTACGGTCGATTTGGTGACGATGACGGTGAAGCCTTTGACATGCTCGGCAATTTCGCGGGCGGCAGCATAAACGTAAGAGAGATCGGCATGGCCGTCGCCGCGCCTTGAAGGTGTTCCGACCGCGATGAAGACGACGTCGCTGTCGGCGACGCTGGTTTCGACGTCCGTGGTGAAGGAGAGGCGGCCGGCGCGGACATTGTCCGCAACGAGCTGCTCCAGGCCCGGTTCGAAGATCGGTATTTCGCCTCGCCGCAGTGCCTCGATCTTGCTTGCGTCCTTATCGACGCAAATGACGTCGTGGCCGAAGTCGGCAAAGCAGACGCCGGACACCAGTCCCACATAACCCGAGCCGATCATCGTGATGCGCATGAAACTTCATTCCTTTTGCTGGCGCCGGATCCCACGAGAAAGCACGAAACCGGCATTGGCGATTGAATGTGCTTATACACAGGATCGCGAGGGACGCCTATATGCGACGACCCTGCCGGAGTAATTGCAATAGAAGTGTCACAAAAGGCGGTTTGTCTTGCTGTGGTTCCACTGGCGTTGTTCTTTGTGCTCGGCGTGAAACGAAGCCTTTGTATTTCCAGCTTATCATTGCTGTCGCTTGTGATTGGCATCATGTTGCCGCATGATGAATTGGGCGCAATCGTTCCGTGGGGAGCGGCTGTATAATGGGCGGTTCGGGACTATTGCATGAAGTCGACTTTTGCCGTGCGTACAATGCGGGCTGGTGAGCTGGAGCTTGCTCTGGAATGGGCTCGGCAAGAGGGATGGAACCCCGGGGTCGATGATGCTCCCGCCTTTTGGGAAGCAGATCCATCCGGCTTTCTGGTCGGTGCGGTCGGAGAGGTGCCTGTCGGCTGCATCTCCGTCGTTCGATACGGCGAGGCTTTCGCGTTTCTCGGTCTTTACATTCTTCATCCGGAGCTTCGCGGCAGAGGATACGGCAAGCAGCTCTGGAACAAGGGCATGATGCTTGCGGGCAATCGCACGGTCGGATTGGACGGCGTCGTCGCGCAACAGGAAAATTATCGCCGCCACGGCTTCGAGACCGCGTACCGGACCCTGCGCTACGGCGGCATCCCAAAGGTGCCCGATGTGGAGGAGCAGCAGGCAAGGCAGGTGGTGCCGGTAATCGACGGCAAGCTTGACGGATTGGTGCACTACGATGCGGAAATCTTCCCCGGTCTGCGCCACTCCTTCATTCGTGCGTGGTGCGGTGCTCCGGAGAGGCGCGCATCCTTCATCGTGGGTGGCGGCAGCAGGGTTCGCGGCTATGGCACGATCCGGCGCTGTTTCGAAGGCTACAAGATCGGCCCGCTGTTCGCCAATAAGCCGGACGTGGCACTTGCCTTGCTGAGCAGGCTGCTTGCAAAGGCCAAGGGCGCGCCGGTCTATCTGGATGTGCCGGCGGAGAATGCTCACGCCATCAAGCTTGCGGAAGATTGCGGCCTGTCGCCGGTTTTCGAAACGGCTCGCATGTATCGCGGCAAGGCGCCGGAAATACCTCTCGATCGCGTTTTTGGCGTGACCACGCTCGAGCTCGGTTAGCCACAATCTTCTAGTGCTAACCGGGAGCGGGAGCCGCCGATCTTCGATGGAAGAATAATCACGGCATCGGAGTATAACCGGTGCGACGGTCTTGGCAGAGCCCGAATATTTCCATGTCGTCGCGCGCAAGTCCGGTCTTTTATGAGGAGGGGCAGTCAGCTGGATGAGGGTTATTGGCGGGGTGCGCCCAGCCGCTGGCCGGGAAAATTCCTGTTGGAGGGGCTGATTCGTCATGCAAAAAGCCGAATCTCCTGAGACAACAGGGTCGCTTTCCCAAAAACAAAGCTTTATAGATGCGCGGGTTTGAGCAAGGCGCGCGGCTGCGCGCAGGAAGCGGGAATGGATAAATGACGAACGTTGTAGTGATCGGCTCGCAATGGGGCGACGAAGGCAAAGGCAAGATTGTCGACTGGCTTTCGGAACGCGCCGATGTGATTGTGCGCTTTCAGGGCGGTCATAATGCCGGTCATACGCTTGTTGTCGACGGTGTCAGTTACAAGCTGGCGCTGCTGCCCTCCGGGCTGGTGCGCGGCAAGCTCAGCGTCATCGGCAATGGCGTCGTCGTCGATCCCCACCATTTCGTCGCCGAGGTGGAAAAGCTACGCGCCCAGGGCGTCGCGGTGACCCCCGATGTGCTGCGCATTGCCGAGAACGCACCGCTGATCCTGTCGCTGCACCGTGATCTCGACGCCATGCGCGAAGATGCTGCCTCCAACAGCGGCACGAAGATCGGCACGACCCGTCGCGGTATCGGCCCCGCCTATGAAGACAAGGTCGGCCGCCGGGCCATCCGCGTCGGCGATCTTGCCGAGCCGGAAACGCTGCCGGCCAAGATCGACCGGCTTCTGACCCATCACAATGCGCTGCGCCGCGGCATGGGCGTCGACGAGATCTCCTTCGATGCCCTGCACGATGAGCTCAGCTCCGTTGCAGAGCATATTCTTCCCTATATCGATCAGGTCTGGCGGCTGCTCGACGAGCAGCGCAAGGCCGGCGCCCGCATTCTTTTCGAAGGCGCCCAGGGCGCGCTGCTGGATAACGACCACGGCACCTATCCTTTCGTGACCTCGTCCAATACGGTCGCCGGACAGGCAGCGGCCGGTTCCGGCCTTGGCCCGACGGCGCTCGGCTACGTGCTCGGCATCACCAAGGCCTATACGACGCGCGTCGGCGAGGGACCGTTCCCCTGCGAACTGCATGACGAGATCGGCCAGCATCTATCGACCGTCGGCCGCGAAGTCGGCGTCAACACCGGCCGTCCGCGCCGCTGCGGCTGGTTCGATGCCGTGCTGGTGCGCCAGACGGTGAAGACTTCGGGCATCACCGGTATCGCGCTTACCAAGCTCGACGTTCTGGACGGCCTCGACGAGCTGAAGATCTGCGTCGGCTATACGCTCGACGGCAAGGAAATCGACTACCTGCCGGCAAGCCAGGCGGCGCAGGCTCGCGTCGAGCCGATCTACATCACGCTCGAAGGCTGGAAGGAATCAACCGTCGGTGCGCGCAAATGGGCCGATCTGCCGGCGCAGGCGATCAAGTATGTCCGCCAGGTGGAAGAGCTGATCGGGGCTCCGGTAGCACTGCTTTCGACCAGTCCGGAGCGCGAGGACACCATACTTGTGACTGACCCCTTTGAGGGCTAAAGTCGCGTATCTATGACGAATCCCGGCCCGGCTGCCCGCCGGGCATCATGAGAAAGTACTGATGGCGGATTTTGTAGCAGTTATTCGACGGGCCGTTGACGGCCTGGCCGAAAATACTCCCGAAATGCGGGTCAAGGTTTATGATCGAGCTCGCGGTGCCGTGCAGCGGCAGCTCGAGAGCATGAAGCCGCGCCCCCCCGAGGAAATGCTGCGCCGTCAGCTCGACAAGCTCGAGGCCGCAATCGTCGAGGTCGAGGCCGAGCATGCCGAGGCCCTTCCCGGAGCGGAGGAACCGATCGCGGAAGCGCCCGAGGTGCAAGAGCCTGCGGTGCACGAGGATGTCGCGCCCGAGCCTGTTCACGAGCAACATCCGGCTGAGGACGTCCATGCCGAAGCGGATGTGGAAGAGCCTGCAGCGGCTCCGGCCGAGGCTCATGCCCATGAGGAACCGGACGTTGCCCCGCCGGCCCACGAAGAACCTGTCCGTGAGGAGCCCGCTCACGAAGAGCCTGCTTCGTATGTGGAGCAGGACCATGCACATGAGCATCAGGTAGCCGAGGAATGGAGCGAGCCGCATCGTGAAGAGGAACTCCATGTTCCTGCTGCTGAACATGCCGGCGCCGAGCACCATGCCGAGATAGATGAGGCGCCGGCGGTCGAGCCGGTTTATCAGGACGAGCCGCAACATCACGTGGAGGAAGCGCCGGCGGTTGCCGTTGAGCCTGTCCAGGCCGCGCCCGACCAACGCGCGCAATATACGCCGGTCGACGACGTCATAAGCCAGGTCGAGCAGATCTGGGCCGAGGTGGATGCGCCGACTCGTCATTCCGCGCCCGAGCCGGTCATGCCGGCCGCAGCTTTCGCGGAGACGCCGTTCGGCCATCCCGTCGAGGCATCCGAGACCGCAAAGGCGCCGGCCATCAACAAGGGCTTCGTCTGGGATGCCGATGTCTTCGAGGAATTGCAGTCTTCGTCTACCGCTGCCAAGCCGGTCCAGCAGATGCCGGAAAACGCCTTTGACGACGTCGATCTCTTTGCGGATGTGCATTCTCCCAGCAAGACGGCGCCTGATGCCGATGCTGCCAGCGATGGCTGGCGCGAACTCAAGGAGCTTGCCGGCTTCGATAAGCGCGCGGAAGACGAGCGCGGTGGTGGCTCCTCCGGTCCGCCTGATCTCGACCAGGGCATGGCGGCAAAACTGCAGGGCCGCAGTTTCCGCATGGAGCCGAAGCGCCGTCGGCTCAACATTACCGGCATTATCGTCACGCTTGTGGGACTTGCGGTCGTTGGAGGCGGTGGCTATGCGGCCTGGCTGAACCGTGATGCGCTCAACAACATGGTGACGAAACTCGTCAGCTCGGCAACGAAGAATGGGGCAACGCCACCTGCGGCTGATACGGCAGGCAACAATGCACCGAAGAACGGTAACGCTTCCGCCCCCGCCCAGCAGCAGGCGGCCGCGCCGCAGCCGAACAATCCGGCGAGCCAGCAGCCGTCGGGTGTGGGCAATACGGATGTTGCCGCGGTGACCAGCGACCCGAATACGGTCAACACGAAGTTCACGCAGCGTCTTCTGGCCAATGGCACGGAAGAGGATCAAGGGCCTGCCCCCACCGGTCAGCCGGGTGTCGTCGAGGGCAAGTCCGTTGCGCAGCAGAATGTCGCTTCCGCCGCACCCTCCGCGACGGCGACGCCGCCGGCGAACAATGCTGCTGCCGCGCAGACCCAGGCACCTGCGACTACCGCGCCGAACCCATCCGCTTCCGCGGACCAGCAGACACCCCCGGCCAGCCAGCAACAGCAGGCACCTGCCAACCAGCCGCCGCCTGTGACGCAGCAGACGGCGACGGCTACCAACGGGCAGAAGGTTTTCCTTTATGAGGAGCGCCTTGGTCAAACGTCGCCATCCGCCTTCCAGGGCACGGTCACCTGGTCCGTTCAGGAAGGCAAGGGGGCCGATGGCCGGCCGGAGCCTTCAGTACAGGGTCTTATCACCGTTCCGGATCGCGGCCTGACCGCTACCATCACCGTTTCGCGAAATTCGGATTCCTCGCTTCCGGCGAGCCATCTGATCGAGCTGGCGTTCCAGGTTCCCCCGACTTTCGAAGGCGGAGCGATCGATAATGTCCAGCGTGTGGCGTTGAAGGCGACCGAGCAGGATCGTGGCGATGCGTTGATCGCGGTGCCGGCCAAGGTGACCGATGATGTCTATATGGTCGCGCTCAACGATTTCCCCGATGCGCGCAAGACCAATCTCGATCTCTTGAAGAGCCGTAACTGGATCGATATTCCGGTCGTCTATCGCAACGGCCGGCGCGCCCTGCTGACGATGGAAAAAGGCCCGACCGGCACCGATGCCTTCAACAAGGCGATTTCGGAATGGCAGGCACTTGGCGGTGTCGCCTCGAACGGTCAGTAAGGCTTTCTGAAATCGATGGATATGCAAAAGGCGGGCTTGCGCAGCCCGCCTTTTGATTTTCACCTATAGAGAAATCTATCCGAAGACAGGCTTCAGGCCGTCGCTTCAACGACGCGAAGCGCCTTGGCGCGTTCCAGCGCATCCTTCTGAACGGCTTCCTGGACCTTTTCGAAGGCACGAACTTCGATCTGGCGGACACGTTCGCGGCTAATGTCGAATTCAGACGAGAGATCCTCCAACGTCACCGGCTCATCGGCGAGGCGGCGTGCCTCGAAGATGCGGCGTTCGCGATCGTTCAGCACGCCCATGGCGCGCGCCAGCATGCGGCGGCGCGTGTCGAGCTCGTCCTGTTCGATCAGCACGTCTTCCTGGCTGTCGTGATCATCGACGAGCCAATCCTGCCACTGGCCGGAATCGCCCTCGGAAGCCTTGATCGGGGCGTTCAACGAAGCGTCGCCGGAAAGGCGGCGGTTCATCGAAACGACTTCCTCTTCCGAGACGTTCAGCTTGGTGGCGATCTCGGCCACGTGTTCCGGCTTCAGATCGCCATCGTCGATAGCCTGGATACGGCCCTTCAGCCGGCGCAGGTTAAAGAACAGGCGCTTCTGGTTAGCCGTCGTGCCCATCTTCACCAGCGACCAGGAGCGCAGGATATATTCCTGGATCGAAGCCTTGATCCACCACATGGCGTAGGTGGCTAAGCGGAAGCCGCGTTCCGGGTCGAACTTCTTCACGGCCTGCATCAGGCCGACATTGCCTTCCGACACGACTTCGCCGATCGGCAAGCCATAGCCGCGATAGCCCATGGCGATCTTCGCCACGAGGCGCAGATGGCTGGTGACGAGCTTATGCGCGGCCTGACGGTCGGCATGTTCCGCATAGCGCTTGGCGAGCATGTACTCTTCCTGCGGTTCCAGCATCGGGAACTTGCGGATTTCATCGAGATAGCGATTGAGGCCGGCTTCTCCGGCAGCAATAGACGGTAAGGTATTACGGGCCATGATTTTGCACCCTCCTATTCGAGATTTGGTTCCTCCTGGGGGCGTATTTTGCGCGCCTTCTTCGAAGCGGACCAAGGCGTACGGGTCCGAGGACCCCGCACTGAACCAATGTAAAGATAAGTACGGCGAAATGGTGATTCAAGGATGTGGTCACGCAAGTGTTATTGCAGCGTGACCGCCGGTCCCGCCGTGACTTCGCCCTTGGGTTTATCCTCCCGAATGCTCCGGCAACAGGCAACTCGGTCACATAGACCTCGAAAACGCGGTCGCATTTTCGATAGACACAAGCGCTCGGACTTCGGTCCTCCATATCTGGCATTATAGGGCGGCAGGCCGTGAACGTCCAGCCGCTCGCTCCGGAGACGAACTCCTAGCCCCTGAGAGCTTCAACCAGTTCTTCCATATCCCCAGGCAGTGGCGCCTCGAAATGCATGACCTCGCCGGTACGGGGATGCTCGAATTGCAGCATGTAGGCATGCAGGGCCTGGCGGGTGAAGCGGTTGACGACCTGCTTTGCGGTCTCCGGCAGAAGATTGGCCTTGGTCTTGAAACCACCGCCGTAGACGGCGTCGCCAAGCAGGGGGTGACCGATATGCGCCATGTGCACGCGGATCTGGTGGGTGCGGCCGGTTTCCAGATGGCAATCGATCAGCGAGGCGAGTGCAGTCGAGTCCGGCGTCTCGTGAAAGCGCTCCAGCACCTCGTAATGCGTGATGGCCTCATCGGCCTCCTGTGAATCCGGACGCTTGACGGCTCGGCGGGTGCGGTCGCTGCTCGACCGGCCGAGGGGCGCATCGATGGTGCCGACAAGCTGGCGGGGGCGCCCCCAGACGATGGCCTGATAGGCACGCTCCAGCGAAGTCGTCCTGCCATGATCGGCAAATTGCAGCGACAGATGCCGGTGGGCGATATCGTTTTTGGCGACGACCATCACGCCAGTCGTATCCTTGTCCAGCCGATGCACGATCCCTGGACGGCGAACGCCCCCGATGCCGGAAAGGCTGCTGCCGCAATGATGGATCAGTGCATTGACCAGCGTGCCGGTCCAATTGCCGGCGGCGGGATGAACGACCAGCCCGGCGGGCTTGGAGATGACAATGACATCGTCGTCCTCGTAGAGCACGTCCAGCGGAATATCCTCGCCCAGCGGCGTCGGGTCTTCCGGCTCGGGCAGGGTGATCTCGTAGACGTCGCCGAGGCGAACCTTGCGCTTGGCGTCGGTCACCGGCGCGCCGTTGAGCGTAACGGCGCCGTCCTTGATCAGCGCCTGCACGCGGCTGCGGGAAAATTCCTCGCCGATCTCGGCCGTCAGCCATGAATCCAGCCGTCCTTCGGCATTTTCATCGACGGTTAGGACTTTTCTAATGCCCGCGGCTTCTTTAAAGGGGTCGCTCAAATCTATTCTCCGGCGCTCAAAGCGCTCTTCAGGAAGCAAGGACGCATCGATGACGAATCTCGAGCCAGACGATCAAGAGGAAAAACCCCTCGATCCGGCCCTGGAGAAAGTCCGACGCAAGATGATCCGCCTGCAGATCGTCTCTGCGGCCGTCATGGTGGTGAGCCTTATGGCTGTCTTCGGTGCGGTTGTCTACAAGACGATGAAGCCAGCGGCCAAGCCCGCAGGGCAGGCGGCGTCCGGCATTCCGTCCGATGCCCCGGTTGCGGTGACGGCACTGCTGCCGGCGGGCTTTACGGTGCAGTCCACGGCGCTGTCGGGCAACCAGATCCTGTTCTACGGCACGCTTGCCGGCGGCCAGCGCCAAGCCATCGTCTTCGACTACGGTATCGGTCGCATCGTGGCGACCGTATCGCTGTCCAACTGACGGCCTGACGATGGCGAGTGAGCGGCTCATCGAGATCACGCATCCCGACGATCCGCGTATCGCCGAATTCCGCAATATCCGCGAGCGCGATCTGACAGGTCGCGAGAACCGCTTTGTTGCGGAAGGCACTGTCGTGCTGCGGCTTCTTGCCAGCGCTCATTCGGCGGGTGGCGATTTCACCGCCGAAAAGGTGCTGCTCCTCAAGAACCGCGTTGCCGGCCTAAGCGACATCATCGACACCTTCCCGTCGGATGTCCCGATCTATGTCGCCGAAGCCGAGGTGCTCGACGGCATTGTCGGTTTCCATCTCCATCGCGGTGTTCTGGCAATTGGACGCAGAACGGTGGAAGACGGGATGAGCGGCCTTCTCGATCGCCTCCCGAAGCACGCGCTCGTGCTCGTCGGCTGCGGCATTTCCAATCACGACAATATGGGTTCGATGTTCCGCAATGCGGCAGCCTTCGGCGCGGCTGCGGTACTGCTCGACGAGAGCTGCTGCGATCCGCTCTATCGCAAGGCGCTGCGGGTTTCGGTCGGTTCGATCCTGACCGTGCCCTACCGCCGGCAATCGTGCAGCGTGGAGCTGCTTGCGGCGCTGGCCGAGCATGGCTTTGCGATCTGGAGCCTCTCGCCGCGCGGGGCGGTCGATATTCGCGACGTCACGGCTTCGGAGCGCATGGCGCTTGTCGTCGGCACGGAAGGGGACGGTTTGCCGGAGAGTATCCTGTCCGCCTTCGACAGCGTGCGCATTCCGCAGGCGCCGGGGCTGGACAGTCTCAACGTCGCGACGGCCAGCGGCATCGCACTTTACGAGATGGCAGCGAAGCACGGCCGCATCTGAACGGGGCGGTCAGGGATGCTTCGGCAGCATGGCCGCGACGCGATCGGCAAGGCTGAGGCGCGCACCCGGCTCGGCGGGTTCTCTATCCTTCGGCAGGAGATCGAAGATCGGAGAGCTATCGCCCTCCTTCAGCGCCGTCAGCGCCACCATATTGGCAGCGATCTTCGCGATCTCCTCGCGCATGGCGTCGTCATGCGCGGGCGAGCGGGTCTTTGCCAAACGGTCCGAAAGAGCCGTAGCCCGGTTGCGGACCTCTTCCGTCATTTCGGCGATCTCGTCTTCCACTGTCCGTTCCGGTTCTGCCATTTGCGGCGGTTCTGCAGATTTTGCCTGATCATCGGCGGTCGCGATCACCGCGGCGGCTGAAAGTTTCGGCGTTCTTGCCGGCTTTTTCGGTGGCGTTAGACCGGCGGCGCGCAACGCCTTGCCGGCCTCCTTGGATTCCCTGACGGCGGTTTCGAGCCGCTCCCTCAGTCGGATGACATCCTGAGCCTGCCGCTCGATCGCGGTTTCCTTGTCGGCGCTGCCGGCGATCTCGCGATTGAGGCGCTCCTCGAGCCGCTTGTTCTTGTCGCTTTCCTGCCGCAGCGCCTGTGCGGCATCCGCAGCGCGCAGGTTTGCCGCGCTCAGCTCCTGGCGCAGCGTATCACGCTCGTCCCGCAATGTATTGATGCGCAGCTTCAGGCTTTCGATTTCGGTTTCGCGCGTTGCGAGATCGATCTTGAGATTGTCCGTGTCGGCGGCCATCTTCGTCATCCGCTTGCGCAACCCGTCGATATCGGCTTCTTTTTCGGCACTGGCCTGCTCGGCAGCATGGATGCCCGATTTGAGCTGGCTGATATAGCTCTCCTCTTGCCTCAGGCGGGAGCGCAGTTCACCCGCTTCCGCTTCCAGATCGTCGATGCGTGTCTGCAGCTCCGCGTTTCCGGCGGAGAGGCGGCTCGCTTCCTGCTGAAGCTTGCCATTATGGATCTGCAGGGCAACGGTCTTGTCGCGCTCCTGGCTCAGGGCGTGTTCGGTTCTGGCGTTTTCGGCCGCAAAGAGGGCGCGCGCCATATCCTTCTGCGCGCGCACTTCCTGAGGGCTCAGCGGCATGGTCGCCTTCAGGCGCTTTTCGGTGAACCAGACGATGCGGCTATGGATTGCCGGCGCGGTGAGAAAGACCAGAAGAGCGGCCGTCAGAAAGCCCAATCCGAACAAGAGAGCAAATTGAATCACGACGCGGCCAGTATCCTGGAGTTATGTTCGATCTCGATAAAATGATTAATCATGGGTTAGCCATGCGGGCAAGCGTTTAACGCGGATATGGTTTATCGGCACGAGGACGAATTTACGGAAAGAAAAGGCCCGCGATTTGCGCGGGCCAAGGCTGGGCGCCTGGGAGACCATATGAGGCCCGGGATCAGAAAGGATTCCAGGTCGGGCTGGACGTAACCTTCAGATAGCCGAGGTTGACGCCAAGGCGGGCGCCAAGGCCAGTGCGGATCGGCACGAGGACGATGTTGTTGTTCTTCAGCACGGTCATGCCGAAGCCGGCAACCACGAAAGCCTGGCCGCTGACGCCGCCAAAGCGCGTATAGACGCTGTCAATGCTCGGCAGGTCGTAGACCAGCATCATGACCCGGGTGCCCTGGCCGCCATAATCGAAACCGAGCGACGGACCCTGCCAGTAGAGCGGATGCTCGCCGGCGTTCTTGGTGTTGAGCTGGCCCTCGCCGTAGGTCAGGCCGGCGAGGAACGCCCCAGAACCCTCCTGGCCGAGAATATAGCCATTCGGCAAGCCATATTGCTGGAAGGCCCGCTCGACCACCTTGGCGAGGCCGCCGCTGGTGGAACCGAAGAAAGAATGGCCGGCATCGACGATTTCCTGCGCCGAATACTGATTGGTGGGCGCGGCAGAAGCCTGGCGGACCGGCAAGGCGAAGCTCACGAATGCGACAATGGCCAGGATCAGGCCGAGGCCGAGCGTCCTGGTGCCGGGGCTTGGCATTCTCTTGAGGAGTTCATAGCGCATGAAAGTCATCCGTTCATCATGGTCGGTGCAACGGGGACGAATAAGCAACGCATTCGGCTGAATGCGCCACGCATGGCACGCCCCCATATTCAGACCATTCCGCCCATCTATCGCAGGCCGATTCGCGTGCGAAAAAGTCTGATGGTGATGAGTGCATTTTGCGTCGATGGTCTTAACAATCGGTTTACCAAATATGGTGTCATTATGGCGCGCGGTACACTGGCTGCGACAACCCTCGGGCAACCTTACCGTGGCAACGTGGACTCGACTGCATTTTGCCTTGCCAGCATTCAGGAGACAATGAATGTCGAAGAACCCGAATCTCACTTTGACCGGACCGGATCTGGCCGCACTGCTATGCAGCCGCGTCTGCCATGATGTGATCTCTCCGGTCGGGGCGATCAACAATGGCCTGGAGCTGCTCGACGAGGGTGGTGCTGACGCCGATGCCATGGATCTGATCCGCACAAGCGCGCTCAACGCTTCCGTCCGCCTGAAATTCGCGCGCCTTGCCTTCGGCGCTTCGGGCTCGGTCGGGGCCTCGATCGACACGGGCGAAGCGGAGCGGGCGGCCAAGGATTTCGCCGCTGCCGAGAAGAAGACCGAGGTCAACTGGATCGGCCCGCGCGCCATCATCGCCAAGAATCGCGTCAAGCTGCTGCTCAATCTCTTCCTCGTTGCCTATGGCGCCATTCCGCGCGGTGGCAATATTGACGTGACGCTCGAAAATCCGGAATTCGACGCCAAGTTCACGATCACCGTGAAGGGGCGGCTGATGCGCGTGCCACCGAAATTTGCCGAAATCTGCTCGGGTACCCTGGAGGAGGCGATCGATGCACATTCGATCCAGCCTTACTACACGGTTCTTCTTGCCGAAGAGAGCGGCATGGAGCTTTCCTACAATGCGACGCCGGAGGAATTGACCTTCGTGGCGTCCATGGCAGCACAATAAACGGATCGGTTCACCGGTGTCTTTCACCCGCGGTCGAGCATCGGCGGCGGGTTTATTTTTTCGTGCATTGAAAATTCTGTGCAATCTTGGGGTTGTCCGCTCAATTGATCATGTAGCGGTAACGAATCCTTAGCTTGCTGCTCCTATCGTTTCAATTTGAAGCCGGCATTGGATGATGGCGGCTGATGCCAGGGAGCTCATAGATGCAGCGGTTCATGATAACGGATACATCGGATGTCGTACGGAAGGTCGGCAAACGAATCCTGTCCGAGCTGGATTTTCTCGTGAGCGAAGCCGGCGATGCACGTGAGGCGCTGATGCGCTGCCAAGCCGAAATGCCTGATTATCTGATCGTGGATGCCGGCATGGAAGGGGCGCTCGAGCTCATCGCCAGCATCCGGGCAATGCCCAATGGCAAGGACGTGAAGATCTACTACTGCGTCATCGAGGCTGACCTTCGCAAGCTGATGGCCGGAAAGCGCGCGGGCGCCACCGATTTTCTGCTGAAACCATTCGATCGCAAGATCCTGACGGCCATCTTCGGCAATCGTGCCGCGGCCGCGTAAATTTTAACGAGGCATATCAAGCAGCGATAGCCGTCCTTCGAGGCGGCTGTTCTTTTGCGCTCCATTGCAGCGCCAAAAAAAATCCCGCCTGAGGAGGCGGGATTTCCGTGTATCGGCGGTAAAGGCAGGTTTGGCTCAGGCGCTTTCGGCGAAATCGCTGCTGTCGGGCTCGCGCAGCACATAGCCGCGGCCCCAAACGGTTTCGATATAGTTGGCGCCGCCGGCGGCGTTGGCCAGCTTCTTGCGGAGCTTGCAGATGAAGACGTCGATGATCTTCAGTTCCGGCTCGTCCATGCCGCCATAGAGATGGTTGAGGAACATTTCCTTGGTGAGTGTCGTGCCCTTGCGCAGCGAGAGCAGCTCCAGCATCTGGTATTCCTTGCCGGTCAGATGCACGCGCTGGCCGCCGACTTCGACGGTCTTGGCGTCGAGGTTGACGATGAGCTCGCCGGTCATGATCACCGACTGGGCATGGCCCTTGGAACGGCGGACGATGGCGTGAATGCGGGCGACCAGCTCGTCCTTGTGGAAGGGCTTGGTCATGTAGTCGTCGGCGCCGAAGCCGAGTCCGCGAACCTTGTCCTCGATGCCGGCCATGCCGGAGAGGATCAGGATCGGCGTCTTGACCTTCGAAAGGCGCAGGGTGCGCAGCACTTCGTAGCCGGACATGTCAGGAAGGTTGAGATCGAGAAGAATGATGTCGTAGTCGTAAAGCTTTCCGAGATCGACGCCTTCCTCACCGAGATCGGTGGTATAGACGTTGAAACTTTCGGATTTGAGCATCAATTCGATGCTCTGCGCTGTCGCGCTGTCGTCTTCAATGAGTAGAACCCGCATAATTGTCCCCTTTACCGCCGCCGAAAGGTCGTCAGCCCCCTTACGCGATACCGATCAAATCACTGGTTGATTTGGAAGCTGCCATGCAATGGTTAACAAATTCTGATTCACTCTGGCAAGTCGTATCGAATTTATTAAATAATTTTTCCATTGCACTGTTTTCCAACGACAATCAGTAAAACCTTCTCCTAAAGTATCGCATTAAGAACTCACGCCAAGTGATTCATCCGACTCATCAATGACAACATGTCGAAATCCGACCGCAACATTTACCGAGCCTTAAATCATTGCGCCTATCATTAACGATGCCCGTAAACGAAAGGTTACCAGCGGTAGGCTTTTATTAAGATCGCTGGAAATTTTTTTAACCAAGCCGTCTCAAAGCGGTTCGGCGGGCGGGAATATCGAGAGCCGGGGTCTCGCATCACGGGAGTAATGCGTATGAAGTCACGTGAGAGCCTTGTTCGCCTGAAAGAGTTTCAGGTGAACGAAAAACGCCGTCAACTGCAGCAACTGCAGATGATGATGGCGGAATTTGACCGCATGACGAAGGAACTGGAAAGCCAGATCGTGCTGGAAGAGAAGAAGTCCGGCATTTCCGATCCTAACCACTTTGCTTACCCGACTTTTGCCAAGGCGGCCCGCCAGCGCGCGGACAATCTGCAGGTGTCGATCCGTGAGCTGCAGGTTCAGGAAGAAACGCTGGAAAGTTCGCTCGAGGAAATGCAGGCGGAATATGCCAAGGCTGCCGCGCTCGAGGAGCGTGATGGTTTGGGTTCGGCGCGGGCACGCGCCTGACAACGCAAGTTCGCGCCCCTTTCGGGATCGGGTTTAGCTTCATCCCGATATGAGGGTAATCTTCGCAATGCGGGCGATTTACGAAGGGCGCATGAAAGCTGCGCATGACTGGCCGTGACGGGGCCGGCCATGCGCAGCTTTTGCATTTTGAAAAGTAATCCGTCTATCTGGACGGATTAATATGCGCATGAAGCATTACGTGAGTGTGCGCACGGTTCCTGCTGCCGCCGCGCTTAGAGATTGACGACGTCGCGCCAGTCATCATGGCGTTGCGACTGCGCCTTGAAGAAGGGGCAGAGCGGAATGATCTTCCAGCCGCCGCGGCGTGCTTCCTCGACGGCGTGAAGGGCCAGAGCCTGGCCGACACCCTTGCCGCGCAGGGCATCCGGCACACCGGTATGGTCGATGATGATCAGCTTGGGGGAGGTGCGGGAAAACGTCATTTCTGCCTCGTGGCCTTCGACGGTCGCGACATACCGCCCGCCGGATGCATTGTTTTCGTTGCGGATATCCATGATTTTTTCCCTTAACGCGTTGCAGATGACGAGGATTGCATGTGCTCCGACGTATGCCAACCATCGAGATTGTTAACGGATCGTCTCCGTTTAAATTGGTGTCGAAAAACGCCGAGCCAAGCCCTTTGCTGCCAAGCGCGCTACATTCTCAGAGAGCAGTGCGACAAATAATTCGGGCCTCTTTGCTGGAAAGAGGCCCGAACACAAAAGCAAATTAAGGTGGTGCTGTCGCTGCTGTCAGTGGCGATACTGCTGTATGCGGGTCGTCCGGAGGCCGGCAAGGCCATGGGTATTGATGGACGACTGCCAGGAGAGGAACTCTTCGACGGTCAACGTATAACGTTCGCAGGCTTCTTCCAAGCTGAGCAGACCACCACGCACGGCGGCGACAACCTCTGCCTTACGACGAATGACCCAGCGGCGCGTATTCGGCGGCGGAAGGTCTGCTATCGTCAGCGGGCTGCCATCGGGGCCGATGACATACTTCACTCGGGGACGTATCATTTCGGTCATTGGACTCTCTACACACACTCAAGACCACGAGAGGCACTCTATCTTGCCACATTTAAAAATTGCCTAAGCACATGGTAAGACTTTGCTAATAAATTTAATCAATGTGGCGGAGAGGTGATTTGCGTATGTTTCGCCTGAGCAAAACACCTGAAAGTCCCTGTTATTTCAGGGTGAATCGTATTCACTCTATGATTTTTCGTCAGTGAAAACTTACGCTTTAGGGCCGAAATTTCGGTAGCTGATTTGCTGCTCTGCGGCTCGGGAGCAGGTGCAAGAATTGTTTTTACTTGCAAAAATAAACTTACGCCGACACGCCTTGCTTCTGTCCACCCCAGCAGATGAAGTGCGGATTGGCGAAGTCGCAATCCTCACTCTGATCGGTCTTGCCGTATGTCAGAAGGCCGCCTTCGACGGTTACCGTCATGCCGCCCGCCGCCCTCAACACGGCATCGCCGGCTGCCGTATCCCATTCCATGGTCCGGCCGAAACGTGGATAGACATCGGCCTTACCCTCGGCGAGCAGGCAGAATTTCAGCGACGAACCGATCGATGTGCAGCCGGAAACCGCATTGTCCGTCAAAAAGCCTTCGGTTTTCGCATTGCTGTTGCAGCGGCTGGCTAGCGCGGTCAGTTTGGCGGGTGGTTCGCGCACGGCGATGGTCAGGCGGTCGGCAACGGAAAATTGCTCGTCGACGATCAGCTTGCGGGCTCTGCCGGGTTCACCGGTAAAGGCGACACCAAGTGCCGGGGCATAGACGATGCCGATGAGGGGAATACCATCCTCGATATAGGCGATGTTGACGGTGAACTCGTCACGATGCTCGATGAATTCCCGGGTGCCATCGAGCGGGTCGACCAGAAAGAAGGCGCGGCCGCGTACGTCCGGAATCTTGCCGGCGGCAACCTGCTCCTCGGCAATGGCGGGGATATGGGGAAAATCGCGTTCGAGGTGCCGGAGAATGATGTTTTCGGCGCGTTCGTCCGCCAGCGTGACGGGGCTCAAGTCCTGCTTCAAGGCAACGGAATAGCCGGCACGATAGACCTCCAGAATGGCCTTTCCTGCCTCGAGCGCCGCCTTTTCGAATGTTGCAAGCATCTGCTTCTTCGTCTTCCGCGCACAGTCCGCGCCTGAACTCTCCGGACATTATATATAAGAAGTTGCGATTGCGAAGTTTAGACTTCCGATGCCCCTTCCTTCGCCTTAACGTGTAAGCAAAGGTTTAGCAACAGCGCCCCGTGTGGCTTTCCGAGTGGGCGGGCTTTTCGGCAGCTTGGCAATGTATTCTTCCGAGAGCAGACCGTGCCCGTCACTGCGCATTCGGAAAAGATCTTGTTCTGTTTGCGAAGCTTTTTCGTCCTTTCGGGACTTGTCGTTTTTATTGCATGTGCGAATGTGCGGCCGGGTCGTGATCGGGATGAATGCATGCGTTATTCGGCTTATCAGCTTCTAAAACAGGCGTTTTCAGGCAATCGCCATTGGCAGCCGCTGTGGCGGACGCCGGAGCCGAAACCACATTATGACGTGATCATCGTTGGCGGTGGCGGACATGGCTTGGCGACGGCCTATTATCTCGCCAAGGAATTCGGCATTACCAATGTCGCAGTGCTGGAAAAGAGCTATATCGGTTCCGGCAATGTCGGGCGTAACACGACGATCATCCGCTCCAACTATCTGCTGCCCGGTAACGAGCCTTTCTACGAGTTCTCGATGAAGCTCTGGGAAGGGCTTGAGCAGGATTTCAACTATAATGCCATGGTGTCCCAGCGCGGCATCGTCAATCTGTTCCATTCCGATGGCCAGCGCGATGCCTATGCCCGGCGCGGCAATGCCATGCGCATGCACGGCGTCGATGCCGAATTGCTCAATCGCGAGCAGGTCCGCCGGATGATGCCCTATCTGAACTTCGATCATGCCCGCTTTCCGATTCTTGGTGGCCTCCTGCAGCGGCGCGGCGGCACGGCGCGGCACGATGCGGTCGCCTGGGGTTATGCGCGTGGCGCCGACAGCCGCGGCGTCGATCTCATCCAGCAATGCGAAGTAATCGGCATCCGCCGCGACGAGGGTGGTGCAGTGACAGGGGTGGAAACGAACCGTGGCTTCATCGGCTGCAACAAGCTGGCGCTCGCGGCCGCCGGCCATACATCGATCCTCGGCAATATGGCCGATCTGGAATTGCCGATCGAAACGCATGTGCTGCAAGCCTTCGTTTCCGAGGGGCTGAAGCCTGTTATCGACAATGTCATCACCTATGGCGCAGGACACTTCTATATATCCCAGTCCGACAAGGGCGGCTTGGTCTTCGGCGCCGATATCGACTACTACAGCTCCTATGCGCAGCGCGGCAATCTTGCGACCGTCGAGCATACCATGGAGGAGGGGGTGGCGCTTATCCCCGGCCTGTCGCGCGTCCGCGTGCTGCGCACCTGGGGCGGCGTCATGGACATGAGCATGGACGGTTCGCCGATCATCGATCGCACGCCCATCGAAAATCTTTATCTGAATTGCGGCTGGAACTATGGCGGCTTCAAAGCGACGCCCGCCTCGGGCTTTTGCTTCGCGCATCTGATCGCCAAGGGCGAGAGCCACGATGTCAGCCGCCTTCTGCGCCTCGACCGTTTCGAGCGCGGCTTTGCGATCGACGAAGGCGGCAAGGGTCCGCAGCCGAACCTGCATTGAGGGCACAATACCAATGGCAAGCTTGATCATCTGCCCGCATTGCGGCGTGCGACCCAAGGAAGAATTCTCCATTCGCGGCGCATCCGTCGTTCGCCCGGCGCCGACTGCACCGGATGAAGACTGGAACCGCTATGTCTTTGTCCGCGACAACGAGCGCGGCCGGATTCAAGAGTACTGGCATCATAGCGCGGGATGTCGCCGCTGGCTGGTCGTCGAGCGCAGCAATGTCACGCACGAGGTCTTTTCCGTTACCGATGCCGAGGACAAGGCGAGGGAGGCGGCACGATGACGGCCTATCGACTGTCGACAGGCGGGCTCGTCAATCGGAGCCGCCCGCTTTCCTTCCAATTCGACGGCAAGGAAATGAAGGGTCTGGAAGGCGATACACTCGCCGCCGCCTTGCTTGCCAACGATCAGATGCTGGTCGGGCGCAGCTTCAAATACCATCGGCCGCGTGGTGTTCTGACCGCAGGCTCGGCCGAGCCGAATGCGCTCGTCACCATCGGCAAGGATGGCCGCACCGAGCCGAATACGCGCGCGACCGTCGCTGAGCTCTATCAGGGCATGAGTGCAGTGAGCCAGAACCGCTGGCCGTCGCTGAAGTATGATTTTGGCGCGATCAATGGCTTGTTCTCGCCCTTCCTCGGCGCCGGCTTCTACTACAAGACCTTCATGTGGCCGGCCGCCTTATGGGAAAAGGTCTATGAGCCGCTGATCCGTCGCGCTGCCGGCCTCGGCAAGGCGGTCATGCAGGCCGATCCGGACCGTTACGAGAAGGCCTGGGCGCATTGCGACCTGCTTGTGATCGGCTCCGGTCCGGCGGGGCTCATGGCGGCTCTGACCGCTGCCCGCGCGGGCTTGCGCGTGGTATTGGCCGACGAAGGCTTTCGGCTCGGCGGCTCGCTATTGTCGGAAAAGCTGACGATCGGCGGCGCTTCTGCTGACGTGTTCGTGCAGGCAACGCTTGAGGAGCTGCAGAGCTTCGATAACGTGACCTTGATGCCGCGGACCACCGTGTTCGGCTGGTATGACGGCAATGTCTTCGGCGCGGTCGAGAAGGTACAGAAGCATGTAGCGATGCCATCGCCCGACCTGCCGATCGAGCGGCTCTGGCGCATCGCCGCCAAGCGCGCCATCCTCGCCTCGGGTGCGGAAGAACGGCCGCTGGTGTTCGGCGGTAATGATCGCCCGGGCGTGATGATGGCCGGCGCCATGCGCAGCTACCTCAACCGTTATGGCGTCGTTGCCGGGCAGAAGGTGGCGGTTTTCACCAATGGCGGTTCCGGCTACCGAACTGCGGCCGATCTCGCCGCTGCAGGCGTCGAGATTTCGGCAATCCTCGACACGCGTGCCGCATCGGCGGATGCTGCTCCTCAGGGCGTGCGCGTGGTTCATACGGCAAGCGTCCACGCGACCAAAGGCAAATATCGCATCAGCGGCGTCATCGCCGATCGCGGTGGGCTGGATGAGCTGATCGCCTGCGATGCACTGGCAATGTCGGGCGGTTGGTCGCCGATCATCCATCTTGCGTGCCAGCGCGGCGCCAAGCCGGTCTGGTCGGACGAGAAGCAGGCCTTCATGGCGCCAATCGTTTCTGGAGAGCTGGAGATTGCCGGTTCGGCTGCGGGTATCGAGAGCGTTTCCGGCTGTCTTGCCGACGGCGCGGACAAGGCACGGAAGATTGTCGAAAACCTGGGCCGCACGGCTTATGCGGCTGACTTGCCCGAAGTGGAGGGTGAGTATGATCCATCCTTCGCCGCGATCTGGCATGTGCCGGGTGCCAAGGACAAGGCATTCGTCGACTTCCAGAATGACGTCCACAGCAAGGATCTGGGCCTCGCTTTGCGTGAAGGCTTCGGTCATGTGGAGCATGCCAAGCGTTATACGACCAGCGGCATGGCAACGGACCAGGGCAAGCTCGGCAATGTCAACGCCGCCGGCATCATCGCCGGCATGCGCGGTGTCAGCCCGGCCGCCGTCGGCACCACGACATTCCGGCCGTTCTATACGCCGGTATCCTTTGGCGCACTGGCGGGAACCGCGCGCGACAAGCATGCGCAGCCGATCAGGGAATCGCCGCTGCATGGCTGGGCGAAGAAGAATGGCGCGGCCTTCGTCGAGGCTGGTCTCTGGTATCGCTCGTCCTGGTTTGCCCGGCCGGGCGAGAAGGGCTGGCGCGACAGCGTCGACCGCGAGGTGCTGAATGTCCGTAACAATGTCGGGCTTTGCGATGTGTCGACGCTCGGCAAGATCGAGATCTTCGGCAAGGATGCGGCGGAGTTCCTCAACCGGCTCTACTCCAACGCCTTCCTCAAGCTGCCGATCGGCAAGGCGCGCTATGGTTTGATGCTGCGCGAAGACGGTATGGTCTTCGATGATGGCACGACGAGTCGGCTGACGCCCGACCACTTTTTCATGACGACCACGACGGCGATGGCCGGTGAGGTGATGACGCATATGGAATTCTGCGCTCAAACGCTTTGGCCGCAGCTCGACGTTTGCTTCGTGTCCTCGTCCGATCAATGGGCGCAGATGGCGATTGCCGGCCCGAAGGCGCGGCTGGTGCTGGAGCAGATCGTGGAAGACGATATTTCCGACGCGTTCTTCCCCTTCCTTGCGGCAGCCGAAATCATGCTGAAGGGTGGGCTCAGGGCGCGCCTGTTCCGCATTTCCTTCTCGGGTGAGCTCGCCTATGAACTGGCGGTGCCGGCCGGCTACGGCGAGGCGGTTGCCGATGCCATCATGGAGGCCGGCAAGGTGCATGGCATCTGCCCCTATGGCGTCGAAGCCCTCAACGTGCTGCGTATCGAGAAGGGTCATGTCACCCATAATGAACTGGATGGCCGCACCACACCTGACGATGTCGGGCTCGGACGGATGATGGCGGCGCAGAAGCCGGATTTCATCGGCAAGAGGCTCTCGACCCGCTTTGGTCTGACGGCCGCCGATCGCGGGCAACTCGTGGGCCTGAAGCCTCTCGATACCACGAAGGAAATTCACGCCGGCGCGCATCTTTTGAAGGAAGGCGCACGGCCATCGACCGTGAACGATCAGGGTCATGTCTCCTCGGCCTGTTTCTCGCCGACGCTCGGTCATTCCATCGCGCTCGCTTTCCTGAAGTCGGGCCGGGAGCGGATTGGCGAGCATGTGATCGTCTGGGACGGATTGCGCGGCGAGGAAGTGGGGGCGGAAATCTGCAGTCCGGTCTTTGTCGATCCCGACAACAAGAAACTTTTGGGGTGATGGATTGATGAGCGTCGCGTTTCAGAACAGGCACGTGCTGGAAGATCATATTTCGGGCTTCGAGGCGGCCGCAAATCCGAATCATCTCGCTGTGCTGCGTCGTCCGGTGATCTTCTCGGTGCTTGGCAAGGCCGGGGATCAGGATGATGTCTTGGCGAGCTTGAAGGCGATCAAGGACGTATCTGTTCGCAACGTCGGACCGAGGGAATGGCTTGTCGTGTCGGAGGCGCTTGGCGCCGATAGTGTGGCGCGGGATCTCTTCAAGCTCGATCCGGCCCGGCTTTCCTTCTTCGAGCAGAGCGATGGCCGTGTGCTGCTGCGCATTTCCGGTCCCAGCGTTCGCCGAATCCTTGCCAAATGCGTGGCTGTCGATCTGCATCCGCAGGTCTTTGCCGAGGGACAGTCAGCGAGCATGCTGTGCTGCCATGTCGGCGCCAATGTCGCGCGCACCGGCCTCGATCGCTTCGAAATCATCGTGCCGCGCTCCTATGCCGGCAGCGTCTTCGAAGAGATCATGGAAATGGGGCGGGAGTTCGCGCTGACGGCCGGTTTCGCCGATTGAAAAACCTTATGTCGCCGGACATGGAATGGCTTGCAGCCGGATTCCGTTGCCGATAGCAGATGGCGCGATCCGAACAATTGCGATGGCGCAAACAGACATATCGGTTTCGCAGTTCGGGCTATTTGGCCTTCCGGATAGCCTCTAGGTTTCCTCTCAAATACGGTCGGTCGCGCGGGAAGACACCCGGCGGCTTCGTGCCGAAAACAGGGGATTCCCAATGAAAAGCCATGCCAAGGTCGTCGTCATCGGTGGCGGTGTCGTCGGATGTTCGGTGCTCTACCACCTGACGAAATTCGGCTGGACGGATGTGGTGCTGCTCGAACGCTCCGAACTGACATCCGGCTCGACTTGGCATGCCGCCGGCGGCATGCATACGATCAATGGCGATCCGAACGTCGCCAAGCTGCAGAAATATACGGTCGAACTCTATAAGGAGATCGAGGAATATTCGGGCCAGGATATCGGGTTGCATCTGACGTCCGGCCTGATGCTGGCGGCCACGCCGCAGCGCTTCGACTGGCTGAAATCCATTCTCGCCAAGGGCCGCTACAACGGTTTGGAGGCGACGCTGCTGACGCCGAAGGAAGCGCACGACATGATGCCGCTCCTTGATCCCGATCAGTTCGTCGGCGCGCTTTACGATCCCGTCGAAGGCCACCTCGATCCCTATGGCACAACTCATGCCTATGCCCGTTCGGCCAAGAAGAACGGCGCTGAAATCTATCTCCATACCAAGGTGGAGGAGCTGGTGCAGCGCGAGGATGGCTCCTGGCGCGTCATCACCAACCAGGGCGAGATCATCGCCGAGCATGTCGTCAATGCCGCCGGTCTCTGGGCGCGCGAAGTCGGCCGCATGGTGGGGCTGGAGCTGCCGGTGCTCGCCATGGAGCATATGTATCTCATCACCGAGGACATGCCCGAGGTCATCGACTTCAACAAGACGACGGGCAAGGAGCTGATGCATTGTGTCGACTTCGACGGCGAGATCTATCTGCGCCAGGAGCGGCAGGGCATGCTGATGGGCACCTATGAAAAGGCCTGCCGTCCATGGTCGCCGGTGACGACGCCGTGGGATTTCGGCCACGAGTTGCTGGCCGAGGATATCGAGCGCATCACCCCGGAACTGGAAGTCGGCTTCCGCCATTTCCCGGCCTTCAACAATGCCGGCATCAAGCGGATCATCAACGGACCCTTCACCTTCTCGCCCGATGGTAATCCGCTCGTCGGGCCGGTGCGCGGCTTGAGGAACTATTGGTCGGCCTGTGCCGTCATGGCCGGCTTCAGCCAGGGCGGCGGTGTGGGTCTCGCGCTCGCCAACTGGATGATCTACGGCGATCCGGGCTTCGATGTCTTCGCCATGGATGTTTCCCGCTATGGCGACTACGCGACGCTCGCCTATACGAATGCCAAGGTACGCGAGAATTATGCCCGTCGCTTCTCGATCCGCTATCCCAACGAGGAGCTGCCGGCGGCGCGTCCGCTGCTGACGACGCCGATCTACGACATACTGCAGCAGGCCGGCGGCGTCTTCGGCGCTTATTACGGTCTCGAGCAGGCGCTGTGGTTCGCGCCGAAGGGTGAGGTCGACCAATTCTCATGGCGCCGTTCCAACGACTTCGATGTCGTCGGCGCCGAAGCGAAGGCCGTGCGCGAGAGCGTTGGCCTGATGGAAACTTCGGGCTTTGCCAAATATTCGGTCAAGGGGCCGGGCGCGGAAGCCTTCCTCGATACGCTGCTCACCTGCCGCATTCCCGCCATCGGCCGCATGACGCTGGCTCCGATGCTGAAGCATGACGGCAAGCTGATCGGCGATTTCACCCTGGCGAAACTGGGCGAGGGGGATTTCCTTCTCATCGGCTCCGGCATTGCCGAGGCCTATCATATGCGTTGGTTCGAAAGCCTGCTGCCGAAGGATGGCTCGGTCGAATTGCAGGCTCTCGGCCTTTCGCTGCTTGGCCTGTCGGTCGCCGGTCCGAATGCCCGCAAGCTCATGCAGAAGCTGACCCATCAGGACCTCTCCACCGCAGAGTTTCCCTTCATGTCGATCCGCCGCATGGATCTCGGCATGGCGCCGGCGATCGTCGGCCGGGTCTCCTACACCGGCGATCTCGGTTATGAGATCTGGATGAAACCGGAATATCAGCGCTACATCTTCGACCTCCTGATGGAGGAGGGGGCCGAATTCGGCATCCGGCTCTTTGGTCTGAGGGCATTGAACGCGCTTCGTCTCGACAAATCCTATGGCAGCTGGGCGCGTGAATATCGTCCGCTTTACGGGCCGCTGGAAGCGGGACTGAACCGCTTCGTGGCCTTGTCCAAGGAGGCCGATTTCATTGGCAAGGCGGCTGCATCCAAGGAGAAAGCGGAAGGCGGGGTGCTGCGGCTGCGTAGCTTCATTCTCTCGGCAAAGGACGCCGATGTCATCGGCGACGAGCCGATCTATCACAATGGCGCCGTCTGCGGCTGGGTTACGTCGGGCGGCTACGCCCACGCCTCCGGGCTTTCGGTTGCCGTCGGCTATGTGCCGAAGGACATCGCCGACGAGGCGCAGGGGTGGTCAATTGAATTGCTCGGCGAGCTTCTGCCGGCGAGCTTGCAGGCTGAACCTCTGTTCGATGCCGATGGCGCACGCATGCGCGCCTGACAGATATCGTCGAGCGCAAGGACGGCAGGCCCGAGATAGGGTCTGTCGCTGATAAAAGCTTTTCAGCGAAGATTCGAAGTTCGGTCGTTTTGGCTGTTTTTGAGCCACGAGCTGCCGCTTTTGTGTCATTTTTGGTCGGATTCGCGTCAGCCCACAGCGATTTGAAAAGAATTTGTCAATTTCTTGCCTTTTTGGCTTCACATTTCCTTCGAAAACAGTATGGAATCGCGGCCACGGGCCTTCGCGAAGGAACCTAAAAAAGCAATAAGAGATGCGGTGGGCTGACGCCGCATCCAGGGGAAATGATATATGGATTATTTTATCCAGCAGCTCTTAAACGGGCTGACTCTCGGGTCGATCTACGGCCTGATCGCCATTGGCTACACCATGGTTTACGGCATCATCGGCATGATCAATTTTGCCCACGGTGATGTTTTCATGCTTGGCGGCTTTGCCGCTCTCATCGCCTATCTGGTCCTCGTTTCGCTCTTCGCCGGCCTGCCGGTGGCGATCATGCTGCTCGTCATGCTCATCGTCGCGATGCTGATGACGAGCCTGTGGAACTGGGTGATCGAGCGTGTAGCTTATCGTCCGCTGCGCGGTTCTTTCCGCCTTGCGCCGCTGATCACGGCAATCGGCATGTCGATCGTGCTGTCGAACTTCATCCAGGTCGCTCAGGGTCCGCGCAACAAGCCGATCCCGACGCTTGTGGGCGATGTCTATAATTTCGGCGGCGTCTCGGTGTCGCTGAAGCAGATCGTCATCTACATCATCACGGTCGTGCTGCTTGCCGCCTTCTGGTATCTGGTCAACAAGACGGCGCTTGGCCGCGCCCAGCGCGCCACCGAGCAGGATCGCAAGATGGCGGCTCTGCTCGGCATCAATGTCGACCGCACCATCTCCGTGACCTTCATCATGGGTGCGGCATTGGCTGCCGTCGCCGGCACGATGTATCTGATGTATTATGGCGTCGCCAACTTTTCGGACGGCTTCGTGCCGGGCGTCAAGGCCTTCACCGCCGCGGTTCTCGGCGGCATTGGCTCGCTGCCGGGCGCAGTCCTCGGCGGGTTGATGATCGGTCTTATCGAGTCGTTCTGGTCGGGCAATTTCGCTATCGCGTACAAGGACGTCGCAACATACGGCATCCTGGCCTACGTGCTGATCTTCAAGCCGACGGGTATTCTCGGCCGGCCGGAAGTCGAAAAGGTATAACGCCATGGCACATTCAAACTTCGTTGCAGGCAAGACCGCACCCGGCCTTGTCCAGAAAGGGATTACGGACGCCTTCTGGACCGCGCTGATCGCTTTCGGCATGTTCGTTCTCTACATCGGTCTCAAGACCGAACAGAACATGGACAACAAGCTGATCATCGTGCAGCGCTGGGGCCTTCTGGCGATCATCGTTGCAATCGCTGCCGTCGGTCGCTTTATCATGACGGTCTTCGTTCAGCCTTATCTGGCCGCGCGAAAGGCCGCCAAGGCCAAGGTCGTTGAGGTGGAGGGCGAACCCAGCTTCGCCACCAGGCATTTCAATAAGATCGCGCTCGTCCTCCTGCTCATCTATCCGTTGGCGGCGGTGGCGATCTTAGGCCCGCAGGGATCGCTGACCTATGTCGACAATTTCGGCATTCAGATCCTCATCTATGTTATGCTCGCCTGGGGCCTGAATATCGTTGTCGGCCTCGCCGGCTTGCTCGACCTCGGTTATGTCGCCTTCTACGCGGTCGGTGCCTATTCCTACGCGCTGTTGTCGATGCATTTCGGTCTGTCCTTCTGGCTGCTTCTGCCGATATCGGGCCTTCTTGCAGCGCTTTGGGGTATGATCCTGGGCTTTCCGGTCCTGCGTCTGCGAGGTGACTATCTGGCGATCGTCACGCTGGCCTTCGGCGAAATCATCCGCATCGTGCTGACCAACTGGACCGACGTGACGCAGGGAAGCTTCGGCATCTCCAACATCACCAAGGCATCGTTCTTTGGCTTCTACACCTTCGATATGAAGGATCCGCACAACTTCGTCCGTAGCTTTGGCCTGCCGATCTCGTCGGCCTGGTACAAGATCTTCCTGTTCTACGTCATCCTGTTGCTCTGCATGCTGACCGCTTATGTCACCATCAGGCTGCGCCGCATGCCGATCGGACGTGCGTGGGAAGCGCTACGCGAAGATGAAATCGCCTGCCGCTCGCTCGGCATCAATACGGTGACGACGAAGCTCACGGCTTTCGCAACCGGCGCGATGTTCGGCGGTTTTGCCGGCTCCTTCTTCGCCGCGCGTCAGGGCTTCGTCTCGCCGGAATCCTTCGTCTTTCTCGAATCCGCCGTGATCCTCGCCATCGTCGTTCTCGGCGGCATGGGATCGCTGAAGGGCATCGCGATTGCTGCGATCGCCATGGTTGGCGGCACCGAATTGCTGCGCAACATGAGCTTCCTAAAGACCGGGCTGGTCTTCGGCGATACGACGATCATTCCCGGCTTCGGCCCGGACTTCACACCGGAACTCTACCGCATGCTGATCTTTGGCCTTGCCATGGTGGTCGTGATGATCTTCAAGCCGCGCGGCTTTGTCGGCACGCGTGAGCCGACCGCTTTCCTCAAGGAGCGAAAAGCGATCTCCGGCAGCTTCACCAAGGAGGGCCACGGCTGATGAACGCTGTGACCGCAACCCCCGACGACATCCTGCTGAAGGTCGATCACCTGTCGATGAAGTTCGGCGGCCTGATGGCGATCAACGACTTCTCCTTCGAGGCGAAGCGCGGCGACATCACGGCACTGATCGGCCCTAACGGCGCCGGCAAGACCACGGTGTTCAACTGCATCACCGGCTTCTACAAGCCGACGATGGGCATGATCAGCCTGCATCAAAAAACCGGCAAGGAATATCTCCTGGAACGGCTTCCGGATTTTCGGATCACGCGCGAGGCCAAGGTGGCGCGCACTTTCCAGAATATCCGCCTGTTCTCGGGCCTGACAGTGCTCGAGAACCTGCTGGTGGCGCAGCACAACAAGCTGATGCGCGCCTCCGGTTACACGATCCTCGGTCTTCTCGGGATCGGCCGGTATCGCAGCGAAGCGAAGAATGCGATCGAGCTCGCGCGCTTCTGGCTTGAGAAAGCCGATCTCATAGACCGCGCCGACGATCCCGCTGGTGATCTCTCCTACGGTGCTCAGCGCCGTCTGGAAATTGCCCGCGCCATGTGCACAGGCCCCGAGCTGCTCTGCCTCGACGAGCCGGCGGCCGGTCTCAACCCTCGCGAATCCCTGGTTCTGAATGAATTCCTGCGCAGCATCCGCAAGGATACCGGCACGTCGATCCTGCTGATCGAACACGACATGTCTGTGGTCATGGAAATCTCCGACCATGTCATCGTGCTCGAATACGGACAGAAGATCGCCGACGGTACGCCGGATGAGGTCAAGAACGATCCGAGGGTGATCGCTGCCTATCTGGGTGTCGAGGATGAGGAAGTGGAAGAGGTGATTGCCGAAGTCGAACACCTCCAAGAGGGTGAAAATTGATGGCGGGGCAACCACTTCTGAAGGTCGCGGGTGTCGAAACCTACTACGGCAATATCCGCGCGCTTGCCGGTGTCGATATCGAAGTCAACAGCGGTGAGATCGTCAGTCTGATCGGTGCCAACGGTGCCGGCAAATCGACGCTGATGATGACGATCTGCGGCAGCCCGCAGGCCCGAACCGGATCGGTCACCTTCGACGGCCGCGATATCACCCACATGCCGACGCACGAGATCGCGCGGCTTCGCATCGCCCAGTCGCCTGAAGGCCGGCGCATCTTTCCGCGCATGACGGTCTATGAAAACCTGCAGATGGGCGCGAGCCTCGACAAGCTCAAGCATTTCAACGAGGACGTCGAGAAGATCTTCACGCTGTTTCCGCGCCTCAAGGAGCGCCAGTCGCAGCGCGGCGGTACGCTCTCGGGCGGCGAGCAGCAGATGCTGTCGATCGGCCGCGCGCTGATGGCGCGTCCCAAGCTGCTGTTGCTGGACGAGCCGTCGCTCGGTCTTGCGCCTTTGATCGTCAAGGGCATCTTCGAGGCTATCAAGGTCTTGAACCGGACCCAGGGGCTGACGGTTTTTCTTGTCGAGCAGAATGCCTTTGCGGCGCTCAAGCTATCCGACCGCGCTTATGTGATGGTCAACGGCCGTGTGACGATGAGCGGTTCGGGCAAGGAACTGCTCGCCAATCCGGAAGTGCGCGCCGCCTATCTCGAAGGCGGACATCATTGAGTTTCGTTCCTCGGAGAATTTGACATGCAGGGACTTCTCTTCGACAGCGATACCGGCGGCCGCATGGTCATCCGCGCGGTTATCGTCATTCTCGGCTTCTGGACCGCATGGCGCGCAGGCCGCGCTGTCGCCTCCAACTGGGAAACCTATCCTCTTGTCGTCATCTACAGCTTTCTGATCGGCCTTGGCCTGCAGTTTCTGCACCATTCGCTATTCGAAGGGCCGGTGTTCGATCCCACCATCTACATCATCGACATCGTTCTTCTGCTCGTCTTTGCGACGGCGGGATACCGGTATCGGCGTACCGATCAGATGGTGAATAACTATTACTGGCTCTATGAAAAGACCTCGGCCTTTTCCTGGAAGAAGAAGAATTGACAGCGTGCCGAAACTAGGCACAGTCTGTATGTAGAAGTTGCGTCATCCTGCCTCATAAAAACGAAAGACCGACGACAGGATGATGCTTCCAAAGTTCGGAATACAAGCTTTACCGGCGTGATGATTGGTGGGTATCGCGCAGGGCAAATCAAACGGAACCCGCTTAAAAAATTGGGAGTAACAATATGAAGAAGTATCTTCTGTCGGCGGTGGCTCTGTCGGCGATGATCACATTCGGCGGCGTTGCTAAGGCCGACATCATTGTCGGCGTTGGCGGTCCCTTGACAGGCCCGAATGCTGCGTTCGGCGCGCAGCTCCAGAAGGGTGCCGAGCAGGCCGCTGCCGATATCAATGCGGCTGGCGGCATCAATGGGGAAAAGGTCAAGATCGAACTCGGCGACGACGTCTCCGACGCCAAGCAGGGCGTTTCAGTTGCCAACAAGTTCGTCGCAGACGGTGTGAAGTTCGTTGTCGGTCACTTCAACTCGGGCGTTTCCATCCCGGCTTCCGAAGTTTACGCCGAAAACGGCATCCTGCAGATCACTCCCGCTTCGACCAATCCGAAGTTCACGGAACGCGGCCTGTGGAACACCTTCCGTACTTGCGGTCGCGACGACCAGCAGGGCGAAGTTGCCGGCAAGTATATCGCCGACAATTTCAAGGGCGCCAAGGTTGCCGTCGTTCATGACAAGACCCCGTATGGTCAGGGCCTTGCCGACGAAACCAAGAAGAACCTCAACGCCGCCGGCGTGAAGGAGGTTCTCTACGAAGGCATCACCCCCGGTGACAAGGACTACTCCGCCCTCATCGCCAAGATGAAGCAGGCTGGCGTCGACTTCGTCTATTACGGCGGTCTGCATACCGAAGCCGGCCTCATCATGCGTCAGATGGCCGACCAGGGCGTAAAGGCTCACTTCATGTCCGGTGACGGTATCGTCTCGAACGAATTGGCTTCGATCGCCGGCGACGCCGTTGACGGCACGCTGATGACCTTCGCGCCGGATCCGCGCAAGAACCCGGCTTCCAAGGATCTGGTTGCCAAGTTCCGCGCTGCAGGCTACGAGCCGGAAGGCTACACGCTCTACTCCTACTCGGCTCTGCAGGTCATCGCTGCCGCTGCCAAGGCTGCCGGTTCCAACGATCCGATGGCTGTTGCGGACGCTCTGAAGGCAAAGGGTCCGTTCAAGACCGCCATCGGCGAGCTTGGCTTCAACGCCAAGGGCGATATCACCCGTCCGGATTACGTCATGTACAAGTGGGCCAAGGGCTCCGACGGCAAGTACAACTACGACGAAATCTCGAAGTAATTCTTGCATCGCCTTTACGGGCATTGCTGATCTTAGGAGCCCGGCCATCGGCCGGGCTTTTCTCATGCCGTTTTCATAGTTCCGAAGTCGGTTCGCCGTTTCCTTCGTGCAAAAGCTGCTTTAAATCTGCCCCTGTATCGGCAGGAGGAAGGCAGCATGAGCAAACCCCGTATTCTCGTTACACGGCGCTGGCCGGCCGCGGTCGAGGCCGTGCTCTCGGAGCGTTTCGACACCACTTTGAACAGGGATGACGCAGCACTCGATGCGGGGCAGCTGCGCGAGGCGCTGCTCACCTATGACGGCGTCCTGCCGACCGTATCCGACAAGCTTCCGGCCGCGCTCTTCGAAGGTCAGGTAATCCGCACAAGAATCCTCGGCAATTTCGGTGTCGGCTTCAATCACATCGATGTCGCCGCCGCCAAGGAAAAGGGCATCGTCGTCACCAACACGCCCGGCGTGCTGACGGATTGCACGGCCGATATCGCCATGCTGCTCCTGCTTTCCGTTGCCCGGCGCGGCGGAGAAGGGGAGCGCGAACTCAGGGCCGGGGCATGGACCGGCTGGCGGCCGACGCATCTCGTCGGTACCAAAGTCACCGGCAAGACAGTCGGCATCATCGGCTTCGGCCGCATCGGCAGGGCGTTCGCGCAACGCTGCCATTTCGGCTTCGGCATGGATGTCGTCTTCTACAACCGCTCCGCCATCGATCCGATGGAGGCCGCGCGCTATGGCGCCGTGCAACTGCAGAGGGTGGAGGATGTTCTCGAAGTCTCGGACTTCGTCTCCCTTCATTGCCCCGGCGGTGCCGAAAACCGTCACCTGATGAATGCGGCCCGCTTCGCAGCCATGAAACCCGGCGCCTTCCTGATCAATACGGCAAGGGGAGATGTCGTCGACGAGGCGGCGCTGATTTCCGCACTGGAGAAGGGGACGATCCGCGGCGCCGGCCTCGATGTCTATGAGGCGGAGCCGCATGTACCCGAGCGTCTGCGGGCGATGAACAATGTCGTCCTCCTGCCGCATCTCGGCAGCGCCACCGAAGAGACGCGCACCGCCATGGGCATGAAGGTCGTGGACAATATCACCGCCTTCTTTGCCGGGCACCAGCCGCCGGATCGGGTGATATAGCTTCTTCCTGCCGCAAGCCGAGAGAGGGCGTGACGGTGCCTACACTTCATGCAGAACATGCGCTGCCTTGACGGCGGCCGATGCGCGGTTCTCGACGCCAAGCTTCACATAGATCTGTTCCAGATGCTTGTTCACCGTGCGGGCTGACAGCCCGAGGATTTCGCCTATGTCGCGGTTCGATTTACCCTTGGCGAGCCACAGCAGCACTTCGGATTCGCGTTGCGTCAGCGCGAAGTGCTGGCGCAAGGCTTCGTCGTCTGCGCGCTGACTGGTGGCCGTCAGGCGAAACAGATATTCGTCGGGGCCGATGGCTCCGAGGAAGGTGAATTGCAATGCGGCCTGACCGCCATTGCTGATCGAAAGAAGATTGTCGCGTGCCGCACCGAGCCGTTCCCGTTCCAGCATGAAGGCGGCAATGTGTTTCGAGGCGAGATCAAGCCCGTCGTCGCTGCCGGTTGCGGCATTGATGAGGCGGGTCGCCTGCGGCGTCGACCAATGGATGGCGCCATTGCCCTTGACCGCCAGGAGATGGCGGCCGGCAGCGTCGAGAGCCACTCTGGCGCTCTGGGCGGAGCGGGCATTGCGCAAGTGCACGCGGATGCGGGCGCGCAGCTCATCGATATTGATCGGTTTGGTGAGATAGTCGACACCGCCCGATTCGAGCGCATGCACCACATGCTCGGTCTCGGTCAGTCCGGTCATGAACACGACGGGGATCTGGGCGATGCCCGCATTGGCCTTCAAGCGGCGGCAGGTCTCAAAACCATCCATCGTTGGCATGACGGCGTCGAGCAGGATGAGATCGGGCGTGATGCGTTCGACGATGTTCAGTGCCGCCGATCCGGACGTGGCGATCAGTACGGAGAAGCCGGATTGCTCGAGCGCATCCGTCAGGAAGCCGAGCGCCTCGGGCGAATCGTCCACCAGCAAGACTATGTCACGGGGAAGGGTGGGCTCAGCCAATCTGTTCTACCTTTTCAGTATCGAAGCCGTGCAGCACGTTCAGGAACCCGTCGAGATCGAAGGCCTGGACATGAGCGCGCAAAGCGTCGGTGAAGGGCCTGTTCTCGTCCAGCTTGGCGAGATCCGCAAGCTTCGCCTCGATGCCTCTGATATAGCCGATCTCGCCGAGTCGCATCAGTTCGCGGACATGTTCTATCCCTGGGCTCTTCAGGGGCGGTGGCGGCTTTGGCGCGACCGGGGCGGAGGCATCGGCATAGAGCCATTTCAACCCGAGGTGCAGCGCAAGCTTGTCGCGCAGCTGGCGGATATCGACCGGCTTGGAGATGGCGTCGTTGTGGCTGTCGTCGCTGTCGGTCGCGGCGGCGGCATCGCCGATATTGGCCGACAGCATCAGGATCGGCGCCGTCTGGCCGTTTTCCCTAAGCCGCGAGACGAGCTGCCAACCATTCATGCCGGGCATGGAAATATCGACCAGGAACAGATCCGGCTTGATGCCCTCGATCAGCGTCAGGCAGTCCGGCCCGCCGGCCGCCGTCAGCACGATGAAATCGAGCGGCGACAGTATCTCGCGCATCAGCTCGCGATGATCTTCATTGTCATCGACAACGACGATGGTACGGCGCGGCCCCTCGTAGCCGGCAATGCGCTGCTCCTGCGCCGGCGGTTTCATCGGCCGAATCACGGCCGACAGCATCAGGCGCACTCTGAACGTCGAGCCGACATCCTTCTCGCTTGTGACCGAAATCTCGCCGCCGAGCGTATTCGTCAGCAGCTGGGTGATCGTCAAACCAAGGCCAAGCCCCGGCATGGGTCTGACGCTGTCGGCCTCGCCGCGCTGGAAAGGCTCGTAGATACGGGTAATATCTTTTGCCGCGATGCCGCGACCGGTATCGGAAACCGTGAAGGTGGCGACCTGGTTGCGGTAGCTCACTTCGAAGCGGACTCTGCCTTCATCGGTGAATTTGATGGCATTTGAAAGCAGGTTGACCAGGATCTGGCGCAGCCGCTTCTCGTCGGTGCGGACATAGTCGGGCAGCGCTGGAGAGCGTTCGTGGATGAAAGTCAGCCCCTTGGCCTGTGCCTGCGGATGGAACATGTCGACGATCTGGTCGAGGAAATCCTGGATGTTGATCTCGTTGGAATAGACCTGCAAACGGCCCGCCTCGATCTTCGAAATATCCAGCAGCCCGTCGATCAGGCCTGAAAGATGCTCGGCGCTGCGCCGGATGACCTTCAGCGAGGATTGCCGGGGCGCCGGAATGGTCTCGTCGCGCTCCAATATCTGCGCATAGCCGAGCACAGCATTGAGCGGCGTGCGCA
Organism: Rhizobium sp. BK289; assembly: GCF_014193575.1. Classification (NCBI taxonomy): domain Bacteria; kingdom Pseudomonadati; phylum Pseudomonadota; class Alphaproteobacteria; order Hyphomicrobiales; family Rhizobiaceae; genus Rhizobium; species Rhizobium sp. BK289. The sequence goes on from NZ_JACHZO010000006.1 coordinate 107,326, forward strand.
GCTCGTGGCTGAGACCCACGACATAGCGGCTCTTGGCGCGGTTTGCCGCCTCCGCCGCTTCCTTGGCACCCTGCAGGGCAGCGTCCGTCTTCTTGTGCGCAGCAATTTCCTTCAAGAGCAGCGTGTTCTGGCGTGAGGATTCCTCCTCGGCGACAACGCGGCTGTCATGGGCAAGCACATAGAACCAGCAGACGACGCCGGCGATGACGGCAAAGACGAAGAAGACGATGAGAATGGTGCGATTGACGACGGCGGCCGTCTCCGGAGAAGCGGCCCCGACCTGATGCGCGATCATTGCCAGGATCGCTCCCACGGCGGTCAGCGCCACGGCAACGGCAATGCCGTAGCGGCCGAGGCGCGTGGCGAGCTTCGCCACGATGCTTTCCGGCAGCAGGGTCCTTGCGACGGTAGCGACCTGCGTATTGAGGCGCGCCTTCGGCTTGCACATGTCGTGGCAGCGGCTGTCGAGCGAACAGCAGAGCGAGCAGATCGGCGCGGCATAGGCAGGGCACCACGCCATATCCTCCGGCTCGAACGGGTGTTCGCAGACGGAACAGGTAATGGTGGTCAGGTTCTTCCAGCTCTGTCGCGGTTTGCGAGCAAGATAGTACTTGCCCCCCGTGATCCAGGCGATGGCGGGCGAGGCGATGAGTGCGACGATCAGGGTGATATAGGGTGCAAGCGAGGCGGCGATCGAACCGAAGGCGCCGAAATGCGCGATGAGAGCGATGGTAGCCGAAAGCGCCATCGCACCGAGGCCGACCGGATTGATGTCGTAGAGATGCGCGCGCTTGAATTCGATGCCGGGCGGGGCCAACCCCAGCGGCTTGTTGATGAAGAGATCGGCGGAGATGGTGCAGAGCCAGGCCATGGCGATGATCGAGAAGATGCCGAGCGTCTCCTCCAGCAGCCGGTAGATGCCGAGCTCCATCAACAAGAGCGCGATGGCGACGTTGAAGACCAGCCAGATGACGCGGCCTGGATGGCTGTGTGTCAGCCGCGAAAAGAAGTTCGACCATGCGAGCGAGCCGGCATAGGCATTCATGACGTTGATCTTCAGCTGCGAGATCATCACGAAGGCTGCCATCAGGAGCAGCGCGGCATTGTGCCAGGGGATCATGTAGCCGAAGGCGGTCAGATACATCTGCGCGGGATCGGCGGCGCGGTCGGCCGGCACGCCAGAGGTCAGCGTCAGGACGACGAGGAAGGAACCGGCGAGCAGCTTCGGCGCTCCGATGATGACCCATCCCGGTCCAGCGAGAAAGATGGCGAGGCGATGGCGCCATTTGCGATGGCCGTCCGGCGGCAGGAAGCGCAGGAAATCGGCCTGTTCGCCGATCTGCGACATCAGCGCCAGGATGACGGCGGAGGCGGCGCCGAACTCGATCAGATCGAAGGGGGCGGCGGTGCCTGGTGCGCTCGCGGGATGATGGATGCCCGCGAAGGCGCGCCAGAGATCGAATTTTTCCCAGTCGGCAAAGGCGATGAAGACGAAGGGCAGGATGTTGAGAACGATCCAGAAGGGCTGCGTCAGCAGCTGGAACCGGCTAATGAGGCGCACGCCATGGGTGACGAGCGGGATCACCATGACGGCGCTGACGATGTAGCCGATCCACACGGGTATGCCGAGTGTCAGCTCGAGCGCACCGGACATGATCGAGGCTTCGATCGCAAACAGCATGAAGGTGAAGCTGGCATAGATCAGCGAAGTGATGGTCGAGCCGATATAGCCGAAGCTTGCGCCGCGGGTCAGAAGATCGATGTCGACGCCGTGGCGGATGGCGTATCGGCTGATCGGCAGGCCGACGGCCAGCATGACGAGGCTGGCGACGATGATCGCGTAGAAAGCGTTGGTCGTGCCGTAGGACAGCGTGATCGTGCCGCCGATCGCCTCCAGCGCCAGGAAGGAAATGGCGCCGATCGCGGTTTGCGAGATGCGTTGCGAGGAAAACTGGCGTGCGCTCTTGGCGGTAAAACGCAGGGCGTAGTCTTCCAGCGTCTGGTTTGCGACCCAGCGATTATATTCGCGTCTTACCGGAATGATGCGTTGCCGCGCAGCCATGCTTGCCCTTCAGTCGTCCCGCCTTGGTCGTTCCGGCGGTCCAGAGATGTCGTAACACGGATCGATACGGTGCTTAAGGGCATGAGAGTGCACAAAGCTGCACATTTCGCCCCGGCGCCTACGTCATATTACGTATGTGGTTTCCCAAGGGGCTGCCGGATAGTCGCTGAAGGCAACGGTTAATCCTTGTTTACCGGCCGTTGCGGCAGACAAAAGAGGGGAACCATAGATGAAACTCAAGACTCTCGTCTCCGGCGCGCTGCTCGGCGCCATCATGTCCACGACAGCATTCCACGGCGCTTTCGCAGCCGACGACACCATCAAGGTCGGCGTCCTGCATTCGCTGTCCGGCACCATGGCGATCTCGGAAACGACGCTGAAGGACGCCATGCTGATGCTCATCGACGAGCAGAACAAGAAGGGCGGCGTTCTCGGCAAGAAGCTCGAGCCCGTCGTCGTCGATCCGGCCTCCGACTGGCCGCTCTTTGCCGAAAAGGCCCGCGAACTGATCCAGAAGGACAAGGTCTCCGCCGTGTTCGGTTGCTGGACTTCCGTGTCGCGCAAGTCAGTGCTGCCCGTCTTCAAGGAACTGAATTCGATCCTGTTCTATCCGGTACAGTTCGAAGGCGAGGAGTCCGAGCGTAACGTCTTCTATACAGGCGCCGCCCCGAACCAGCAGGCAATTCCGGCCGTCGACTACCTGATGAAGAACGAAGGCGTGCAGCGCTGGGTGCTCGAAGGCACCGACTATGTCTATCCGCGCACGACCAACAAGATCCTCGAAGCCTATCTGAAATCGAAGGGCGTCAAGGACGAAGACATCATCATCAACTACACGCCGTTCGGCTTCTCCGACTGGCAGACGGAAGTCTCCAAGATCAAGGCCTTCGGCGCGGCCGGCAAGAAGACGGCCGTCGTCTCCACCATCAACGGCGACGCCAACGTTCCCTTCTACAAGGAGCTCGGCAACCAGGGCGTCAAGGCTGAAGATATTCCGGTCGTCGCCTTTTCGGTCGGCGAAGAAGAGCTTGCCGGTGTCGACACCAAGCCGCTTGTGGGACATCTCGCCGCCTGGAACTACTTCCAGTCGGTCGATACGCCCGCCAACGCCGCCTTCATCAAGGAGTGGCATGCCTACACCAAGAATGACAAGCGTGTGACCAACGACCCGATGGAAGCCGCCTATATCGGCTTCAACATGTGGGTAAAGGCCGTCGAGAAGGCCGGCACGACCGATCCGGACAAGGTGATCGACGCGCTCGTCGGTGTCGCGGTACCGAACCTCACCGGCGGCACCGCCACCATGATGCCGAACCACTACATCACCAAGCCAGTCCTGATCGGCGAAGTGCAGGAAAACGGTCAGTTCGACGTCGTGTCGCAGACCCCGGCCGTGGTCGGCAAGGAATGGTCCGACTACCTGCCTGATAGCAAGGACCTGATCTCGGATTGGCGCATGCCGCTGAACTGCGGCAACTTCAACGTCACCACCGGCAAGTGCGGCGGCAAGGGCTCCTGATACCAGCCGACACAAGATCGCCGCGGGCAGGATTTTCTGGCCGCGGCAGCTTGAGGGGACTAGCGCAATGTTCGACAAATTCGTTTACCGCATGGCCTTGGCGCTGGTCGCCTGCTTCTGTCTGATGCTGGTGCTGATGGCGACAAGCCTGCGCGCCCAGGAGGACGCCCATAGCCTGATCAATTCGCTCGGCCAGGCCAATTTCCAGAAGGCCGGCGATATCGTCCAGAGCCTTGCGAAGTCAGGTGATCCCAAGGTCGTACCGGCATTGCAGGCCTTCTCCGACGGCGATCTTTATGTCAGGAAATCCGACAATCAGGTATTCATCGCCAAATCCTCTGGCGACATGATGGATCTGCTGGATCCCGTGAGCGGGCAGGTGGTCGGCCAGGAAGGCAAGGACAATCTCGGCAAGATCAAGATCAACAACAATCTGCGCCGTGCGGTTCGCGCGGCTCTCGGCGGTCTGACGCTGATGAGCCCGGATCGCGCTACGAGGCTCGAGGCGGCGCAATCCGTTTTGAAGGCGCCGAGTGCGGATTCGCTTGACGCCGTCGAGACGGCGCTGCAGTCCGAGAAGGACACGGACATTCGCGGTGTGCTTGAACGCGCAAAAGCGGTTGCCGTGCTCGGCTCGGACCGTCCGATCGAAGAAAAAAAGGCGGCAATCGAGACGATCAAGAACGAAGGCGGCCGCGATGCCATCGGCATTCTCTCGTCGGTTTCCGTCGATGATAGCCTGAAGCCCGATGTTACCGCCGCCATTGCGGGCATCCAGGATCAATTGAAGTTCTGGGATGCGGTTCAGAATGTCTGGTATGGCCTGTCGCTCGGCTCGGTGCTGCTGCTGGCCGCCATCGGCCTTGCGATTACCTTCGGTGTCATGGGCATCATCAACATGGCCCATGGTGAAATGGTGATGCTCGGCGCCTACTCGACCTTCGTCGTTCAAAGCATCATCCGCACCTCTTATCCCGAACTCTTCGACTGGTCGCTGGCGATCGCCCTGCCTGTCGCCTTCATCGTCACCGGTGCCGTCGGCCTCGTCATCGAGCGCGGCGTTATCCGCTTCCTTTACGGCCGGCCTCTCGAAACGCTGCTCGCCACCTGGGGTATTTCGCTGATCCTGCAGCAGGCGGTGCGTTCGATCTTCGGGCCGACCAATCAGGAAGTCGGCAACCCCTCGTGGATGTCCGGCTCCTTCGACCTCGGCTATCTCTCCATCACCTGGAACCGGCTCTGGATCATCGTCTTTTCGCTCGGCGTGTTCGTTGCGCTCCTGCTTCTTCTCAAGCGCTCGGCCTTCGGGCTGCAGATGCGGGCGGTGACGCAGAACCGGCGCATGGCCTCATCGATGGGGATCCGTACCTCCTGGGTTGACGCCTTCACCTTTGCGCTCGGCTCGGGCATCGCGGGCATGGCGGGTGTCGCGCTCTCGCAGATCGACAACGTCTCGCCGAACCTCGGCCAGAGCTACATTATCGACAGTTTCATGGTCGTGGTGTTCGGCGGTGTGGGCAATCTCTGGGGGACGCTCGTCGGGGCCTTCTCGCTCGGCATCCTCAACAAGTTCCTCGAGCCCTATGCGGGGGCGGTGCTCGGCAAGATCCTCGTCCTCGTTCTCATCATCCTCTTTATTCAGAAACGTCCGCGCGGGCTCTTCGCCCTCAAGGGAAGGGCGGTGGAAGCATGATCACGGCCTTTCTTCTTCGCTCGCTCGACCGCCGTATCAGCATCGCGATCGCGATCCTGCTTGCCGTCGCCGTGCTCGTGCCGCTGTCGAACCTGCTGTTGCCCGAAACGAGCGCACTACATGTGCCGACCTATCTGATGTCGTTGTTCGGCAAATATCTGACCTATGCACTGCTCGCCTTGGCGCTCGATCTGGTGTGGGGTTATTGCGGCATTCTCTCGCTCGGCCATGGCGCCTTCTTCGCGCTCGGCGGCTATGCGATGGGCATGTATCTGATGCGGCAGATCGGTTCGCGCGGCACCTACGGCAATCCGATCCTGCCCGACTTCATGGTCTTCCTGAATTGGAAGGAGCTGCCGTGGTTCTGGTATGGCTTCGATCAGTTCTGGTTCGCCATGCTGATGGTCCTCGTCGCGCCCGGCTTGCTTGCCTTCGTCTTCGGCTGGTTTGCCTTCCGCTCGCGCGTCAACGGCGTCTATCTGTCGATCATTACGCAGGCGATGACCTATGCGCTGCTGCTTGCCTTCTTCCGCAACGACATGGGCTTCGGCGGCAATAATGGTCTGACCGATTTCAAGGATATTATCGGCTTCAACATCCAGGCCGATGGCACGCGTGCCGTGCTGTTCGCCATCACGGCCGTGTTCCTGGCGCTGGCATTGATGCTGTCTTCGGCCATCGTCCGCTCGAAGTTCGGTAAGGTGCTTGTGGGCGTGCGCGACGCCGAAAGCCGCACGCGCTTTCTCGGCTATCGCGTCGAGCATATGAAGCTCTTCGTTTTCGTCGTATCGGCCATGATGGCCGGTATTGCCGGCGCGCTCTACGTGCCGCAGATCGGCATCATCAATCCCGGCGAGTTTGCGCCGGCCAATTCGATCGAAGTCGTCATCTGGACGGCCGTCGGCGGGAGAGCGACCCTGATCGGCCCGATCATCGGCGCCGTGCTGGTCAATGGCGGCAAGACCATCTTTACCGGGCTGTTTCCCGAGTTCTGGCTGTTTGCGCTTGGCGGCCTGTTCGTCGCGGTGACGTTGTTCCTGCCAAAGGGCATCGTCGGCACCATCGCGCAGTATCTCGGAAGGAAACATACGCCGGCAAGCCCACCGCCCAAGGCTGCGAAGGATGAAGCCCAACAGTCCGTGCAGGCTGCGGAGTAGGACCATGATCCCCGATATCAAACCCAACAGTATGCTCTATCTCAACAACGTCTCCGTTTCCTTCGATGGCTTCAAGGCTTTGAACTCGCTGTCGATCGTCATCGAGCCTGGCGAACTTCGCGCCATCATCGGACCGAACGGTGCCGGCAAGACGACGATGATGGACATCATCACCGGCAAGACGCGACCGGACGAGGGAGAAGTATTCTTCAATGGCCAGATCGACCTGACGAAGAAGGACGAGGCCGATATTGCCCAGCTCGGCATCGGCCGGAAATTCCAGAAGCCGACCGTCTTCGAAAGCCATACCGTCTGGGACAATCTCGAACTGGCACTCAACCGCAATCGCGGCGTCTTCGCGACGCTGTTCTACCGGCTGACGCCCGCCGATCGCGAGCGTATCGAGGAAATCCTGGAGACGGTGCGGCTTTCGCATCGGCGCGACGAGCTGGCGGCCAACCTTTCGCATGGCCAGAAGCAGTGGCTGGAGATCGGCATGCTGCTGGCGCAGGAGCCGAAGCTCCTGCTGGTCGACGAACCGGTGGCGGGAATGACGGATGCCGAGACGGCGGAAACCGCCGTGCTTTTGAAGGAAATCGCCAAGACGCGTTCGGTCGTCGTGGTCGAGCACGACATGGGCTTCATCCGCGATCTCGGCGTCAAGGTCACGTGTCTCGCCGAAGGATCTGTTCTGGCGGAAGGATCGATCGATTTCGTCAGCAGTGATCCGAGGGTAATCGAGAACTATCTGGGGCGGTAGGTGGTTTTGGGATGAGGGGGCGTGAGGGAAAAGGAAGAGAATTGAGATGCTGACAGTCGAAAACGCAAATCTGCATTATGGTGCCGCTCAGGCGCTGCGCGGCATCTCCATCAAGGCCGAGATGGGCAAGATCACCTGCGTCCTTGGGCGCAATGGCGTCGGCAAAAGCTCGCTCTTGCGTGCGGTCACCGGACAGCATGCCTTGTCGGCCGGCACGGTTGCGTTCAATGGTGTGACACTGAACGGCATGGCACCATTCGCGCGCGCCAAGCAGGGGATCGGTTATGTGCCGCAAGGCCGCGAGATCTTTCCGCTGCTGACGGTGAAGGAAAATCTCGAGACCGGTTATGCGCCGCTTTCCCGACGCGACCGCAGCATTCCTGATGATATCTACAGCCTGTTCCCGGTGCTGAAGTCCATGCTCTCGCGCCGCGGCGGCGATCTCTCCGGCGGCCAGCAGCAGCAGCTGGCGATCGGCCGCGCGATGGTGACGCGGCCGAAGATCCTGGTGCTGGATGAGCCGACCGAGGGCATCCAGCCGTCGATCATCAAGGATATCGGCCGCGCGATCCGCTATCTCAGGGATTCCACCGGCATGGCGATCCTGCTCGTCGAGCAATATCTCGATTTCTGCCGCGAGCTCGCCGATTACGTCTACATCATGGATCGTGGCGAGATCGTGCATGAAGGCCTGGCGGAGACACTGGATACGCCGGAGGCCCGGCGTCATCTGACCGTCTGAGGCGATTGCCTTTCTTTTTGGCTTTTGATGAAAAATGTGGCTGACATGGCTGATAATGGGCCGATATCGCGTGGCATCGCATAAGGCACAGAAATTGCTTGCGTTTGTTCTTTGCCGGGTTTCAATGGCTGCAGGGCTGGGCGTCAATCATGACGCGCAAAGGTCGTTGTAGCACTTTTAATCTGCTGCATAATTTTACCCTTAAATCGATGCCGATTTAGGGAATTATGCAGGGGCTTTGGCATGATGTGATGTGTGGAGAGGCAGATGGCAATGACGGCGGCAGGCACGAGACCGCAGAGGGCGCGTGGTCGCGGCCATCTTGCGGCCAAGTCGCTTGGCGGCCGCACGCGCCTTGCCGAGCTCTTTCAGGAGGGTGCGGCAAAGATCAGACTGCCGGAAACCTTCGACCATTCCATGGAAGCCGTCATTATCAACACCGCCGGCGGCCTGACCGGCGGCGACCGGATGGATTGGAGCGTCGTCGCCGGGCCGGGTACGCGCATTGATGTGACGACGCAGGCCTGTGAGAAGATCTACAAGGCTTCGGCGGGTACGGCCGAGGTGCTGACATCCATAAAGATTGGCGCCGGTGCGCGGGTCGATTGGCTGCCGCAGGAGACCATCCTCTTCGATCGTGCTTCGCTTTCGCGCGCGTTGACTGTAGAGCTTGACGGCACGGCCGAATTCCTTGCCGTCGAGGCGATCCTGCTTGGGCGGAAAGCCATGGGCGAGGCCATGGAGCAGGGATTGTTTCGCGATCGCTGGCGCATCCGCCGCGGCGAACGGCTGGTTCATGCCGAGGAGCTGCGCCTGGACGGCGATGTAGCCGCATTAACGGCCAAGGCGGCTGTCCTGAGCGGCCAGGTTGCCTTCGCGACCCTGCTTTATGTCGGTCCGCAGGCGGAAGCCTATCTCGGCCGTATCCGGCCGCTCCTCGAAACGCATATGGGAGGCGCCAGCCACTGGGGCGAGAAGCTCGTCGTGCGCCTTGCCGCCGCCGATGGTTTCGCGCTCAGAAAAATCCTCATCCCGATCATTTCCACCTTGCGCAATGGAGCGCCTGTGCCGAAAGTCTGGAACCTGTAAATTGAGCAAACAGCAATCACATAGGTAGGCGATGAACCTCACTCCGAGAGAAAAAGACAAGCTGCTGATTTCGATGGCGGCGATGGTGGCGCGGCGGCGGCTGGAGCGCGGCGTCAAGCTCAATCATCCCGAAGCCATCGCGCTGATCACGGACTTCGTAGTGGAAGGCGCCCGCGACGGCCGCGCCGTCGCCGAGCTCATGGAGGCCGGCGCCCATGTCATTACCCGCGATCAGGTGATGGAAGGTGTCGCCGAGATGATCCATGACGTTCAGGTCGAAGCGACGTTCCCCGACGGCACCAAGCTCGTGACCGTCCACGAGCCTATCCGGTGAGGTTGAAATGCTGGAACTGAGACCCAACTGCGAATGCTGCGACAAGAATTTACCGCCGGACAGCGAGGAGGCAATGATCTGCACGTTCGAGTGCACCTTCTGCGCCGATTGTGTCAATGCGGTGCTGGACGGCGTCTGCCCGAACTGCGGCGGTGATTTCGCGCGGCGTCCCATCCGCCCGGTGGCGCTGCTTGCCAAATATCCCGCTTCGACCAAGCGTGTTCTAAAAGCTGAGGGATGTGCGCCCATCCAGGCCGCATGAGGAGAGAACCATGATCCCAGGTGAAATCATCGCCGCGAGCGGCGACATCGAACTCAATGCCGGAGCGCCGACCGTGACGCTTGAGGTTTCCAATACCGGCGATCGGCCGGTGCAGGTCGGAAGCCACTATCACTTTGCCGAGACCAATGCCGGGCTTTCCTTCGACCGCGACAAGGCGAAGGGCATGCGGCTCGATATTCCCGCCGGAACCGCCGTGCGCTTCGAACCGGGACAGACACGCTCGGTGACGCTGATCCCACTGTCGGGCAAGCGCGAAGTCTACGGTTTCCGCCAGCTGGTCATGGGCAAGCTTTAGGGTAGGAGAAGCTCCATGCCGATGAAATCGCTTGCACCGGTTGCGGCCCTTGTCGCAGTCCTGACCTGCGGCCCAGTCTCTGCACAGCAGACCATGCACGAACCGAAGGTCGATTGTGCCAAGGCAGAGACACAGACGGACTTGAACGTTTGTGCTGTGCTCGAATTCGGTGAGGCCGACAAGGCACTGAACGCACAATATAAGAAGACGCGCGCAGCTATGGTCGCCATCGATGCGGATCTCGACAATAACATGAAGGGTGCCGAAAAGGCGCTCATCAAAGCGCAGCGCGCCTGGGTGGATTATCGCGACGGCGAGTGCGAGGCGCAGGGATTTCAGGCGCGGGGCGGCTCCATGGAGCCCATGCTTGTTTCCGGTTGCAAAGCTGATTTGACCAAGAAGCGAACCAAGGAATTGAAGGATCTCGCCGCTGGGCCGGAGGGCAATCAGTGAGCCTGAGGCGCGCAGTGATGATCGTCGGTAATGGTGAGATCGCGGCAGGCGCGGCGGATGTCATCGATGCTGCAGATCTCGTGATCCGCTTCAACGATTGTCGCTCGATGGGAGCAGGCGGCAGCCGCACCGATGTCGTCGCGGTCTGCAATACGGGCCAGCCGGCACGCGCCATGCTCGGCTCGGCCGAGTGGCGCAGGAGCCCCGCCGTTGCCTCCTCGTCTGAAGTCTGGAGCGTGCGCGATCCAAGAAAATTCGCCGCACTGCGCGCACCGCTGGCAATTTCGCATCCGGAACTCGACGATTTCTGCGACGATTATACCGATCAGTTCGCTGCCTTTTGCCAGGCGACCGGCAAGCGGCATGTCGTGATCGATCAATCCGTTCACGAAGGCGTGGACGCGGCGCTGGCGGGTTACGATCCAGGCTCCTATGTGGTGCCGAGCAGCGGCATAATCGTGATTGCCGATGTGCTGTTGCGCCATCCCGACGATGATATCGCCATTACCGGTTTCAGCCACACGGGCTGGGAAGAACATCCCTTTGCCGCCGAAAAACGGCTGGCGGAGGCTTACATATCCCTCGGCCGCCTGCGGCGCCTTGCCGACACGAACCTCATCTCTGCCTCCCAAGGAGACTGACCCATGCCCTACAAGATTTCCCGCGCCGCCTATGCCAGCATGTTCGGACCGACCGTCGGCGACAAGGTTCGGCTGGCCGATACCGAATTGTTCATCGAGGTGGAGAAGGATTTCACCACCTATGGCGAGGAAGTGAAGTTCGGCGGCGGCAAGGTCATTCGCGATGGCATGGGCCAGAGCCAGGTGACGCGCGCCAACGGGGCCGTCGATACCGTCATCACCAATGCGCTGATCTTGGACCACTGGGGCATCGTGAAAGCGGATATCGGCTTGAAGGAGGGCCGCATCGTCGCGATCGGCAAGGCCGGTAATCCGGATATGCAGCCCGATGTCAACATCATCGTCGGACCGGGCACGGAAGCGATCGCGGGCGAGGGCAAGATCGTCACCGCCGGCGGCATGGACAGTCATATCCATTTCATCTGCCCGCAGCAGATCGATGAAGCCCTGATGTCTGGTATCACCACCATGCTCGGCGGCGGTACCGGCCCGGCCCATGGAACGCTGGCAACGACCTGCACGCCCGGCCCCTGGCATCTGGCGCGCATGATCGAAGCCTTCGACGCTTTCCCGATGAATATCGGCCTCTCGGCCAAGGGCAATGCGTCTTTGCCCGCCGCCTTGGAGGAGATGGTGCTCGGCGGCGCCTGCTCACTCAAATTGCATGAGGACTGGGGCACGACGCCGGCGGCGATCGACTGCTGCCTCAGCGTTGCCGATGAATACGACGTTCAGGTGATGATCCACACGGATACCTTGAACGAAAGCGGCTTCGTCGAGGATACGATCGGCGCCATCAAGGGTCGCACGATCCATGCATTCCATACCGAGGGCGCAGGCGGCGGGCACGCGCCCGATATCATCAAAATCTGCGGCCAGTCGAACGTCATCCCGTCTTCGACCAATCCGACGCGTCCCTATACGGTTAACACGATCGCCGAGCATCTGGACATGCTGATGGTCTGCCATCACCTGTCGCCGTCGATCCCGGAGGATATCGCCTTCGCCGAAAGCCGAATCCGCAAGGAGACGATCGCTGCGGAGGATATTCTCCACGATATCGGCGCCTTCTCGATCATTTCATCCGACAGCCAGGCCATGGGCCGTGTCGGCGAAGTGGCGATCCGCACCTGGCAGACCGCCGACAAGATGAAGCGCCAGCGCGGCCGTCTGGCGCAGGAGATTGGCGACAACGACAATTTCCGGGTGAAGCGCTACATCGCCAAATATACGATCAATCCGGCGATTGCGCATGGCGTCAGCCATGAGGTCGGTTCGATCGAAGTCGGCAAGCGCGCCGATCTGGTATTTTGGAATCCGGCCTTTTTCGGCGTGAAGCCGGAGATGGTGTTGCTCGGCGGGTCCATTGCCGCGGCGCCCATGGGTGATCCGAATGCCTCGATCCCGACGCCGCAGCCGATGCATTACCGGCCGATGTTCGGCGCGTATGGCAAGAATCGGACGAACTCCTCCGTGACCTTCGTTTCGCAGGCTGCTTTCGATGCCGGGCTTGCCGGCAAGCTCGGCATCGCCAAGGCGCTGCTGCCCGTCAGAAACACGCGCGGCGGCATCTCCAAGGCATCGATGATCCATAACAGCCTAACGCCGCATATCGAGGTGGATCCGGAAACCTATGAAGTGCGCGCCGATGGCAAGCTGCTGACCTGCGAGCCGGCGACGGTGCTGCCGATGGCGCAGCGCTATTTCCTGTTCTGAGGACATTTCCAAGCTTGATTGCCGGCGAGTGTGAGAAAGCCCCGGTTTCGGGGTTTTTCCGATGCTGCGCGCCGAATGCGGTTTTGCCGAAAGCGTGGTGTGGCGGTGCCGGCGCCTCGCATTTCCATCGGCAACCCTGATTTTGCAGATCAGCGCTCTTGGTTGTTCACAACTTGGGAAATGCAACGCATTTTAATCATTACATTAAAGACCTGGAAGCGCCTTCACCCCTATCTCACATGATCGAAACGGTAGGCTGAGGAAGGTGAATCGCATGAAACGATGGATTTCGCTGCAGGCCGAGCTCGGTAACTTTCAGCAGCGACGTGCGATTTTTATTTTCGCGCTTAAGATGAGTTTTGTCGCCGTCATCATGTCGCTTGCCATCATCCTGGCGATGCTTTTCCTGCTGCAATGGTTCGATCTTCTGCCGTTGCCGATTCTGGAGGCAATGCGCTTCGGCGTTCTTCTGGCATGGATTATCGGCGGCACAGTTTCCGGCGCTGTGGCAGTGCTGGCGGGCTTTTCGATTCACAGGCTTGCGGTCTCCCGCGCCGAGTTCGAACGGCTGAGCCGTACCGACATGCTGTCCGGCCTCCTCAACCGCCGCGCTTTCACCGAGGCGCTGGATACGGCTGCAGACGGCGCTTCGCTTGTTATCTTCGATCTCGACCGGTTCAAGGCAATCAACGATCGCTTCGGACACGCATCCGGCGACGCCGTAATCGTTGCGGTGTCGCAGATACTTTCCGACGCCTTTACGGGAGATGACGTGATCGCCCGGCTCGGCGGCGAAGAATTCGGCGCGATCATTTATGGTGGCGACACTGCCGCGCGCATTGCGCGCATCGAAGAAATCAAGGAACGGATTGCCGAACACCCAATCGTCGTCGACGGCGGCTCGGTGAAGATCACCATGTCCGCCGGGATTGCCGACATCACCAGGGATCGCAAGACGGAGACCGTCTATGCCGCGGCCGACAAGGCCCTTTATCTTGCCAAAACGCTCGGCCGCAATCGTGTCATGCACGAGCGCGAGCGACTGTCGCAGGTCTGGCATCGCTGCGCGACCGAGCACGAGCAGGAAGCGACGACCGATCCCCGGGAGCTGCAGCGCTACGTGCAGCGGATGTAGCACATAGGCGTGTCATTGATGCTTGCACAGCGGATGACTATTTTGCATGGTCTGACAAACTCATAATTTGGAACCGACATGCAACGCGTCACCTCCTATCTGCCGGCCGGCACTCCTTCTTCCAATCCGATCGATCGTGTCGTCCTGCCGCATGATCTCAGGCATCTTCGCCGCAAGCTGCTGCATCTCGAAAATGGCGACATGGTCATGCTCGACCTCAAGGAGCCGGTGCTGTTTGCGAGCGGCGATCTGCTGGTGCGCGAGGATGGCGAGCTGATCGAAATCGTCGCGGCGGACGAAAAGCTTTTCGAGATTCGCCCGCGCGACCGCAGGCATCTGATCGAGCTCGCCTGGCATCTCGGTAACCGGCATCTGTCCGCGCAGATCGAGGAAGAGCGCATCCTGATCCTGCGCGATCATGTGATCCGCTCCATGCTCGAAGGATTGGGCGCAGTTGTGACCGAGGTGAGCGAGCCTTTCCAGCCTGCCCGCGGCGCCTATCACTCCCATGGCGGCCATTCGCACGGGCACGGGCACAATCACGATCATGGGCATGATCATCATGATCACGCGCACGATTGAACGTCGATGGACATTGCGGTGACGGATGATCGCGACGATCTGCAGGCGCTCCTGCGGCTGATGGCCTGGCTATCGCCGGCGTTTCCGGTGGGGTCCTTCGCCTATTCCGGTGGTCTCGAGCGTGCCGTACACGACGGTCTGGTGGCAGACAGTGCCGGGCTCGGAGACTGGATTTCCACGCTCATGCAGAATGGTTCGGTGTGGAATGACGTGGTCCTGCTGGTCGAGGCGCATCGGGCGGGCGCGGATGCGCAGCGGCTCGCAGCAGTCGCGGAGCTGGCCGAAGCGCTGGCAGGCTCGAAGGAGCGGCACGATGAGACCCTGTTGCTTGGAAATGCCTTTCTTTCTGCCGCTGCCGCCTGGCCGCAGGAGATTTTTTCCATGCTTCCAGCAAGGATCGCTTACCCTGTTGCGGTCGGTGCAATCGCGGGTGCTCATGGCATCCCGGCAGAAAAGGCCGCCGCCGCTTTCCTGCATGCGCTGGCCTCGCAGATGGTGTCGGCCGGCATCCGGCTCGGTGTCGGCGGGCAGAAGGATGGCGTTGCCATCCTTGCGCGGCTGGAGGGTTTCTTTGCCGCTATGGCGCGACGGGTGGCGCAATCCAGCCTCGATGATCTCGGCTCAGCGAGCGTGCAGGCTGACATAGCGAGCTTGCGTCATGAAACCCAGGGCACGCGGCTCTTCCGTTCATGATGCGCTGTTGGGGAAATATCATGATCCTGGCGTCACTACGTCATTCGCCGCTGTGCGGCGGCCGAACGCTTCGTTATGCTAGAGCAATTCCAGGAAAAGTGCGCCGCGGTTTTCCGTCCGGAATTGCGAGAAAACATAGAAATAGAGCGGTTCACAGATTCCTTGAAAAGCTGAACCGCTCTAGCGCCTTATCGGAGTTGCGAGCATGAAATCGAGACATGGACCCTTGCGCGTCGGCATCGGCGGCCCCGTCGGATCCGGCAAGACGGCGCTGACCGAGAAGCTGTGCAAGGCGATGCGTGACGACTATTCCGTCGCCGTCGTGACAAACGACATCTATACGACGGAGGATGCCGAGGCGCTGGTGCGGATGCAGGCACTGACCTCGGACCGCATTGTCGGAGTCGAGACCGGTGGCTGTCCGCACACCGCGATCCGTGAGGACGCGACGATCAATCTGCAAGCCATTGCCGGCCTGAACGAGCGGCTTCCCGATCTCGACGTGGTCTTCATCGAATCCGGCGGCGACAATCTGGCGGCGACCTTCTCGCCCGACCTCGCCGACATTACCATCTATGTGATCTCGGTGTGCCAGGGTGAGGAAATCCCGCGCAAGGGTGGCCCCGGCATCACCAAATCGGACCTTCTCGTCATCAACAAGAAGGATCTGGCGCCTTTCGTCGACGTGGATCTCGAGGTGATGGATCGCGATGCCACCCGCATGCGCCAGGCTCGGCCCTTTGTGTTTTCCGACATGAAGCGGGGCGATGGCGTCAGCACGATCGTCAGCTTCCTCAAAGAACAGGGCGGTCTTTAATCCGCCCTGTCATTATCCACACATCTGCCGAGCCTGTTCTATTCAGCCGCGAAGGGCGGCAGTTTCAGCACATTCGTGCCCACCGACCTGTTTCTTCCATCCTTGTTTTCGATGGCCTCCAGCCGCTCTTCTAGATTGGTGAGCGACTGGCGGTTTTCGTTGACAGCGACGGCCAGACCTTCCTTGGTCACGACTTCGTCGTCCGCATCCTTGCTTCCGACAAGCCTGCCGAAGAGGTAGCCGAGCAGGCGCGACAGGTCGTCCATAATCAGGAAGAACGACGGCACGACCACCAGGCTGAGTACCGTCGACACGATGATGCCGCCGATCACCGCAATCGCCATTGGCGCGCGGAAGGAGCCGCCTTCGCCGACACCGAGGGCCGATGGCAGCATGCCGGCCGACATGGCGATCGAGGTCATGATGATCGGGCGGGCTCGCTTACGGCCGGCTTCGACGACGGCCTCCAGCCTCGGCATGCCCTGATGCATCATCTCGATGGCGAAATCGACCAGCAGGATGGCGTTCTTCGTCACGATACCCATCAGCATCAGAATGCCGATCATAACGGGCATCGAAAGCGCGTTGCCGGTCATGATCAAGGCCAGCGCCACGCCGCCGATCGCCAAAGGCAACGACAGCAGAATGGTGAAGGGCTGGATCACATCCTTGAACAGCAGGATCAGCACGGTCAGGACGAGGAGAAGGCCGAGCAGCATGGCATTGCCGAAGCTCTGCTGCATTTCCTTCTGGACCTTGGTGTCACCGCTTTCCGCCAGATGAACGGTTGCCGGTATCTGGGCGCTGTTGACGATATTGAGGAAGTGTTCCGACGCCGTATCCAGCGCCACGCCCTGCGGCAGGTCGGCGCCGATGGCGACGACGCGGTAGCGGTTGTTGCGCTTGATGGAGGAGAGGCCCTCCGAATAGTCGACGTCGGCGACACTCGACAGCGGCACCGTCGTACCGGACGCGGTCTTGATGCGCAGCGCCCGGATCGCCGCCAGGTCGCGACGCATGCCGAGCGAGGCCTGCACGCGGATCGGAATCTGGCGGTCGTCGAGCGAGATCTTCGCAAGCGAAGCGTCGATATCGCCGATGGTTGCGACGCGGATCGTGTCTGAAATCGTCTGCGGCGTGATGCCGAGGCGCGCCGCCTCATCCTTGCGCGGATAGATCTGCAGCTCCGGGCGGGGCAGGGCGCCGTCGGCGCTGACGTTAGCGAGCGCCGGATCGGTGCGCAGCTTGGCCTCCAGAATGCCCACAGCCTGGTTCAGATCCTTCTCGCTGCGGGAGAGGAAGTTATAGGTCAGGTCGCGGTCGCCACGGTCGTTCAGCTTGGTGATGCGGACGTCGGGGATCGAGCGAAGCTTCGCAAAGACTTCCTTTTCCACGTCCCACTGCGGGCGCACACGGCCGTGCACGGCGACCTTCGGCAGATATGGACCGATGCCGGGTATGGAGCCAAGAACGTCGTTCACCAGCTTCTTCATCAGCGACTGGTCGAGCTTGCCGAGCGTCAGCGTCACGGTGGCGCGGCGCAGTTCCAGGTCGCCCTTCGGCGAAGCGCCACCCAGAACGAAGACGTTTTCAACGCCATCGATGTCCTTGACGCGCCGGTAGATCTCGTTGGTCGCCTGTTCCGTATCGTCCAGCCGTGCGTTCGGCGGCAGTTCGGCCGAGAGAACGATGCGCGAGGAATCGTCAGGGGGAATGAAGCTGCCGGGGACGAACATCACCAGCGCCACGACGGAGGCGATTGAGAAGGCGAAGGCGGCAAGCAGCGTCGGATAGCGCGTGTACCAGCGCTTCGTCGTCTGCCGCACCAGCCAGCTGTAGCCGCGCATGAAACGGCCGTCATTGTCATGATGATCGTCGACACCGTCTTCGGCGCGCATCAGATAGGCGGCCATCATCGGCGTAATCAGGCGCGCCACCAGCAGCGAGAAGAACACCGAGAAGGCGACCGTCAGGCCGAACTGGATGAAATACTGGCCGGGGATACCCGGCATGAAGGAGACCGGCACGAAGACCGCGATGATGGTAAAGGTCGTCGCGATGACGGCAAGGCCGATTTCATCGGCGGCATCGATGGCGGCGCGGTAAGGCGTCTTGCCCATCTTGATGTGGCGGGCGATGTTTTCGATCTCGACGATGGCGTCATCGACGAGAATACCGGTTGCCAGCGTCAATGCCAGGAAGCTTACGAGGTTCAGCGAGAAGCCGATCTGGTGCATGATCCAGAAGGTCGGGATCGCAGACAGCGGCAGCGCCACCGCCGAAATCAGCGTCGCGCGCCAGTTCCGCAGGAACAGGAAAACGACGATGACGGCCAGTACCGCACCCTCGATCAGCGTGTGCATCGCCGATTCGTAGTTGCCATAGGTATAGTAGACGGCGTCGTCGATCATCTCGATCGAAACGTTCGGGTTTTCGGCCCGCACCTTGTCGAGCGTGTCGCCCACCGTCTTGGCGACCGTCACTTCGCTGGCGCCCTTGGCGCGGAAGACGCCGAAGGTGACGACGGGCGTGCTGTTGAAGCGGGAGAAGGATTTCGGTTCCTGATAGGTATCCTTGATCGCGCCGAGATCGGAAAGCTTGACGAAGCGGCCGTTGGTGAGCGCGATCGTCGTATCTGCGAGCTGGGCGACATTGCGGGCATCGCCGAGCACGCGGATCGCCTGCTCGCTGCCGGCCACCTGGCCGCGGCCGGAGCCGAGGTCGATATTGGTGCTGCGCAGCTGCTGGCTCACGGAAAGCGCCGTTATGCCGTAGGCATTCAGCTTGTTCGGATCGAGCTCGATGCGCACTTCACGGTCGGCGCCGCCGTAACGGTCGACACGGCCGATACCCGCCTGACCCTGCAGGGCACGCTTGACCGTGTCATCCACGAACCAGGACAGCTCTTCCAGCGTCATGTTCGGAGAAGAAACAGCAAAGCTCTGGATCGCCTGTCCTTCGACATCGACCTTGGAGACGATGGGCTCATCGATCGTCGAGGGCAGGTTGCCGCGGATGCGGTCGATGGCGTCCTTGGTATCCTGAACCGCCTGCTGCGTCGGCACTTCCAGGCGGAAGATGACGACGGTCTGCGATTGACCGTCCGTGACGGTCGACTGGATCTCGTCGATGCCGTTGATGCTGGCGACGGCGTCTTCGATCTCCTTCGTCACCTGCATTTCGAGTTCGGCCGGGGAGGCGCCGCTCTGCGTCACGGTGACGTTGACGACAGGCACGTCGATATTCGGGAACCGGGTGATGGGCAGATTGAAGAAGGCGTGCGCGCCCACCACCATCAGCAGGAAGAAGCCGAGGAGCGGGGCGACCGGATTTCGGATTGACCAGGCGGAGAAGTTCATCTTGCCGTTCTCGCTCAGTTGGAGGCTTGCGACGCATCACGCACGGGCGTGATATGGTCGCCGTCGCGAACATAGGCACCGGCCTTGGCGACGACCTCGTCGCCGGCCTTGAGGCCCTTGAGGATCTCGACATAGCCTGCGTCC
This sequence comes from Rhizobium sp. BK289, assembly GCF_014193575.1. Lineage (NCBI taxonomy): Bacteria > Pseudomonadati > Pseudomonadota > Alphaproteobacteria > Hyphomicrobiales > Rhizobiaceae > Rhizobium > Rhizobium sp. BK289. The sequence continues at coordinate 126,800 of NZ_JACHZO010000006.1, forward strand.
TGAATGCCGGTTTCGACAGTCACGAACTTGACCACGCCGTTCTCGACCTTGCGGGCGGAGGAGCCGTTTTCCTCGCTGTTGACTGCCGTCAGCGGCAGAGCGACGCCATCCTCCTGGCGAATGATGATCTCGGCGCTGCCATACATGCCGGCCCGCGCCTTCTCGCCATCGTCGATCGAGATATGGACCGCGCCGAGGCGGGTGACGGAATCCACGATCGGGGCGACGAGGCGGACGGTTCCGGTAAGCTTCTCGCGGCTGCCGGAGAGGGCGATGAAAGCCTTCTGGCCGATAACGATCTTGGTGATATCGCTTTCGGACACATCGACGACCAGTTCGAGCCGGCTGTCGCGGATGATGGTGAAGAGCGGGTCGCCGCTGCCATTGGCGATGGCACCGATGCGGGCGTTGCGCGAGGCGACGGTGCCGGCGACGGGCGTCTTGATGCCAGTGCGGGCAAGCTTCAGGTCGGTGTCGGCGATCTGGCTGTCGGTGACCTTAAGATCGGCTTCGGCAACGGCGATTGCCTGTTCGGCCGAGACCACGCGCGCCTTGTTGGCGGCAGCGGCGGCGTTGGCCTGCTCGACCGAGGAGGTCGACATTGTGCCCTTGGCTCCCATGGTGACGGCGCGGACGCGCTGCAATTCCGCCTCTTCGGCATTGGCGCGCGCCTCGGTCAATTGCGCGCGCAGCTGCGCAAGGCTCGCCTCGCCCTTTGCCCTTGTCGCCTGCATCTGGCTCTTCTGAAGGACCAATGCATCGTCGTTCAGCGTAGCAAGCGTGCTGTCCGCCTCGACTTTGTCGCCGACATCGGCATTGAGCGAGCGGATCGAGAGGCCATCCACCTGCGGCTGAATGTAAACATCCTCGACGGCCTTCACCGTGCCGGTCGCAACGACCTTGTCGGTCAGGTGGCGCATCGTGGCTGTGGTGATGACGATCGCCGGCAGGTTCTGCTTCGGCGTCGTGACGGCGGATTGCTCGGCCAGCGCGGCCGGCGCCGCCAGCAGGGAAAGCAGGATGGCGGTCGTGCTCAGAAGTCTAAACGGCGTGAGAGCCATGCGTCCAGTTCCAGTTCAGCGTTTGGTAAATGGATTTCGCTGTTTCCGTCGCGAATACGGGGATCGATGCATGCGTGCCGGCTTCTCCGGCGGATTACTGCATAATTCCTTGAATCGAATCGATTTAAGGAACAGCGGCCTTGCGCATCATATTTGACGTGCGGCGCTGTAATATCCGTCTGTCATGCCTTGCAGGCCCCTCATCCTAAAATCGCTCCTCTAGATGGGAGCGGTTTTCAATTTACGCAAGATCACGAGAAAATGATTTCGCGGGTATTTCTATCCTTTGCAACCCTGCAAAGCAATCACGGCATTGTGATGTCAGCATTCGAATAGTTGATAGTCGAGGGCTTTTCCGCCAAGTTTTGCGAGAAAGCCAGCCTTTTGTTGCTGCTGTTACAAAATGAAAAAAACGCGCGGAGCCTGAAACCCCGCGCGTTCAAGTCTTTACGAGTACTCCGAACTTATTTCAGAGCAGCGTCCGTGATCTCGTGCGTGAAGGCGCCTGACGGCTTCTTGTTGATGATCTTCTGGTCAAGCAGTGCTTCGACCGTGCGGTCGTAAAGCTTCATGTCGAGCTTGCCATTGCCGATCAGCTTGGCGACTTCGCCGGCCATGCGCTTTTGATGGTTTTCATCCTGGCCGCCATTGTCCATGACGATTTCGGCGGCTTCGTCCGGATGCTCGACGGCATATTTCCAGCCCTTCATCGAAGCGCGGACGAATTTCACCATGTCAGCCTTGAACTTTGCATCCTTCAGCTTGTCTTCCTTGACATAGAGGCCGTCTTCCAAGAGGTCGTTGCCGAGCTTGCTATAGTTGAAGACGGTCAGGTCTTCGGCCTTGAAGCCGGCATCGATCGCCTGCCAGTATTCGTTATAGGTCATGACGGAGATGCAGTCGGCCTGCTTCTGGACGAGCGGCTGAACGTCGAAGCTCTGCTTAAGCACGTTGACGCCGTCCTTGCCGCCGTCGGTCTTCAGGCCGAGCTTATGCATCCAGGCGAAGAAGGGATATTCGTTGCCGTAAAACCAGACGCCGAGCGTATGACCCTTGAAGTCCTTTTCCGTCTTGACCGGGCCATCCTTGGGGCAGATCAATTCCAGGCCTGATTTGTCGAAGGGCTGGGCGATGTTCACGAGCGGCACACCCTTCTCGCGGGCAACCAGCGCTCCACCCATCCAGTCGACGATGATATCGGCGCCGCCGCCGGCGATGACCTGTTCCGGTGCGATATCAGGGCCGCCCGGCTTGATGTCGACGTCGAGGCCTTCCTCCTTGTAGAAGCCCTTGTCCTTGGCGACGAAATAGCCTGCGAACTGACCCTGAGCCACCCATTTCAGCTGCAAGGTCAGCTTGTCGGCGGCCATCGCGGCCTGCGTGGCAGCCAGCGTCATCGTGCCTGCCATCAATGCGAACATCAGTTTTTTCATGTTCTTTACCCTTTTCCCTCTGAAGTTATGCCTTGATCCCCTGGAAGGGACCCCGGATTACGTCTGCCCACCGCGGATAGACGGATGCCAGAACGTCACCATTCTCTCGACAATGGCGACGATACCGTAGAAAACGGAGCCTGCAACCGCGGCAATCGCGATCTCGGCCCAGACCATGTCGAGGTTCAGCCGACCGTTTTCGGTCGAGATGCGGAAGCCCATGCCCGACATAGGGGTGCCGAAGAACTCCGCCACGATGGCACCGATCAGGGCCAAGGTCGAGTTGATCTTCAGCGCATTGAAAATAAAGGGAGCGGCGGCCGGCAGGCGTAGCTTGAGCAGCGTCTGCCAGTAGCTCGATGCATAGGTGCGCATCAAGTCGCGCTCCATGTTGCCGGCAGCGGCAAGGCCCGCCACCGTGTTCACCAGCATCGGGAAGAACGTCATGACGACGACGACGGCGGCCTTCGATTGCCAATCGAAGCCGAACCACATGACCATGATCGGAGCAATGCCGATGATCGGCAGAGCGGAGACGAGGTTGCCGATCGGCAGCAGGCCGCGCCGCAGGAAGGCGAAGCGGTCGGCGAGGATGGCGACGACGAAGCCGCTGGAGCACCCGATGATATAGCCGATCAGAACCGATCGGAAGATCGTCTGCTGAACATCCGTCCAGAGGATCGAGATGGAGCCGGCAATACGGGCGCCGATGGCGCTTGGCGGCGGCAGCAGGATGAAAGGAATACCGGCCCCGCGCGTCACCGCTTCCCAGATGATGATGATCCAGACGCCGAAGATCACGGGGATCAGCAACCGTAATGTATAGCTGTCGGCGGTCGATTTCACCCGGATGGCCGACAGGATGGAAACGCAACGCCAGGCGAGCAGCCACGCCGCGGCGAGGAGGATAAAGAATGATGCAGCCGCGCTGCCCTCATTGCCCGATATTCCAGCCAGCAACAGCCAGGCGACCGCGTGCGCGGCGAAGAAGAGGATCGCCGCGCAGAGGGCTGCAGATAGGTTCATGAAGGAAATGGCGGCTGCGGCGGCGATGAGAATGAAAATGACGAAGGTGGTGCCGCTGCTGAAGGGCGTGGCGGCATCGGCTGCGAGCGGCGGCAGCACAGGGAGGGCCGCAAGGCAGAGAAGGAGGGAGAGCGTACCCTGCCACGACGAATGAAAATTCCTCATGCCGCGCGGCCCCCCATGGCACGATCGACGATACGCGCCGCGATGCTGACGGCAGCAATCAATCCGGCCGCCAGGATCGAGCCGGCGACGAGCGTCGCCCATATATCGATTGTCAGGCTTTGATACGAGCCTGCGAGGAGCTTGGCGCCAATGCCAGCGACCGCACCCGTCGGCAGTTCGCCAACGATCGTGCCGGTGAGGCTCGCGGCGATCGCGACCTTCATCGAGGTGAAGAGGAAGGGGATCGATGCGGGCACGCGCAATTTCCAGAAGGTCTGCATGGCGCTGGCATTATAGGTGCGCATCAGGTCGAGATGCATGACCTCCGGCGATCGCAATCCCTTGACCATGCCGACGGCGACGGGGAAGAAGGAGAGATAGGTCGAGACCAGCGCCTTGGGAATAAGGCCGGTAACGCCGATCGAACCCAGCACGACAACGACCATAGGCGCGATCGCAAGGATCGGTATGGTCTGCGAAGCGATGATCCACGGCATCAGGCTTCGGTCCAGGGCGACCACATGCACGATGCCGACTGCGATCAGGATGCCGAGAACGGTACCGAAGGCGAAGCCGACAGCCGTCGAAGACAGGGTGACCCAGGCATTGTAGACGAGGCTGCGGCTGCTCGTGGGAGCGCGAAGGAAGGTGTTGTCGAAGACATTCTGCGCCACCTGATGTGGCGCGGGCAGGATCGGCTTCGGCTGCGACAGCGTCTTGCCGATGAATTCCGTCGTCGTCGGGGTGACGTTGCCGCGCCGGTCGAGATCGCGCTGGAACGGTGCGTTGAGGATGACCGCGAAGACATACCACAGGACCAGGATCGCCAGGACGATGGTCGTAATCGGCAGGAACTTGTGCTTGAAGAACCGTTCCCTTTCCATGGTCATGCCCTTCCTTGCGCGGGAAGCAGCATGAGGATCATGGCGACGATGCCAAGACCCACGCCGGCAAGCTGCTGCAGGCTCAGCCGTTCGCCGAAGACGATGAAGGCGATAACATTGACGACGACGAGCTGGGCGATGGAGGAGGCGGAGATCGCCAGGCCAAGCCCACCTTCACGCATCAGCCGCACCATCATCAGATTGCCGACGCAATAGAGCGCGAGCGACAGGATCAAGACCAACATGTTGTTGTTGGCGATATAGGCGCGCGAAGCTGTGGCAGCACCGATGAAGATCGCCATTGCGCCGACAAGCCAGAGGAGGAATTGTGCGTTCATGATCTGATCCTATTCCTCGTAGCTATGTCCGGCCCGCAAGCCTTCCCGGACGCGGTGGGCGATTTCGAGGAATTCCGGCGTTTCGCGAATGTCGAGCGGCCGCTCCGTCGGTAGCGTCGATTCGATGACATCGGTCACGCGACCCGGACGCGGCGACATGACCACGATCTTCGTCGAGAGATAGACTGCTTCCGGTATGGAGTGGGTGACAAAGCAAATTGTCTTGTTCGTCTGCTTCCAGAGTTTCAGAAGCTGTTCGTTCAGATGATCGCGGACAATTTCGTCCAGTGCGCCGAAGGGTTCGTCCATCAGCAGCAGATCGGCGTCGAAGGCGAGCGCTCGGGCGATCGAAGCGCGCTGCTGCATGCCGCCGGACAGCTGCCAGGGAAACTTATGTTCGAAGCCTTTGAGGTTCACCAGTTCCAGCGTTCGGGCGATGCGCTTGGCCTGCTCTTGCCCGTCATAACCCATGATTTCGAGCGGTAGAGCGATGTTCTTTTCGATCGTGCGCCAGGGATAGAGTGCCGCGGCCTGGAAGACATAGCCATAGGCGCGGGTCTTGCGTGCTTCCTCCGGCGACATGCCGTTGACGCTGATATCGCCTGAACTCTTTCGCTCGAGATCGGCAATCACCCGCAGGAAGGTGGTCTTTCCACAGCCGGAGGGGCCGATGAAGGAGACGAAATCACCCTTGCGGACGTCGAGATCGACATTGCTCAGCGCATGCACCGGCCCGTCATTCGTATCGTAGGTGAGACAGAGATTCCGCGCGGAGACGACGGAGGAAGCGGATGACGTCATTAACACCTACCAGTCCTGATTTCGCCGCATGGTTGGGGCGGATTGCGTGTTATCCTGCTTGGCATTGCTGCAGCTTTGAGAGGCGAGGACGCCTTGCTGCTGGATCCAGGGGAGCAATGCCATGAGTCTGTCATCGAAGCCCACCTGCCATATCGTGCGGCCCGGCAACACCTATGCCGGAAAACAGGGCCTCAACTATTTCGAAGGGATTGCCGCCGAGACAGTGGGCTCGACGGGGATCTGCATGCATCTCCTGACGATACCGCCGGGCGCCCGCGCCAAGGCGCATCTTCATGCCTCGCACGAGACGGCGATTTACGCCATTTCCGGCGAGACGCATTGCTGGTTCGGCGACGAGCTGGAAGAGCATGTCGTCGTGCGTGAGGGAGAGATGTTCTATATTCCGGCCGGCGTCCCGCATCTTCCCGCGAACTTGAGCGATCGGCCGGCAACAGCGGTCATCGCCCGCACCGATCCGAACGAGCAGGAAAGCGTCGTCCTGCTGCCGGATCTGGAGCGGTATGTGCCGCGGTAGAGCCATTTTGCTTTTCTTCGAATAGCGAAAACGCTCCATCTTTTTGTTTTTGCGCAATTCCGGACGGAAAACCGCTACGCACTTTTCCTGGAATTGCTCTAGGTGGCCGATGAGCCGAAGCGCCGTGCCCAAGCCTTATACCCCGCTGGCGGGGATGCCGCTGCGCTGCACCTTGCGCGGCGCGGTGACCTCTTTCCAGGTCGAAAGTGCCCGGTTGACGGCAGTGAAGGGATCGCGCCTGACGAACTCGCCATGGCCCTCCTTCGTCTTCACCGTGCCTTCCTCGATGGCGACGACGCCTCGCGTCAGAGTATAGCGCGGCAGGCCGGTGACTTCCTTGCCCTCGAAGACGTTGTAGTCGATCGCCGACTGCTGCGTCTTGGCGGTGATGGTCTTCGAGCGCTTCGGATCCCAGACGACGATATCGGCATCGGCACCGACGAGGATCGCGCCCTTCTTCGGATAGACGTTAAGGATCTTGGCGATGTTGGTGGAGGTGACGGCGACGAATTCGTTCATCGTCAGGCGGCCGGTGCTGACGCCATGGGTCCAGAGCATCGGCATGCGGTCTTCGAGTCCCCCGGTCCCGTTCGGGATCTTGGTGAAGTCGTTGAGACCGAAGCGCTTCTGCTCGGTCGTGAACGCACAGTGGTCAGTCGCGACCACCTGCAGCGAGCCGGAGGCGAGGCCGGCCCAGAGGCTGTCCTGATGCTGCTTGTTGCGGAAGGGGGGCGACATGACGCGGCGGGCGGCATGATCCCAATCCGCATTGGCATATTCGCTTTCGTCGAGAGTCAGGTGCTGGATCAGCGGCTCGCCATAGACGCGCATGCCCTTCTGGCGGGCGCGGCGGATGGCTTCATGCGCCTGTTCGCAGGAGGTATGGACGATATAGACGGGCGAGCCCGCCATGTCGGCGATCATGATGGCACGGTTCGTTGCCTCGCCTTCGACCTCCGCAGGGCGGGAATAGGCATGCGCTTCCGGGCCGTTATTGCCTTCGGCCAGCAGTTTTGCCTGCATCTGCGCGACCACGTCGCCGTTTTCGGCGTGAACGAGCGGCAATGCGCCGAGCTCGGCGCAGCGCTGGAAGGAGGAGAACATCTCGTCGTCATCCACCATCAGCGCGCCCTTATAGGCCATGAAGTGCTTGAAGGTGTTGATGCCCTTGTCGCGGACGATAGCCTCCATCTCGTTGAAGACCTGCTCGCCCCACCAGGTGATCGCCATGTGGAAGGAATAGTCGCAATTCGCGCGGGTGGACTTGTTGTCCCACATGGTCAGCGCTTCGAGCAGCGACTGGCCGGGCGAGGGGAGCGCAAAATCCACCACCATCGTCGTGCCGCCGGCAAGGGCCGCACGCGTGCCGCTTTCGAAATCGTCGGAGGAATAGGTGCCCATGAACGGCATTTCGAGATGCGTGTGCGGATCGATGCCGCCGGGCATGACATAGCAGCCGGAAGCATCGAGCACTTCATTGCCCGAAAGATTCTGCCCGATTTCGACGATCTTGCCGCCTTCGATCTTCACATCCGCCTTATAGGTCAGGTCGGCCGTGACGATGGTTCCACCCTTGATGACTGTGCTCATGGTGTATGCTCCAGATGTGTTAGGTTCCGATGCTGGAATCGTGGCGGTCACGCCACGATTTCGGCCGTCTCGACGACTGCGTGGAACAGCACATCCGCGCCGGCGGTCGCCCATTCCTTTGAGATTTCTTCGGCCTCGTTGTGCGAGAGGCCGCCGACGCAGGGGCACATGACCATCGTGGCGGGGGCGACCTTGGCGGCCCAGCAGGCATCGTGACCGGCGCCGGAGATGATGTTCATGTGGCTGTAGCCGAGTTTTTCAGCCGCATTGCGCACCGAGGTGACGAGCTTGGGGTCGAAGGTCACCGGCTCGAAATGGCCAATGGCTTCCACAGAGCAGCCGACGCCGAGGGTGTCGCAGATCTCTTTCGCTTCCGCTTCGATCCTGGCGCGCATGCGATCGAGCTTTTCCTTGTCGGGCGTGCGGATGTCGACGGTAAAGACCACTTTGCCGGGCAGAACGTTGCGCGAGTTCGGCGAGAAGAAGACCTGGCCGACGCCGCCGACGGCGCCAGGCTGATTTTCCATTGCCACATTCTGCACCATCTCGACGATCCGGGACATGGCAAGACCGGCATTGACGCGGAGATTCATCGGCGTCGACCCGGTATGGGCTTCCTTGCCGGTCAGCGTGAATTCCAGCCACCACAAGCCCTGACAGTGCGTGACGACGCCGATGGTCTTGTCCTCGGCTTCGAGGATCGGGCCTTGCTCGATGTGATATTCGAAATAGGCATGCATCTTGCGGGCGCCGACCTCTTCATCGCCGAGCCAGCCGATGCGCTTCAGTTCCTCGCCGTAGGTCTTGCCGTCCGGATCCTTGCGGCCATAGGCGAATTCCAGCGAATGCACGCCGGCAAAGACGCCGGAGGCAAGCATTGCGGGCGCGAAGCGCGCGCCTTCCTCGTTGGCCCAATTGGTGACCACGATCGGATGCTTGGTCTTGATGCCGAGGTCGTTCATCGTACGCACGACCTCAAGCGCGGCGAGCACGCCGAGGACGCCGTCATATTTGCCGCCGGTCGGCTGGGTATCAAGATGCGAGCCGACATAGACGGGCAGCGCATTCGGATCTGTGCCGGCGCGGGTGGCGAACATCGTGCCCATCTTGTCGACGCCGACGGTCATGCCGGCCTTGTCACACCAGGTCTTGAAAAGGCTGCGGCCCTCGGCATCGGCATCCGTTAGGGTTTGGCGATTATTGCCGCCGGCGATACCGGGGCCGATCTTCGCCATGTCCATCAGCGTATCCCAAAGGCGGTCGCCATTGATACGCATGTTTTCTCCTGGCGCTGCCACCATGATGCAATCCTCACCTGTTTGTCCCGGCGCACGCAAGGCGCATGCCCGATTGTTCCCATTGGTCTATCCGGAGCGTTCTCTTGTTTTTCTCGCCCGGAAAATCCCCAGTTGCCTTTAAGAAACATCTGACGGATAATTTGACCGATTGGTAAACATTACAACTTCCGTGGCGCGGCTCAAGACGAAAAGCACGAAAATTTCCGATAAAATTTCAGGTGATTGCCTAAATCCGATGCATCTGCAGGGTGGATAAGGGCACGGCCGAAAGGCTTGGATTTCAAGGAGAAACAGAGCACACATGGCCATCCCCAGAGCCGCCAAGACGCAGCGCCGCACCCGTATCCAGGAAGAGAAAGAGGAAATCATACTGGAAGCCGCGCTGGACGTATTTTCCGTCAGCGGTTTTCGTGGCTCGACTATCGATCAGATCGCCGAAGTCGCCGGCATGTCGAAGCCCAATCTGCTTTACTATTTCCGCACCAAGGAGGCCATGCATCGGGCCCTGATCGACCGGGTGCTGTTTACCTGGCTGGAGCCGCTGCGCGCCTTCGATGCCAACGGCGATCCAGAAAGCGAGATCCGCTCCTATATCCGCCGCAAGCTCGAAATGGCCCGCGATTTTCCACGCGAAAGCCGACTCTTCGCCAATGAGATGTTGCAGGGCGCGCCGCATGTGGAGGACGAGCTGCGCGGGCCGCTGAAGGACCTTGTAGACGAGAAGGCCGAGGTCATCCGGGCCTGGGCAAAGGCTGGCAAAATCGCCAAGTGCGATCCCTACCACCTGATCTTTTCGATCTGGTCGACCACGCAGCATTATGCGGATTTCGACGTGCAGGTGCGTGCGGTCTTGGGGCCGGAGCATTCGGGCGAGGGGCGCTTCGAGGATGCCGCGCGCTATCTGGAACAGCTTTTTGTCGACGGGCTTCGGATTCGAGGACCCCGCGCTTAGAGCACCACATATTCACACGGATCCTCATTTTATTGAATTTTTCGAATCCTCTGAGCTTTCTCCCGTTAAGGGTGTGGTATCGATTCGCGCTCTCTCTGGTTGATAAGCGCTATGGTATAGATATTGATTTTGGTCGGTCATTGGCCTATGAAAAAGATATGGATGAAGAAGGACGTTGCCTTTCATTTTGTGAATGAAATCACATATCATCCTGTATGTACGGTTGAAATTCATACGCCGGACGGTGTGATCTCGGTGATGGCTGAGCCTCAGATGATCGGGAGCGCACTCTATCTTCGCGGTTTCCATATCCAGGGCGAGGACATTTCAATGAACGACCTTGGAGCACATCGGCTCAGGAATCTGGCGGAGATCGCCATGGAGGAAATGGAGTGCCATGAACTCGTCGTTGAAGGAGCGGTTCGAACGACTGGGGCCGGTCGAGGACGTAAGCCGCGGCCAGTCCGGTTCACCCGTCGCGATATCCCTGCATTTTGACCAGCCCGTAAAGGGGTTTCGGTCTATTTCTGCGGTCCGTGCCTTGGTGAAAGGCGGGATGTCCATGCTAGCGGCGAAGAAGGCTATCGAACGAGCGATGGAAAAGGGGCAGGCAACCATGCTCGTCCCGCATGTCGAAAGCCAGGGCGATCTCGCACGCGAACTGGAGGAGACCGGGCTCGTTGTCAAGGCCATCGCCGTCCGTCCGGTCGACGTCAGGGAAATTCGCCAGAAACTCGGCCTTACTCAGGAGCAGTTCGCGCTCCGCTTTGGCATCGATCTGGAAACGCTCCGCAATTGGGAGCAGGGCAAACGTTCGCCGGACAAAACAGCACAAAGCTATCTGCGCGCCATAGAGCGGATGCCGGAAGAGATCCAGGCGGCTCAGGAAGACCCTATCCTCAAGTTTTAATGGAGAAAATACCCGCCCGGATTACCGGGCGGGTGCTCATATCTACAGCTACTATTCCGCCGCCTGACGAGCCATTGGATTGTTCGGATGGGTCGTCCAGTTGGCGTAGTTGGGGTCGACGATCTTGCCGGTGCGCTTGTCGAGAGCGCCTGCCGGCAGTTCTTCCATGGTGATGCAGTTCTCGACCGGGCAGACGTTGACGCAGAGATTGCAGCCGACGCATTCTTCTTCCATCACCTCGAAGCGCCTGACGCCATCGACGAAGTTGGTGATCGCCTGATGCGAGGTGTCCTCGCAGGCGATGTGACAGCGGCCGCACTTGATGCAGGCATCCTGGTCGATCTTCGCCTTGGCGATATAGTTGAGGTTCAGATACTGCCAGTCGGAGACATTCGGCACGGCGCGGGCGATGATATCGTCCAGGCTGCGATGTCCCTTCTCGTCCATCCAGTCGGAAAGGCCGGTGATCATCTCCTCGACGATCTTGAAGCCATAAGTCATAGCCGCCGTGCAGACCTGCACGTTGCCGGCGCCGAGCGCCAGGAATTCGGCCGCGTCGCGCCAGGTGGTGATGCCGCCGATACCGGAGATCGGCAGACCGTAGGTTTCCGGATCGCGGGCGATCTCGGCGACCATGTTCAGCGCGATCGGCTTCACCGCCGGGCCGCAATAGCCGCCATGGCTGCCCTTGCCGCCGACGGTCGGGTTCGGAGCGAAATTGTCGAGGTCGACCGAGACGATCGAATTGATCGTGTTGATCAGCGACACGGCATCGGTGCCGCCGGCCTTGGCGGCGCGGGCGGGCTTGCGGATGTCGGTGATATTGGGTGTCAGCTTGGTGATGACGGGCATGCGCGTGTACTGCTTGCACCAGCGCACGACCATTTCGATATATTCCGGCACCTGTCCGACCGCAGAGCCCATGCCGCGCTCGGACATGCCGTGGGGACAGCCGAAGTTGAGTTCGATACCGTCGGCTTCCGTTTCCTCGACCAGCGGCAGGATCGCCTTCCAGGCATCCTCGACGCAGGGGACCATGATCGAGGCGATCAGCGCGCGATCCGGCCAGTTCTTCTTCACCTGCTTCATTTCGCGCAGGTTGGTGTAGAGGTCGCGGTCGGTGATCAGTTCGATATTGTTGAGACCGAGCAGGCGGCGGTCGGCACCCCAGATCGCGCCATAGCGCGGGCCGTTGACGTTGACGACTGGCGGTCCTTCTTCGCCGAGCGTCTTCCAGACGACACCGCCCCAGCCCGCCTTGAAGGCGCGCTCGACATTGTAGGCTTTGTCGGTCGGCGGCGCGGACGCCAGCCAGAACGGGTTCGGGGATTTGATGCCAACGAAATTATTGCGGAGATCAGCCATGTCGGTTCTCCTTTCAGGCGACTGCAGCGGCCGGCGTGGCGGCAGCGAGCGCACGGTTGATGGATTCGGCCGCGTCGCGGCCCTGTGCCACGGCCGAGACCGTCAGGTCATCGCCGCCAAGCACGCAGTCGCCGCCGGCCCACACGCCTTCGAGCGAGGTGCGGCCTTCGCCATCGATGGCGATGCGGCCGGATTCCATGCGCAGCGCGCCGAGGCCTGAAGCCTCGAACGTCTGGCCGATCGCCTTGAAGATCTGGTCGGCGGCGATGACGCCGACATCGCCGGTACCAACGAGCTTGCCGTCACGCAACTCGGTATATTCGACCTCGATCCCGGCGACCTTGCCATCCTTGTCGAGGATACGCTTCGGGGCGAGCCAATGGCGGATGATGACGCCCTTGGAGGCGGCCAGATTCTGCTCGAATTCCGAGGCGTTCATGTGTTCCTTGCCGCGGCGATAGCAGATCGTCACCTCTTCGGCGCCGAGCAGTTTTGCCTGCACGGCTGCGTCGATCGCGGTCATGCCGCCGCCGAGAACGACGACGCGGCGGCCGATGGCGATATCGGCCTTGTTACCGGCCTGGCGCAGTTCGGCGATGTATGCAACAGCATCGGCGACGCCCTCGAGATCCTCGCCTTCGGCGCGGAGCGCGTTGACGCCGGCAAGGCCGAGGCCGAGGAAGACGGCGTCGTATTGCTGGGAGAGGTCCGAGAGGCTGAAATCGCGGCCAAGCGCCTGACCGTTCTTCACCTCGATACCGCCGATCGCGAGGACGTAATCGACTTCCTTCTGAGCGAAATCGTCGACCGCCTTGTAAGTGGCGATGCCGTATTCGTTCAGACCGCCGGCCTTTTCGCGGGCATCGAAGATGGTAACGTCATGCCCATTGACGGCGAGACGGTGCGCGCAGGCAAGGCCGGCTGGGCCAGCGCCGATGACGGCGATCTTCTTGCCAGTGGATTCGGCACGAGAATAGAACTGCTTGTTCTCCGCCATCGCCACGTCGGTTGCATAGCGCTGCAGGCGCCCGATCTCGACCGGGCGCTCTTCGGCAGTGTTGCGCACGCAAGCCTGCTCGCAGAGCTGTTCGGTGGGACAGACTCGGGCGCACATGCCGCCGAGGATGTTCTGATCGAAGATCGTCTTGGCCGAGCCGATGGGATTGCCCGTCGAGATCTGGCGGATGAACATCGGAATGTCGATGGAGGTGGGACAGGCCGTCATGCACGGCGCGTCGTAGCAGAAATAGCATCGGTCGGATGCGACCAGCGCCTCGTGTTTGGTGAGGCGCGGGTGAAGATCGGAAAAGTTCGCATCATATTCGGCGGGCGTGAGCCTGCCTTTATGAATCCCAGTTTCCAGTCGTCCCATTGAAGTTCCCTCTTATAGTAAACGGCTAGTACTGGAACGGTAACTCAGCTTAAAAAATTTATCAAACGGTAAAATTTTGTCCTTGCGTGGGTCGCCGAACGTGCGGCGAACCGTGTGAGGAAACATGCGGCTTCGATCGATCGTGATCGTTCAACCCATGCTTTCGCTGGCTTTATTTGGCTGACGGTGAAAAGAATTCCGAAGAGGTGGCCATCTCGCTCTCCCAGCGGGACGGCGATCGAAGCGCTATCCGCGCCTTGGCGTTGGGAAGAATATGAAGAATAGGTGAATTTTTTCTTGGGTGGCATGGAACCAAGGGTCCCCAGCGTCGTTATGACGGTATCCTGACGATGATCGCATCTCCTGATGCACGCCCAATAACATCTCAGGATTATACTCACGGTCCCCTCCCGATGAGTGCAAAGCAGCCAGTGCGCCGCCCTCGCACTGGCTGTTTTCCTTTGTCTCCTGCATAATTTCAAAGTGTTACAGCTTGGCGCGTCTTGAAGGCGGGCGGCGCCTCAGCGGCGCCTCAGGATCTCGTACTCAGTCTCGGGAATGGTAAGGCGATAGCCGATGCTGCCGTCCGTGATGGCGAAATCGGCGCGGCCGTTCATCGAGGTCGGCACGACGCGCTCGAGCACCGTACGGCTGAAGCTGTTATCCTCGAATTCGTGATCGGAAGGCGCATAGAAGCGCTCCGACCAGGCTACCTCGATTGCCTTCTTGCCGTCGAGTTCGGCCTCCTTGCAATTCAGCGTGATGCTGGTGGCGCCCGTCGAAATCGCGCCGTGTGAGGCGGAATTGACGATCAGTTCGTGCAGCGCCAGCCCCAGATGCACGGCTGCATTGGGCGTCAGATGCGCATTGATTCCATAAATCGGCATCGGCACGCCGGCATCTGGCCAGTAGGGAGCGAACTGCTTTTCCGCAAGTTCGAACAGATACGCACCGCGCCAGCTCGAATCCGTGATGAGATCCTGCGAATTCGAGAGAGATTGCAGGCGACCACGGAACTTGATGAGGAAATTGTCGACGGAAAGCGTGTGGCGCGCGGTCTGCGTGGCAATACCCTGTATGATCGCCAGCAGGTTCTTGGAACGATGCGACAGTTCGCGCAGCAGCGATTTCAGAACTTTTTCGCGATGGCGGCTCTCGGTGATTTCGGAAATGACCGACAGCACACCTTGCGCCTTTCGCCCGCCGATGCGCTCCATCTTCAGCTCATAGACGCGAACGCCGTCGCCGCTTGCCATCTCAACCTCGGCGGTTGCGGACTTGCCGCTTTCGAGCACGCCCTGCTTCAGGCGCAAGAGATGCTCGCCATCCTTTTCGCCGAACAGATGCGAGTCGTTGCCTCCGATGACAAGGGATGGCCGCAGCTGGTCCGGCAGGTTGTCGGCGAAACGGATCGCTAAATTTACATCCTGAAACAGGATGGACACGTTGGCGCTCGCAAGCGCCCGCTCCATCAGAGCCGCTTTGCCTTCCAAGCTCAAAGGCGCACCGGGTAATGGTTCAGACGTATTCACCGGCTTGCCTTTCACTCGCATTTTGAGAAGCCCGCCGATAGGGCATTCTCATTTCCAAGAACTCGAACCGACCTATTAAATCGCGCTGCATAACAGTCGGTAAACCGGCCGGTCTGAACGGCAACGTCCGGCCGTTATCTTTGTTCCGCTGCGGAGGGGGCACTTCGATCAGGCAGCCACCTTTGTGGTTTCGTTGAAGAAAAGGGCCTGGCTGATCAGGGCCTTCACCATGTCGGGATTGAATGGCTTGGTTACAAGGAAGGTCGGCTCCGGCCGTTCGCCCGTCAGCAGCCGCTCCGGGAAGGCGGTGATGAAGATCACCGGTATGCTGGCGGTCTTGAGAATGTCGTTGACGGCGTCGATACCCGAACTGCCGTCCGCGAGCTGGATGTCGGCAAGCACCATGTTGGGCTTTGTCGCATTATAGAGAGCGACGGCTTCGGCATGCGTGCGGGCGATGCCGGTGACGCGATGTCCCAGGCTTTCCACCATCTGCTCGATATCCATCGCGATCAGCGGCTCATCCTCGATGATCATGATATCCGTCGCCACCTGGCGCGAGATTTCCTGGGAGGCCGTATCGAGAAGATGCATGGCCTCGCTTTCAGAGACGTCCAGGATATCGGCGATCTCGCCGAGACGGAAACTTTCGACGGAGGCAAGCAGGAATGCCTGGCGGGCAAGCGGAGACACCTTGGAAAGGTTCACCGAGGCGCGCTGTTCCCAGGCAAAGGGCGACATCGGCTCGGGAATCTGAAGAGTCACGGAACCGAACAGCTTCGTGAACAGTTTATAGAGTGCAACACGGTCGCTGTCCGTGTCCGGAAAGATGGAGATGTCAGCGATGATGGCTTCCAAAACCGCAGCAACATAGGCGTCTCCCGACGTCTGCGTTCCGGTCAAAGCACGTGAATAACGCCGCAAATAGGGAAGATGCGGCGCAATGCGTGTCGAAAGTGTCATCAATGGCTCCCGCCTTTTATCAAATTCTAATTAAATACAGCGCGGACGCTGCAATGACTAACAAACGTCAATTGAGTAAAAAAGTTCCTCTTTGGCGGAACTTTTTTTAGGCAGTCGCATTACAATGCTTACAATCGGCAGATCTCATCCTTTACGATTCGTTAGGCAATATGTTTGGATGAGGTCAATCTGTCTCCTGACGGGAGGCAAAGGGTGCGCTTATCCATGAACGCGAGACAATTAAGAAGCGAGCGGGCTATAATGACTATCCAAAATCACGAGGACGCAGACAAGAAGACATCAGACCTGCGCGCGGTGGATATCCTCGACCCCAACAACCAAATCGGCAACCGGCTGCGTTCGTTTTATGCCGCCATGCAGGACGAAGCCATTCCCGATCGCTTTCTCGATCTGCTCGAGAAGCTTGATCAGGCCGAGCGCCTGGCTTCCGCAAAGGTCTCCGAATAGGAGGTGGGCGTGATGGAAACGCAATCAAGCTTCAAGCGCGAACTCCTTGCGGCCCTTCCGAGCCTGCGAGCATTCGCCATTTCCCTGACCGGCCGCCACGATCGCGCCGATGATCTTGTCCAGGACACGATCATGAAGGCATGGGCCAAGCAGGATCATTTCGAGATGGGCACGAATATGAAAGCCTGGCTCTTTACCATCCTGCGAAACGAACTCTACAGCCAGATGCGCAAAAGCGGCCGCGAGGTACAGGACAGCGACGGCGTGTTTACCGAATCCATGGCAACTCATCCCTCTCAATATGGGGCGGTCGATCTGCAGGATTTTCGCAAAGCGCTGGATCAGCTGCCGCCGGATCAGCGCGAAGCCATCATCTTGGTAGGCGCTTCAGGATTCTCCTATGAGGAAGCCGCCGAAATTTGCGGATGCGCCGTCGGCACCATCAAGAGCCGCGTCAACCGCGCCCGCCAGCGCCTGCAGGAACTGCTGGATATTTCCGGCGAGGCGGATTTCGGTCCGGATGCCACGTCAGCGCCGCTGACCTCCAAGGCGTTCGCCTTCTAACAGAAAACCCAGTCTCTCGACCGGGTCTTCTCTTCCACTGGATCATTTCATTCGTGGCATTGTGCCTGCTTGGCGCGCTCCGATGTATTGCCCGCGATTTTCTTCAACGCCCAGCAGGCGTTGAAGGCTGGCGGGTCAATCGTCATCGTCGCTCGTGGCGAAGAGGTTGCCGAATACGAGGGCCGCTGCAACGGCTGCGGTCATCAGCGGCTGCTTGCGCACAAGGCCAAGAGCTGCCGCTGCCATCGACTCCATTGCCAGCCGGCGTTCGCGGGCGCGGCGCTGTTCCTGCTGGTTGATGATCGCCATGATGACAAGGACGATCAGTCCGAGCAGCAATGCGCCTGCCGCAATCAGCAGGGCCGAGATGGCCGCGCCGTAGATCGTCGCGAGCCAGATGGCCGCCGAGATCAGCGCGAAGGCATAGGCCGTCAGCAGGAGAAGAGCCGCAATGGCGATGAAAATACCGTTGCGCTTGGTCCGCGCAACGGTGCGGTTGAACATGCCTGACAGAAGCAGGCCAAGGATCGGGGCGATCATCCCGCCACCCTAGCGGCGAGATAGAAGCAGGGCGATGGCAAGGCCGAAAGCAGCCGCCGCCCCGACGGTAGCGACGGGATGCTGCCGGACGGTCCTGCGCATTTCGCGCGAGCCCCTTGCATAGCCGCGCTGGAGCTCCCGCAGCAGCTCCTCGCCGCGAACCGCCAGATCATCGAAACCGGACTCGGCGCTGGCGCGTAGCTTCCTGCTTTGCTTGGCGCTGTTTTCACCGATCAGCTTGGCGAAAGCTGCAACTTCCTCGCGCAGCGATTCGATCTGCTCCTCAATGCTTGCCTCGACATCATGCAGGCTGCTGCCATTGCGCTTGCCGCGCACCGAATGGAGAATGGATGTAGCCATGTTCAGCTCCCTTTCGCTTTGCTTCGGCGCCCCTGGGGACACCCTGTTGGTCGCGATGATCGGAAATTATCCAACGCACCAGACAATCAAGCGTTCGAAACATCGATTTCGATCACATGGTTTCAACGCGCGGGTGCAGCAAAAAGTTCCGGAAAGGCCGGTGGAAGCAGGGTCAGTCGATCAGCGCACTGTGAGCTAGAACGAAGGGGGCACCGTCGGCAGGAATGCGGTTGACCCTTAGATTGCAGCCGAAGACCTCCTGGAGATGCCGGTCCGTCAACACGTCTTTGACGGCGCCCTTGGCCCGCAGCCGGCCGTCCTTGAGCAGGATCATTCGGTCGGCGAAGAGTGCGGTCAGGTTGAGATCGTGCATCACGGCGATGACGCCGCCGCCCCGCCGGCAGAACTGCCGGGCAAGCGTCATGATGGTGATCTGGTGACTGATATCGAGGCTGGAGACCGGCTCGTCGAGAAGCATCCAGCAGGGCTTGCCGTCGACGACGGGTTCAGGAATCTGGCAGAGCACGCGGGCAAGCTGCACGCGCTGCTGTTCGCCGCCGGAAAGCTCCTGGTAGAAACGTCCTTCAAAGCCGCCAAGATCGACGGCGGCGAGGGCCTCCGCAGCCGTGCGATCCGCTTGTTCGGGGTGACGGTTGCGCCCCCTTGTCAGACCCATGCGAACGATCTCACGGACAGTGAAGGGAAAGGAGATGGAGCTTGCCTGCGGCAGGACCCCGCGCGTTTCGGCGAGCTGCCAGGCTTCCAGCCTGCCGATCTCCGCGCCGTTCACCTGCGCGGAGCCGCGATAGGCCAGTTCGCCGGAGATCGCTTTCATCGTAGTGGTCTTGCCGGAGCCGTTCGGCCCGCAGATCGCAGTCAGCGTTCCGGCCTCGGCCGTGAAGGATATATCCTGCACGACCGCCTTGCCGGAAAGCCGGACGCTCAGATTGGAGACTTCGATCATCGCAGGTTCACAGGCTGAGGCGCGAGCGCTGCCGCAGCAGCATCCACAGAAAGAAGGGGCCGCCGACACCGGCCGTCAGGATGCCGATCGGCAATTCCGCCGGAGACACGATGGTGCGGGCAACGACATCGGCCACGATCAGCAACGAGCCGCCGAGCAGCGCGGACGCCGGCAGCAGGAAGCGGTGGTCGGGTCCGATGACCATACGCAGAATATGCGGCACCACAATACCGACGAAGCCGATGCCGCCGCTGACGGCGACGGAGGCGCCGACTGCAGCCGCCACGCTGACTACAGCGATATTCTTCAGCCGCTGCACTGATATCCCCATATGGAAGGCAGCAGCCTCGCCGAGCGTCAGTGCATTCAAGCCGCGTGCCATGAAGGGAAGCGGCAGAAGGGAAAGGACGATGATAGGGCCGGCACCGCTGACCTTGCTCCAGGTCGAGCCCGCCAGCGATCCCATGCTCCAAAAGGTGAGATCGCGCAATTGCCGGTCGTCGGCCATGTAGATGAGGATTCCTGTTGCCGCGAGAGCGAGAGACCCGAGGGCGATGCCCGCAAGCAGCATGGTCGCGATGGATGTCTGTCCCTGCCTGGTTGCTATCCTGTAGAGCAGAATGGTCGTTACCAGGCCGCCGATAAAAGCTGCGAGCGGCAGCGCGAAGATGCCGAAAAGATGCGCGACCGGAGCAAGCACGCCACCGCCGAGGACGATCATGGACACGGCGCCGAGGCTGGAGCCGGCGGACACGCCAATCAGACCCGGATCGGCCAGCGGGTTGCGGAACAGGCCCTGCATGACCGCACCCGATACCGCCAATCCACCGCCGATCAGGAAGCCAAGCATGGCGCGGGGCAGGCGGATGTCGAAAATGACGATACGGTCGCGGTTGCTGAGTGCGCTTTCCACGCTGCCGCCCAGCATGCCTGTCATCACGTCGAACACCGAAGCATTCGAGGCGCCTGTCATGATGGAGAAGAAAAATGCAGCGGCGGAAACCAGAGCGAGACCGGCGATGACGAGGATGGCACGTGCGGTGCGATCCCCCGCGCGGCGGCGTGCCGTGGTTTGCGACATCTGCTTCAATCCCGCCACAGCATCGTTGAATGCCACGTCAGCCTCCGTAAATCGCGGCGTTCAACTCGCGAATGGCGCTGGCCGTGCGTGGTCCGAAGCCGAGCAGGTACAGGCCGTCCATGCGAACGATCGCTTTGCGGCCGGCGGCCGGCGTCAGTGAAATGGCCGGCTGCTTCAGCAGGTCCTCATCCGATATCGACAGAGGCCCTTCGCGATCCATGATGAGGATGACGTCGGGCTTGGCTTCGATGATCGCTTCGTCCGTCACCGACTTGTAACCGGAAAAGCCGCTGATCGCATTGACGGCGCCGGTGAGTTTGATGATGCCATCGGCGGCCGTGTTGCTACCGGATGCGAGGATCTTGCCATTCTGATTGCTGAGCACGAAGAGCACGCGCTTGCGCTCGTCCTCCGGACGCTTGGCGGAGTCAGCGATTGCCGCATCGAGATCGGCCGCAACCTTGTCTTCCAGTGCCTTCGCCTTTTCCGGTACGCCGAGCAGTGCGCCGACGGTCTCTATCTTCTTCAGAATGCCGTCACGGTCATAGTGCTGCGGCACGGTTTCGAAGGGCAGGCTGGCATTGCGCAGCACGGCCAGGGCTTCCGGCGGGCCGGAACCCTCGACGGCGATGATGGCGGTCGGATTGACGGCGAGGATGCCTTCTGGAGACAGGGCACGCATATAGCCGACATCGGGAAGCTTGGTCGCTTCTTTCGGATAGAGGCTGGTGGAATCGCGGGCGATGAGCCGCTTTTCCTCGCCGAGCGCATAGACGATCTCCGTGATATCACCGCCGATGGAAACGAGGCGCGACGTATCCGGCTTGGGCGTTTCGGCCGCATGCGCCTGGCGCACCAGGCTGCCGAAGCTGGAGATCGGATTGGCCGGCACGAGCGGCAGGGCCATCACCACCATGGTGAGTGCGACCTCCCACAGCCTGATGCGCTTCAAGTTCTTAAACATCGTCATGGACCATCTCTCACGCGGCAACGCTGGTGCCTGATCTCGTCAGGCTCTCCAGGATGGCGCGCCAATCGGGGCGCTCATCGAAGCCTTCTTTCCGCTTGCCGAAGAACTGGATAATCATCTCGCCTTGGGCGTTGTAGGCCTCGAGCGAGGTGACATGGCCGTCCTTGGTCGGCTTGCGCACCACCCATGCCTCGGCGATGTGATCCAGCCGCAGGTGCAGATGGAAGGTCGGGTCCATGACGTTGATCCAGGGACCCATGGTCTGCACGTTGAAGATCGGGCCGGAATGGATCTGCACAGTGCCCTCGTTGGCCACGAAGCACATGATCGGCAGCCCCTCGCGCACGCAGGCGTGCATCATCTCGGCGACAGCGCCGGTATCCAGCTTCCATGCATAATCGTCGCCGACGGTGCGGATTGCGTCCTGACGGCCGATCTTCAGCTTCTTCAGCATGCCGAAGAATTCGTGCGTGTCGGTCATCCGGCTCCAGTGGTCGCGCAGTTCGTCGCGGGTGACATCGCCATCCGTCGCGCCGCTGTCATAGCCCGAGCGGTCTTCAATGAATTCCTGCGACTGGTCCTCGATGCGCAGTTCGGCGACCATGGTGTGATAGGCTTCAACATTCGAGGCGGGGCGCAGATGCACCTTGTGGACGGCATCGCCGGCCTTGTCGAAGAACTGCAGGCTCAGTTTTTTCTGATCGCCATCGGTCTTGGTGACGGCAAAACCATGCACCCAGCGCTTCGGGAAGATGCGCAGGTCGATATTTTCCCCAAGCACGATGGCCGCCTGCGCGCCGAATTTCATGTTTTCATAGACGCCGATTTTCTCATGCACGGCGCTTTCATTGCGCGACAGCGCCATGATCTCGCCGAGCGAGGCGATCCGCTCCAAAAAGCGATCGACATTGGCGTCGATGCGGATGGCGGAAATGCCGACTTCCGCTGCAACCAGAGCAGCTTCGGAAATATCGAGGCGGGCAGCGATGTCGCGCTCGCGCATCTTCGGGTTTTCGGCGCGGAAGGCCCGGATTTCGGCAGGGGTCGGTCGGGTCGTATCAGTCATCTGTCATGCCTATTTGTTGAGTATGAGTTTGCCTTGGCGCGTAATCTTCATGCGGTAGATGACGCCCTCGTGCCTGATCATGATTTCGGTCTGGCCCCGGAAAATATCCGTGCTCTCGACAATTCTTACCTGCGGTGCGGCCATGCACTGCACCGGCGGCGTAGGGGGCTTCTCAGCAATCATCCTGTTTAGTTTTGCCTGAAAATTCATCGGGGGCCGAACCGTCGTGCGACCAAATTTATCTTGACTCTCATACTCATGGTTTCATAAACACGCAATAGGAGACTGACAAAGTCAAGTTTAAAAATTTCGACGCTACACGCGAGGGCCGTCGGCCCGGAGGTAAGCGTCAAAACATATTCAGGAGGCATGCCGATGCTGACGAAAACGATCCTGGCGCTCGCTATCTCGGGGCTGTTTGCCGCGGCATCCTCCATTCCCGCATCCGCCCAGGATGCGAATGCGGCAGCGGCGCCTGCATCGGCAGCTCCGGCCGCCGCACACAAGCTCGACGTCGAGCTCAATGCACTGGCGCCTTCGCAGAAGGGGTGCATGATGACCTTCGTCGCCGAAAACGACATGGCGACGCCAATCAGCAAGATTTCCTTCGAACTCGCCTTCTTCAACGACAAGAACGCGGTCGATCGCGTTACCGTTCTCGATTTTCGCGACCTGCCGCTCGGCAAGAAGCGAGTACGGCAATTCGATATGCCCGGCGTGAAGTGCGAGACCGTATCGCGCATCATCATCAATGATACGCCGGTCTGTGATGGCCCGGCAGCCGGCGAATGCAAGGCGGCGCTGACCACCCGTTCCCAGACATCAGTTCCCTTCGAGGGCTGAAGCCATGGCGACACGCTCGGCCAGGGTTTCCATGGAACGCCGCGGCAACGGCGGCTTGAATGACAACCATCCGAGTATGCTGCCGGGCCACGAGCTGACCGGCCTTGAGGGCACGCCGCGACCGCCGGCCGGCGAAGCAGTGGCGCATTACAGTCGATTTAGTGAGATCAGTTCCTTTCCGGATCATCCAGGCGAAGCCGCGCCCGTCGAGACGGCGGAGCACCTGCCGATGGACGCGCTGCCCGAAAGGCCGCGCGACGTTGTTGCCGGGCATAGGACGTCACTGCTTTTCTCCGGTATGGGGTCCTGCCTGTTTCATGCCGCGATCGTTGCCGTGGTGTTGCTGACCTTCGTGGCGGCGCCGGAAGAGGCGCAGGAGGAAGCCGGCGACACTGTCAGCGTCATCATGATCGGCAATTCCGATACCGATCAGATGGCCGCCGGCGAGGAGACGCCGCAGAGCGAACCGGAACAGGTGACGGCCGAGGCCGTGCAGCCGCAAACGGTTCAGCCAAGCGAGGTAGCGCCGGAAGAGACTCAGCCACCGCAGCCGGACGTCGTTCAGCCACAGGAAGTCGAGACGCAGCAGGTGCAAAGTGTTGAACCTGTCGAGCAGGCTCAACCAATGACAGTCGTGCCGGAGCAGCCGCAGATATTGGCGACGCAGGCACCGGCCGAGACGACGGTGGTTCAGCCCGCCGAACCGGTGCAGCCCATGGAGACTGAGGTCGTCGAAGCCCAGCCGGTAGAGCCGCCCACGGCAGTGGCAACGCCTGTAGAAAAACCGAAGCCAATCGAGAAGCCGAAGGAAATCAAGAGGCCGGTTGCAAAGGTCGCCAAGGCAAAGTCGGGGTCACGAGGGGAGAGCCGGGAGGATACCAAGCGAGGCTCTGCCGATGGTGTCGAGACCGCACAGTCCGACGCAAGTTCGCAAGTAAATGCTCGCCGCACGGGTTCGGGTGATGCCGCTGTCGCAAACTATAAAGGCAAAGTGCAATCTCGTATTCGGCGCTATGTTCAACGGGTCTCCTCGAAATATGAAAAGGGCCTGACACTCGTTATAAACTTGACGATTGGTTCCGGTGGCGAGCTTCGTTCTCTTTCCGTGGCACGTAGCTCCGGAGACTCCGGATTGGATCAGGCCGTGATGGAGCAGATCCGGAATGCGGCGCCATTTCCACCGTTGCCTTCGGAGTGGGGCAGGCCGACCTGGCCGTTCATGCAAGCGGTTCAGGTCGGCGGGCGCTAGCCCTTGCGCCGGCACTGCTTTAAAATATGATGAAAATTCTCAACTTTATACTTTACTGCAAAAATCAAGTTTAATATGGTCGCCATCGCGCTCGATGGAGTCGAGGGCATAAGAGCAACCAGCAAGCGGGTGATGCATGGCGCGTAAGGGGAAGAAGGATTCTGGCCGCGAGAGCCGTGAGGCGCAGACAACGGCACCGGTTTCCGGAAAATCCACTCTCGATGGACGCAGCTTCCTCTATGTGGGTGGGCGCGATTGCCAGGTGGCGCATCTGCGAGAGATCGCCAGCAGCTTCGGCGCCGAGCTGATCCATCATGATGGCGGCCTGCGCGAAGCGGTATCGCGGATCGATACCGTGCTGCCATCGGTCGACTGTGTGTTCTGCCCGATCGATTGCATCAGCCACGACGCCTGCCTGCGGGTGAAGACGGGCTGCAAGAAATTCGGCAAGGCGTTTATCCCTTTGCGCAATGGCAGCAAGTCGAGCCTCGAGCGAGCGCTGCAGACCATGAACGAACGAGATGCTTCCCGATGATCGATCATGGCCCTGACGGGTTTCTGCTGATCGGCCTGCACAAGCTGGCCGCACAGAACGGCGATGGCCTGGTGCCCGAACTCTATGAATTGCTGATGCGCCGCGCCGAGGAACAACGGCGGGCCGCCAATGTCGCGACATTTCCAGCCTGGAGGACGCGGCCGCCGGGAGAGGCGCCGGAGCAGCCGCTCGATGAAGCAAGCCGCAATGGCGCAAATGTCGTTGCCTTTGCGCCTGCCGTAGATAAGACTGTAGGCCATCGCAAGAAGGTCTGATCGTCGAACGAGGTTGCCATGTATATCGCCATGAACCGCTTCAAGGTCGTCATCGGTTTGGAGGGCGAATTCGAAGAGGTTTGGAGAGGCCGCGATTCACGATTATCGGAAGTCCCAGGTTTTCTCGAATTCCGCCTATTGCGCGGAAAATCGAGCGTGGAGGAGGGCTATACGTTGTTTTCCTCGCACACGACCTGGCACAGCGAAGAGGCGTTTCTGAATTGGACGAAATCCGAGCATTTTCGCATGGCCCACCGCAACGCGGCCGATAACAAGCGGCTCTATTGGGGGCCGCCGCAATTCGAAGGTTTTGCTGTCGTGCCGGGGATTTGAGGCAGCGTCACCTACCTCGGCAAGATAGGTCTCTCTCAGGCCTTGGTCGCACCGGTTCTGAAGAAAGCGCCGAGCGCTACCGCCGCCCATCCGGCGATCATACCCATTCCACCTGTCGGTGCAGCCATCGGAAAGAGCGAGCCACCGCCGAAATGCCTGTTGACGAGATCACCGGCGAAAACCAGCGTTCCCAACCCTAGCAGGATAGCTGCCGCCGGCGCCGTGCGGATACGATCATAGCCGGCATAGAGCGCCAGAAGGGCAGGGGCGTGGGCAAGGCTCATGGTGGAAGCCGCGCCGAGGAAATGCGTGTCGCCACCATGGGTCGCGGCTGCGGCAAGCGCCACACCGCCGCCGCCGAGAATGCCGGCGATAAACAGGGTGACCGGACGGATTATGGCGCCGATTCTCATGTTTTCCTCATTCCCTGTTCTGCATGTGGAAAGCCAGACGCTCAACCGGTTCCCAGATGATAGCCCGCAGCTTTTCATTCTCGATGGTTTCATCCATAGCCCGGCGGAAGCATAGCAGCCATTCATCGCGCTCCTTCGGGCCGATGGCGGCAACGAAGTGGCGACTGCGCAGGCGAGGATGGCCGCGCTTCTCGATATAGAGCTGCGGCCCGCCGAGATAGCCGGTCAGATATTCGTAGAATTTTTCCTGCGAGCCTTCGAGGCTCGGCGGATGCACGGCACGGCAATTGGCCGCCTCCGGCAGCGTATCCATCAGTTCGTAAAAGCGCGCAGTCAGCGCCCGTACGGTTCGGTCGCCGCCGATCGCTTCGTAAAGTGTGATGGTTTCTTCGCTCAAGCCCAGGCCCCTGTTTGCGATGTCTACATGGCAATTGACGGGCGAAGTCGCAACCTCGGAATGGCTGTGCGGCGTTTCGGCGCTGCCTTATCTTTCGGTCGTCAGATGAAATGCATCGCTTTCCCCGGGGATGAGCTCGAGCGGCCACACCGTTTGGCGTGTCTTCCTGGGGTATTCCTGACTATAGGCGGGCATGCTGGAAAGCAGGATTTCCGCCAGTTCGACGCCAAGATCGTGCACGGACGTGCGAAAGCAGGTCAGCGCCGGCTGCAGGAATTTGGCGCGCGGCGCCTCACGGAAGCTGACGACCGCAATATCGCGCCCAGGGATGATGCCGGCTTCCATCACGCGCCGATAGAAGCCGATCGCCATCAATTCGTAGATCAGGATCACGGCGGTCGGCCTGTCTTGCAGCTCCAGCAGTTCGTCGCCAACCTGGTAACCACCCTGTTCGCTCGATTTGGCGCGAAGGACCAGAGCAGGATCATAAGGGATGCCGTGCCGCTCCAGCGCCCGGCGATAGCCTTCCACGAAGATGAAACCGAGATTGATATCGCTTGCCGGCGCGCTGATGGCAATGCGGCGATGTCCGTGTGCGACGAGCCGGTCGACGGCCGCATTGGCGACGCCGGCAAAATCGAGGTCGGCCCAGGCATGCTGCGCGCCGGAAAGACTGCGGCCAAGCGCTGCAAACGGGATCTTTGCCTTGGCGAGCAGATCGAAGCGCTTGTCGACGCGCTGCGTTTCCGAAATGATCATCGCATCGGCAATACGCCGCGCCACCATACGCTTCAGATATTCATAAGGGTCTTCGTCATGTGGACACGGGAGCATGATCAAATCGAGGTTATGCCGCGAGAAAACGCTCTGCAGCCCGCCCGTCACGGTCAGGAAGAAGTTGTCGCTGTTTTCAACCGTTTCCCGGCTTGACTGGATCATCAGGCCGATGACGTTCGTCGTACCCTGCCGCAGGCTGCGTCCGGATTGGTTGGCGACATAGCCGAGCTGCTCGGCGGCGGCGAGAACGCGCTTGCGGGTCTCCTCGTTGACATCGGGCTTGCCGTTCAATGCGCGTGATACCGTGCCGATCGAGATATCGAGATGCTCGGCAAGCTGACGAATTCCCTTCATCGGCCGCAGTTTTCCTCCATGCGCCACTTTCCAGAGTCCTCCTCTATTGACACAGGAAAATCTTTTCGCATAGTATCGTAAACGTTTACGGAGCGCGTGTCATGAGGGGTAATGCACGGCCCGCAGGAGGACATCGTGAAATTTAATGCCATTTTGTGCGGGTGCGGAGCTATGTCCAAGGGCTGGCTCAGGGCCATCACCTCGACACCGGCGCTTGCCGAATCCATTCAGATCGTCGGTCTGGTCGATCTCAATCGAGCGACCGCTGAAAATCTTGCGAAAGAATTCTCTCTCGATCATGCCGTCATCGGCTCCGATCTCGCCGAGGTCATTGCAGCGACCAAGGCGGACTTGGTCTTCGACGTCGTTATTCCGGCCGCTCGTTTCGGCGTGGTTTCGACGGCGCTGAAGGCCGGCTGTCACGTCTTGAGCGAAAAGCCGATGGCTACGTCGCTCGCCGAGGGCGCAGCGCTGATCGATCTCGCCGCTGAGGCCGGCAAGGTTCATGCCATCATTCAGAATCGTCGCTTTATCTCCGGAATCCGTCGCCTGCGACGCTTTGTGGAGGAGGGGGCGATCGGCGAGCTGACGGGCGTTCATTGCGATTTCTTCCTGGGTCCGCATTTCGGTGGCTTCCGCGAGGAAATGGACAATGTGCTGCTGCTCGATATGGCGATCCATACCTTCGATGCCGCTCGCTTCGTGTCCGGCAAGGTGCCGCTCTCGGTCTATTGCCTTGAAAAGAACCCGGTAGGCTCCTGGTACAAGCATGGCGCATCGGCGCATGCGCTCTTCGATTTTTCCGACGACGTCGTCTTCAGCTATCGCGGCTCCTGGTGTGCCGAGGGCCGGCGCACGAGCTGGGAAAGTGAGTGGCGGCTCACCGGCAGCAAGGGCATGCTGACCTGGGATGGCGAGGAGAATTTCGAGGCCGCTGTCGCCGGCAACGAGCCGGGCCTGCTGCATGGATTCACTCCGATCGAGGTTCCCGGACCTAGGCACGAGGAGGAGACGCACGGCCATGCCAGCGTCATCGCCTCCTTCATCCAAGCGATCAAGACCGGCAAGCCGCCTGAGACCGCAAGCCATGACAACATTCGCAGCCTCGCCATGGTTTTGGGCGCCATCGAGAGCGCCAAGACCGGCCGGCGCGTCGACATTTCAGCACAAGGATAATGACATCATGACAAATCCGGCAAAGGCCATCCGCATCGGCACGATGATCAGGGCGACGAACGAGGATGCCGCCCAAAACATCGCCAAGATCGCCGATCTGGGCTTCGAAAGTTTCGAGCCGTTCTTCTGGCAGAGCACCAACGGCCAGAACCTTGCGGAACTCGGCAAGCGTTGCCGCGAGGCCATCGGCGACCGCGACATCACGATCTCGACTCTCGGCATGTTCGGCAATCCGCTCGAAGAGCGTGAGATGGACCTGCAGACGCTGCAGGGCTGGAAGGACTGCATCGACAACGCCCATCATTTCGGCGCGACCTGCGTCGCCGGCTTCACCGGCCGTATCCGCAACCAGCCGCTCACAGACAGCCTGCCGCGCTACAAGCAGGTCTGGAGCGAGCTTGCCAAGCGTGCGGCCGACAAGGGCATCAAGATCGCCTTCGAAAATTGCGCCATGGACGGCAACTGGGCGACCGGCGATTGGAACATCGCGCATAATCCGGATGCCTGGGAGCTGATGTTCAACGAGACCCCGGACGACAATCTCGGCCTGGAGTGGGAGCCGTGCCATCAGATGGTCTATCTGATCGAGCCGCTGCCGCAGATCCGCAAGTGGGCGAAAAAGATTTTCCACGTTCACGGCAAGGATGCGACCATCCGCTGGGATGTCATCAAGGAGCACGGCATCTTCGGCAAGGAGAAGTTCGTCTTCATGCGCACGCCGGGCTTTGGCGACAGCAACTGGACCGACATCATTTCCGAGCTGCGTCTCGCCGGCTGGTCCGGTTCGATCGACATCGAAGGCTGGCATGATCCCGTCTATCGCGATGCGCTGGAAATGACTGGCCAGGTTCATGGCCTGAACTATCTCAAGGCAAGCCGGGGTGGGGACTTCGTCGAGTAATGCATGCATTTGCAAAACTGCATCGATTTAAGAGGCAAGTTGTGCGTTAATGAAATGTCCTGAGTGATCGACGCTTAGGGCATGACGGGATACCCCAACGGAGGAACTGTCGAGCGTCCGCACCTTGTCCCTTGGGATAGGCGGGCGCTTGGTGCAGGCGAGAGGAAAACGCCGATGGCAGCGCGGGCCATGTCATCGGATAGATACCGTCACGGTTCGCATGGTGGAGGAGAATGTATGAATATTTTTTCGAAGCTGGCGATCTCCGCCGGCATGTCGCTTCTGCTTGCCGCCGGTGTGGCGCAGGCCCAGAGCAAGACATTTAACGTCTGGTGGTTCGAACTGCCGGATACTTCGCAGGCCAAGGCATGGACCAAGGCGCTCGAAGAGCTGAAAGCCAAGCATCCCGACGTTACGATCAATTTCGAACAGAAGACTTTCGAGCAATTGCAGAAGGCAGGCAGCCTCATTCTCAATTCGGATCAGGCGCCTGATATCCTGGAATACAACAAGGGCAATGCCACGGCTGGCCTCGTCGCCTCGCAGGGCCTGCTGACGCCGCTCGACGATCAATTCAAATCGCGCGGATGGGACAAGATCCTCAACGAAACCAATAGCCAGCTCAGCAAATATGATGGCAACGGCATCTACGGCTCCGGTCCGATTGTCGGCATCCCGGTCTATGGCGAATTCGTTTCGGTTTTCTACAATATCGACATGTTCCAGGCCAACGGCGTGAAAGTGCCGACCACGCTGGACGAGTTCGAAGCCGCGCTGGACACTTTCAAGAAGAAGGGCATTACGCCGCTTGCCTATGGTACGGTGGATTCCAACGCGCAGCATCTGGTCTATACGCTGGCCCTGACGCAAGCCGACGACACCTGGGTCAAGAATTATCAGGGGCTCAAGGCACCGCTCGATACCAAACCCTTCCTGTTTGCCGCTCAGAAGATCGCCGACTGGGTGAGCAAGGGTTATATTTCGAAGGACTCGACCGGCCTGAAGGGTACCGGCGGCGCCGACAATCTCTTCTCGTCCGGCACAGCTCCGATGTTCGTCAGCGGCACCTGGAACAACGGCAATTTCGCAAGTTCGATCAAGAACTTCAAGTGGAGCCAGTTCATCTTCCCGACCCCGAAGTACAGCGTGGGTTCGACCGGCAACCTGTTCATGGTGCCGAAGAGCGCCAAGAACAAGGATCTCTCCTACGAGTTCATCGATCTCGTCCTGAGCAAGGAAAACCAGAACCTGCAGGCCAATCTCGGTGGCGTTGCCATTGCCGCCGATCCGGCCTCGGTCACCGATGAGGTCGGCAAGCGTAATGTCGAGCTCTTCAACCAGATCTCCAGCAAGGGCGGCCTCGGCTTCTATCCGGACTGGCCGGTACCTGGCTACTACGAACTGCTGATCCAGGCGACCACGGGTCTGGTCAACGGTTCGACCACGCCGGATCAGTTCGCGGAGCGTCTGAAGAAGGCCTATGACGACGTGCAGGCGGCGCAGTAACACCATCGGCGACAATCACAACGGCAAGACGGCTTTCATGCCGCCTTGCCGTATCGGACTGGAGGATTTCGATGGATAAGTCGAAGAGCGCCGGCAGGGCGGGGTACTATTTCTATATGATCCCCGGCGTGCTGGGGTTTGTTCTTGTCGTGCTCGTTCCGCTGATTGCCAATTTCGCCATCAGCTTCACGACATGGAAGGGCGGCGTCATTCCGCCGCGATATGTTGGCTTTGAGAATTACCAGCGGCTGCTTCACGATGCGGCTTTCTGGGGTTCCATCCAGCATACGCTGCTGTTCATCATCTCGATGACGATCGTGCCCATCATATTGGGGCTGGTGCTGGCGGCGGTGCTGTTCGATTATATCAGTGCACAATTCAGCCAGACATGGTCGAGCTTCTTTCGCGCAGGCTTCTACCTGCCGCAGATCCTGCCGCTGACCGCAGCCGGCGTATTGTGGGCATGGATTCTCAACCCCATCGGCATCATCAATGCGGTGCTCAAGGCAATCGGCCTCGATTTCATGGCGAAGAACTGGCTGGGAGATGCCACTTATGCGCTGTGGGCGGTTTCGGCCGTCATCGTCTGGGTTCAGGTGGGCTATTGCCTGGTCGTGTTCATGTCCGGATTGGCTCGCGTCGATCCTTCGCTCTACGAGGCCGCCGAGCTCGACAATGCGAGCTGGTTCGCGCGTTTCCGCGCCATCACAATCCCGATGCTGATGCCTGAAATTTTCGTCGTCGCGCTGACGACGCTGATTGCAGCCCTCAAGGTCTTTGCGCCGATCTATGTTCTGACGTCAGGCGGACCGGACAATGCGACAACGGTTCCATCCTATCTGTCATATTACCATTTCTTCACGACGAACCGCGTCGGATATGCGGCAGCCATCGCGACGCTGCAGACAGTCATGACCATCATACTCGGCATCCTCTTCCTGCGTATGCAGTCGAAGCAGGCCGAAGGAGGGCATTGAGATGGCAACGGCATCCTCGATTTCCACACATATCGCTTCGACGGAGCATCGCGTAAGAAGGGGCTTCGGCCGCTGGGTCGTTCTGGGCATTCTGCTGGTTTTCCTTGCTGGCACGCTCTTTCCGTTCTTTCTCGCGGCAGTCAACGCCATCAAGACGCCCTCCGACTATGCCGCCAACGGTCCGCTTGCTCTTCCGCACAGCTTCGATCTGACGGCACTCAAGAACTTCTGGGCGACCGTCGATTTCCCCCGGAAGCTCTTCAACAGTATTCTCATCAGCGGATGCACCGCCATTCTGGCCGTCGTCCTCAGTCTCCTGAATGCCTATGCCATCGGCATAGGACGCGTTAGAGGCGGGCAAGGGCTTCTCGTCCTGCTGCTGATATCCATTATGGCGCCGCAGGAGGCATTGGTCTATCCGCTCTACTATATGTCAAAGCAGGTCGGCCTGTTCGACTCGATGCTCTCGGTTATCCTGATCATCGGCGTGCTGCATACCGCATTCGGAACCTATCTTCTGTCTTCGGTGCTGGCGACCTTCCCGCGCGAGATCATCGAGGCTGCGCAGATCGACAATGCGACGCGGTGGCAGATTCTCTGGATGGTGATCGTGCCGGTGCTGCGCCCGACGCTCGCAGTGCTTGCGACCTTCTTCTTCATCTGGACGTGGAACGAATTCCTGATCCCGCTTGTGTTTCTGGTCTCCAACAACAATCAAACCATCTCGGTTGCCATGGGCGTGCTGACAGGCGCCAATACGCAGGATCCGACCGCGATTGCGGCGGCTTCTCTGCTTGGCATAACGCCGACGATCATCTTCTTCCTTATTTTCCAACGGACGCTGACGCGCGGTGTCGCGGTAGGTGCCGTCAAATAACCAATGCGGAAGCCCCGTTCGGCGAAAGCCGCCGGGCGGGCGCGACGAATGGCAAGTTCGATAAGTTCGATTTTCCGCAGGAGGCGTAAAGTGGCAGGTATCAATATCAAATCCCTCACCAAGCATTTCGGTGCCGTGCAGGTTCTGAACGACATCGATCTGACGATCGAGCGCGGCGAGTTCGTCGTCTTCCTCGGCGGCTCGGGCTGCGGCAAGTCGACCTTGCTGCGCATGATTGCAGGTCTCGAGACGATCACCAGCGGGGAGATCTGGATCGGCGGAAAGCGGGTCGACCAGCTGCCGCCCGGCGAGCGCGGCGTATCGATGGTCTTCCAATCCTATGCGCTCTATCCGCACATGACCGTTCGAGACAACATGTCCTTCGGCTTGAAAAATATCAAAACGCCCAAGCATGAGATCGCAAGACGCATCGAAGAAGCGGCAAAGATCCTGGAAATGCCGCACCTTCTTGATCGCAAGCCCTCGGCACTCTCCGGCGGCCAGCGCCAGCGTGTCGCGATCGGCCGCGCCATCGTGCGCGAGCCTGACGTCTTCCTTTTCGACGAGCCGCTCTCCAACCTCGATGCCGGCCTGCGCACGCGTACGCGCGTCGAGTTGGCGCAGCTGCATGAGCGATTGGGCGCGACCATGGTCTTCGTCACCCATGACCAGGTGGAGGCGATGACGCTTGCCGACCGTATCGTGCTCTTGAACAACAAGAAGATCGAGCAAGTGGCGACTCCGGTCGAGATCTATACGCGCCCGGCGACGCGTTACGTCGCCCAGTTCGTTGGATCGCCGGGTATGAACTTCATCAATATAGCAGAAGTTGGCGAGGCAGGCGGGCTGGCGACTGCGAGGTTGCCGGATGGTTCGATCATCAAGACGGCTGTTGCGCTCAATGGCCTTTCGAATTCCGGACTGACGCTCGGCATCCGTCCGGAGCATCTGGTCGTTACGACGGCGGAGAAGGGCGATATCGGGGGGCAGGTCGAGACCATCGAACGCCTGGGCGACCGTTCGCTCGTTCACGTCCGGCTCAAGGACGGTTCGAAGATCATCGGCACGGATCCTGGCATGACGACGATCACGACCGGCTCGCCGATCGCCTTCACCGTCGATGCCGCAAAGGTAAGCATCTTCGATGAGAATGATGCGGCCCATCATTCCGTAAACTAAGGGAGGGAGGAACACAAACGTTCGATAAGGTTCAGAGGCAATCAAGTCGGCCGTTGACGAAACCGTCCAACTGGTATGTTATATCGCCATGTCCACCGCGCACCACAGAAAGAAGCAGCCCTTGTTCGTTCGCCAGCAGTTGCTGGAGGTCGCGGCGCGTCTTGCTTCCGAAAAGGGGATGACGGCGGTGACGCTGGACGCCGTTTCCGGAGCGTCCGGGGTCAGCAAGGGCGGTTTGCTGCATCATTTTCCCAGCAAGAACATGCTGCTGGAAGCGCTGTTCGACAGCCTGCTGGAGCGGCTGGATGCGGCAATCGAGGAAGCGATGCGCGCCGATCCGTTGCCGCATGGCCGCTTTACCCGCGGCTACCTGCATGCCTGCCTGGCGCTGCGCGATCAGCCCGAAGGTGCGAAGGACTGGGCGCAGGTGACGATGGTGCTGCTGACCGAGCCGCAATTGCGGCAGCGGTGGCACGCATGGGTGCGCGAACGCAGTGAGGAATATATCGGTACGGATTCCTCGGTGGACGCGGCAATCGTCAGACTGGCGGCCGATGGGATCTGGCTCGCCGACCTGCTTGGCAGCCACGACATGGACGAAAGCGCCCGTCAGAAGCTGATCAACCGGCTGATCGAGCTGACCCAGCTCTAACCTTATCGGAGACAATGGAATGGCGAACGCATCCGTGTATGCAATGCTGCTGGTCGCGATCGTGCTGGAGGTGGTCGGCACGACGGCATTGCAGATGTCGCAGCAGTTCACCCGCCTCGGCCCGACGGTGGTTCTGGTGATCTGCTATACGGCCGCCTTCTATTGTCTTTCGGTGACGTTGCGCGTCATCCCGGTTGGCATTGCCTACGCCATATGGAGCGCGCTCGGTATCGTGCTGATTTCGATGGTGGGGGTCGTGCTTTTCCGCCAGAAACTTGACCTTGCCGCTGTCATTGGCCTGGGTCTGATCATTGCCGGCGTACTCGTCGTCAATCTCTTTTCAAAATCCGTGTCGCACTGAAAACACAGGTGTTGTCTATGGTCGTTTTTGTCTTTGTCAAATTCACGGGGAGGCTTTATCTCTTGCCGCGGGCGGGCTGATGGAGGCTTGAAGTACGGCGCTTTCCCAAAGCGCTTTGGATTGCATAAACCCATTCAATTTCTATGGTATAAGAGGAGTGCCGAAATGACTATTCGTGCCGTCGTTTGGGGCGAGAACATTCATGAGCAGACAAACAAGGTCGTTGCCGAGATCTATCCGGAGGGCATGCACAATACCATCGCCAAGGCATTGAACGCCGACGCCGGTATCGAAGCGTCCACTGCAACGCTGCAGGAGCCGGAGCATGGCCTCAGCGAAGCCCGTCTGAAAGATACCGATGTCCTTTTGTGGTGGGGCCACAAGGATCATGGCGCCGTCAAGGACGAAGTCGTCGAGCGTGTGGCAAAGCGGGTGTGGGAGGGCATGGGCCTCATCGTTCTGCATTCCGGCCATTTCTCCAAAGTCTTCAAGCGCCTGATGGGTACGCCCTGCGCGCTGAAGTGGCGCGAAGCCGGTGAGCGTGAGCGCCTCTGGGTCATCAATCCCCGCCACCCGATCGCAGCCGGTCTTGACGAGCATTTCGAGCTTGAGAATGAGGAAATGTACGGCGAACAATTCTCCGTTCCGGAACCGCTGGAAACCGTGTTCATCTCCTGGTTCCAGGGCGGCGAAGTCTTCCGGTCTGGCATGACCTGGCGCCGCGGCGCCGGCAACATCTTCTATTTCCGCCCGGGTCACGAAACCTATCCGACCTATCACAACGGCACGGTTCAGAAAGTCCTGATCAATTCCGTGAAGTGGGCCTACAACCCACTCGGCACCCAGGCCAGCATCCATGATGCGCCGAACGTACCGGTCGAAAAAGCACTGGAGCCGATCGTCGAACGCGGCCCGAAACTGCACCAGGCCGGCGAAGCCGGTTATCGCTGAGGTATCATATGCGTCTCATAGTAGTTGGCACGGGCGGCATGGCGAAGAACCATGTGGAGCATTTCGCCCGTATTCCTGGCGTCGAAATCGTCGGCGCCGTCGATACGGATGCGACGAGGCTCACCGCCTTTTGCGATACGTTCGATATCGAGAAGCGCTTTTTGTCGCTGGACGAGGCGCTTGCCTGGGGCGAATTCGATGCGGCGACCAATGTCACGCCGGATAAGGCTCACCATCCGACGACCCTGCCACTGCTTGCCGCCGGCAAGCATGTTCTCTGCGAGAAGCCGCTCGCGGAGAATTATCAAAAGGCGCTCGAGATGACGGAAGCCGCCGAAAGGGCAGGGGTCATCAACATGGTCAACCTGACCTATCGCAATGTCGCGCAACTGCAAAAAGCCCGAGAGATGGTGATCTCCGGCGAGATCGGCACGGTCAAGCACGTGGAGGCATCCTATCTGCAGAGCTGGCTCGTCTCCAAGGCCTGGGGGGACTGGCGCAGTGAATCCAAATGGCTCTGGCGGCTGTCGACCGGGCATGGCTCGAACGGCGTACTCGGCGATATCGGCATCCATATCCTCGATTTCGCCGCTTATGGCGCCGCGACGGATATCGATCACGTCTTCGCCCGTCTGAAGACCTTCGAGAAAGCGCCCGGTGAACGTATCGGCGAATATACGCTTGATGCGAACGACAGCTTCTCGATGGCGGTCGATTTTGCCAACGGTGCGCTCGGCGTCGTGCATGCGAGCCGCTGGGCGACAGGGCATCTAAATGAGTTGAAGCTGCGCATCTATGGCGAGCGCGGCGGCCTGGAAGTCTCCCATAGCCCGAACGGTTCCGAATTGCGCGGCTGCCTTGGCGATGACACCGAAACGGCCACGTGGAGGGTGCTTGAAGTGCAGCCGGTCCTGACCAATTATCAACGCTTCGCTGAAGCTGTCATGATCGGCAGCAGCCAGGACCCGAGCTTCCGCCATGCGGCCAACTTGCAGCGCGTGCTGGATCTTGCCATGGTGACGGAAGTCGAACGGCGCGAACTGAAGGTCTGATGGCGCTGCAGCAGTTTAATATGCAATAGTCCATCTTCAGGCCAAGCCTTGGGAGTGCGTGCATGTCTACCGAGGAAAAAGTTGCCAGCCACTATACGCATGGATCGCTGGAAACGGCGATCCTGCAAACGCTTGCTGCCGAGGGCAAGGATATCGACAACCTGCGCATCCGCGATCTGACCGATATCGATGAATTCCATCTGGGGCGGCACGCTGCGACAGTTGATTTCGCAAGGGATCTCGAACTTTCCGCCGGCCTGCGACTTGCCGATATCGGATCGGGGCTCGGCGGGCCTGGCCGCCATTTTGCCGATTCCTATGGATGCATCGTCTCGGGAATCGATCTCACCGAAGAATTCGTTCAGGTCGCCAATTCGCTGACGGCCCGCTGCGGTCTCAAGGATCTGGTTTCCTTTCGGCAGGGCAGCGCGTTGGCATTGCCTTTCGAGAGCGGCAGTTTCGACCGGGCGACGCTCATCCATGTCGGCATGAATATCGAGGACAAGGCTCGGCTGTTTTCCGAGATCAGGCGCATTCTCAAGCCCGGTGGCCGTTTCGGGCTTTATGAGATCATGCAGATGCGGGAGGGAACGCTGCCCTATCCGATGCCCTGGGCGATGGAACCGGAAACGAGTTTCGTCCGCAGCCCCGATGTCTATCGCTATCTGCTTGACGAAGCCGGCTTCACGGTCGAGCTCGAGCAGGACCGCAGCGCTCTCGCAATCCGATTGGCACATGAAGCGCGCGCCAGGGCGGCTGCGGCCGGCGGTGTGCGAGACCAGGGTGTCCGTACGCTGATGGGTCCGCGGGCTGGCGAGCGCATGAGCAACGTCAACGTGTCGGTCGAGGGCGGCCTGCTTGCGCCGATCGAGATGATTGCCAAAGCCATTTGAGGCCATTGTGCCGGATGCGGTTCGCCACGGTCCATTGACAGCGGCGGGCCTGTGTCTGTATGGAAAATATAACGGTAATGGATTTCTGCCGGGCCATGGTGGCCGAACCGCTGCTCTGATTTCTCCAGGGAAGCTGATGACTCCTACTCAACGCGCCTGAGAGGCGAAGGAGTAGAGTCGTGCCTGTCTTTCTACCGTTATCCCATTCGTGTCATTTATCCACCGTCCCCGCGGGGCCATCCGCCGGCTTTGCGGGAGGGGCAAACTGATGTCCGCCTCCGCCTATTTTCATCATCGCTTTCAGCAGTTTCGCAGCCTGTTCAAATGGATAGTTCTGGTCGTACCGATGGCGGTCGTCGTCGGCTCGCTTTGCGCTCTGTTTCTCTGGAGCCTGGACAAGGCGACGGCCGCGCGTTTCGACCATCCCTGGCTGATCTTCCTGATGCCGGTTGCCGGCTTCCTGATGGTGCTGGTCTATCAGCACTTCGGCCGCGGATCGGAAGGCGGCAACAATCTGATCGTCGATCAGATCCATGAGCCCGGCGGCGGCGTGCCGCTGCGCATGGCGCCCTTCATCCTGGTTTCGACGGTTCTGACGCATCTGGTCGGCGGTTCGGCGGGACGCGAGGGGACAGCCGTGCAGCTCGGCGGCAGCATTGCCAGCGCCTTTGCGAGGGTTTTCCGGCTCAGTCATGCCGAGATCCGCATCCTCCTCATGGCGGGCATCGCTGCGGGCTTCGGCGCGGTCTTCGGCACGCCGATCGCTGGTGCCGTCTTCGCTCTCGAAGTCCTGACGATCGGGCGAATACAATATGAGGCGCTGATCCCGAGCCTTGCGGCGGCGATCATAGCCGATTGGACCTGCCATGCCTGGGGCATCGAGCACATCCAGTATCAGATCGGCTATCTCGCCGGCACGCCAGCCGGCACCTTCCATCTCGATGCACTGCTGCTCGTCAAGGCCGGCATCGCCGGCGTGATCTTTGGCCTGATGGCGCGCTCGTTCAGCGAGGTCTCGCATCGGGCGTCCGCGGCATTCAAGCGGCTCTGCGCTTACGCGCCGCTCAGGCCTGTCATCGCCAGTGCGATCTTGATCGGTCTCGTCTATCTGCTTGGCACGCG
This sequence comes from Rhizobium sp. BK289, assembly GCF_014193575.1. Lineage (NCBI taxonomy): Bacteria > Pseudomonadati > Pseudomonadota > Alphaproteobacteria > Hyphomicrobiales > Rhizobiaceae > Rhizobium > Rhizobium sp. BK289. The sequence goes on from NZ_JACHZO010000006.1 coordinate 165,861, forward strand.
GCAATATCTCGGGCTTGGCGTCTGGTCGCCCAACCCTGACGATGCGACGATCCTCGGCTTCTTCGATCCTGCCCGTGTGGATTACTGGAGCTGGTTCTGGAAGGCGGTCTTCACGATCGTGACACTCAGTGCCGGCTTCAAGGGCGGGGAGGTGACGCCTTTGTTCTTCATCGGTGCCGCGCTCGGTAATGCGCTTGCCGTCATTCTCGGTGCCCCGGCCGATCTCTTTGCCGGGTTGGGCTTTGTTGCCGTTTTTGCCGGTGCCACCAACACGCCGCTTGCCTGCATGATCATGGGCATCGAGCTCTTCGGCGCGACGCATACGGTCTATCTCGCCGTGGCATGCTTCCTTGCCTATATCTGCAGCGGCCATACCAGCATCTATCTGTCGCAGCGGCTCGGCATCGCCAAAGGTGCTTCCGATAACATCCCGGCCGATACACCGCTTCGCCATATTCGCGAGAGCGGCTTGAAGACGCGGCGGGAAAATGCCCATAAGGTCGGAAAGGTTTGACGCAAGGACGGCGGAGGTTGTCGTGCTCTATCTTGTCGTGTTTCTCGGTGCCGGATTGGGCGGCGCGTTCCGCCTTGGTATCAATGAGCTCGTTGCCCGCCTGCTTGGGGTCGAATTTCCATTCGGCACGTTGATCATCAATGTGCTTGGTGCCTTCATCATGGGGCTGCTGACGGAGTATTTCGCTTTTCGCGGCGGTATGTCGCAGGAGATGCGGTTGTTTCTAACAACAGGCCTTCTGGGTGGGTTCACGACGTTTTCGACCTTTGCGCTGGAGAGCGTCATGCTCTGGGAGCGCGGCCAATGGATGCCGGCCATCGCCTATATCGGCCTGTCCGTTTTCCTGTCGATCGGGGCTCTGATGGCAGGACTTGCAATTGTCCGGCTAATAATTCAGGTTCAAACGGCATAGTGATTGGGCGTCGGCAGATTTCGCCGCATTTTTGCCGATTCCGAGGTGAATCCCTCTTGAGAATCGCAGAGGTTCATTCCACGACAAACCACCGTTTGTTGCGAACGGACTCTCTTGCGAAATTCGACTAATCAACTCATATAATCGCCTATTAAGATCACCGCATAACACAAGGAGTCGGGCGTCGATCAGGATAAGCACCGGCAAAGCATTCCCAATGACAAGCCTGTTCTCGCTCCGGGATTCGCATGCGGACTCCCCGGGCAACCTCCTCCCGGACCGCACCGCCCCAAAAGACAGACATGACGGAGAGTCCCTTGAGCGCACCTGCTCCCACTTCCAACCAATCTTCTGCTCCGGAACAGACCTTCGGCACCGCCGGCATCGCGCCGATGGACCGTCCGAGCGCCATGACCCGCTTTTTTATGAGCATCGTTGCCTGGGCCGAAAGCCTCAACCTGAAATATGCCAAGCTCGGCAATCCGCCGGTCTATGACACCGCGACCTTCCCCTGGGCGGCCGAGATCGAGAAGGATTATCCGGCCATCCGCGCAGAGCTCGAAAAGGTGCTGCTGCGCCAGAGCGAGCTGCCGACCTTCCAGGACATCTCCACCGACGTGAAGACCATTTCGACCGATACGCGCTGGAAGACGTTCTTCCTTCTCGGTTTCGGCGTGAAGTCCGAGCAGAACATCAAGGCGTGCCCGAATACCTGGGCGGCCGTGCAGAAGATTCCCGGCCTGACGACGGCGATGTTCTCGATCTTCGAGCCGGGCAAACATCTGCCTGCGCATCGCGGCCCCTATAATGGCGTGCTGCGCCTGCATCTCGGCCTCATCGTGCCGGAGCCGAATGACAAGCTCGCCATTCGCGTCGACAAGCAGGTTTGCCACTGGCAGGAAGGCAAGGCGCTGATCTTCGACGACGCCTATGAGCATGAAGCCTGGAACCATACCGACAAGACCCGCGTGGTGCTCTTCGTCGATTTCGTCAAGCCGCTGAAATTCCCGGCCCGCTTCATCAACTGGGCTCTGATGAACCTGGCGATCTTCACGCCCTTCATCAAGGAAGGTCTCGACAACCACAAGGAATGGGAAAAGAAGTTCTACGCCGAAGCCGAGGCGTTTAGAAACCGCCCGAAACCCTGATTTTATCGACTGTTTAGCTTCATAAACCCCGGTCTCTCTGAGGGAGCCCGGGGTTTTGTTTTATTCAGTCACGCGCAAGCGCTGAAGTGCGGCAAATCGGCGATGTTGCGTTCGTCGTTCTGAAGGCTTCGAGGCGCCAGGGGAATGAAACTGAGGTTATTTCACTGTCCGTACGATTGCAGCACCTGCCGTCATGCCACCACCGAAAGCCACGAGGCCGAGGTTGAGCGGTTCGGAGTGTTCGTCGGCAACATGCAGCATGGCGAGCGGAATGCTTGACGAGCTGGTGTTGCCGTAGGTCTCGATGACGCTGAGGGCTGGGCGGCCACTGCGCTTGGCAATCGTGTCGATGATACGCTGGTTGGCCTGATGCGGCACCAGGAGATCGAGATTGGCAAGCTCGATGCCGGCATCGACGCAGGCGTTTTCGATCGAACGGGTCATCGAATGCACCGCTTCGGTGAAGACCGAGCGGCCGTTCATGGCAATGACGCCATCGTCCGGCAGCGGAACGTAGAGTAGATCGCCCGGTTCCGGCCGACCGCTGACGATCGGACGGCTTGCGGTGAAGAGCGGATTGCGCGCCATGTCGCGGCTGGTCACGAGGCTGGCGGTTGCGGCATCGCCGAACAGGATCGCCGTCGAGAAATCGTTCATGTCGAGCAGCGGCGACAGGACTTCCGAGGTGATGATGAGCACCTTGGCGTCGTTCTGCTGGGCAATGAAATCATAGGCCTGCTGCAGCGCGTAGAGATAGCCGGAGCAGGCGGCGCCCATGTCATAGGCGGCAAGCGACGGCCGCACGCCGTCTTCGGCGACGGCAACCGCGACGCGGCTTGCGAGCGACGGCGTGGCGATGTCAGGCGTGCCCGTGGCGGCAATCACCAGATCGATATCGTGGATCGAGATCTGGTTCTGCTTGAGGAGATCGCGAGCCGCCTTCGTCGCGAGGCTCAGCGTGCCTTCGTCAGGCCCGACCCAGAAGCGGCTCTTGATACCCGTCAGTGCAAGAATCTCGTCGGCGCGGCGATTTGGCCAATTGTGGATGATCTCTTCGTTGGTGACGCGGCGGGCGCCGGTGGCGATGCCGATGCCGTTGATGACGACTTCCGAGAAGCTGCCGGTGTGGCGGCGCAGCGCCGGGATGACGTGCGACTTCAGGCGCCGCAGCACGAACTTGTTCTGGATTTCGGAGGCAAGCGCAAAATTCTGTTCGCTCAGATCGCGGTTGGCATCGACGGTCAGAAGCGGGCTGTCGGTGGCGATCTGGTCGCCGACCTTGGCGAAGACTTCCTGCACGACGCCGCCGATATTGGCGCAGATCTCGACAGAGGCTTTCGTCGCCTCGACGACGGCAACGAGCTGACCGACCTCGATCTTGTCGCCAGGCTTGACGAGCAGATCCGTCACCAGGACGTTTTCGTCCGCAGGGCCGGAGCCGATAGCCTTGATAGCTGCCGTCGGGCCGCTGTCATCTTCTTCATGCCAGGTCACTTCGCATTCGAGAACCTCTGCCATCAGATCGACCAGCTTGCGGTAGGAGGGCAAGGTTTCGAGCTGATTGCGGAAGTTGAAGGGAATGTGGGCATCCGAGCGCGCCAGCCTGCGCACGACGACGGGCACGTCGGTCTTTTCGGTGACGGTCGCGATGATTTCCGCACCCATGCCGACGGTGCGATTATCTTCATGGACGACGATCAGACGGCGGGTGCGCCGGGCGCTCGCCAGCACTTCCTTCTCGTCCCAAGGCGAGATCGAGCGCAGATCGATCACCTCGACGGAAAAGCCCTGGGCCTCGAAAGCGCTCGCGGCATTGGCGCAGAGCGAAACGGTATTGCCGTAGCTGACGAGCGTGATGTCGCGGCCGCGGGTAACATGGCGTGACAGGCCGGGATGGACGAAGTGCTTGTCGATATCCTCGGAGGTGCGGCCGTCGGAATTGTTGAGCACGGCCTTCGGATAAAGGAAAACCGTGGGGCGCCGTGAGTCGAAGGCGGCATTGAGAAGCCCCGCCGCATCGCCGGCGCTGGAGGGCATGACGACGTCGATACCCGGTGTGTGCGCCAGCATGCCCTCGAAGCTCTGGGCGTGGAACGGGCCAAGGCCGGGCTTATAGCCGCCGCAGCTCACCATCAGAATGACGGGAGCTTCCCATGCCCCCTCCGTGCGCCAGAACATGCTGCCCATTTCCGAGACGATCTGGTTATAGGCGAGCGGCAGGAAATCGGCGAATTGCAGGAAGGCGACCGGGCGCTGCCCGGCCAGCGCACGGCCGACGGCCGTGCCGACGATGGTGGACTCGCTGAGAGCGGCATTGCGGACGCGATCGGGATATTTCGTGCTGAGACCGCGGGTAACGCCGAAGACGTCGCCCTTCGGATCTTCGATATCCTGGCCGAACAGGACGACGTCGGGATTGGCGGCAAGCTGTTTGTCGAGGACCGCATTCAGCGCTTCGCGCATCGTCAAGGTCGATGTTTTTTCATTGCCGCGATATTCAGTCTTTCCCTTGAAGGAAGCCGGATAGGGAGCCTTCGCCTCCGGTTCGACCTTGGGCGCGTCTTCCTTGCGGGCGAGGGCGGCTTCCGCCTGGACTTCGGCCGTCAATTCCTGTTCGAGCTTTCGAAGCGCGTCGGCGTCGGTGCCTGCCTTCTGCAGCATGGCTCGCAGGTTCGGCAGCGGATCACGCGAGGAGCCGGCCTCGATTTCGAGCAGGGTGCGGTAGGTCTTCTGGTCGTCGGCGTTGGTGTGGTCGGACAGCCGCTCGACATTGAGGAGCACGATGCTCGGCGTGCGGTTGTTGCGGCTGTGGCGGACCGCCTTGTGAAAGGCCTCGCGCGAGGCCCGCAGATCGTCACCCTCGGTGCGGATGATCTCGACGCCATAAAAGCTGGAGGCCGGGCCGCCGGGCAGGTCGAAGAAGGTCTGCTTGCTCGTTCTTGTCGAAATGGAGAAGCTGTTATCCTCGATAACGAAGACGACGGGATACTGGCCGCGCACGGCCTCGGCGACCGCTTCGACGAATTCGCCCTGCTGGGTGGTGCCGTCGCCGACACAGCAGACGGCAATCGGCATGCCGGGCTTGTGCTTCAGGGATGCGGCAACGCCGACAGCGTGCAGCGCATTGTTGCCGACAGGGCCGACGATGGAGGTGATATTGAGAGCGCGGGAAGAGAGATGCGCGCTCATCTGCCGGCCGGCCGAGTGTGAACTGGCTGTGGCGAGCAGGCTGGAGAAGAACTCACGAATGGGCATGCCGCGCGCGAGCATCAATGCCTTGTCGCGATAATGGAGATGCAGCCAGTCGTCGTCTTGGAGAAACTCGTTGAGCAGCGCCGTGGACTCATGTCCGGCGCCGGAAACATGGAAATGTGCTATGCCCTGCTTGATGAATTCTCGCTCAAGACGGTCTATTTCTCTGGAAACGAAAAATATTCTGTGAAGTTGCTTGAGGTATTCTGTTGTAAACCTCCCTTCCATCTCAATGATTTTCCTAATCTTTCGTCCAAATTAATTGCGTGGACCTAGGTAGACCCCTGGGCTACCTTTTTCAATACACGTTAAATGACAATATTTTCTCGGTTTGAAACCGAAATACGTGAATCGCCGGGCTTGAGTTTTTCGCGATGTTTCTGTCCACAGGCATGTATCGATGAACGCATCCGTCCGTGCGCCAGGCGATCGGCGCGTTTATCGAAAGCGATCCTAGCCTGATTTGCGGATCCTGATGTTGCTGTTCCGCCTTGCCGCGGCGGCCTTTGCGGCTTGTTCTTCCTGAAGGATCAATTCCTTCGGCTTCTTGCCGATAATCTCCTTGCGGCCCTTCTTCGAGAAGGGCTGCGCGAGCTGGGCGAGGAAGCCTTTGGCGATCTTGCCGGTGATGCCGATATCCGTGGAGGAGGGGCGCGGCGGATTGTAGAAGGTGCCGAGAAGCTGGTCCCAGATCACGAGGTTTTCCCCATAATTCGTATTGCCTTCGGCAAGCACTTTTGAATGATGCCAGCGATGCAGGCGCGGCGTCGAGAATATGAGGTCGAGCGGGCCGGTGCGCATGTCGACATTGCAATGGGTCAAAAGGCCGATGAAAGCCGTGACCGCACCGATCCAGAGGAAGACCGGCAAAGGCGCGCCGAGCAGATAGAGTGGAATCTGACCGAGCGCGATCTTGAAGAGCGTATCGATGACGTGAAAGCGGCCTGTATTGATGACCCATAGCCGCTCGACGCTGTGATGCAGCGCATGGAAGCGCCATAGCGACAGATGCTCATGCGCGAGACGATGGGCCATATAGAGGCCGAACTCGGCGATGACGAGGCCGAGCGCCACCTGGAATATCATCGGCCACTGATCCGGCCAGAAATGCGAATGGTAGCTCAGTGCCGGCTGCGCAACCGTTGCAACGGCCATGGGGAAAGAGGTGCCGATCGCAGCGGCGATCTGCACGCCGCCTTTGTTCAGCAGCGTATGGGCGACATCGTTGAAGGTTTCGCCATCGCGTTTCTGCCAAGTCTTCTCGTAAGGCATCAACCGCTCGAAGAGGGCGATTATGGCCACCGTCGAAAGATAGACGACATTGAACCAGAGAAGATGCATATCCGACTGGAAGGCGAAATAGGCTCCCGTTAGTCCACCGCATAGGATGGCAGGCCACAACAGGGAGGAAACAGCAGCGTAAAGACGCGAACTGCTTTGAAATGTCATTCCATCATCCTCAGATTCTGATCAGCGAAAAATTTGCGCGTGAGTATGCGGGATATGTAGCGCGATGATTGTGGAGTCGAAAGCGAAATTTTTCCGATCGCTGGCGACGGCAGTTGGAAGGGAGACCGAAACATGCGGATAGAAAAGGCGGGACACGAGCATCTGGAGGGGTGGGTTGGCTTGCGCGCGGCGCTTTGGCCCGGCCATTCGGTCGAACATCACCGCGCGGAACTTGCGCAGTTTTGCTCCAATGAAAACGGTATTGCTTTCGTGGCGATCGATGCTGCCGGTCATATCACCGGTTTTGCCGAAGCAACATTGCGGCACGATTACGTCAACGGTTGCGAGACATCCCCGGTTCTGTTCCTCGAGGGAATCTATGTGCGCCCGGAAAATCGACGGGAAGGGGTGGCACAGGCACTTTGCGAGGCTGTCGCCGCCTGGGGGCGGGAGGCCGGCTGCACGGAGTTTGCCTCGGATGCATTGATCGACAATCTTGCGAGCCATGCCTTCCATGCAGCGCTCGGTTTTGTCGAAACCAGGCGCGTGGTCTATTTTCGAAAGCTGCTCTAGGCCGGAGCTACAGGACTGTGCCTAGGCGAATGTCAATTTCGTTTTCTGCTGTCCGGCCGCATCGAAATTCTCCGGCTTCAGCCAGCGCTCGTAGCCGGCCTTCAGCCGCGGCCAGTCGGCGTCGATCATGGCAAACCAGGCGGTGTCGCGATTCTGGCCCTTGGCGACCATGTGCTGGCGGAAGATGCCTTCGAAAACGAAACCGAACCGTTCGGCTGCCCGCTTCGAAGGTTCATTGAGGTTGTTGCACTTCCACTCGAAGCGGCGATAGCCGAGCGTGTCGAAGACATAGGATGCAAAGAGATAGAGCGTCTCGGTCGTCACGCGGCTGCGGGCGATGGCGGGTCCCCAAAGGATGCTGCCGATCTCGATGACGCCATGTGTATTGTCTATGCGCATCAGAGCCTGCCGGCCTTCGGCACGGCCCGTGCGCTTGTCGATCGTCGCGAAGAAGAGCGGATCGGCGCTGGATGCGGCTTTCTCAAGCCAGGGCGAAAAGGCAGAGCGATCAGCCGGTGCGTCTTCGAAGAGATAGCGGAAACGATCTTCCGCGCCGGGCGCGCGGGCCGAGGCATAGAGATCGTCGCCATGACGGGCCGGATCGAGCGGTTCTATCCGCGTATAATGGCCTTCCAGAGTAATGCGCTCGGGACGGGATACGCCCTTCCAGTTCGTCAGATCCATGTCAAAGTCCTTTGGTCATCAAATACAGCCTAGCGGAGCCGGCCGGAGTGTATCAGGTCTGCGAGGGATTGTGGCAGTTCCATCCCATCGGGCAAGCCGGGGGCGGGCTGTGGCGATACCAGACGGCTTTCGATGGGCAGGACGCCGGCCCAGACGGGATGATCTGCCTCCTCCAAATCGCCTGGCGGGCCGTTGCGAATCTTGGCCGAGGCCTCATCGATCTTCATGCGCAGCACAGAAGTTGCCTTGACCTCCTGACCGGTCATCGGCCTCAAACTGTCCCAGCGGCCGGGAAACAGGTCTTCGATGAAGCGGCGCAGTGCATCGGTCTTCTCCTCGATGTCGTCGACCAGGCGGGCCGTGCCGAAGACCATGGCCGAACGGTAATTGACGGAATGATTGAAGGCCGAGCGGGCCAGCACATAGCCGTCGATGATGCTGCAGGTCAGGCAGACCGGCATATCTTCTGCGGCGCGCAGGAAACGGCTGGCGGATGATCCGTGCCAATAGACATAATCGTCCTCCCGCCAATGCAGGGTCGGCGTCACATAGGGCGCGCCGTTGATGACATAGCCGACGTGACAGAGCGGAGCGGCATCCAGAATGGCATGGACATCGGCATGGGCGTGGCTGCCACGCTTCGGGCTTCGCCGCACCCGGGTGCGTTCGGTGGTCGGATAGGTCTTCGTATCGGGCGCGTTGAGATCGGCCATGGCTTCCTCGTCGATTGAGCATTGATCTCTGGCAGCAAAGAGGTAGGCTATAAATAGCCAGTTTCTTGATTTTTAGCAGACCAGTTGAGGTTCCGTGGCATCGGTGGCGCAATGGCCGGCACTCGACCGGAATTCGGGTGACCTGGAGGGGCAAGTCTATCGCCTGATGCGCGACCGTATTCTGCATGGGCAAATGCCGGCAGGACAGCGTGTGCCGTCGACGCGGGTAATGGCGCTCTCGCTCAGCATTGCGCGTTCGACCGTCGTCAATGCCTATGATCGTCTAAAAGCGGAGGGCTATCTGCAATCGGCACCCGGTGCTGCAACGCGCGTCGCAGCCTTTCCATCGGCACCATTGTCAGGGCAAGCCGCTGCGCCACTGCCGAACCAGCCGCGCGTTACCGAATTCAAAACCGGAGGATTGTTCGAGCCGGGTGTGCCGGATGTGTCAGCCTTTCCCCACGCAGTCTGGGCGCGTTATCTCGGGGCCAGGGGCCGCTCTTTGCGGGTACACGACCTTGGCTATAGTGATCACGGTGGTATCCGCGAACTGCGCGAAGCCATCCTCGATCATATCGCTGCAACGCGGGGCGTGATCGCCCGGCCCGAACAGGTGGTGATCGTCCCGTCGACCGGTGCCGCGATCGGGTTGCTCGCGAGCGTGTTGCTTCAGCCCGATCATCCGGGCGACATCGTCTGGATGGAAGACCCGGGCTATGCCAGCGCGCAAGCGATCCTGCGGATGGCCGGCGCCAGTCTCGTGCCGGTACCTTGCGATGCAGAGGGTATCGATATTGCGCGAGGTGCAGGGCCACCGCCGCGGCTGATCTATGCTACGCCTTCGCATCAATATCCGACCGGCGCCACTATGAGTCTACCGCGCCGTCTCGCCTTGCTCGAATTCGCCCGGGCCAATGGTGCGATCGTGCTGGAAGACGATTACGACAGCGAGTTCCAGTATGCGTCGCGTCCAATCGCCGCCTTGCAGGGTATCGATCGCAGCGAAGTCGTTGCCTATGTCGGCACCTTCTCGAAGACGCTCGCGCCCGGCCTGCGTGTCGCATACGCCGTCGTGCCGTCCCGGTTGGTGGCGGCGACCGAGGCGGCGCAGCGGCTCAGAGGCACCGTCGTACCGATCCATATCCAGGCGGCCCTCGCCGATTTCATGCGCGAGGGGCGGTTCCGTGCACATCTGAGGCAGATGAACGCCATTTATGCCGAGCGCATGGCGGCGACCGTATCGGCACTCGATCGCTATTGCTGCGCTTGGCTGGAGATCGGAGCGGGCGGCGGCGGGTTGCAGCTGGCAAGCTGGTTCCGCGACGGAAAGACCGATGATGTCGCCGTAGCGCGTGTAATCAACGCCAATGGTTTCGCGGTTCGGCCCATCTCTGCGCTGTACCTGGGTGCTGCGCAGCCCGGACTGTTGCTCGGCATCGCCCGCATGGAGGCGCACGCAGCGGATGCGGCGGCGGCGAGGATTGCAAGACTGCTCGAAGCAGTGCCGGTCAGCGCCTGAGAAACATCGCCCGATATTCGCGTGGCGTCATGCCCTTGAGTGCCCTGAACTGCCTGTTGAAATTGGCAAGCGAGGCATAGCCGACGGCATCGCTGATATGGTGGACCGCCTGGCCGGTGGAGGAGAGGCGGGCGCAGGCATCGCCGATGCGCATGCGCATGAGATAGTCCGATATCGTCCCGCCGGTATGGCGGCGAAACATGCGGTGCAGGCCGGAGACGCTAAGCGCCGCAATGTCGGCCAGTTCATCGAGGCTGATCGCGCGGGCATAGTGAAGATGCATATGCGTCAACACACGGTCGATGCGCTCACGGCTTTCCTTGAGATCCGGAGCCTGCGCCGGCGCGCTGGCGAGCGGCGTCGCCTGACGGTCTTCCGCGACTTTCACCAGAATGCCGAGCAAAGCCAGAAGGCGCTCGACAGCCGGCTTTTCGAAAATGGTTTCGAAGGCAGGGCGGACGGCGGCGGAGGTCGCCTCGGAAAAGTGCAGGCCGTTGTCTCCACGCCGCAGCATGGCTTCGATCGACCGGAATTCGACGGCGCCGCCCGTCATCTGCAAAAGCCAGTCGCGATTGAACCAGAGCACCAAGGCAATATGCGGCTTTTCTTCCTTGATCTTGGCATGCGAAACCCAACTGTGCGGCAGATTGGGGCCGACGAGAACGAGGTCGCCGTCACCATAGTCGCCACTGTGATCGCCGATGAAACGCTGACCGATGGAATTCAGCGTCAGCGTCAGCTCGAATTCCGGATGGTGGTGCCATTGGAATGGAATGCAGTCGTCGAGCCGGCGGTTCAGCATGCTCCACGATGCTTCCGGTGAACGAGGCAGAACTTCAAGATAGGGCCTCATGGAGCGTCCGTAATAGATGACAAGCCAGAATAGTATCAGAAGTGGCCAGAGCCGGGCAACATCGAAACTCCTGTTGGAGCTACAACTTCTTCCGTAACCCGAGAACAAAAGGGTCAGCGAGATGGAGGAGACCGATGCAGCCTGCCTTGAAACGAGACGCTCACCCGACCGCGTCAGCGGTCACGACGCAACTGAAGGATATTCGGAAGATTTTGCCGCTCAGAGTGCTGTCGAAGGACGATTGGCAGCATTGGATCACTAGGGGTTATGTGATCGTGCGGCAGGCTGTGCCTGCTGTCAATGTCGAGCGGCTTGTCGAGCTCTTGTGGCGTTTTGACGAGAAGGACCCGAACGACCCTTCCACCTGGTATGCGCCGCAGCGGCGCGAGCACAAGATGAAGGAACTCAACAATACCGGCATGCTGGAGATCTATAATCACCAGTATCTCTGGGATAACCGCATGGAAAAGCGGATTTACGATGTCTTCGTCGATATCTGGGATCGCGAGGATCTCTGGGTCACGATCGATCGCGCCAATCTCAACCCGCCGAAGAAGGTGAAGGGCAATCCGAACGGCTTCATCCACTGGGATGTCGATACTTCGATCCGGCCCCTGCCGATCGGCGTGCAGGGTGTTCTGAGCCTGAAGAAGCAGGATGGCGATGTCGGCGGATTTCAGTGCGTGCCGCAGCTCTTCGAGCATTTCGAGGAATGGGAAAAGACGCAGCCCGCGGATCGCGATCCCATGCATCCCGACATGGCGGGTCTCTCGGTCGTCAATATCGACATGGAGCCCGGCGACCTGATGATCTTCAACTCGCTGCTGGCGCACGGCGTCCGTCCCAACCATTCGGACAACCGCGTTCGCATGGCGCAATATATCTCCATGCATCCGGCGGAATACGACAATATCGCCGAGCGCGAGGAGCGCATTCGTCTGTGGCGGGAATTGGACTCCCCGAAGCGCGACGCCTTTCCGGGCGACCCCCGCGAATGGGAAAAGCACAATGCGACGACGGCCAAACTGACGCCGCTCGGCGAGAAGCTGCTGGGTCTCAAGGCCTGGTAAACGACAGAGACCGGGTTCTTGAAAAAAGCTTCGAGCGGCCTTGGGCCGCTCGAAGCGTTTGTGGAGATTTGGCGGGCAGGCGCGGGTCCGTCAGATTTCGTTCCAGCGGCGGATGACCGGCTCGGTCAGGTCATGCTCGTAGCCGAGCACGCTGATGCTCGTGGTGTCGAGGACCAGATGCGCACCGCCCCCCGGCGGCAGGCCAACCCAGCGGGCAGCGAAGACGCGCAGGAAATGGGCGCTGGAAAAGATCAGGACGGAGCCGGCAATGCCGCGAAGTTCGCCGATGATGCGGTCGGCACGCGCGCCGACATCGGCGGCAGATTCGCCATTCGGGCAGCCGTCGCGGAAGACTTGCCAGCCGGGACGTTCGGCAAGGATCGCCTTGGTGGTGATGCCCTCATAGGCGCCGTAATCCCACTCCGCCAGATCGTCCTTGACGACGCGACGGTCGCCGAAACCGGCCAGTGTGCAGGTATTTTGCGCCCGCTGCGATGGACTCGACCAGACGGCGGCGAAATCGATGGCAGGCAGGCGACCGGCGACCTTGCGGGCGGCCTCTTCGCCGGCAGCGGTGAGCGGAATATCGGTCCGGCCGGTGTGCCGGCCGGAAAGGCTCCACTCCGTCTGTCCATGGCGTACCAGATAGACTTCGGGATAGGCGCTGCTCATGCCGTTTCTCCTTTGCATTTGCCGTGCGAAATTCTTCGCATCTGCGAAAGCGTCTGTCGAGAGCTAAAGCGGATTGGCAGCTGACCCGACAACCTTCTGCAAATCCAAGCTCTTGCAGAGGATTGTGAATCTCATCGTTTCACGGCGCGGCGGACGCTGTAGAACAGGATGGTGAGGCAGCCGACCAGCAAGAGAAGGCCACCCGCGAGTGGTGGAAAGGCGAGGATTTCCACCGCTCCGGCAATAAGGAGAATGAGGATAAGGCAGAGCGTGGCAAGGCTGCCGTCGTCGATGAACATGCCGATAAGTTCGGAGAGAGCGATGCGCAGGATGGTCATTGGGCTGCCTTTGTTGCTGGGTTGCCGCGCAGGCCGCGGATGATGGCGTAGGAGGCGAGCGAGACGATCGCGAAGATGGCGATCAGGGCGAAATCCTCGCCCGGCCAGTGCGCACCGATGCCTTCACCGGTCCAGAAGATGCCGAAGCTTGTCAGCATGAGGCCGACGACGAATTTGAGGGTGTTTTCCGGCACGGTGGCGAGCGGGCGATGCACCAGCAATCCGATCAGCATGACGAGCACGAAAGCGGCAAGCGCGCCGAGGCCGGCATAGAGTGTCAGGCCATGCGCGCCGCCGACGGCGATGACGATGAAGACCACTTCGACACCTTCGAGCAGCACTGCCTTGAAGGCGGCAAGGCCGGCGAGATAATCGGCGCGGCGATCTGTGGACTGCGCCTGTAATGCTGCCGTCTCCTTGGAGAAGGCTGCTTCCTCGTCGTGCAGGGCGATGACGCCGAGGGAGCGAAGTATGGCTTTGCGCAGCCAGCGCATGCCGAAAAGGATCAGCAGAACGCCGACGACGAATTGCAACATCTCGATCGGTATCAGCGCCAGCAGCGGTCCGAAGACGAGGACGAGGGCAGCCAGCACTGCAAGGGCGAGCGCGGCACCCGTGAGGGCCGGGCGCCAGCTTCGTGTGACGCCGACGGCAAGGACGATGGTGAAGGCTTCCACGACTTCGACAAATGAGCCGAGGAAAGATGCCGTCACGGTGGAGAGAATGGGCGTGAGGCTGTTCATGAACTGATTCCCGAATGACGATTAAGGCGTTGAATGCGAACGGTATTTGCCGGACGATGGTTCTTCATGTCTTGGATGAGCCGAGGCTTGGCCAAATGCCGATATCGCGTGCGCGCTGCACTTTGGCGTGGTTCACTTGCGTTTCCTCGTGCCGCGTTTGCTCCATGATTTATCGAGCGCACCGCGCAGCTGGCTGAGCTGATCGAGGCGGTCGATGGCAGCATCCTTGCCCTTCGCGGCTAGCGCCACGATCAGAGATTCGATCAGCACCAGCGTGCCGGCATGCATGGCGAGGTGGCCGGCGTTGCCACGCGGCACAGGCAGGACTTCAGTCACCTTGTCGGCAATCTGTAAGCCGAGATCGTCGCTGATCAGGATGATCGGAGCGCCATGCTTGCCGGCGTATTCCAGCAGCACCTCGACCTCGCGATAGAGCGGCGCATAGGCCATGACAAGCACGACGTCGCCTTTGCTAATCCCAAGCAGGCGATCCGCAAGCGCTATGCCAGATGCCGAGAGCGCGCTGCTCGGCAGGCCGATGCGATTGAACTGCAGGCTGGTATAATCCGCTATCGCGCCCGAAGGCCCGATGCCGAAGACATGACGTCGGGCTGCCTTGGCGAGACTGTCGACGCAGCGTTCGAAGCTTGCGGCGAATTCCTCGCGCCGCAGAACCTCCAAAGCCTGTTCGTGTATGCTGATGACATGGTGAAGCACATCGCTGGCCTGGCTGCCCGTTTCAGCCAGCGTGCGCTGCATCCGCGTTCCGGGGGATGGCGCTCCGGTCAGTTCCTCAAGCAGAGCGGCCCGCAGCGTCGACAGACTTTCGAAACCGAGGGCGCGGGCGGTGCGGACGACCGTCGCGTCGCTGGTGCCGGCGAGCTGCGCGATCTGGGCGGCCGAATTCAACAGTGCGGCCTGCTTCTGATCTACGAAGAAACGCGCGATACGTTGCTCTGAGGGTGCGAGGGTCTCGATCACATCGAGAACGCGGTCTTCGAAAGTGCGAGGTTTCTGCGTCGCTTCTGCCATCGGACATCTTCTGTAGTGAATGCTACCAATTGGATTATCTGTAGCATTTGCTGCAAAAGAATGACAGCACAAATAAAGGGCGCTTCGCTGTATCGCAAAGCGCCCTTTTGATCGCGTTAAAGGTCGGCGGGAGAGTTGGCTATGGCTATTCCGCCAAAGCGGCTCGCACCGCCGGGATCACCTTCTGGCCGTAGAGTTCGATACAACGCAGCATCTTGTCATGGCCGAGTGCGCCGGCGCTGTATTTCAGCTGGAAGCGGCTGATGCCGAGCGTCTTGACGACCGGGGCGAGCTTGGCGGCGACCGTTTCCGGCGAGCCGACATAGAGCGAACCCTTTTCGATCTCGTTGTCGAATTCCGCGCGCGTCATGGGCGGCCAGCCGCGCTCGCGGCCGATGCGGTCGCGCATCGCCTTGAAGCAGGGCCACAGCTCCTCGCGTGCCTGTTCATCCGTCTCGGCGATATAGCCGGGCGAGTGGATGCCGATCGGCTTGACGGGCTTGCCGAGCTGTTCGAAGGCGCGGTGGTAGAGATCGACATAGGGCTGGAAGCGATAGGGGCTGCCGCCGATGATCGCCAGCATCAGCGGCAGATCGTAGTGAGCGGCACGCACCACCGATTCCGGGCTGCCGCCGACGCCGATCCAGGTCTTCAGCTGGCCGCTCTCGATGGTCGGGAAAACCTTTTGATTGCGCAGCGGCGGGCGGATGCTGCCCTGCCAGTTCACCGGCTCATTCTTGAGCAAGGCCGCGAACAGATCGAGCTTTTCCTCGAAGAGCTGCTCGTATTGCGACAGCTCGAAGCCGAACAGGGGGAAGGACTCCGTAAACGAGCCACGACCGAGAATGACTTCGGCGCGGCCGTTCGAAACCGCGTTCAGGCTGGAGAAGCGCTGGAACACGCGGATCGGGTCGTCCGAGCTCAGCACGGTGACGGCCGATCCCAGATGGATTTTCGATGTACGGCTGGCGATGGCGGCCAGGATCGTTTCGGGCGAGGAGACCGCAAAATCCTCACGGTGATGCTCGCCGATGCCGAAAAAGTCTATTCCAAGCTGGTCGGCAAGGACGCCTTCCTCGACGACATTGCGCAGGACCTGCGCATGCGGCAACGGCGCGCCCTTATCGTCGAAGGTCACGTCGCCGAAAGTATCCAGGCCGAATTCGACGTTGTTTGTCGTCATGATTTTTCCTGTCATGTGTCGAAATGATAATGTTGAGACAGCATGTAGTGTCGCTCCCGACCATCCACTACCCGGAAAGTTTCGGCTGAAATCTTCGAAGAATTCGATATGCCGATGGCAACCGGCGATATTCGGCAGTGCCGGCGTTGCGATCGGTGGTACTCACGCCAATATTAGCTCCGAAGTGAGCGCGGTTGAATCAAGGAGAAACACATGGTCGCACTGAAAAAGGTGAATCTTACCAAAGCCTTTGCAGCCTTCGATGAGACTTGGAGCCCGCGCGTCGGCGGCGACATCAACGATTTCCAGGTCAAGCTCGTGAAGCTGGATGGCGCTTTCCATTGGCATCATCATGAAGAAGAGGATGAGCTGTTCTTGGTCGTCAAGGGCACGCTGCGCATGAAGCTGCGCGAGGAAAACGGCGGCGACATCGTCCTTGGCCCTGGCGAATACATCATCGTTCCGCATGGGGTGGAGCACTGTCCGGTCGCCGAGCCGACCTGCGAGGTCGTGTTGTTCGAGCGCAATACGACGCTCAATACCGGCAATGTCGAAAACGAGCGGACGATCCGCGCGCCCAAGCGGCTTTAACCGATCCCGATGGTCCGGCAGCCCGTCAAGGGCTGCCGGACATTGACCAGTCCATCAGTTGAGCGCCAGCTTGTTCGACGGCGTACGGCAGGCCGCGAAAACATCCAGCTTCGGATCATAGACCTTCGTCGAGACGTCCATCATGCCGAGAACGCTGTGGAAGATGTTGTCGTGAGAGTAGGTGCCCTCGGCGGCCTGCTTGGCAAGGCAGGCCATGTCGAAGCCGGCGGCCTTAGCGAGATCGTCAGCCATCCATACCAGCATCGGCACATGCGTCTGCTGTGAAGGGGCGATGATATAGGGCGTGCCGTGCAGATAGATGCCGTTTTCGCCGAGCGACTCGCCATGATCGGAGAAATAGAGCACGGAGCCGGACACCGAGTTCGAGCGCTGCTTCAGCTTGTCGATCACCATGGCGACGATGTGATCCGTGTAGAGAATCGTATTGTCATAGGCATTGGTGATTTCCTCCTGGGAACAGGAGCTGAAGTCATTGGAGCGGCAATCCGGCTGGAACCGGCGGAATTCTTCCGGGTAGCGCTGATAGTAGGCCGGGCCGTGGCTGCCGAGCTGGTGCAGCACCAGCACGCTGTCGCCCTTCACCTTGTCCAGCCAGCCGTCGATCTTATCTACGAGGATTTCGTCCCTGCATTCGCCGTCCTTGCAGAAGCGCGGATCGGCAGAGGGCGGCAGGTAGGTATAGGAGACGCGATCGGTGACGTTGTAGCTGCCGGTGTCATTATCCAGCCAGGTTACATCCACCTTGGCATGGGTCAGGACATCGAGCAGGTTCTCCGTCTCAAGCCCCTTACGGTGGGTGTATTGCCCACGCGTGTAGACCGAGAACAGGCAGGGTATGGAGGTTGCCGTCGCCGTCCCGCAGCTGCTGGTATTGGGGAAGTAGACGACATCGCGCTTTGCCAGTTCCGGATTGGTCATCTTGGCGTAGCCGCCGAGCGAGAAGTTCTGCGCGCGCGCGGTTTCGCCGGCAACGATGATCGTGACGCGCGGTTTGCCGTTATCGACCGCGCCGACCCTGCGGGCATCCGTACCCAGCGGCTGCGCGACGACGTTGGCGTTCTTTTGGGCATCGATTGCGTAGCGCACAGCGCTGGTGATCGGGATGACCGGATTAAGTGTATCCATCAGGTCGCGATGAGCGCGGCCGACGCCGGCATAGGTCTTGTAGAAGCTGGTGCCGGCAACGACGAAGATCGCCGAGCAGGCGAGAATGACGGCGGTATTGTAGGCAAGCTTCTTGAGGATGGGACGATGGACGATCCGGATCCACATGATGACCAGCGAAGGTAAGACGCCCGTCAGCAGGACATAGGTCACGAAGCGCACCGTGATCAGGTGTCCGCTTTCCGCTCCGGTCGACACTGCGGCATTGCGGATCATTTCCTTGTCGATGATGACGCCGAACTGATCGTTGAACCAGGAAGAGACCGATGCCACCAGCACGAAGAAGATCAGGGCCGGCTTCGTGAGGTATTTGGCGGAAAAGAGCGTGAAGAGCGCCAGGATGGCAGCGGAAATGCCGATTACGAAGGCGGCGAAGGCGGCGGGTTCAGCGATAAAATAGCCGTATGCCTTGGTCCAAAACATCCGGTTTGTCACAAGAAGTACATATAAAGCGGCTATGAAGCAAAGCGTGACACTGCCGATGGCCGGCCTGAATTTTTGCCGGTCCGGCGTGGCGTTTCTATTGGTCAATAGTCTTCTCCGCGCATCTGCTGGCGGTTGGGGCGGAAGTGCCCAATACCGCAGGGTGCGTTTTGGCTGCCAAAGTTGGCCACCATGGTGATCAATACTGACATTTACCTGAATGACGGACCGTTGTGCAGTGCTGTTTCGAGCCCTGTTCGGATTATCTTCGCTTTTTGTCAGCCTCCCGCTTTGAGTTCAGGTCGCCGTCAGAAATAGGCATCATAGCTGCCCGCTTGCAACGGGGAGCAATCGTGCGGCTCTTATTGATCGAAGACAATCCGGCTATAGGCAATGCCGTGCAGGATCATCTGCATGCGGACGGCTGGTCGGTCGACTGGTCGATCACTCTCGAATCCGCAACGGCCGCGGCCGCGTCGAGTAGGCATGATGTGGTTCTTCTCGACCTTCGATTGCCGGATGGAAGCGGCCTCGACATGCTGAGGCTCATGAAAGCGCGCGGCGATACGACGCCGGTCGTCGTCATGTCTGCCTATGATCAGCTCTCGGACCAGATGACCGCCATGAGCATCGGCGCCGTGGATTATCTGGTGAAGCCCTTTGCGCTCGCCGAGATGGCGGTCCGTGTGCGGAAGGCAGCCTCGCGCGGCAGCTTGAAGCGCATCCGCAATGTCAGCTGAGTCGCGGCTTTTCAGGATTGGGCTGACCTTGCCAGCCGCAGGACGTCGATCACGGCCAGGGCAGCGGCAAAGACCACCAACGACATGAGCCAGCCCAGAACGGCATCCGACAGGTAGTGCGCCCCGGTTATTACCCGCAGGACCGGCATCATGATCGAGATGATCGCGAGCGGAAGCCCGAGCCGGAGGCGCAGATGTGGCGGCAGCAGCAATATGAGGCAGAGCAGCCAGCCGCCGGACGACGCTTCTCCGGAAACGAAGGAGCAATTTCCAAGGCACTTACCGGCAAACGATCCTGCCTGGACGAAGTCGAGCGAACCGCCGAAGAGATCGGTGCTGCGCGGCCGCGGCCTGCCGGAATAGCTTTTAAGCAAGGTGTTCACGATGAGGCCGCAGCCGATGGTCAGCGATATCAATGCGGCGACATATCGATCCGTTATCGGCGTGCGCCATCGAGCGCCATGTTTGCGCCAGGATGAAATCAAACTCGCAACCAGGGTGACAGCGGCGATGTAGGGCAGGGCAAGCGTCACAGCCCGCACGATCTCGAGAAGAGGATTCTTGGCGAGTGCAAAGGCGCCACACACTTTGCCGGCTAGCGTGATCGACGCGCAAGGCGCCGCGGTGAAGACGCTCCTGGCGACGAGGAGATCGATAGCGGGGAAATGATAGAAGACGAACAGCAGCACCCACCAGAGCGTGAAGAGCGCCAGAAATGCGACGAAGGATCTGCTTACCGGGACCGTTCGTTTTGTATAGGCAATGGAATTATCGAACATCGGGAACGCCGGCCACGGTCTGAACAAGTTCAAAAGAGCGCCCGCCCGGGTTTGCAAAAAAAGCTGAGGCGGCCACTATCGAGTGTCCACTACGACAGAAGCCTGACAGCAGCCTGAAAGATCAAATGCTTAAGAAAATCGAACGGCACGACCAATGCCGGTCAGGTCGATCCTGACCGGTCGAACAGATCTCGACGTTGCCCTTGGTTGCGCTCTATTCGCCCGTCTGAAAATAGGCTTCCAGCCGATAGCCATCGGGATCGATGACGAAGGCGGCATAGTAGAACTGGCTGTAGTCCGGTCGGATGCCCGGCTTGCCGTTGTCTTCGCCGCCACTGGCGATGCCTGCGGCATAGAAGGCATCGACGGCAGCCTGGCTCGGGGCGATGAAACAGAAATGCAGGCCGGAGCCACGGTCGGCGGGCACGGGGCGCTCCACCTCGCTGACCCAGAACTGGGCGCGTTCCGCCCCATATCCGACCGTGCCGTCGAAATTGGTCAGACGTTCATAGCCAAGCGGTGCCAATGCAGCATCGTAGAACGCCTTTGCCCGCGCCAGATCTTTGACGCCGATCGAGATGTGGTCGAACATGAAAACCCGCTCCGTGTTGTCTGCGGAGTATTGCGAAGCCGCCCCTGGAAGATGCCAGCTTTCGAAGCCCGCAGGTTCAATTGGGTCTCACCATCTTGCAATGGTGATGGGAAGTCAACAAAGCGAAGCGACGGGTTATCGGATCGTTCGATCCAAATTTCCAATCGCGAATCGTCTGGGCGCTGTCGATCTTGATGAACTGCGCGGCGCCGGACATGGATTTGTCGGCGCCCGGCCGTAAGCTGATTTTTTTGAAACGATTGTCGATTTGCGAATGACTGCTTCGTCGTCAATATGAGCGGGCTTGTTAAGCGGCAATGGTGCCGGTGTCTCGCTTCCGGAGGATTTTTTCCATGCGTTTCATGTCTATCGTCACCTCTTCCCATCACATGGCTCCGACGCCGGAACTTGCCGAGGCCATGGGCAAGCTGGCCGATCGGGAGATCAAGGCCGGCCGCATGCTCGACACGGCCGGGCTGATGCCGCTTGCGACCGGAGCCCGCGTCACCATCAAGGATCGCAAGCTGAGCGTGATCGACGGCCCCTTCGTCGAGGCCAAGGAGATCGTCGGCGGCTATGCGATCTTCGAGCTGCAAAGCAAGGAGGAGGCCGTGGCGCTCGCGGTCGAGTTCATGCAGCTGCACAAGGATTTCATGCCCGGCTGGGAAGGCACATGTGAAGTGCGTGCCTATTTCGAGCCGGGCGCGGAGGGGGTATGCGATCCTCGCGCCGAAGCAAGGGCATGATGATTTCGGCCTGTCATCGGGGCGGGTGGCCGTGACGCCCGCCGGCACCCATCGGGCGATTCTGGCCGTCTGGCGGATCGAACAGCCACGGCTGATCACCAGCCTGGCGCGATTGCTGCGCGACGTACCGCTGGCCGAGGATCTCACTCAAGAAGCACTGATCGTGGCTCTGGAGCGATGGCCGGAAACGGGCATCCCCGAACGCCCTGGCGCTTGGCTGATGACTACCGCCAGGCGCCGGGCGCTCGATCATTTGCGCCGCCGCCGGATGCTTGACCAGAAGCACGAGTTGATCGTTCGGGAGATGGAGGAGGACGAGCGGATCATGCCTGATCTAGATACCCTTCTCGACGATGATATCGGCGACGAAATGCTGCGCCTGATCTTCACGGCGTGCCATCCGCTGATTTCGCGCGAGGCACGCGTGGCGCTGGCCTTGCGGATGATCTGCGGCCTGACGACGGAAGAGATCGCAAGGGCTTTTCTGGTGTCTGAAGCGACGATCGCCCAGCGCATCGTCCGCGCCAAGAAGACGTTATCGGAATCGGGGCTTTCCTACGAGACGCCGCACGGCGAGGAATTGTCGGAGCGCCTGGCCTCGGTGCTGGAGGTTGTCTATCTGATCTTCAACGAAGGCTACACGGCCGCACGCGGCGAGAACTGGCTTCGGCTGCAATTGTGCAATGAGGCACTGCGGCTGGGCAGGGTGTTGACCTCCGTCGCCCCGCTGGAGCCGGAGGCGCATGCGTTACTGGCCCTGATGGAACTGAATGCATCCCGCGTAGCGGCCCGGACGGACGCCGACGGCAACCCGATACTTTTGCTCGAGCAGAATCGCGCCCGCTGGGATCGCCTGCAGATTCGGCGCGGCTTGAAAGCGCTGAGGCGAGTAGAGCAGCTTAGGGGCGCCGACGGCCTTTATGCTTTGCAAGCCGCGATCATCGCATGCCATGCGAGGGCGAGGACATCGGATGAAACCGACTGGAGGCTGATCGCTGATCTTTACGCAGAGCTTGCCGAACTCACGCGTTCGCCGATCGTCGAGCTCAATCGCGCGGTTGCCGTCGGCATGGTCGAAGGTCCCGAAACGGCATTGGAGATCATTGAACGTCTTCGCGACGAGCCGGCGCTGAAGGGCTATCATCTTCTGCCGAGCGTTCGCGGCGATCTTCTTTATAAGCTTGGTCGATACGGCGAAGCGCGGCTGGCCTTCGAAACGGCAGCCACGATCGCTGAAAATCAAAGGGAGCGTGACCTGCTGCTGCGCCGCGCCGCCGAAGCCGCCGACGCGGAGAAGAGCTGATCCGCCCGGGAGGCGGATCAGCTTGTTTCAAGCTATTCTGCAGCCTGATAATTTGCGGCTCTCGCGGCGGATGAGCGCGGGCCGATGGCGGCAAGCAGCGTGATGGCAGCCGCGAGGATCGTCACGAAACCGATGCCGGCAATGTAGGGATTCCAGCCGAAGCTCGGTGCAGCGCTGAAGACGGCCGAGGCCGCTGCCAGGATAATGCCGCCGCCGATCTGGAAGGAGGCAAACAGCATGCCCGACGCCAGGCCGGATTCATCCTCGCCGACTTCGGACAGGGCCGCGACCTGGATTGACGGATAGGTCATGGCATAGCCGATACCGAGCAACAGCTGCGAGACGATAACGAGCACGATCGTATCGATCTGGCCGGCCGACAGCACCCAGAAAAGATAGCTGATGGCCTGCAATCCCACGCCGAAGGTCATCAGGAGCGTCGTTCCGCGGCTCTGGCCGATCGTGGCGAAGCGTGGCGCGAGGAACATGACGCAGGTCCCGCCGATGGCGAAAGCAAAACCCGTGGCAAAGGCCGACCAGCCGATGACGGTCTGATAATAGAGTGTCGCGATGAACTGGAAGCCGACATAGGCTCCCTGGTACAGCGCGGCAATGGCATTGGCATGGCTGAGCTTGGCACGCCGGAACATGGCGAGCGGCACCATCGGATCCCGGTGGCGGGACTCGACGACCAGGAAAAGCAGGATCAGAACGAGCGCTGCCACCAGAGAACCCCAGGTTGCAAATGCCTGCCAGCCATCGGCGGCGGCATTGGTGACGCCGAAGACGAAAAGCAGAAGGCCGGGTGTAATCGTCAATGCGCCGGCCCAATCGAAGGGAGGTCGCACGCCGCTTCTCTTGTGATCGGCGGGCAGGACGAGCGGCGCGACGATCAGCGCGAGGATGGCGATGGGAGCCCCCATGACCAGGGTCGCACGCCAGCTGATGATAGTCGCCGCACCGCCGAGCACCATGCCGAGCACGAAACCGGCGGCACCGGTGGAGGAGAAGACGCCGAGCGCCTTGGCGCGGGCGTTGCCTTCTCCGAAGACGGAGAGCAGGAGGGCAAGCGCGGCAGGGGCCGTGAAGGCGGCGGCGATGCCCTTGATCAGACGGGCGGCGATCAGGGTCGGAGCGCTATCGACGAACCCGCCGGCAATGCTGGCGGCGGCAAAGACGGCAAGCGACCAGAGGAAGACGCGGCGGTGGCCGAAAAGGTCGGCAACGCGGCCGCCAAGCAACAGAAAGCCGCCATAGCCGAGCACATAGGCGCTGACGGCCCATTGCAGCGAGGTGGCTTTCATACCTAATTCTGTCTGGATTGCGGGCAGCGCCACTCCAATGGTGGATACGTCCATGGCGTCCAGGAAATTGGCGGCGCATAGCAGCAGCAACGCCAATCCGGCCCCGCTTCGGGTTTGGGAAGAAGTCATCGGGATCGTTCCTTTCTAGGCTGCCGCCTCTTGGGAGGTTGAAAACGGCAGGGAACGAGAAAATGTACACCTTCAAACCCTATTGCAAATTGATAGTAACCATGTCAGGTATTACTGATAATGATGAATGATGCCACGCTTCGAAAGATCGATCTCAATCTGCTGCTCGCCTTCTCCGTGCTGATGCAGGAGCGGAATGTGAGCCGTGCGGCCGAGCGGCTGCTGCTCGGCCAGCCCGGGCTTTCTGCGGCGCTGCGCCGCCTGCGCGAGACGCTGGATGACGAATTGTTCGTGCGCGTCGGGCGCGGCTTGCAGCCCACGCCGCGGGCGCTGTCTATCGCGCCGGCGATCGAGGATGCGCTTTCCGGTATCGAGCGTGCCATCCGCCCGCCGGCGGCCTTCGATCCGGGAAGTTGGCAGGGGGAATTCCGCGTCGGACTCTGCGACAATCTCGAATCATCCTTCTTCGGGCCGCTGGCGGCGCGGCTGCGCCAGCTCGCGCCGAATGCCCGGCTGACCAGCGTTGCCTTCGACCGGCGTGATGCCGTGCGGCTGCTGGACGAGGGCGCCTTCGAATTCAGTATCTCCGTGCATGATGAGCCCGCTTCCTGGCATGTTCGCGCGCCGCTGTTCGAACAGGCTTCGCTCTGCATCTATGATGGCCGGCATCTCAAATGCGCGGCGCCGCTGAGCCTCAAGCATTTTGCCAGCGCGCCGCATGTGACTGTTTCGCTTGAAGGCTCCATATCCACCAGTGTCGATGTCGCTCTCGCGCGCCTCGGCCATCGCCGGCAAGTGGTGGCGACCGTTCCCCGCTTTTCGGCCCTGCCGACGACGCTACAAGCCATTCCCGCCATTGCGACGGTTCCCGAGGCGATTGCCCGCTGCATGGCGCAACTGCATGATCTTACGATTTCGGAGCCGCCTTTCGAGCTGCCGGCTGATCCGGTGACGATGCTCTATCGCCGCGTCGATCAGGCCGACAGCCGCTCGGTATGGTTCCGCCGCCTTTTCGTTGATGTCGTTAAGAAAGCGCTCGAGGCGAGCGGGTGCCGCATGGGTGTTTCCACGGATGCCTGCTGCTACGATCCGCCTGAACTCGCGGAAGCTGTTTGACCCTTCGAGCGGAGGCGCCATGATCCGTCGTACCTCGCGCCTTTCCCTGCGGATGCCGGAGGAGGGGGATATCGACTTTCTGACGGCCCTGTTCTTGCGGCCGGAAATGGTCGTCCATCGGCCGGATCCGAGGCCGGATTCTCCCAAAGAGAGTGCCCGGCGCCTGGCCCGTGACCGGGCACATTGGCGGCTGCATGGATTCGGGCGTTGGGCGATCGAAACGGAAGGGCGGCTGATCGGGTTCGGGGGCGTTACCGTTTCCACCGAATTCGAGGGGCTCAATCTCTCCTATCATCTGCATCCTGATCATTGGGGAAACGGCTATGCGACCGAGCTGGTGAGGGAGGCGCTGGCTTTCGCCCATAACGATCTGCAGGCGAAGCGCGTTATCGGGCTTGTACGCCCCGTCAATCTGGCCTCCCTGCGCGTGCTGGAAAAATGTGGATTCCATTTCGAGCGTGAAGTCATGCTGCATGGTGCGCCGACCCATCTGCTTTCCCATCGGCTGGCTGCGGCTGATATCGACGAGCCGACTTAGCCGTCCGGATAGGGCATGCCGTCCTTGTGCACGAAGCGTCCATCGGTGCTGGAGCTCATCATGTCGACATCCGAACAGGTAATTAGATCCGTGGGCGAGCGCGTGCCGGCCTCAAGATAAACAGCCGTCGTAGCCGATTTGTTGATCATGTGATGGCCGTTGCCCGAACCTTTCGGAAAGGCGGCACAATCGCCGGCGCGTAAGATGGTTTCACCATCATCCTCGATCAGCGTCAGTTCGCCCTCCAGTATATAGACGAATTCATCCTCCTCGGAATGCCAGTGCCGCTGGCTCGACCAGTTCCCCGGCGGCAGCCGCATCAGGTTGACGCCGAAATCCATGAGGCCGCCGGCATCGCCCAGCCGCTGGCGTATGCGCTCGGCGCAGGGGTCATTGAATGGGGCGGGATAACGCGTGCCTTTGACTTCGGGTATGGCTGCAATATCGATCTTCGGCATGATGATCCTGCCTGCGATTTGCCGTGGATGGATGTGCTGTCTCTGCAGAAGAGTCTACCAAAATTCGTCGCCACCAGTCCAGCAATGTATCTCGGTGGAGCATGGCAAACGGGGTTTAACTGTCTGTGTTGTCATCTAGTTGTCACCCGGTTGTCATCGTTCATACACATATGCGTTGTTTGAGCAACATGCCATATCTGGGTGCTGTCACATATGTTGAGGGCCTAGTTAAATCCTTGTCACGGGAAAATAGTAAATGCAGCTTACTAATCGAAGTGAGGCTTGTGCTTCGAATTAGGCACTGGAACTTGATGTCGAGCGACCCCCAGGTTCGTCCATCGCGCAAGTTCATTCGACGGATGGAGTTACCATGAACATCAAGAGTTTGCTTATCGGTTCTGCCGCTGCCCTCTGCATCGTATCCGGCGCACATGCTGCCGATGCCATCGTTGCCGCCGAACCGGAGCCGCTGGAATATGTCCGTATCTGCGACGCGTTCGGTGCGGGCTACTTCTTCATTCCCGGCACGGAGACCTGCTTGCGCGTCGGCGGCAAGGTTCGCACCGAAGGTCAGTGGAAGGATCCGTACAATCGCGCCAGCAACTTCGGCACCAAGTGGCATACCCGCGCCGAGCTCAACCTCAATACCGCAACCGATACCGAATATGGTCCGCTGAAGACCGAAACCATCGTGCGCTGGGATTGGAACGACGGCGGTTCCACCGGCACGAACCTGCTGTGGGCCTACATCAACCTCGGCGGCTTCAGCGTGGGCAAGACGGACTCGCAGTACAACCAGTTCATCGGTTACGCCGGCGACGTGATCCAGGACGACGTGATCTATGACGGCCCGTACGAGCTGAACCAGATCACCTACAACTACGACAGCGGCACGGGCTTCACCGGCGTCATCTCGCTCGAAGACAGCAACTCCGGAACGACGACCAGCGCCTATGGCGGAAGCTGGCAGCTCTCCAAGAGCGATCATTACGCTCCGAATGTTGTTGCCGGTCTCGGCTATAAAGCCGGCGCCTGGCAGTTTCGCGTGGTCGGCGGTTATGACTCCATCGTCGAAGAGGGGGCCATCAAGGCGCGCGTTGATGCCGATTTCGGCGTTTTCTCTGCCTTCCTGATGGGCGGGTGGAATACCGACGGCGACAAGCTCAACCAATATGCCGGTTCGAACCAGAACGTCTCGGCCTGCACGACTTCCGACGGCGTCGTTCACGGCGCAGATTGCGGCTGGGGTGACTGGGCAGTCTGGGGCGGCGTCGGCGTTCCGATCAACGACAAGCTGAAGTGGAACCTGCAGCTCGCCTATACCGATTCCAAGATCTTCGAAGCGACCACCAACGTCAAATTCAATCCGGTGAAGAACCTGCTCGTCGAGCCGGAGTTCACCTATGTTCACTATGATCTGCCGAGCGATGATAGCTTTTCGGGTATCCTCCGCTTCGAGCGAACCTTCTGAGGCTTTTGGTCTCGGCTGACGTTCACAGAAATGAGGCCCGGTCTTCGTATCGGGCCCCATCTGTCGTGACGGACGATTTCTGAATCTCCGTTCGCACCGCATCCTGCCGACCGGCACCGTGCGACGCATAGTGACCTCCAGCGCAGTCGTATCCAGACAGGCGTCGGTCACCCTTGGCAGTGGTCAAACAGCCGATAAAGGGAAGTCGGTTCGCTGTCATAAACCCAATGCTAATCAACGACTATCTCATTTTCGATAGCGCCCTTCGGCGCGACCAAAGGAAGCCCCATGAAGACGATCATGATACTTGCCGCAGTTGGAATGTTCTCCACGAACGCGATGGCCATGTCAGCCTATAATTCCAAGTCGATGACCTGCGCAGCCGTGCATGAAAAGATGGCTCAGGAAGGGTCGATCGTGCTGCGATATCCCTCACACCATCCGGGCCTGATGATGTACCATCGGACCGTCTCGAATTCGATGGCTTGCCTGGGGCAAGGCGCCATGGCCAGCGCCAGCGTGCCCACCAGCGACGATCCGAACTGCAAGATCAAGACCTGCAGCTTCGCGACCGGCAAGGGGCCGAACAAGAACCATTAGGTTGAGGAAAAGCCGTTTTCTTATAAAGCGAATGCCGGCGCGGCGGGGGCTTGCCGCCGGCTGGCGGGTTGAATTGATTACTGCCCCGCAAAGGGCAGGCACCCATTGTCGATCTGATTTCTGTCATCTCAACCGGATGTAGTGGTGTTGAAGCTGTGAAACCGCCTCTTTGGCCGGTTTCCGCAATTCCATTATGCGCTCGCCGCGTCGCTCATTGAGCTATCACAAGCTTATCGCTGCCGGATGGGAAGACGACCCGGAAAATGGCCGGTCTCCCCACGCCGATCTATTTCATCCACCTGAGCTGAAATCAGGCCGGGGCGTGGAGGCTTATCAATCGCAGACGCGGGTGCGGTACATATCGCCCCAAGCATTCTGGTGCCAGACCACATGGCATTGGGGATAATAAGCTGCCGGCGGTAAGTAGCTGGGTGCATAGGCGGGGCCGGCGTACATGGGCTCGGCATAGGCGTGAGGCGCGGTCGCACCGGCAATCAGAGCCCCGCCGATGACGGCGCCAGCGATGCCGGCGGCAAGGCCGCGGCCGAAATTGTTGTGAGCTTCAGCCTGGGAAGCGGTGGCAATTGACGTGCCTGCAATTGTCAAGGCGACCAGACCGGTGGCAACGAGCGTACGCATGGTGGTCCACATAGTCTTGATCCTTATGTCCAATAGGAGCGGCGCTTGGCCGCTGAGTACGATCAGACAATAGCGTGCCGAAGATTACCGCCGGACGTCCGTTGGGTTAAACCTTGGTAAGGTGGGGTGACTGGCGCTTGCCGGCATTTATCCTCGGAAGACATACGGGACGGCGATTCCAATTGAGCAGCTTCGCTTGCTTTGGATCTTCTTGATGCAATCGTTGCCGACCATAAGAATCTGGCGCACCCGACAGGATTCGAACCTGTGACCTTTGGAATCGGAATCCAACACTCTATCCAGCTGAGCTACGGGTGCATGCCTTGGGCGGTTTGAATCGCCTGTCCGATGGCTGGTTCTTAGCCCAGGAAAGGCTTGGCTTCAATGCGGAAAATTCAGGAAAGCGTGAGATCGGGCGTTTTGTTGGGATAAGGCCGCGGGCTTTGGGCGCGCGGCCTTGGTGTCATCGGCCGTTCCGGCTCATTCCTTCATCGCGCCGGGGCCGGGGGTGGCCTTCGGGGGGACCTTGCCGAGGATGATCATGCCAAGGACTTCGTCCTTGGTGACGTCTTCGGTGCGGGCGTGGCCGACGACCTGACCGTTTTTCATGACCGAGACGCGGTCGGCGAGGTCGAAGACATCGTGGATGTCGTGGCTGATGAGGAAGATGCCGATGCCTTCCTTCTTCAGCTGCTTGATCAGCTCGCCGACCTGCGCCGTCTCCTGGGGGCCGAGTGCCGCGGTCGGCTCGTCCATGATCAGGATGCGGGCATCGAAGAGGATGGCGCGGGCGATCGCGACCGACTGGCGCTGGCCGCCGGAAAGGGCCTTCACCGGCTCCTTGAAGCGTTTGAAGTTGGGGTTGAGGCGCCCCATGACCTCGCGGGCCTTGGCCTCCATCGCGACGTCATCGAGCGTTCCCCAGCGGGTCTGCAGCTCGCGGCCGAGATAAAGGTTGGCGGCGGCGTCGACATTGTCGGCGACGGCGAGCGTCTGGTAGATCGTCTCGATGCCGTATTTCTTGGCGTCGCGCGGGGTGCGGATATCGGCGGGTTCGCCGTTGATCAGGATATCGCCGCTGTCGCGCTTGTAGGCGCCGGAGAGAATCTTGATCAGCGTCGATTTGCCGGCGCCGTTATGGCCGAGAAGTGCGACGACTTCGCCGGGGTAGAGATCCACCGAGGCATTGTCGACCGCGTGGATACCGCCGAAGGAGATGGAAATGTTCTTCATTTCCACAAGCGGAGTGGTTTGATCCGTCATGGTTCAGAATTCCTTTTACTTGGCGCGCGAGCGGTAGACGATGTCGAGCCAGACGGCGATGACCAGGACGACGCCGACGACGACGTTCTGGATCGGCGTATCGACATTGGCGAGCCCCATGCCCGATTGCAGCGACTGCATGACCAGGGCGCCGAGCATGGCGCCGGCGATCGTGCCGCTGCCGCCGGCAAGCGAGGTGCCGCCGATGACGGCCGCAGCGATGGTGAAAAGCTCGTAGGTCGTGCCCTGCGAATTGGCGGCGGCGTTGAGGCGGGCCGTGGAGATAGCCGCGGCAACCGCCGCAAGCAGGCCCATCAGCGCGAAGATGCGTACCGTCACCCAACGGGTCTTGATGCCGGCGAGTTCTGCCGCTTCCGGATTACCGCCGATCGCGAAGACGTAACGGCCGAAGCGCAGGCGGGTGGCGATGAAGGTCATGACAATGCCGATGCCGACGGCGATCAGCACGGGCACGGCAATGCCGTAGGGGATATCGAGCCCGGTTTCCGGCCAGGGGATATTGTGCTCGGTCGCGTATTTCTTCGCGATGCCGACAGGCCAGTAATAGATGTTGAAGACGTAGATCGTCACAAGGACGAGGGCTGAGCCGAGGACGGCGAGGAAATATTCCGCCCAGAGCGGCCGGCGCGGGAAGTTGAAGCGCTTGCGCTGGTGGCGCCCGCCGACGATGCCGAGAACGATGAACAGGCAGGCGAGCCCGCCGAGGATCCAGCTCCATGTCGCACCGATCGAGCCCTCAGCGCCGCCGCCCATGATGCGGAAGGTGGCATCGAGCGGGGCAAC
Source organism: Rhizobium sp. BK289 (assembly GCF_014193575.1). NCBI lineage: Bacteria > Pseudomonadati > Pseudomonadota > Alphaproteobacteria > Hyphomicrobiales > Rhizobiaceae > Rhizobium > Rhizobium sp. BK289. Next base: position 196,697 of record NZ_JACHZO010000006.1, read on the forward strand.
CGTCTGGCCGCTGGTGACATACCAGGCAAGGCCGCGCCAGGCGAGGAAGCCGCCAAGGGTGACGATGAAGGAGGGAACATTGAAGAAAGCGATGATCACACCCTGGAAGGTGCCGAGCAGCGTGCCGACGGCGAGGCCGCAGAGCAGCGTGATGACCCAGGTCCAGGAGCTGTCGAAGCCGAGATAGGCCGGCAGATATTTCGCCTGGACGACGCCCATGACCATGGCGACGAAACCGAGCAGCGAGCCGACGGAAAGATCGATGTTGCGCGTGACGATGACGAGCACCATGCCGGTGGCAAGTACCGCAATTTCACAGGTCTGGACGGAAAGGTTCCAGAGATTTCGGGGCGTCAGGAACAGACCGCCGGTATAAAGATCGAAGCCGATCCAGATGATCAGCAGTGCGCCGACCATGCCGAGCAGGCGGGTATCGATTTCGGTGGCACGCAGGAAGCGCGTGATGACGCCTTCCTCTGCATTGCGCGGACCGCTCGATGTTGTGGAATGCGTCAGGTCGGCCATCGCTTTGCCGTTCTCCCACTGTTGGGCGCAGGCCAGCGAATGCTCTTTCTCGATCGCTGGGCAGTATCCGCGCTGGTCACAATAGACGTCATCGCTCGCCCATCCGGGTTTCCCGGTTCCACGACCGCCATCCGGCAGGCCGATCGGATATGCGATGACGCAACACATGCGGGAAGCCTTGTCCCTCCATTCTGGGTGGAGTTGCGGGCCTCTTATCCGCATTCGACGCCGCAACGGAGAGCCCCTTGCGGCGTCGGCATTATCTTCGGGTCAACCCGTCAGCCAGATGCTTACTTGCAGGCAGCGACGCTGCCGGCCTTGACGCCCTGGCAGGCTTCAGCCTTGCTGATCCAGCCGGCGTCGATGACGACGTTCAGGTTGTCCTTGGTGATCGGGATCGGGGTCAGGAAGACCGACTTCATCGCAACGTGCTTCGGGCCGCCGTTGAAGGTCTGGACGCCTTCGATCTGGTCCTGGGTCTTGCCGCCGGCAAGAGCGATGGCGATTTCAGCAGCGCGCTTGCCGAGTTCGCGCGAGTCCTTCCAGACCGAAACGGTCTGCGTGCCGAGCGCGATGCGGTTCAGAGCTGCCTTGTCGGCGTCCTGGCCGGAAACCGGAACGGAACCGGCGAGGCCCTGGGCGTCGAGTGCTGCGACAGCGCCGCCGGCGGTGCCGTCGTTGGAGGCGACGACCGCATCAACCTTGTTGTTGTTGGCGGTCAGGAACTGCTCCATGTTGCGCTGCGCGTTCTGCGGCAGCCAGCCGTCCGTGTAGGCTTCACCGACGTTCTTGATCTTGCCGGCGTCGATGGCGGACTTCAGCACTTCGATCTGGCCGGAGAAGAGGAAGTCGGCATTCGGGTCGGACGACGAGCCCTTGATGAAGACATAGTTGCCTTCCGGCTTTGCCTTCAGAACTTCGCGAGCCTGCATGCGGCCCACTTCCTTGTTGTCGAAGGTGATGTAGAAGGCGGCCGGATTTTCGATCAGGCGGTCGTAGCCGACAACCGGAATGCCTTCGTCGGCAGCCTTCTCAACGGCCGGGCCGATGGCGTCGGAATCCTGCGCCAGGATGATGAGGGCATTGGCGCCCTGCGAAATCAGCGACTCGACATCAGTCAGCTGCTTGGAAGCAGACGATTGGGCGTCGGCGGAAATATATTTGGCGCCGGCTGCTGCAAGCGCCTTCTTGATGGCTGCTTCATCGGTCTTCCAACGCTCTTCCTGGAAATTCGACCAGGAAACGCCGACGACGAGATCCTTGGCGAATGCGGCCGTCTGCATGGTCAAAACGATGGCCGCGCCCGCAGCCAGCTTGATGAAAGCTTTCATGTGATCCTCCCGATTGAATGCGACCGCACGTATCCTGAACTCCCGTCGGCCGCGGCGAAAATGCTGACAAGAAAAGCTTTGGACTTTTTTCTCGACAGTCGAGAAATTTAGTGTCAGAGATTTTTTCAGCTGTCAACACCCGCGCCGCCAGGTTTCATCGGTCGTCCGAAAAAGCTATCAGGGGCTGCGGAGGAGGAGGGTTGAATGAGCAGGGAGTTTGCCGATGCTGGCCAAATCGAGCACCGAATTGGTCCGTCAAAAGAACAGCGCCTTGGTCTTGTCGGCGCTGCGCCGGCACGGCCCGCTCGCCCATACGGAGCTCTCTGATTTCACGAAGCTTTCCTCCGCGACCGTGTCGGTCATCACGGCCGATCTCGAACGGGCGCAGATCATCGAAAAGGCCGAGCAGCAGGCGGCCAGCGGCCGCGGGCGGCCGCGTGTTTTGTTTTCACAGCGGCGTGACTGCGGCTATCTGATCGTCGTCGTCATCTCGTCGGATGCCGTGCAATATTCCCTTGTCGATTATACCGGACGCCTGATCGATCGTTTTACCGAGGATCGGCAGCAGAATGTCGTGGGTGTCGACCGTTTCGTGGCAGGATTGCGCGATGCCTTGGACCGGATCGTCACCCGTTCGCAATTGCCACGCGACAAGGTGCTGATGATCTCGATCAGCAGCAAGGGGCTCGTCGATACCTCGGAGCCGGTGCTGCGCTGGTCGCCGATCTTCGGGCGTGAGGAAATCGATTTCGCCGCCGTGCTTCGCGACGAATGGTCGGCGCAAGTCATTCTCGGCAACGAAACACTGCTGGTGGCCGCAGCCCTCGGGCGGCAGGAGGAAATCAGCACGCATGGCGGTTTCCGCGCAATGGCGGCGCTCTCGCTTGGTCATAGTATCGGGCTCGGCATCGTGCGCCGGGATCAGGAAGGCAATCATCATATATCGGCGCCGAATTTCGGGCATATGATGCATGTGCCGGGCGGCGGCCTTTGCCGCTGCGGCGCGCGCGGCTGCATCGAGGCCTATGCCGGTTTTTACGCCATGCTGCGCACGGCCTTCGATGTGCCGCTCGACACGATCCCGGCGAAGTTCGTTCCGATTGCCGAGCTGGATAAGATCGCCGCGAGCGCGCGTCATGGCGGACGCCGCAATGTGCTGGCCTTCCGTCAGGCCGGTCTGGCGCTCGGCAATGGTCTTTCGCGTGTGTTGAGCCTGCACGAGCGGATGCCGATCGTCATCACTGGGCCGGGCGTACGCTACTATGATCTGCTGATCGAGGGCATAACAGAAGGCCTGGCGGAATCGCACGTCGTGCGCATGGAAGGCATGCCGGAGCTGCGGGTCATCGCCGACGAGCCGACGCTTGTCTTCGAAGGGCATCTGAACCGCGCATTTTCGATCATCGACAATGATATCGTGAAGAGGGGAGCCTCGGTCGTCGAGCTGCGCGATCAGGCGGGTTGAGAGGTGAGGGCGGGGCAAGGCTTGGCAATGCGGCTGGCCGCAGGGTCGTCATCCCGATCAATCTGACAGGCCCAAGGGCTGTTCGTCTTCGCGGACCTGAAGAATACGGTCGATCAGCCCCCATTCCAGAGCCTCTTCCGCCGTCATGAAGTGGTCGCGATCCATGGCGCGTTCGAATTCTTCGTAGGAGCGTCCGCAATGCTCGGCATAAAGCCGCGTCATGCGATGCTTCGTTCGCCTCATTTCTTCCGCGTGGATAAAGATGTCCGATGCCTGTCCCTGGAATCCGCCCAATGGCTGATGAATATGGATGCTGGCATTTGGAAGCGCGGTGCGCTCACCCGGCTGGCCGGACATCAAGAGGAAGGAGCCCATCGAACGGGCGGTTCCCATGCATAGCGTATGCACCGGCGCGCGGATGTAATGCATGGTGTCGTACATTGCGAGACCGCTGGTCACGACGCCACCGGGTGAATTGATGTAGAGATGGATCGGCCTCTTGGGATTTTCGGCTTCCAGGAAAAGCAGTTGCGCGCAGACGAGGGCGGAGACGTCATCGTTCACCTCGCCATTCAGGAAGATGATTCTCTCGCGCAGCAGGCGGGAATAGATGTCGAAAGACCGCTCCCCTCTGCTGGATTGTTCGACAACCATGGGGACGAGTTGCATCGCTTCGCGCATCGGCGAACTCCAATGTTCTTGAGATTTGAGGTGTGGTCGATGCCGTCAGGCGGCGCGCATGACGGTCAGGCTGTTATTGTTTGCCGCAGCCTTTTCAGCCGTGCGAAGCCGTACATCATCCAGTTCGTGGATGATTCGCAGGCTCGTGCCGCCATTCGCATTCGGGGCTATCCTGAAGGTTACGGTACTTTCGAGGAATGGTGGTGCGTCGTCACGCAGGCGGTAGCGCACCTCTTTACCCGGTGTGACGGAGATTGCCTGAGGATCGGCCAGGGCTTCGTTCGGCAGCCAGTTTTCGCGAAGTTCGGGGGTGCTGACCGCGCGCCAGACCTTCTGGGGAGGCTCATCGAGATCGTACTCAAGTTGGACGCCAGGTTTTCGCAGAGCTGTCTTCAGGTCATTCATTGATCCATATCCTTCAGCAACACCTTGAGAGCTTCGATGCGGGCGGGCCAGTAGGCGCGGTATTTCGCCAGCCATTGCGCGATGAGGGCCAGCCCCTCCGGATCGACTTCATAATTCACGAACCGCCCCTGCCGTTCTTCCCTGACCAGCCCGGCGCCCCGCAGAACGGCGAGATGCTGGGACATGGCCGGTTGACTGATATCAATGCCTTCGCGCAGAGCGCTGGCGTTCATGCCGCCCGCAGCCAGCTTTTCAAAAATGGCGCGCCGGGTCGGATCCGCCAAAGCCCGGAATATCTCGTTCTCTATCATGAGAACAGATAAGCATGTACTTATGTGATTCGCAAGAAGTTTCGGTGAGGGAACGGCGCAACCTCGAAGGGCAGAGATGCTTGGGCCTTGCTGCCAAAGAAAAAGTCCGCCGCGAAGCGATTCGCGGCGGACTTTTGGGAGGATTGTATTCCTGCGGGAATAGGGGACTGCTTAGCCGATCTTTACCAGACGGCCTTCCTTTACCGACTGCAGGGCGGCATCCGCCAGCTTCAGTGCGGCAAGACCATCGGTGCCCGAGGGGGTGATGGTGGCACCCTTTTCGATCGCGGCGATGAAGCTCGCGATCTCGTTGGCATAGGCTTCGGTGTAGCGCGTCATGAAGAAATCGTGCAGAGGCGGGCGGGTGTAGCCATCGCCGTTGGCGACTTCGATCGAGAAGGGGCGCTGGTTTTCGGCCGATACCATGCCCTTCGAGCCGTGAATCTCGATGCGCTGATCGTAGCCATAGGTGGCGCGGCGGGAGTTGGAGATGATCGCCTGCTTGCCCGACGCGGTCTGGAGGATGACGGAAACGCTGTCGTAATCGCCGGCTTCGCCGATCGCCTTGTCGACCAGCACGGCGGCGGTGGCGGTGACGGCCACGGGCTCTTCGCCGAGCAGGAAGCGGGCCATGTCGAAATCATGGATGGTCATATCGCGGAAAATGCCGCCGGAGCGCTTGATGTAATCGACCGGCGGGGCGCCCGGATCGCGCGAGGTGATCGTCACCATTTCGACCGTGCCAATGCGGCCTTCGTCAATGGCCTTCTTGACGGCCATGAAATGCGGATCGAAGCGGCGGTTGAAGCCGACCATCAGCTTGCCCTTGGTTTCATTGACGACCTTGATGCAGGCCTCGACACGGGCGACGTCGAGATCGATGGGCTTTTCGCAGAAGACGGCCTTGCCGGCGCGAGAGAAGCGCTCGATGAGATCGGCATGGGTATCGGTTGGTGTGCAGATGACGACAGCATCGATATCCTTGGCCGCCTCAATCGCCTCGATGGTGCGTACTTCGCAGCCATAAGCGGCCGAAATGGCTTCCGCAGCCGCCGGAAAGGCATCCGCGACAGCGACAAGCTTGGCGTTGGCATCGCCGCTAACGGCCTTCGCATGCACCTTGCCAATGCGTCCGGCGCCGAGCAGACCAAATCTGACAGTCATTTTTACCTCCCTGGATTCGGAACAAATGAGCCGAATATCAATTTCTTCGGAATTTTCATTCCATTTTCCCGGGAAGCCGTCAAGCCGCCCGGACTTCACAATTCCGAAAATCATAGCGCCCTGCCGGCATATCCGGAATTTGCCCGCGACACCTTATTTTATCCAGGCGCTTCACAATTTTCCCGATGATGCGCTAAAGACAAGTCTTCTTGAACAGGCAAAAGAGACCCATGCAACTGATCGATCCCAGCCACCCACTCTATAAACCGCTTTGGGTACGCATCCTCATCGTGGCCGTCTGTTTTGGCTGGGCAGCCGTCGAAATCCTTGGCTCGCAGCCGTTCTGGGCGATGCTGTCGGGTGCGCTCGGCGCCTATTCGGCCTGGATGCTGCTTCTGAATTTCAAGCCGCAGCCGCCTGCGGCAACCAGCGACGCGCCCGCGCAGGATGATGCCGCCGGAGATGACGAGCCCACCGAAGACAAGAAATAATCATTGCCTGAGGCGGCGGATGGCTTCGTCGATCAGCTGATTGGCAAGCGTCATGCGGGTCGTTGCCTGTTCGCGGAACAGGGCTGCGACGCTATCGGGATGATTGGCCTTGGCGAAGCTGCGGCGTTTTTCCTGCAGGGCTTCACGTGTGTGTTCGAGAGTGATTGCGAGTTCCGCGGCGATCTCTTCCCGTGACGTCCGGCTCAGATATTCCGGCATGGTTGGCGGCTCCGGCTCTTGCGGCGCGGATTCGGGTTCCGGTTCAGGCGGGATGATCGTGTCGCCGAGATTGTCGCGATAGGCTTCGTCGGGCCGATGGGCGTCCGGCGTCTCGCCGCCCAGCACCGTCGCGGCAAAGCTGACGTTCAGGCCGCGGATGCGATGTGCGGCCTCTTCCTCTTCCGCAGGCTCCTCTTCGCTGTCGAGGCGATAGAGCACGGATTGAAACAATGATTGCTTGAACAGCATGCGTGGTCTCCACGCCACGTTTCATAGGAGCGGAAGTTGGCGCGGAGCTTATGGCGCCAGCGCTTCTTCGTTCAGCTCAGCGAGAGATGCCGGCTCTCTTCCAGGATCATGTCGTGTAGCAGCCGTGCGCTCGGCGGCATGGCGCGTTCGCGGGCGGTGATGAGGCTGTAGGGCCTTACGTCGATATCGAAATCGATCGGCAGGATAGAGGATTCGCCGGCCTGGGACGTTTGCCCGCAGATGAATTGCGCCATGTCGAGGGCAACCGGCGCGATCGCATCCGTCTTGCAGACCACGGCCAGCGTCAGCAGCAGCGACGAGGTGTTGACGACGTTTTCGGGCAGGGGCACGCCGGCGGCGAGAAAGATGTCTTCCACCTTGCGGCGAAGCAATGTGCCCGGCGGTTGGAATACCCAGTCGTAACCGGCCAGATCGTGCAGGCTGGCCACACCTTTTTCAAGCAGCGGATGTCCGTTGCGAACCACCAGGCATGCCTTTTCGACACCGATTTCGTGGGTGGTAAAGAGGCGCGGATCGAGGTCGTCGGGAATGCGGCTGATGATGAAGTCGTGACGGGCCGCCAGCAGCTCGCGCGCGAGCACATTGCTGTTTTCCACTTCGATGTTGATCTCGATGCCCGGATAGGTGCGTGTCACGCGCTGGATCGCCGGCACGACAAGGCTGATCGCCGGCGCGGTCACAGCCCCCAAAAAAACGGAGCCGCCCTTGCCCGTTCGCAAAGCGCCAAGCTCCCGACCTGCCTCGCGCAGCTCCAGCAGGATCTTGCGCGCCCGTTTCGCGAGCGCAAGGCCGAATGGGGTCAGCACGACGCCCCGGGCGACGCGCTCGTAGAGCGGACTTTTAACAATCGACTCCATTTCGGAAAGCATGCGCGAAGCCGCAGGTTGTGACATGTTCATGGACTCAGCGGCCGCGGAAATTTGCCCGTGATCCTCGATCGTAACGATCATTCGCAGGTGATTGAGCTTCAAACCGGCTTTCAGCAACGTGTCGTCGCGAAAATTGTCGGAATGAATCTCAATGCCTTCGCTCAAATAATCGTTATATATTTTCTCCATGGCGGCCAAATTTCCCCTTCATCGGCAAAAAAGTACTATTTTTTAACATTATATCAAACTTGGTATATGTTTTACCAGTTATTCTATTTGACAGTTATACGAAATCATACGAGTTTGCCGATCGTGCGCTGGTTACAGCTCACAAACCGTGAGAGCGTGGAGGAGACCTACTTCGTTTCTCACAATTAGAAGTAAACCATTCCTTCTACGGAACCTGCCGCAGTTTCGGGCGGGCATTTTTTGTCCGCCGCATTAACAACAAGGGAGAGAGTAATGAAATCCATTATCTCATTGATGGCTGGCGCTGCGTTCGGCGTCGCTACGCTGGTGGTACCTGCCTTCGCGGCGGATAAAGGCACGGTAGGCATCGCCATGCCGACCAAGGCTTCGGCCCGCTGGATCGATGACGGCAACAATATCGTCAAGCAGCTCCAGGCTGCCGGTTACGGCACCGATCTGCAGTATGGCGATGACGACATTCCGAACCAGCTCTCGCAGATCGAAAACATGGTCACCAAGGGCGACAAGGTTCTCGTCATCGCTTCGATCGACGGCACCACGCTGTCCGACGTCCTGCAGAAGGCTCACGATGCCGGCATCAAGGTCATCGCCTATGACCGCCTGATCCGCAACAGCCCGAACGTCGACTATTATGCGACCTTCGATAACTTCAAGGTCGGCGTCCTGCAGGCAAATTCGATCGTCGACGCTCTCGGCCTCAAGGATGGCAAGGGTCCGTTCAACATCGAGCTGTTCGGCGGTTCTCCGGACGACAACAACGCCTTCTTCTTCTATGACGGCGCAATGTCGGTCCTGAAGCCGTACATCGACAGCGGCAAGCTGGTCGTAAAGTCCGGCCAGATGGGCATGGACAAGGTCGGTACGCTGCGTTGGGACCCGGCAACGGCCCAGGCTCGTATGGATAACCTGCTGTCGGCTTACTACACCGATTCCCACGTCGATGCCGTTCTGTCGCCGTATGACGGCCTGTCGATCGGTATCCTCTCCTCGCTCAAGGGCGTTGGTTACGGTTCCGGCGGCGTGAAGCTCCCGATCGTTACCGGCCAGGACTCCGAAATTCCGTCGGTCAAGTCGATCATCGCCGACGAGCAGCACTCCACGATCTTCAAGGACACCCGTGACCTCGCCAAGGTCACCGTCAACATGGTCAACGCGCTGATGGAAGGCAAGACGCCTGAGGTCAACGACACCAAGACCTACGACAACGGCGTCAAGGTTGTTCCGTCCTACCTGCTGACCCCGGTCGCAGTCGACAAGACCAACTACGAGAAGATCCTCGTCGAGGGCGGTTACTACAAGGCTGATCAGCTGAAGTAATTTTCCAACATAGCGGTCAGGGCTCGCCGAAACGCGGGCCCTGGCTTTGATATTTAAGACGATCGCGCGGTCTGCTATGTTCGATCGCGGCGTTGGATACGGACAATGGACAATACCATCCTCGAAATGCGGAGCATTACCAAGTCGTTCCCCGGTGTGAACGCCCTGGAAAATGTCAATCTGAAAGTCCGTCAGGGCGAGATACATGCTTTGGTCGGCGAAAATGGAGCCGGCAAATCCACTCTCATGAAGGTGCTCTCGGGCGTTTACCCGGCCGGCACCTATGACGGCGACATCTACTATGATGGTGCGGTTCGCCAGTTCAGGACCATCAAGGATTCCGAAGAAATCGGCATCATCATCATCCATCAGGAGCTGGCGCTCGTGCCGCTGCTGTCGATTGCCGAAAATATCTTCCTGGGCAATGAAGTCGTCGCCAATGGCATGATCAATTGGCAGGAAACCTTCACCCGCACCAAGCAGCTCCTTGCCAAGGTCGGCCTCAAGGAATCTCCGAACACGCTCGTGACCGACATTGGCGTCGGCAAACAGCAGCTCGTCGAGATCGCCAAGGCCTTGTCGAAGAGCGTCAAGCTTCTCATTCTCGACGAGCCGACGGCATCGCTCAACGAAAGCGATTCCGATGCTCTCCTCAATCTCCTCATGGAGTTCCGCAACCAGGGCATCACCTCGATCATCATCACGCACAAGCTCAACGAAGTGCGCAAGGTGGCCGATCAGATCACGGTGCTGCGCGACGGCATGGCGGTGAAGGCACTGGACTGTCACGAGGAAGAGATCAGCGAAGACATCATCATCCGCAACATGGTGGGGCGCGAGCTCGCCGACCGCTATCCGCCGCGCTCGGTGCCGATCGGAGAGACCATCTTCGAAGTCAGGAACTGGAATGCGTTCCATCAGCAGCACCGCGATCGTCAGGTTCTGCACAACATCAACATCAATGTGCGCAAGGGCGAAGTGGTCGGTATTGCCGGCCTGATGGGTGCGGGACGCACCGAATTCGCCATGAGCGTCTTCGGCAAGTCCTATGGCCACAAGATCAGCGGCGAAGTCCTGGTCGATGGCAAGCCGGTCGATACCAGCACCGTTCGCAGGGCGATCGACGCCGGCCTCGCCTATGTGACGGAAGACCGCAAGCAGCTCGGCCTCGTTCTGACGAACAATATCCTGCACAATACGACGCTTGCCAATCTGATGGGCGTCTCTAAGGGAACGGTCATCGACGACGTACGCGAGCTGCAGGTGGCGACGAATTATCGCGCCAAACTGCGCATCCGTTCGTCCGGTGTTTTCCAGGAAGCAGGCAATCTGTCCGGCGGCAACCAGCAGAAGGTGGTGCTGTCGAAGTGGCTGTTCTCGGATCCGGATGTCCTGATCCTCGACGAGCCGACGCGCGGCATCGATGTCGGCGCCAAATACGAAATTTATTCCATCATCAACCAGCTTGCCGCCGACGGAAAGGGCGTTCTGATGATCTCATCGGAAATGCCCGAGCTTCTCGGTACCTGCGACCGCATCTACGTCATGAATGAGGGTCGAATCGTTGCCGAGCTGCCGAAGGCAGAGGCAAGCCAGGAGAGTATCATGCGCGCTATCATGCGCTCAGGGGAGAAGCATCAATGAGTTCGGCCAACCCAGCCACGGAAAGCAGCCACGTCGTTTCGATCGGCGACCACATCCGCAACAACATCCGCGAATACGGCATGCTGATTGCGCTCGTCGTCATCATGCTGTTGTTCCAGTATCTCACCAACGGCGTTCTGTTCAGGCCGCAGAACCTGACCAACATCGTGCTGCAGAACTCGTTCATCGTCATCATGGCGCTTGGCATGCTGCTGGTCATCGTGGCCGGGCATATCGACCTGTCGGTCGGTTCCGTCGTCGGCTTCGTCGGCGCGGTTGCGGGCGTACTGGTCGTGCAGATGCATATGAACCTGGCGCTTGCGACGGTCATTTGTCTTCTGATGGGGGCCGCGGTCGGGGCCTGGCATGGATATTTCATCGCCTACCACCGCATTCCGTCGTTTATCGTCACGCTCTCCGGCATGCTGGTCTTCCGCGGCTTGACCTACACGATCATCAACACGACCGGCAACGGCAGCAGCATCGGTCCGTTCCCGCCGGCGTTCCAGATCGTCGCGACCGGCTTCGTTCCCGATTTCATCGATATGGGCGGCATCCGTTCGACATCGATCTTCCTGACGATCGCCATCCCGATCGTCATGTTCCTGCTTGCATGGCGCCGCCGCAGCGTTAACGAGAAGCACGGCATCGATGTCGAGCCATTCGGCTTCTTCGTCGGCCAGAATATGGTGGTTGCCGCAGCGACCATCTTCATCGGTTACCAGATTTCCTCCTACAGAGGACTGCCGAACGTTCTGGTTCTCATGCTGTTGCTGATCGCGCTCTACAGCTTCGCGACGCAGCGCACCACGATCGGCCGCCGCATCTATGCCATGGGCGGCAATGAGAAGGCGACGAAGCTTTCGGGTATCGATACCCGCCGGCTGACTTTCTACACCTTCATCAACATGGGTATTCTTGCCAGCATCGCCGGCATCATCATCGCCACGCGCCTGAATTCGGCAACGGCCAAGGGCGGCGACGGCCTTGAGCTCGACGTGATCGCGGCCTGCTTCATCGGTGGCGCTTCGGCCTCCGGCGGCGTCGGCAAGGTGACGGGTGCCGTTATCGGTGCCTTGATCATGGGCGTGCTGAACCAGGGCATGTCGATCCTCGGATACCAGACGGACTCGCAGAAGATGATCAAGGGTGCAGTCCTGCTCGCCGCCGTGTTCATCGACGTCTACAACAAGAACAAGGGCTGATCGCTCAAGCGACCAGCCGAGACTTTAAAAACCAAATCCATGACAGAGTCCGGCTCTCGCTGAGAGCCGGAACGGGAAACTGCATCCGATCTCTGTCTGTTAGGAAAGGATGAAAGACATGCTCATCTCGCAGATCAAGGGTTCGAACGGCGAGATCGTCGTTGCCGTCCGCAATGGACCCGGCGAGGCCGCCAAAACAGTCGTCAACGGCGGCAGCGTCTATGCTTTGGCTATGGAAGCTGCCGACAGCGGCAAATCGCTTGCATCGGTCATCGAGGCACATGGTCTCGGCGAAACGGTCGATCTCGAAAAGGTCTATGCCGAAGGGCGTTTCCTTCCGCCGATCACTCATCCGGATGCTGCCCATCTGCATCTGACCGGCACCGGTCTGACACATCTCGGCTCCGCAGCCACACGCGATTCCATGCACAAGAAGACGACGGAAGCGGCTGAAGAGACGCTGACCGATTCCATGAAGATGTTCAAGATGGGCATCGAGGGCGGCAAGCCGAAGGCAGGCGAGAAGGGCGTTCAGCCCGAATGGTTCTACAAGGGCAACGGCTACGGCGCTGCGGCCCCGGGCGCTGCGCTGGTGTCGCCTTCCTTCGCGCTCGACGGCGGCGAAGAGCCGGAAATGGCCGGCATCTATGTCATCGCCAGGGACGGCACGCCGTTCCGCATCGGCTTTGCCCTGTCGAACGAGTTTTCCGATCACGTCACTGAGCGGATCAACTATCTCTATCTCGCCCATTCCAAGCTGCGCCCGGCAAGCTTCGGTCCGGAAATCCGCATCGGTGTTGCGCCGGAAGATATTCGCGGCACGTCCCGCATCAAGCGCGGTGACAAGGTGATTTTCGAAAAGCCGTTCCTTTCCGGGGAGGCGAACATGTCCCACACCTTCGCCAATCTTGAATATCATCACTTCAAGTACGGCCTCTTCCGTGTTCCCGGCGATGTGCATGTCCACATGTTCGGCACGGCGACGCTTTCGTTCGCGGAAGGCATCAAGCCGGAAGCCGGCGACGTCTTTGAAATCGAGGTTGCCGAATTCGGCCTGCCGCTGCGCAATCCGCTGGCCGTCGACGCAGAAGAAGAAGTGGCTGTTCGCCAGCTGTAATGCATCGAGCCCGGCTGCAAGGGATCGGCCGGGCATTTTCAATACGATCCAGGAAGGCATGACGCCATGACCATTCATCAGAACTTGATCGCCGGGGAATGGACGGGGACGAACGGCACCGAGAACATCAACCCGTCGGATACGAACGAGGTCGTCGGCCTCTATGCGAGCGCAAGCGCGCAGGATGTCACGGACGCGATCGCGGCGGCGAAGGCTGCCTTTCCGGCATGGTCGCGCTCCGGCATTCTGGAGCGCCACACGATCCTGAAGAAGGCCGGTGACGAGATCCTGGCGCGCAAGGACGAACTCGGCGCGCTGCTCGCCCGCGAAGAGGGCAAGACGCTTCCCGAGGCGATCGGCGAGACGATCCGCGCCGCGCAGATCTTCGAATTCTTCGCCGGCGAGGCGTTGCGCCTGGCAGGCGAGGTGGTGCCTTCCGTGCGCCCGAACATCGGCGTCGAGATCACCCGTGAGCCGCTTGGTGTCATCGGCATCATCACGCCCTGGAACTTCCCGATCGCCATTCCCGCCTGGAAGATCGCGCCGGCGCTCTGCTACGGCAACACCGTCGTCTTCAAGCCGGCCGATCTCGTTCCCGGCTGCTCATGGGCAATCGTCGATATTCTCCATCGCGCCGGCCTGCCGAAGGGCGTGCTGAACCTCGTGATGGGCAAGGGTTCGGTCGTCGGCCAGGCGATGCTCGACAGCCCGGTTCTTTCCGGTATCACCTTCACCGGTTCGGTCGGCACCGGCAAGCGTGTGGCACTGTCCTCGGTCGAGCACGGCCGCAAGTACCAGCTTGAGATGGGCGGCAAGAACCCGATGGTGGTGCTTGACGATGCCGATCCGACGGTTGCCGTCGAAGCGGCTGCCAATTCCGCCTTCTTCTCGACCGGCCAGCGTTGCACGGCTTCATCGCGCCTCATCGTCACCGAAGGCATTCACGACAGGTTCGTGGCGGCGCTGACGGAGAAGCTGAAGACGCTGAACGTCGACAACGCCATGAAGGCTGGGACGCATATCGGTCCGGTCGTCGACGCCAAGCAGCTGAAGACGGATACGGACTATATCGAGATTGGCCGCCAAGAAGGCGCCAAGCTCGCCTTCGGTGGTGAACTCGTCAGCCGCGACACCCCCGGCTTCTACCTGCAGCCGACGCTCTTCACCGAAGCGACGAACCAGATGCGCATCAGCCGCGAAGAGATCTTCGGGCCGGTTGCTTCTGTCATCCGCGTCAAGGATTACGAAGAAGCCTTGGCCACGGCCAACGATACGCCGTTCGGCCTGTCCTCCGGCATTGCCACGACCAGCCTGAAGCATGCGACGCATTTCAAGCGCAATGCGGAAGCCGGCATGGTGATGGTCAACCTGCCGACGGCAGGCGTCGACTTCCATGTGCCGTTCGGCGGCCGCAAGGGCTCGTCCTTCGGTCCGCGCGAGCAGGGTAAATATGCCGCCGAATTCTTCACCACCGTCAAGACGGCTTACACGCTAGCCTGATCATCGATTTCAAAGCCCAGGCGCGAACGAGGCGGCCTGGGCGACGCAAAGGGTACTGAGACATGAAAAAGAAAGCTGAATGGCCGCGCAAGCTGCGCTCATACGATTGGTTCGGCGGCACCGGCAAGAACGCGATCATGCATCGCTCCTGGATGAAGAATCAGGGCCTGCCGGCCGATACGTTCGACGGCCGTCCGATCATCGGCATCTGTAACACCTGGTCGGAGCTGACGCCCTGCAACGCACATCTGCGCGATCTCGCAGAGCGCGTCAAGCGCGGGGTCTACGAAGCGGGCGGCTTCCCGGTCGAGTTTCCGGTCTTCTCCGTCGGCGAAAGCACGCTGCGCCCGACGGCGATGATGTTCCGCAACCTGGCGGCCATGGATGTCGAAGAGGCGATCCGCGGCAATCCCGTCGATGGCGTCGTGCTGCTCGGCGGCTGCGACAAGACCACGCCAAGCCTGCTGATGGGCGCGGCTTCCGTCGACATCCCCGTCATTCTCGTTTCCGGCGGCCCGATGCTGAACGGTAAGTGGCGCGGCAAGGATGTCGGCTCCGGCACGGCGATCTGGCAATTTTCAGAAATGGTGAAATCCGGCGAGATGTCGCTGGATGAATTCATGGATGCGGAGCAGGGCATGGCTCGCTCGGCCGGCAGCTGCATGACCATGGGTACGGCTTCGACCATGGCGTCGATGGCCGAAGCGCTCGGCATGACGCTGCCCGGCAATGCCGCCATCCCGGCTGTCGATGCACGCCGCCGCGTCATCTCGCAACTGTCGGGCCGCCGCATCGTCGACATGGTCAAGGAAGACCTGAAACCATCAGACATTCTGACCAAGGAAGCTTTCGAAAACGCCATTCGCGTCAACGGCGCCGTCGGCGGTTCGACCAATGCCGTTCTGCACCTTTTGGCGCTTGCCGGCCGCGTCGGCGTCGATCTGTCGCTGGATGATTGGGATCGTCTCGGCCGCGAAGTGCCGACGATCGTCAACCTGCAGCCGTCGGGCAAGCACCTGATGGAAGAGTTCTACTATGCCGGCGGCCTGCCCGTCGTCATCAAGGCGGTTGGCGAGATGGGCCTGCTGCACAAGGACGCCATCACCGTTACCGGCGATACGATCTGGGCCGGCGTCAAAGATGTGGTTAACTACAACGACGACGTTATCGTTCCGAAGGAAAAGGCTCTGACGCAGTCGGGCGGTATCGCCGTTCTGCGCGGCAATCTCGCACCGAAGGGTGCCGTCCTGAAGCCATCGGCCGCTTCGCCGCATCTGATGCAGCACAAGGGCCGTGCCGTGGTCTTCGAAAGCATCGAGGACTATCACGCCCGCATCAACCGCGACGATCTCGACATCGACGAGAACTGCATCATGGTGCTGAAGTATTGCGGCCCGAAGGGTTATCCGGGCATGGCGGAAGTCGGCAATATGGGCCTGCCGCCGAAGGTGTTGAAGAAGGGCATCACCGACATGATCCGCATTTCCGATGCGCGCATGTCCGGTACGGCCTACGGCACCGTCATCCTGCATACGGCTCCGGAAGCTGCCGATGGCGGCCCGCTGGCGCTGGTGCAGAACGGTGACATCATCGCCGTCGACGTTCCCGCCCGCACCATCCAGCTCGAAGTATCGGATGAGGAACTGGCAAAGCGCCGCGCCGCCTGGGTTTCCCCGGTCAAGCCGCTCACCGGCGGCTATGGCGGTCTTTATGTGAAGTCGGTCATGCAGGCCGACACCGGCGCCGACCTGGACTTCCTCGTCGGCCCGCGCGGCTCGGAAATCCCGAACAATCGCGACAGCCACTAAAAACTCATCTTCTGAAATTGGAAAAGGGGCGGGACGAGAGTTCCGTCCCTTTTTCTTCCAGGAGCTGCTAGCTCTGGCTCTGACTTTGCCCCTGGCTTGCCACCGTCACCTTGACGGTAAGGGTTTCGCCGGGTGTGCCGATCCGCATGCCGGAGACGGGAGCGGCGTCACGATAGCAGAGGCCTGTCGCGATGTGGACATAACGGGCATCGGGGCAGACATCGTTGGCGGGATCGAAGCCGACCCAGCCCAGGCCGGGAATATGGGCCTCGGCCCAGGCATGCGTGGCCGCCTGCTCGTTCTTGCCATCCATCATCAGATAGCCGGAGACATAGCGAGCGGGGATTCGCAATGCGCGGGCGCCGGCGAGGAAGATATGGGCGTGGTCCTGGCAGACGCCGCTCTTGGCCTCCAATGCCTGTTCCGCCGTCGTCTCCGTGTCGCTGGTGCCCGGCTTGTATTCCACGGTCTCGTGGATTGCCCTCATCAGCGCGTGCATCTTGCTGAGTTCATTGTCCCCGGAAACGCCGCGCAACAGCTCCTTCGTCAGCTTGCCGGCCTTGGTGCGCGGAGATTCCCGCAAGTAAAGCCAAAGCGGAGCAAAACCGAGATGCTGCCCTACGACGCCATTCAGATCCCGCGTTTCGATTTCGCCTGATGCGACGATCCTCGTCGCGTCCTGCTGGCCGTCGAGCGAGACGAGCGTGATGCGATTGCCGAACTGGTCGTCGTATTCCACCTCGGGCCGGGCGCCCTCGACCGTGAGCTTCCAGTCGATGACCGTTTGCCCGACGCCGGTCAGCGGCGTCAGGCGCAGGCGCTGCAGGGAGAACTGCGCCGGCTCGTCATAGCGATATTCGGTGATGTGGCTGATCGTCAGTCTCATGATATCGCCCGCCTACTCGTAGAACCGATAGCCGTCGGAGATCTCGGCACCCAGCTTGTTATTGCTTGCAACGAAATCCTCCAGGAATTCATGCAGACCCTGATCCATGATGTTCTTGATCGAAAGCCGCTGCAGTGATTGGCGAATGACTTCGGCCGTTTCGTGCGCCGGCAGCCGCTTCTCGTATTCGGTGCCGAGATAGCCCAGATTGCTGACGATCTTCTCGTAGCAATAGGCAAGCGAACGCGGCATCTGTCCGTTCAGGATCAGGAAGTCGGCGATGTTGGCCGGCTTGTATTCCGGATCGTAAGCCCATTTATAGGCTCGGTGCGCGGAAACCGAGCGCAGGATCGATTCCCATTGCGCATTGTCGAGCGAGGAGCCGACATGGGAGACAGATGGCAGCAGGACGTAATATTTCACGTCGAGAATACGAGCCGTGTTGTCCGCACGCTCGATGAAGGTGCCGATGCGGGCGAAATTATAGAGCTCGTTGCGCAGCATGGAGCCGTGAAAGGCGCCGCGGATCAGGCCGGCGCGCTGCTTGATGACGTCGATCATCTCGGGCAGTTCCGCGGTCTTGAGCCGCCGGCCGAGCAGCGACTTCAGCTCGATCCAGCATTCGTTGGTCGCTTCCCAGGTGTCGCGCGTCAGCGCCGTGCGTACCATGCGGGCATTGTTGCGGCCATATTCGATGCAGGACATGACGCTCGACGGATTGGAGCGGTCGCGCATCAGGTAGTCGATTGCGTCGGTGCCGGTCAGCCTGCCATGCACTTCGTCATAGGCTTCGCGCACGCCGGCGCTTTGCAGGACGCCGTCCCAGTCGTCGTCAACGGCGTCGCTGCGCGTCAGCGACATGCGCTGGCCGGCGTCGACCAGGCGGGCAATGTTTTCGGCGCGCTCGATGTAACGGAACATCCAGTAGAGGCCATTCGCGGTTCTTCCCAGCATGTCCGATCAGTCCTCCAGAACCCAGGTGTCTTTGGTGCCGCCGCCCTGGCTGGAATTGACCACCAGCGAGCCTTCCTTCAGCGCCACGCGGGTCAACCCGCCGGGGATGATCCGCACCTTGTCGGAGACGAGGACATAGGGCCGCAGATCGACGTGCCGCGGCGCAATGCCCTTGTTGACGAGGATCGGCACGGTCGACAGCGAAAGGGTTGGCTGCGCGATGTAATTGTTCGGCTTGCTCTTGAGCTTCTCGGCAAAGGCCGCCCGTTCCTTCTTGGTGGCCGTCGGTCCGACAAGCATGCCGTAGCCGCCGGAGCCGTGGACTTCCTTGACGACGAGATCGGCAAGATTATCGAGCACATATTGCAGGCTGTCGGGCTCGGAACAGCGCCAGGTCGGCACGTTTTCGAGGATCGGCTTGCGGCCGGTATAGAATTCGACGATCTCGGGCATGTAGGAATAGATCGCCTTGTCGTCGGATATGCCGGTGCCGGGCGCATTGGCGATGGTGATGTTGCCCGCGCGGTAGACGTCCATGATGCCGGGAATGCCGAGCGCGGAATCCGGGCGGAAGGTGAGGGGATCGAGGAAATCGTCGTCGACGCGGCGGTAGAGCACGTCGATGGCCTCATAGCCGCGCGTCGTGCGCATCTTCACCTTGCCGTCGATGACGCGCAGATCCGAACCTTCGACCAGTTCCACGCCCATCATGTCGGCCAGGAAGGAATGCTCGTAATAGGCGGAATTGTAGATGCCGGGCGTTAGCACGGCGACGCGTGGCTTGCCTGTACAGCCGGGAGGGGCGAGTGACGCCAGGCTCTGGCGCAGCAGCAGCGGATAATCCTCGACCCGCTGCACCTTGTTCTGGTGAAACAGCTCAGGGAACATCTGCATCATCGTTTCGCGGTTTTCCAGCATGTAGCTGACGCCGGAAGGGGTGCGGGCATTGTCCTCGAGCACATAGAACTGGTCTTCGCCGGTGCGTACGATATCGGTGCCGACGATATGGGTATAGACCCCGCCCGGCGGACGAAAGCCGATCATTTCAGGCAGGAAGGCGTCGTTCTTCTCGATCAGCTCGCGCGGGATGCGGCCGGCGCGGATGATTTCCTGCTTGTGGTAGATGTCGTCGAGGAAGGCGTTGAGGGCGATGACCCGCTGTTCGATGCCCTGGGCGAGCTTGCGCCACTCACGGCCTGATATGATGCGGGGAATGATGTCGAAGGGGATGAGCTTTTCGGAGGAGTCTGCGTGTCCGTAGACCGCGAAGGTGATGCCCGTTTTCCGGAAGATAGTTTCCGCATCGCGGGATTTGGCAATGAGGTGGCCCCTGTCCTGGCCCGAGTACCACTCGAAGTATTTCTCGTAAGGCGCGCGCGGACTTTCATCCGCAGTAATCATTTCATCAAATGCCAAAGGTGTGGTCCCCGTGTTTTTACCCATTTGAATACAACGGTTTTTACAATGCAAGAACTATGCGCAGTTGCCGTTGCGAATTTCGCAGCCTCTAAAAATGCCGGATTTACAGGCATTTAAGAATAGCCGGATCGTCATCCGCCGGGTTTTGCCGCAATGCTCGGATCAAAATTTGAGCATCTGCTTATCTTGCGGGCCGAACGTCTGGGTAGTGGGTGAAATTCCTGAAACCAGCAATGGCTCGTCAAACGTGAAGAAAAATTGATTGCTGTTTTCAGCAGATCGATTTTGACCGCTCCACCGCCATCGGCTATCAGCCTTCAACCTCTCCGCGCGAAACCCGAGTTCGACCAGGATTCCGGCTCCGACGCGCCAAACATATCGGTCCGATTTCCATGTCCCTCGATAAACTCGCGCCGGCGATCTTCGTCCTTCTCTGGTCCACCGGCTGGATCGTTGCAAAATATGCGTCGCAGCATGCGGGTCCTTTCACCTTTCTGATGATCCGTTACAGCCTGTCGGCGCTCGCTTTCGTGCTGCTTTGTTCGATCGTCGGCGCCCGGTGGCCGCGCGATTGGTCGAGCGTGTTCCGGGCCATCTATTCCGGCATTTTCCTGCACGGCATCTATCTGGCGGGTCTCTGGTGGGCGATCGCCGAGGGCGTGCCGGCCGGCATTGCCGGCGTTATCGCGGCGCTGCAGCCGCTGATGACCGCCATGGCCGCGCCGCTCCTCGTCGGCGAACGGTTGCAGTCGATCCAGAAGGTCGGCCTCCTGCTCGGTTTCCTTGGTATCGCCATCGCGATCTCGCCCAAGCTCCTGACGACGGATACGGCCGATCTCTGGCAGTCTGCCGTTCCTCTCATCGTCAATCTGCTGGCGATGGTCTCCGTGACCTATGGCACGCTCTACCAGAAGCGCCACCTGCAGACCGGCGATCTGCGAACCATCGCGACATTGCAATATGTCGGTGCACTGATCGTTACCGTTCCCTTGGCTTTCATCTTCGAAGGTTTGCATTTTGACGGCACGCAGACGGCGATCCTGTCGCTGCTCTGGTCGGTCTTCGGCCTGTCCATGGGCGCCGTCGGCCTGCTGCTCTATCTCATCCGCCGCGGGCAGGTGTCGCGCGCCGCGTCGCTGATCTACCTGATGCCGCCCGCCGTCGCCATCGAGGCTGCGATCGCCTTCGGCGAACCGCTGACGATGCCGATTATCATCGGCACCGTCATTGTCGTAATCGGCGTTTATCTCACCAACCGGCGCGCGGCGGATGTAGTGCCGGAATAAGCTGGGACGTCTTGCCGATGTCGATATCTCACCGCCATCGCAAGAATCTGCCATCGACAACAACCAGGCTTGAGATGATCAAGGCCAATCCAAAAAACTCATAAGGCTCCAGACGTTCGCCGAGGAACGTAGTGCTCAGGATGATTGCACTTGCCGGAACGAGGAGCGTTACCAGAGATGCATTTGTCGCGCCGGCGGAAGCGATGAGATTGAAATAGAGAATGAAGGCGAAGGCAGTCGTCAGAATTGCGAGAGTGCCGACAGCCATCCAGATCGATATATTCGAGCTTACGATATCCCTGGGCTCGTAAAGAAGAAGGACGATCGGCGTCATTAAGACGGTGGATGCGGTCAGCTGTCCGGTGGCAACGACCACCGGCTTCATATCCCGAAACTGTTTAGCAAAGACAGCTGCAAACGCATAGGAAATCGCTGCACCGATGACAGCGAACTTCGCCCATGTCGGTCCGCCGAAATTGGAGAGGAAACCGGGACCGATCATGGTGGCGGCGCCGACAATCCCGAGTGCCACGCCCGCGAGCTTGCTCGCGGAAAGCTTTTCGTCCGCCGTCAGTAGATTCGCTGTCAGGACCGTCCAGAGGGGCGTCGTTGCGTAGAGGACCGAGGCAAGTCCCGCGCCGATCGCCGTTTGCCCAATGAATATGAGAGAAAACGGAATGACATTGTTCAGCAATGCCAGGATCAGGAACGAACCCGATCTGGCCAGAGCCGGCATGAAGGAAATGCTGTTTATGCGCAACCAGACATGCAGGACAAGCGCGGCAATCGAGACCCGGTAAAGGACCAGCGCCAGAGGCGGAATTTCCGCCACCGCTATGCGCGCAAAGAAGAATGATCCGCCCCACAGCGCACCGAGAAGCAAGAGCTGGCCCCAGTGGCTTGTGGTCATCGGCTGTGTCGCCGTCCTCTGCAACGTGCGTCCCTCCAACTCCATGCACGCTCTAAGCTATGCCGGGGAGGGCCTGGTTGGAGGAAACAGTCATCCAAACATTGCTCGCTAAGCGAAATCGAAATGTCAGGCGGCCATGAAGTTTCGAATTTACACGCACGACCGCGTCGGAAGTCATGCGTACAGGCCCTATTGGCCATGGAACCGGCGATAAAAAGGGGGCCAATCGGCCCCCTCAATTCACTGCATCAGGCGCGTTCGCGGCGCTGGCCGCCATTGCCGCGGCGGCGCATGCGGCCGTTGCCGCCATTGCGTTGTTCGCCCTGGGCGCCGCGCTCTTCATTGTGGCGGCCGGTTGGACGGCCATGGGAATGGCGCTGGCCGCGATGGGCGCCGCCCTCATGCGCGGCGCCGTTGCCGCTGGACTGCCCGTTGTGCTGCTTGCGAGCGGGACGGAAGTCCGAGGTGGAGACGAGATCGTTGTCGGCTTCCGGACGCGGCGTCGGCTCGTTACGGCGCTGGCCGCGGAAATCGGCATTGCGATTGTTGTCGCGCTGCGGACGATCGTCGCGTTGGCGGCGTTCCTGGCGCTCGCCGTTCTCACCACGGGTTTCGCCGTTTTCGTTGTCGAAGAACGGACGGCGGGCCGGGCGCTGCGGGCGGCCTTCGCCGCGCTCGCGTCCCTGGCCGTTCTGGCCTCTGCCCTGGCCGCCATTGCCGCGATTACCGTTACCTTGGCCGCCGCGACTCTTGCCGCGAACGGGACGGCCGCGATCGGCCGGAGCCTCGCCGCTGGCAACGGCGATCTCGATGCCCATCAGGCGCTCGATGTCGCGCAGCAGGCGGATTTCGTCAGGAGCGCAGAAGGCGATGGCGATGCCGTCGCGACCGGCGCGCGCGGTGCGGCCGATGCGGTGGACATAGGCATCCGGCACTTCCGGCAGGTCGAAGTTATAGACATGCGAAACGCCGGGGATGTCGATGCCGCGGGCAGCGACGTCGGTCGCGACGAGAACGCGGACATCACCATCACGGAAACCCTTGAGCGCGCGCTCGCGCTGGCCCTGGCTCTTGTTGCCGTGAATGGAGGCGGCGGCGAAGCCGACGTGATCGAGGTGCTTCATCAGCTTCTCGGCGCCATGCTTGGTGCGCAGGAAGACGATGGCGCGGCCATCCGGATTGGCAGAGATGGTTTCTTTGAGGATCTCGGTCTTGTGGTTCTGGCCGGCAACGAAGTGGACATACTGTTCCACCTTGTCGGCTGCCTTGCCCGGAGGCGAGACTTCGACCTTGACCGGGTTGGTCAGGTAGTCGGAAGCGAGATCGGCGATCGCCTTCGGCATTGTGGCCGAGAAGAGCAGGGTCTGGCGCTTGGCCGGAACCATCTTGGCGATCTTGCGCAGGT
This sequence comes from Rhizobium sp. BK289, assembly GCF_014193575.1. Taxonomy (NCBI): domain Bacteria; kingdom Pseudomonadati; phylum Pseudomonadota; class Alphaproteobacteria; order Hyphomicrobiales; family Rhizobiaceae; genus Rhizobium; species Rhizobium sp. BK289. The sequence continues at coordinate 220,089 of NZ_JACHZO010000006.1, forward strand.
CGTGGATGAAGCCGAGATCGAGCATCTGGTCGGCTTCGTCGAGGACGAGGTGGGTGACATGGCCGAGCGACAGGGCGCGGCGGTTGATGAGGTCGAGGAGGCGGCCGGGCGTTGCGACCAGAATATCGGTGCCGCGCTCGAGCTGGAGCTGCTGTTTGTTGATCGACGCGCCGCCGACCACGAGGTTGATCCGCAGCTGCGTCTTGCGCATGAAGAGACGGAGGTTATCAGCGATCTGATTTACCAGTTCGCGGGTCGGAGCGAGGATCAGCGTGCGGACGGTGCGGTTATCGGGACGCTTGGCTTCCTTCAGCAGCATCTCGATGATCGGCAGGCCGAAAGCGGCCGTTTTGCCTGTGCCGGTCTGGGCGAGGCCGATGAGATCACGGCCCTGGAGAACGAGCGGGATGGCCTGAGCCTGGATGGGCGTTGGCGTCGCAAAGTTGTTCTGCGACAGTGTATCGACGATCTGCTTGGAGAGACCAAGCGAGTGAAAATCGGTCAATTCAATACCTTTCGGGGCGCCAAAGCAAATAGGCCGGATCGCACCATGCGGTCCGGTCTGTCTCTGGCGTCAAGAACCCCGCGTGAAGTGGGAACTTGTAAGTTGGAAATAGCTTTCCCAGCGCATCGGCCGCAGCGCCTGGCGCGGCCTCATTCATAAAAGCGCTTTTGTCCTTCTCTTGCGTACAGATTGTCCCGCAGGGCACGCTCACGCGGCGGCCGGAAGGTGAAAGCTGAGGCGCATTTGGTCTTAAACGTCAGGAATGTCAAGAGGTGTAAGCGAAAGCTTTTCATCAGGCGTACAAAAATGCCGCCGAAATCCGGCGGCATCCAAGATCTGATAAGGGCGCATGCCTTCGATAAAGCAGTTCCTGATCCTAGCGGCAAACCTCGACGCGATAAGGGCGGCCCCAGCCATCGTGACGCCATGCCCAATAGCAGCTGGGGTAGGGGCGTACATAGACGCGCTCGTAGACTGGGCCGTCATAGTAGGCCGGATATGCCGGATAATAAGCCGGGTAGGCGGGCCGCGCAGCCCCGGCGATCAAGGCGCCGCCCACAACACCGGCGGCAAGACCGCCGAAGAAGGCACCGCGGCCGGACGCGTTGGCGGTAGTGGCGGTTGCGGTGGCGGCGCTGCCAAGCGTCAGCGCGATCAAACCGGCCGTCGTTAATGTGCGAAGCACAGACATTGACATCCCTTTCCCAAAACACAGGCTGGCTCCTAGCCAAACCCGAGCTTGACGTTGCGCAGGAAAGGGGGCGAAGTCGCGGCCAAAAAGGGCGGCGCGAAATTAAATTTCGTTCATGATCTGGAGTATAAAGCCTTTGATTTTCAATTAGAAATCTGTAGGGACACCGCCCTCTGCCTTGCGCTTAGCGACAAAGGCGTCGAGTTCCTCCTCGATTGCCGGATCGAGCGGGGGCCGTTCATAACGCTCGAGCGTTTCCTTATAGACACGGTTGGCATGATCGTAAGTCGTGGGCCGCCCGGCTTCCGTCCAGGTTTCGTTGTTTCGCCAGTCCGACAGGATCGGCGAATAGAAGGCGGTTTCGTAGCGGGCGAGCGTATGCGCCGTGCCGAAATAGTGGCCGCCGGGACCAACGTCGCGCACGGCGTCGAGCGCCAGCGCATCGCTGCTGACGTCGAGCGGCGTCAGGAATTCGGCGACCATCTGCAGCATGTCGACATCGAGGATGAACTTCTCGAAAGAGGCGGTAAGCCCGCCCTCGCTCCAGCCGGCAGCATGCAGCACGAAATTGCCGCCGCCCTGGGTCAGTGCCCACAGTGATAGCGCCGATTCGTATGCCGCCTGGGCGTCGAGCGTATTGGAAGCGTTCGTATTGGAGGTGCGGTAGGGGATGCCGTAGCGGCGGGCGAGCTGACCGCCCGCGATGACGGCCTTCATATATTCCGGCGTGCCGAAGGCGGGCGCGCCCGTCTTCATGTCGACATTCGAGGTGAAGCCGCCATACATGACCGGCGCGCCCTTGCGCACCATCTGTGTGAAGGCGAGGCCGCAGAGCGCTTCGGCATTCTGCTGCACCAGCGCGCCGGCGATCGTCACCGGCGCCATGGCACCAGCCAGCGTGAACGGCGTCACCACGACTACCTGGCCGCGCGAGGACATTTCGATGATGCCCTGCAGCATCGGTCCGTCGAGACGCAGCGGCGAGGAGGAGTTGATGATGGTGAAGAGCGAGGGCTCGCGCTCCATCTGCTCCATGCTGATGCCGCGGCCGATGCGGGCGATCTCGATGGCATCGAGATTGCGCTGCTTGCCGAGCGAATAGCAATGGAATGCCTTGTCTGTGAGCTTGACGATGTCGGAGAGGCAATCGAGATGGCGGACCGACGCGTGGATATCGATGGGCTCGACCGGATAGCCGCCGGTCATGTGAATGACGTCGTAAGATTGGGCGAGCTTGATGAGCTTGCGGAAATCCTCCTGATTTCCCGCCCTCCGGCCACCCTCGCGGTCGGCGACGAAGGGGGCGGAGGCAACCTGGGCGAAGACGAGATTGCGGCCGCCGATTTCGACGTTTCTCAACGGATTGCGGGCATGCAAGGTGAAGGCCGAGGGGATCGAAGCGATCAGCTCCATGATCATGTTGCGATCGAAGCGGACGCGTTCCTTGCCCGGCGTGACATCGGCGCCGGCCGCCTTCATGCGCTCGCGCGCTTCCGGCAGGATGATATCCATGCCGATTTCTTCGAGAATGGTCAGCGACGCCTCGTGAATATCGTCCAGAGCCTCAGGCGACAGGAGTTCCGTGCGAGCGAGATTGTTGACCAGATTGAGATATTTCGTGCCACTCGGCTTGCGGATGCGCTCGGCGCCGCGCCCTCCGGCCCGCCGCCGCCGTTCGCCCGTCGCAGTCGCGATCTGCGCTTCGTTCAAGGTCAGGCTTTCTTCGTCGCTCATGGCGCTCGCTCCCAATGATCTGTTGACCGATTCTTGGCAGAGTTTCCCTCCGTGTGCCGCCGTCGTTTGCGACCAAGGGATGACCGTTATAGGACAGTGCATAGTCTGAACGCGACGTTGGCGCGGCCGCCAAACATGGTTAAGGCTTTGTTAAAGCCACTTGTGCTAGAGCGTCGTTTCATGAACTATCATGCGCGGTGAAAAGAGAGGCTCCGTTTGACCCTGGACGGTGAACTGCTCGACATAGCGTGCCGCCGGATCGCCAATCTGGACAGGCCCGCCTACATCAAGAACAGCGAGCTTCGGTACGTCGCCGTCAACGATGCCTATGCGCGTTTTTTCGGTCGCGATATTTCCGATTTCATCGGCAACCGCAGCCAGGATCTTCTCGATGCCGGTGAGAGTGCCGATAGGGAGGACAAGGAGCGCCGCGCCCTCGTCTTCGGTTCGGAGGAGGTTGCGCTTTGCTTCGATGCGTCGGGCCGCCAGCGTTCGCGCGTGGAGATCGAGAGCTTTTCCCCGTCGGAAGACCGTGTCTACATATTCGGGGTGTTCTTCGCCGTACCGGCTGTCGCGCGCGATGCCTCCTCTGCCGGGGCAGTGCAAAGCGAGGCTGATGAGCCCGACTTTTTCCGCAGCATTCTGGAAGGTCTGCCGGTTGCCACATTCGTGCGCGATTCCAACCATCGACTGGTCTATGCCAATGCGGCCCATGCCGATATCACCGGGCTCGATCGCAAGGAAATGCTCGGTAAGACCGAGCATGAAATGTTCGACGTCGGCGCCGACGACTTCTTCGTGAAAAACGAAGCCGTGCTGCAGGGCGGGCAGGGCCACGAATTCGAAAGCGAAATCGTCGACCGAAAACAGGTGACGCATCCGGTGAAAATTCACCTCAACCGAACGACGACGGCGGAGGGAAAGCATTATGCGGTGGGTTCGGTCACCGATACTTCGGCGCTGAAGCAGCGTGAGATGCAACTCATCGAGGCGCAGGCCCGTGCCGAAGCGCTGCATCAGGATCTCGATAACATCCTCCGCTCGATGCCGATCGGCGTGCTCATCCATAATAGCGACCATATTGTCGAATACGTCAACGATGCCTTCTACGACATTTGGGAATATTCGAAGGACGAGCGTTTCGGAGGCCGCCCCTATCGCGATATCATCGCCAAGCACTATTCGCTGGCACGTTTCGGCGCCGATGGCCGCAGCATCGACGACATTTATCAGGCGTGGCTGACCACGCTGCGCAAGGGCGGCGCGCATCTGCAGACGGAAGTGAATTTTGCCGACGGCAAATCCGTCATCATCGATGCGCGCCAGATTTCCAATGGCCGGACATTGATGTCCTACACGGATATTTCGTCCGTGAAGCAGCAATCCAAGGAGATCACCGAGACCCGACTGGCGCTGGAACATCTCGGCGAGTTGATGGCTGATGCCATGCAGGCCATGTCGCAAGGTCTGCTGATCGTCCAGGATGGCACGATCCTGCTGGCCAACGACCGGCTGAAAGACATGCTGAAACTCCCGGCCGAGCTCCTGGAGATCGGCAAGGACTGGTCTGCTGCGTTCGACTATTGCGCGGAACGTGGTGACTTTGGCGATGGTTCCGATGGTCTGCGGGAATCATGGGCGCAGAGCGTTGCGGCGGGCAAGCCGATCTCCTGCGTCTTCCAGGTCGTCGGCGACCGCTGGATACAGCTCGGCGCCGCGATCGGCGAGCATCGCCGCTGGACGGTGGTGTTCACCGATGTCACCGAGATGAAGGAACGCGAGGCGGACCTGCAGCTGCTGCTGGCGCGCAGCAATGCGGCGGACCGCGCGAAATCCGAATTCCTTACCCATATGAGCCATGAAATCCGTACGCCGATGAATGGAGTGCTGGGCATGGCGGAGCTGCTCGGCAAGACGGATCTCGATCCGCGGCAAAAGACCTTTGTCGATATCATCGTCAAGTCGGGCAATGCATTGCTGACCATCATCAACGACATTCTCGATTTTTCGCGCATCGACACCGGCGACATGCATCTGCGCAAGATGGCATTCGATCCCGCCGAAGCTGTCGAAGACATAGCGACGCTGCTGGCCGCCGCCGCATCGGAAAAGAATGTCGAGCTGATGGTGCACATCGCTCCCGGCGTGCCGGCGGCGATGCTCGGCGATGCCGGCCGCTTCCGCCAGATCGTGACCAATCTCGTCGGCAATGCGATCAAGTTCACTGAACGCGGCCATGTGCTGGTGGAGCTGAACAGCCAGCCTGCGCCGGACGACAACATATTGCTCGTGCTCCGCATCGAAGATACCGGGATCGGCATTCCCGCCGAGAAGCTCGATACGATCTTCGACAAATTTTCGCTGGCGGATTCTTCCTTTGCGCGGCGCCTTGAAGGATCAGGTTTGGGCCTTGCCATTACGGCAGGCCTCGTCGATCTTTTCGGTGGTTCGCTGTCGGTCGAGAGCGAATGGGGCAAGGGATCGGTTTTCACCGTCCATTTGCCCATGCCGCTGGTCGCCTTGCGCGGCAAGGCTCCGGAGCTGCCGGCCAACGTGAAGCGCGCCGGGATCCTGATCGTGGAAGATGATGAGATCCATCGGCGCATCTTGACGGAGCAATTGGTGCAATGGGGCTTCGACAGTCATGCGGCCGAGGACGGCAAGACCGCGCTTGCCATTCTGGATGCCGCGTTCAACATGGGCGTATCGGTCGACGCGATCATCGTCGACTACAGCATGCCCGGCATGAACGGTTATCAGATTGCGAGTGCGGTACACGCCGACGCACGTTTCGAATCGTTGCCGATCGTATTTCTGACATCGATGGGTGTCGCCAGTCGCGATAAGGATTTTACCGCCGTCAATGGTCAGGCGCATCTCATGAAACCCGTGCGTGCCAATGTCCTGCGCAACACGATCATTGATGTCGTGCGCGCGTCGCGACGGAAAAACGCGGGCGAACAGCCGGGCTCCACCGCCCGGCCGTTGCCGATTGAGGCGGAGGCCGCAGCCGCAATCGAAGCCGCCGACCGGATGACGCCGGCTATACCTGGCAACACCATCGACGTTCTCGTGGCCGAGGACAACGAGGTGAATCAGATTGTCTTCACGCAGATCCTGCAGGCGACGGGACTTCGCTTTCTCGTCGTGGAGAACGGCCAGGCGGCGGTGGACGCATGGCGTCAATTGCGGCCGTCGTTGATCCTGATGGATGTTTCCATGCCGGTCATGAACGGCCATCAGGCGACGCGCATGATCCGGCAATTCGAGGCACAAGCCGGGCAGGGATGGCACGTGCCGATCATCGGGGTAACGGCACAGGCATTGGACGTCGATCGCATCGCATGCATGCAGGCGGGCATGGACGACTGCCTGTCCAAACCGATCAGCCCGGAACTTCTCGAAGCGAAGATCCAGCGCTATCTCGGCGATGCCGTTTTCCAGGCCGATCGTTCCAACAGCTAGGGTTGAGATCGATGGACCCGGGAAGGTCGGCGAGCTTTCGGCCATTACGTTGGTCGGCGTTCTCAGCCATCGGTCGAAACGGTAATGGATCTCCATGCTTCGATCTCCTGTTTGAGACGCTCGATCCTGTCCGTCACAAGTCCAAGGGCGTCGCTGCCGAGCAGGAGCTGCGGCGGAGGCGCGTCGGATTCGATCAAGTCCAATACGGCGGCCGCGAGCTTGTCGGGATCGCCGAGCTGCTTGCCGCTTTTGGCCTGCCGCGCCTGGCGGATCGGGTCGAACAGCGCGTCGTAGTCGGCGATCGAGCGCTCGGTCCGGACCATCGAGCGGCCGGCCCAGTCTGTCCTGAAAGAGCCGGGGCATAGGGCGGTGACCCGAACGCCGAACGGGGCCATTTCCGCACGCATGACTTCGGAAATGCCTTGAAGGGCGAATTTGCTTCCACAGTAATAGGCGATGCCGGGCATGGTGATCATGCCGCCCATCGAAGTCACGTTGACGATGAAGCCGCTACGCCTTTCGCGGAAGCGCGGTAGGAAGGCCTTTGCGACCGCAACCGCGCCGAAGACGTTCACGTCGAACTGGCGCCGCATCTCCTCGATGGGCGACTCTTCAAGAATTCCCTCGTGGCCATAGCCGGCATTGTTGATCAGAACGTCGACTGGTCCATGGTCTTCTTCCACCTGTCGCACGACGTCGGCTATCCGGTCGAATTCCGTCACATCGCACAAAACGGACCGGGCTGCCGGCAAACGTTCTGCCAGATCTGCCCGCGACTGTTCCGAGCGGACGGTGCCGATAACCTTATGGCCGTTCCGGATCGCGGCGGCTGCGATTGCGAAGCCGAAGCCGGAATTCGCTCCGGTGATGAAGAAAGTCTTCTGTGACATGATAGATGTTCTCTTCTTGATTGGTTGATGCTTATGACTGATAATCTTCCAAATTGTTGTTAGCGATCGCGAAAACTATGACTATCTTGCCAAATCCTATGAATAAGAAGGACCAATGGTCGAGGCGTCGGGAGTTGGTGGAGCTGGCGGGCCTTCTTGCTCCTCGCCAGGGATACAACCCGACCGGGCTTGCCGGCGTGCGCCTTCTTAGAACCGAAGCGGTCCTTCATGACGTTCCCGTGCTCTACAAGCCGGGCGCGGTATTCGTGCTGCAGGGCCGAAAGCAGGGCATGCTTGAGGGCGAAGTCTATCTCTACGATGAGGAGCACTATCTGGCGATATCGGTACCCGTTCCGTTCCGCATGGAATCCTCGGCCAGCCCAGACCGTCCCTTGCTCGCGGTTTACGTCGAGTTCGATATGCTTCTGGCTGTAGAGATCGCCTCGGAAGTGGGGATGAGACGCTCCGAGCCGAAAGCCGGCAAGGTGCGAAGTCTGGTATCGAGCAGAATGGAGCCGGTTATCGAGGATGCCGTGCTGCGTATGCTGCGGGCGCTGTGTGATCCCGTCGAACTCGCGGTTCTTGGGGCAGGCATCTTGCGCGAGCTGCATTACCGGGTGCTCGTCGGCCCGCAGGGCGGCGCGATGATCTCGGCCCTGCAGCAGCGGGGCACATCCGGGAGGATCGTGCGAAGCCTGGTGCGGTTGCGCGAAACCTACGGTTCGGAGATTTCGGTCGCTGCGCTGGCGCATGAGGCGGGCATGAGCATTCCCTCCTACCACGTCCATTTCAAGGCCCTGACGGGCAGCAGCCCGATACAGTATCTAAAGGCCATGCGGCTCCACGAGGCGCGGTTGATGCTTGCGCGCCAGGACAAGACGATCGCCGAGGTCGCTACATCGGTCGGCTATGCCAGCCCCGCGCAGTTCAGCCGTGACTTCAAGCGACACTTTCGGCGGACGGCCTCGGAGGAGGCCAATTGGGTTCGCCAGCATCTGGGCGAACTGGCCTGAATGCTCGCGACAATCGTCTTCCGACCTCAGGCCGGCTTGACGCCGCAGAGCATTTCGCGCTTGCCGGCGAAGCCCTTGCGCCGCTCCACGATAAATCCTGCAGCCTGCAGGTTTCGCCTTACGAAACCGGCTGCTGCATAGGTGGCGAAGGTGCCGTTCGGAGCCGTCTTGTCATGGAGTGCCTGCATCAATTCCGGCGACCACATGTCGGCGTTGCGGGAGGGTGCGAAGCCATCGAGATACCAGGCATCAAAGCCCGGTTCGGCGCGACTGACGCCTTCGAGAGCCGGGCCGCAGACGACGCTGAGGCGCGTATTTGCATCTAGCCTCAGCGACACGACACCCTGCGGGTTGTTCGGCCATGCTGCGGCAAGAGCCTGGCGCTCCCTATCGATTTCAGGCCAGTGCGACAGCGCGCGGTCGATCTCCTCTGCTTTCATGGGATAGAGTTCGAACGACATGACGTGCAGTTGTGAGCCCGGGGCTGCCTGCTGCCGCCACTGGCGCCATGTCTCGCAGAAGTTCAGTCCGGTGCCGAAGCCGAGCTCGCCGATGAGGAAATCCTGCCGCCCCTGCCAGCGGGCGGGCAGGCCGTTGCCAGCCAGGAAGACGTGCCCGCATTCCAGGCGGCCGTCGGTCTGGCAATAAAAATGATCGCCAAAAGCCGTCGAATAGGGCATATCGCCGTCGCGCCATTCGAGCTCCGGGCTTGCCACAATGGTTTCGGACGTCTCAGTCCGATCGGAAACTGGATCTGTCATGGAAAGAGCCGATAATCCCACACGACCCGTCGGTCAATCATCTGTCGATCTGTTGATCGTCGGCGGCGGGATCATGGGCCTTTGGGCGGCCGTTCATGCCGAGCGTCTCGGCATTCGCGCCCTGCTCGTGGAAGCCGGCCATTTCGGGCAAGGGGCGAGCGGCGGTCTGCTCGGTGCGCTGATGCCGCACATGCCGAACAAATGGTCTGACAAGAAGCTGTTTCAGTTCGATGCGCTCGTCTCCCTGGAAGAGGAAATCGCAGTATTGGAGGCAGAAACCGGGCTTTCGGCCGGCTACCGTCGCGCCGGCCGGCTGATCCCGCTGCCGAAGCCGCATCTCAGGCAGATTGCGCTTGGGCATTCCCGAGATGCGGAAACGCATTGGCGCCAGGATGAACATGAATTTCACTGGCATGTGCTCGATGCGGCGCCCGTTTCAGGCTGGATCGACCCCGCCGCCGGCGAAAGCGGTTTCGTCTTCGATACGCTTGCGGCGCGGGTTGCTCCGCGGGCCTTGCTGAATGTGCTTCGGAGGTATCTTGCCGGAGCCACGCACGTGCAACTTGCCGAGGGTGTGACCGTCGAAAGCATCGATCCAGCCAGAGGACTGGCGGCCATGAGCGAAGGCGATATCCGCTTCGATCGCTGCATCCTTGCTGCCGGCCATTGGTCGTTTCCGATTCTCGACAGGTTGACGGAAGGCCGCAAATCCTCGCTTGGCCAACCGGTGAAGGGGCAGGCGGCCATGCTGAAGGCCGATGTCGACGGCAGCCTTCCGGTTATCTTCCGCGATGGCCTCTATATCGTTCCGCATGAGGACGGATTGGTCGCGGTCGGCAGCACGAGCGAGAATCACTTCGACGACCCGTTGTCGACCGATGGGCAGCTTGACGATCTTCTGGCGGCAGCGCGCATCATGGCGCCGGTGCTGGCCGGTGCGGAGGTGGTGGAACGCTGGGCCGGCCTGCGGCCGAAGGCGGTCGATCGCGATCCCATGGTGGGTGCGCATCCCGACCATCGGTCGTTGATTGCGTTGACGGGCGGCTTCAAGGTGAGTTTCGGATTGGCGCATCGGCTGGCCGAGGCGGCGGTGCGGCAGGCGGCGGATATGGCTTGTAGTTTCAAATTGCCGCAGAGTTTCACTTTAGCAAGTCATATTTCAGTCATATCACATAAAACGTGAAGTCACGCCCCTTTCGGGTCGTTAATCTGTCACGCAAATCACCTATCTCCTTGGCCATCGGTGCCGGTTCGGCCTGTTGGATGTTGCGCCCTGGAGGGAGATTTTATGCGCTATGCCATCTGCTTCACACCGTCTGCGAGCGATCCGCTGACGCTTGTGGCGGCGAATTGGCTCGGGCGCAATGTCTATTCCGGCGAGATGGTCGAGCCGCCTGCGGTCCGAGGGCTCGGTATTCATGAGATTGCCTTCTATACCGCCGTTCCCCGCCGCTATGGTTTCATGGGCTTGCTGAAGGCGCCCTTCCGGCTGGCGGACGATATGTCCGAGGCTGCGCTGTTGCGTGACCTCATGCGGTTTTCCGGCTCGGTCGCGCCTTTTGAAATTCCCCAGCTGGAGGTCGCGCGGCTCGGCGGAGCGCTGGGCCTGGTTCCGTCCACACCCAGCCAGCAGATGCATTTCCTGGCGGCATCCCTGGTTCAAGCCTTCGACCAGTATCGCGCGCCATTGACCGAGGCGGAGATCGAGCGGATCGATCCGGACGGCCTTTCGGCGACGCAATTCGCCAATCTGCACCGCTGGGGCCATCCGCACGTGATGGACGAATTCCGCTTCCAGATGATGTTGACGGGTACCGTCGGCCCGGCTGATCTGCAGCGCATGGAGCAGGCATTGCGCGACTTCTTCGAGCCGGTGCTTGCCGCACCGGTTCCCGTATCCAATATTGCGTTGATGATGGAAGATGGTTCCGGCGGTCCCTTCCGCGTGCATTCGCTGCATCCGATGGGAAAGATCAGTGCCCGGAAAATCGCGTAGGATAGCGCGGCGGCCCACCATTGAAGAGAAAGTGATTTTCCCACTTTCCGTCTCGACTTTCGCTGTGCGGATGCTACCGTCCGCTGATCAGAGAAGGTGCTTCAATGTCGGAAAACTATTCCCGCAATCTCATCGGCTACGGCCGTAACACGCCGGATCCAAAATGGCCCGGTGACGCCCGCATCGCGGTGCAGTTCGTGATCAACTACGAAGAGGGCGGAGAAAGCTGCATTCTCGACGGCGATCCGGCTTCCGAAAACCTGCTCTCCGAGATTGTTGGTGCGGCACCCTGGCCGAACCAGCGCAATCTCAACATGGAATCGATCTACGAATACGGCGCTCGTGCCGGTTTCTGGCGGCTGTGGCGCATGTTCACAGAGCTCAAGGTGCAGGCGACCGTCTATGGCGTGACGCTCGCCATGGCACGCAATCCGGAGGCGGTCGCCGCGATGAAGGAAGCAGGCTGGGAGATCGCCAGCCACGGCTATCGCTGGCTGGAATACAAGGATTTTTCCGAGGATCTGGAGCGTAAGCACATTCTCGAAGCCGTGCGGTTGCACACCGAACTGACCGGCGAGCGGCCCTACGGCATGTACCAGGGCAAGCCGTCGGACAATACGCTGCGGCTCGTCATGGAGGAGGGCGGCTTTCTCTATTCGTCGGATTCCTATGCCGATGATCTGCCCTACTGGGTCGACGGCTTGAATGGCAAACCATTTCTGATCATCCCCTATACGCTTGAGACCAATGACATGCGCTTTGCGACACCGCAGGGCTTCAATTCCGGCGACCAGTTCTTCATCTATCTCAAGGATGCCTTCGACACGCTCTATGAAGAAGGCAAGCATGGCAGCCCGAAGATGATGTCGGTTGGCCTGCATTGCCGCCTGGTCGGCCGCCCCGGCCGCGCTGCGGCTTTGCGGCGGTTCATCGAATATGTGCAGAAGCACGACAAGGTCTGGATTCCGAAGCGTATCGAGATCGCCCACCACTGGTATGAGAATCATATGCCCGGGGGAGAGCGCTAACATGATGTCGCGGGCCGATTTTGTCGGCCGCTTCGGCGGCGTCTTCGAGCATTCTCCCTTCATTGCCGAACGCGCCTACGATGCCGGTGCTATCTCCGAGCCTCTGACCTCGGGCGGCGTGCACGCCGCTTTAGCGCGGTTCTTCCGTGCCGCAAGCGAGACGGAGCGGCTTGGTGTGCTGCGGGCTCATCCGGACCTAGCGGGCCGGCTGGCGATTGCCGGCGAGTTGACGGAAGACAGCCGCAAGGAGCAGGCCGGCGCGGGGCTCGATCGGCTGAGCCCTGCGGAGCATGCGCGGTTCACCGAACTCAATGCCGGCTACGTGAGCAAGTTCGGCTTTCCCTTCATCATCGCGGTCAAGGGACTCGGCAAGGAGGATATCCTGACTGCCTTCGAAACGCGGATCGATAATGACCGGGATACGGAATTTGCGACGGCAACGGCCCAGGTGGAAAAGATCGCATTGCTGCGCCTGCAGGCCATGCTTCCCGAGGGCTGATAGCGCGCTGTTTCCCAAGCCGCTCATGATTGAGTATTTCACAAACTGAGGCTGTGTCATATGAGCCTGGATCGGCTAATCGCCCACCTTGATAACATGCAGCGGGCCGTGTCCGAGGCAGATCAGTTCCTTCGCGGAATTGATCAAGACGCGTTTTTCAAGAATGTCGAGAAGCAGCGCGCCGTCGGGATGACACTCCTGATGATCGGCGAGGCGGCCGCGCGCATTGGAGAGGAATATCCGGAATTTGTCGTTGACCATCCGGAGTTGCCTTGGCATGAGATGCACGACGTCAGAAGCAGAATTGCGCAGGGCTATTTCGACATCGAGGTGACGAACCTGTGGGACATCGCGCAAAAATCTCTTCCGAAATTGTTCTCTCAACTGGATTCCATTCGCCATTGGCGCGCGGAAGGCGAATGATCATCGAATGACACGGCATCTTGAAATTCTTCCACTGACGAAGGCCGCGTTCGCGCCTTTCGGCGATATGATCGAGGCCGATCCCGCAACGATGCGGTTCATCAATGGCGGTACGACGGAGCGTTTTCATGCGCTCTCCAGTGCCGAGGCCATCGGCGACGGTGCGCGGGTCATCCTGAACCTCTTTCGCGGCCAGCCGCGTGCCTTTCCTTTCACCATCGAGATGATGGAGCGCCATCCTTTCGGTAGTCAGTGTTTCGTGCCGCTGAAAGGCCGGCCGTTCCTCGTCGTCGTTGCGCAGGATGAGGGCGGCAGGCCCAGCAAGCCGCAGGTCTTCCTGGCACGTGGCGACCAGGGCGTGAACTATCGGGTCAATACCTGGCATTACCCGCTAATGGCGCTCGAAGAGCAGAGCGATTTCCTTGTTGTCGATCGCGACGGGCCTGGAAACAATCTGGAGGAATATTTCTTCGAAACGCCCTACATCATCGGAGCGCCGACGTTATGACCGGACTGACCACACATGTACTCGATACCGCTCTCGGCAAGCCGGCCGAAGGCCTGGTGATCGATCTCTTCAGGATCGAGGGCGATATCCGCACGCATCTGAAGACGGTAACGACCAATGCCGACGGGCGTGTGGATGGCGGCCCCATCCTGATCGGCGACGGCTTCGTTGCCGGCACCTACGAATTGCTGTTTCGGGCCGGAGATTATCTGAGGGCCAGCGGCGCCAAGCTGCCTGAGCCGGCTTTTCTCGATCTCGTGCCGATCCGCTTCGGTATCGCCGATACGACGGCGCATTACCACGTGCCGCTGCTGATCTCGCCTTACGGTTATTCCACCTATCGCGGGAGCTGAGGCATGCGATTTGCCGCCATAGCAGACATCCACGGCAATCACCTTGCGCTCGAGGCGGTGCTTGCCGATATCCGCAGGCAAGGCATTACCGAGATCGTCAATCTCGGCGATTGCTTCAGCGGGCCGCTTACGGCGGGCAAGACGGCCGATATGCTGCTGGAACTGAATGCGCCGACGGTGCGCGGCAATCACGATCGATATCTGATCGAACTGGCGCCCGAGGCGATGCATGTTTCAGATCGAGCAGCGCATTCTGAACTGACGGAACGCCACCTCGAATGGCTGCGCGCCTTGCCCATCAGTACAGTTTATCGGGATGAGACCTATCTTTGCCACGCGACACCAGCCGATGATAATGTCTATTGGCTCGAATCCGTCTCTTCGGACGGTCAGGTCTATCTGAAGCCGATCGAGGAGATCGAGGCACTTGCCGCCGGCATCGATTTTCCGCTGATCCTGTGCGGGCATACTCATATTCCGCGCGCCGTCCGGCTCCGCGATGGCCGCCTGATCGTCAATCCCGGCAGCGTCGGCTGCCCTGCCTATGACGATGACCTGCCTTATCATCACAAGGTGGAAGCGGGAAACCCCTTCGCCTCTTACGCTATTTTGGAAAAGACCGGCAACAGCTGGCTGCCGGTCTTCCGGCAGGTGGCTTATGATCACATGGCGATGGCGACGCTGGCGGCGCAGAATGGTCGCGAGGAGTGGGCGAGCGGTCTGGCGACGGGCTGGCTGCGCTAGAGCATGTCGCGCAGAAGTGTGCAGCGGTTTTGCGGTAACGGCATGCGCTTTTAAAGGTCAGCCAAGATCGACCGATCCACCGCCTTGATATCCTGCTTGCCGCAGAGTGCCATGGAAATATCCAGCTCCTTGCGGATGATCTCTAGCGCGAGCGTTACGCCTTCCTTGCCCATGGCGCCCAGACCATAGAGGAAAGGGCGGCCGATGTAGGTGCCTTTGGCGCCGAGTGCGACGGCTTTGAGCACGTCCTGGCCCGAGCGGATGCCGCCATCCATATGCACTTCAATCTTGTCGCCGACCGCGTCGACGATCCGCGGCAACATGCTGATGGAGGAGTGGGCGCCGTCGAGTTGGCGACCGCCATGATTGGAGACGATGATGGCGTCTGCGCCGGTATCGACGGCCGCCTTCGCATCCTCGACGTCAAGAATGCCCTTGATGATCAGCGGGCCGCCCCATTGCTCCTTGATCCAGGCGACATCGCTCCAGGAGAGCTTGGGGTCGAACTGCGAATGAGTCCAGTGCGACAGCGTCGTCATGTCGGAAATATCCTTGGCATGACCGATGATATTGCCGAAGGAATGGCGCTTGGTCTTCAGCATGCCCATGCACCAGCCCGGTCGCATCGCCATCTGCCAGAGGTTTTTTGCCGTCATTTTCGGCGGCGCGGACAATCCGTTGCGGATATCGTTATGGCGCTGGCCGAGGATCTGCAGGTCTGCCGTCAGCACCAGCGCCGCGCATTTTGCCGCCTTGGCGCGATGGATCAGGTTCAGGACGAAATCGCGATCCTTCATCACATAGAGCTGGAACCAGAAAGGCTGCTTCGTGACCGAAGCGATGTCCTCGATCGAGCAGATGCTCATGGTCGAGAGCGTGAAGGGGATGCCGAACTCTTCCGCCGCCCGCGCCGCCAGCATTTCGCCATCGGCGTGCTGCATGCCGGTCATCCCCGTCGGCGCCAGCGCCACCGGCATGGAGGCCTTCTGACCGACCATCGTGGTTGCGACCGACCGACCGGACATGTCGACGAGCACGCGCTGACGCAGCTTGATCTTGGCGAAATCCGCCTCGTTCGCCTGATAGGTCGATTCGGTCCAGGAGCCGGAATCGGCATATTGGAAGAACATTTTCGGCACGCGCCGCTGCGCAAGCGTTTTCAATTCGGCGATGGTCAGCGGCACGGTCATGGCTCTTTGCCTTCCGGAAGGTTATATGGAGGTGGGTTGGGATTGCCTCATTGCAGGATGGATTTCATCGGCTTTCCAGCAACATAGGTTTCGATGACCGCCCGGTCGTCGCCCATGGTCTGAAGCAGGAACAGCTCTTCGGTAAGGCTCTTCGTCACCTCCATCTTCAGCGCCATGGCCGGCGTCGCGGCCGCGTTGAGGACGATCAGGTCGGCTTCAGTGCCGGCATCGAGCGTGCCGATCTTGTCGACGAGGGAGAGGGACTCGGCATTGCCGCGCGTCATGTAATAATAGCTTTCCAGCGGGTTCAGTCGCTCGCCGAGCAGCTGCTGGATCTTGTAGGCCTCGTCCATCGTGCGCAGCATGGAATAGCTGGAGCCGCCGCCGATATCGGTGGCGACGCCGATGCGAACGGGCTTCTCGCGACGAGCGAGCGCCTTCAGCGGGAAGAGGCCGGAGCCGAGGAAGAGGTTCGAGGTCGGGCAATGCACCGCAACCGCACCGGCCTCGCTCATGGCATCGGCTTCGCGGTCGGAAAGGTGGATCGCATGGCCGAACAGGCTCTTGGGGCCGAGCAGTCCGTAGCGGGCATAGATATCGGTGTAGTCGATCGCGTCCGGATAGAGCTCGCAGGTAAAGGCGATCTCGTCGTGATTCTCGGAAAGATGCGTCTGGATATGCAGGTCCGGAAATTCGCCGGCAAGCGCGGCCGTTGCCTCCATCTGCGCCGGTGTGGAGGTGATCGCGAAGCGCGGCGTGATGGCAACGTGATTGCGGCCCTTGCCGTGCCAGTCCGATATCACCTGACGGGTTTCGTCATAGCCCATCTCGGGCGTATCAAGGAGGCCCTGCGGGGCGTTGCGATCCATCATCACCTTGCCGCCGACCATGCGCATGTTGCGACGGATGGCTTCGGCAAAATAGGCGTCGGCGGAGGTTTTATGGACCGAACAATAGGCAACGGCCGTCGTCGTGCCGTGGCGGATCATCTCGTCATAGAAATGCTTGGCGATACGCTCCGCATGTGCGCTTTCGACGAAACGGCATTCCTCGGGGAATGTATAGGTGTTCAGCCATTCCAGAAGGTTGGCGGCGTAGGAGGCGATCACCTGCATCTGCGGGAAATGCAGGTGCATGTCGATGAAGCCGGGCAGGATGAGATGCGGACGGTGGTCGATCTCGGTTATGCCTTTCGGGGCGTGCGCCTTGATATCGGCATAGGCCCCGGTCGCGACGATCAAGCCGTTTTCGATCAGCAGGCCGCCATCGCTTTCATAAACGTAGCTGTCGGTATCATCGAGGCTTTGCGGCAGGCGCTTGAAGGAAAGCAGGCGGCCGCGCAGAAGGGTGGTCATTGGCTCTTTTCTCCGATGGAGCTTTCGAACCAGGCGACCAGCAGCTTGCGCTCCTCCGGTGTGACGTCGGTGACGTTGCCGGGCGGCATGGCATGGCTGCGGCCGGCCTGGATATAGATCTCCCGGGCATGCATAGCGATTTCCGCGTCATTTTCCAGCGTTACGCCTTTCGGCGCACGCACAATCCCCTCATAGACAGGCTCGGCCGCATGGCACATGGAACAGCGCGCGGAGACCATTTGCTTGACCGCCGGGAAATGGGCGTCCGAGGCGAACTGCTGGAAGGCGGGGGCGATCGCGTTGGCTTCCTTCTCGCCGGTCAGCACCTTCGGAACGGTCGAAAGCCACATGATGATGATGAAGAGGACGATTGTGACAATCCAGGTCCAGGTCGGGCGGCCCTTGCGAGCATGCGTTGTGTTGAACCAGTGGCGGATGGTGACGCCCGTCAGGAACACCAGCGCCGCTATCACCCAATTATAGGCCGTGCCGAAGGCCAGCGGATAGTGGTTCGATAGCATGAAGAAAATGACGGGCAGCGTCAGATAGTTGTTGTGCAGCGAGCGCTGCTTGGCGATGCGGCCGTATTTTGGATCCGGTGTGCGGCCGGCAATGAGGTCGGCGACGACGATCTTCTGGTTGGGAATGATGATCATGAAGACGTTGGCTGACATGATCGTCGCGGTGAAGGCGCCGAGATGCAGGAAGGCGGCGCGGCCGGTGAAGAGTTGCGTATAGCCCCAGGCCATGAAGACCAGGACGGCGTAGAGCACGATCATCAGCCCCCAGGTATTGTTGCCGAGCGGCGATTTACAGAGCAGATCGTAGACGATCCAGCCGCCGGCAAGCGAGGCAAGCGAGATCAGGATGGCGACGGGGACGCTGACGTCGAGCACATGCCGGTCGATGAGGAAGAGATTGGCGCCGCCGTAATAGACGATGCACAGCATCAGAAAGCCGGAAAGCCAGGTGAAATAGCTTTCATATTTGAACCAGGTCAGATGCTCCGGCATCTGCGCGGGGGCGACGAGATATTTCTGGATATGATAGAAGCCGCCGCCGTGGACCTGCCATTCCTCGCCATAGGCGCCGGGCGGAAGATGCGGGCGCTTCACCAGCCCGAGATCGAGCGCGATGAAGTAGAAGGACGAACCGATCCAGGCAATGGCGGTTATGACGTGGAACCAGCGGGCAGCAAAGGCGAGCCACTCCCACGCTATGGCGTATTCATACATTCAGTTCCCCTTTTCTTCCTCCGACTCGACACCTTGCAAAATGTTGAGAGCGTATGGAAGAGGGGTGTTTGATATGTCGGTAAAAAGCCGCGGCCTTGTCTAGCGCCCAGGATGCATTAGATCAGATTGTGGCAGTTTTTTAATAAAATGCCTTCGGCTGCTTGGAGCGGGCCGTGTCCGCGGCGGCCACCTATTTTTTTCGACGGAGAATTGCCCATGCGAGGTATTCTGGCGTTCGTATTTTTTCTTCTCTCTACAGCCTTCGCCCTGGCGCATGAGGCGCCCTCCGGCTGGACTTACGACCCTTATTGCTGCAATGGCGACAGCAAGACAGGTGATTGCGAGATGATCCCGGCGCGCACCGTTACCATCGTGCCTGGCGGCTATCGAGTGACGCTCAATCCCGGCGACCATCGCTACGTAACGCACGCGCACATCTTTAATCTGCCACAGCAGAAAACGATGCGCTCGCCGGACGGAGCCTATCATCTCTGTCTGTTCCCGGATGAAAACACGCCGCGCTGCTTTTATGCCCCCGACATGGCTTACTAAGCACTGGAAAGTGGCGCAGCTATCTCGTTATTTCCGCTGGTTTTGGAGTGATAGCTGCTGCGCGGATTTCCTGGAATTACTCCAGCGGCATGCCGAATTCGCCGAGGATCCAATCCCGGAAGGCGCGGATGCGCGGCGTATGGCGCCTGTTTTCGGGGTAGGCGATCCAGTAGTCGGTATTGTCGGATGAAAGAATATCGAAGGGCTGGATCAGTCGGCCAGAAGCCAGATCATCCGCATAGAATTCCGGAGTGAGGATAGCGACACCCTGGCCGGCCAATGCGGCGCTCGCCTCGAAGGACTGGGCGCCGAGCCTGCTGCGCGGCCGGCCCTGAAGGCCGGGGTCGGGAACGCCGGCCTCCCTAAACCATTGGGCCCACCATGGATCGCCTGCGTCGATGATGCGAAGCTTCAGGAGATCTGCCGGCTCGTGAATGCCGCCAACCGTCTCAGCGAGCGCTGGACTCAGCATCGGCGTAAAATAGACCTTCATCAGCAGATGCGCGCGCAGTCCCGGCCACTGGCCACGCCCGGCACGGATGGCGATGTCGGAGGCCTCCCGGGCGAAGTCGATGAGCGAGGCTGAAGTGTCCAGCCGGACGGCGATATTCGGATGCTTGAGCTGAAACGATCCGACATGACGAGCCAGCCATTGCGAGGCGAAGGTGGGTGTCGAATGAATGCGCAGCGTCGTTTCGGCGTCGCCGCTGATGGAGGCCATCGCCTCCTGCAGCATAGCAAAGGCTTCCGCGACTTTCGGTGCGAGTTGTTCCCCGGCCTCGGTCAACAGGATCTGCCGCGGGCGGCGCAGAAATAGAGGCTCGCCCGTCGTCTCTTCAAGCAACTTAATCTGATAGCTGACCGCCGTCTGCGTCATGCCAAGCTCTTCGCCGGCGCGGGTGAAACTGCCGAGCCGGGCTGCGGCTTCGAAGACGCGCAAGGCATTCAGCGGGAAGCGCTTTGAGAGCTTCATGGATAAGTTCTCTTTATGTATCCAGACGATAGTTCGATTGGAATTTCAGCATTTTTCGCGCCAAACTGCAATTCATATCGCTGATCTGACTGAGGTGTTGTCATGGATTGCTATGTCGTGGAACAAGCAGAAACCGCAAGGCCCGGTATTCTGGCTCGTCTTCTGGAATCGTTGGCGCAGGCCCTCGTCAAGCATGCAGAGCCCTCGCTGCATCTGGATCTCGACGACATGCCGGACCGCCTAAAGCGCGACCTTGGATTTCTCGATGGGCGCGAGCCGCATTATGACGATAGGTCGCTGCTGTAAGTCATGAGTGGAGACCGTTGATATGTGGAGAGTGCGCACCCCCCTTCTCCCCAGCGGGGAGAAGGCGCCGCCAGGCGGATGAGGGGTGGCCGCCAAGACCACCAAAATTCATGAATTCAAATAGATAACCCCCTCATCCGACCCTTCGGGCCCCCTTCTCCCCAAGGGGAGAGGAGCTTATGGTGCTCGTCCGCCTCCATATGCGATAGCCCTGCCCACAAGGGGGAGATGTCAGAGGGGGCTGCGTCAAATGTAGCTCCCTCCTTTGGCGGGAGGACAATTACATCCCCTTCAGCCCCTCGACCGCCATCAGCACGCGCTCCGGCGTTGCAGGGGCATCGAGGCGCGGGCAGATGCGGTAATCCGCGACGCTGGCGACCGCCATCGATAGGGCCTCCAGCACGGATATGCTGAGCATGAAGGGCGGCTCACCTACGGCCTTGGAGCGGCCGATGGTCGCCTCCGCATTTTCGGACCATTCCGCCAGCCGGACGTTGAAGATCTTCGGCCGGTCGGAGGCGAGGGGGATTTTGTAGGTGGACGGCGCGTGCGTACGCAGCCGGCCCTTGGCATCCCACCAGAGCTCCTCGGTCGTCAGCCAGCCCATGCCTTGTACGAAAGCGCCTTCGACCTGGCCGATGTCGATCGCCGGGTTGAGGGAGCGGCCGACATCATGAAGGATGTCGGTGCGGTCGATCAGATATTCGCCTGTCAGCGTATCGATCGACACTTCCGAGCAGGCGGCGCCATAGGAGAAATAGTAGAAGGGCGTGCCGCGGCCGGCCTTGCGATCCCAATGGATCTTCGGCGTCTTGTAGAAGCCGGCAGCGGAAAGCTGAACGCGGGCGAAATAGGCCTGCTTGACGAACTCCGCGAAGGGAATTTCCACCTCGCCGACGCGCACGCGGTTGGGAAGGAACTGCACGTCTTCCGCGCCCACATCCCATTTCTCGATAGCGAAGGCGACGAGCCTTTCCTTGATTTGGCGAGCGGCATCGAAGGCGGCCATGCCGTTCAGATCCGAGCCGGATGAGGCGGCCGTCGCCGATGTATTCGGCACCTTGCCTGTTGTTGTCGCTGTGATCTTCACCCGGTCGATATCGACCTGGAAGCTGTCGGCCAGAACCTGCGCCACCTTCGTATAGAGGCCCTGGCCCATTTCGGTGCCGCCATGGTTCAGATGGATGGAGCCATCCTGATAGATGTGCACCAGAGCGCCGGCCTGGTTGAAAGCGGTCATGGTGAAGGAGATGCCGAATTTCACCGGCGTCAGCGCGATGCCCTTGCGGATGAAGCGGCTGGAGCGGTTGAACGCGATGATGGCGCTGCGGCGCGCCTGATAGTCGGATGTCTGTTCGAGCTCGTCGACGACGCGGTTGATGATGTTATCGGTGACCTCCTGGTGATAGGGGGTCAGCGTTCGGCCGGAGCCCGGCTGGCCATAGAAATTGGCGCGGCGGATTTCGAGCGGGTCCTTGCCCAGCGCATAGGCGATCTCCTCGATCATGCGCTCGCCGCCGACCATGCCCTGCGGGCCGCCAAAGCCACGGAAGGCGGTGTTGGAGACGGTATGCGTCTTGAGCGGTTTTGAGACCAAATGCACATGCGGGTAGAAATAGCTGGAATCCGCATGGAACAACGCGCGATCGGTGACTGGGCCGGAAAGATCGGAGGAGAAGCCGCAGCGCGCGGCGTAGGTGGCGTCGACGGCGTTGATGCGGCCGTCGTCGTCAAAGCCGACCTCGTAATCCACGAGGAAGTCGTGTCGCTTGCCGGTCGCGCTCATGTCCTCGTCGCGGTCGGGGCGGAATTTGACGGCGCGGCCAAGCTTCTTGGCGGCGACGGCGGCGAGCGCTGCGAACTGGTTGCCCTGTGTTTCCTTGCCGCCGAAGCCGCCGCCCATGCGGCGTACATTGACGGTGACGGCATTGGACGGGATCCCCAAGACATGGCCGACGATGTGCTGGATTTCGCTCGGATGCTGCGTCGACGACCAGACGGCGACTTCGTCGTCCTCGCCGGGGATCGCCATGGCGATGTGGCTTTCGAGATAGAAGTGCTCTTGGCCGCCGATGCGCATCTGCGCCTTGATGCGGTGCTTGGCGTTGGCCATCTCGGTTTCGGGTTCGCCGCGCTTCAGCGTCATCGGTTCGTAGACAAGCGGTGCGCCATTGACGAGCGCGCCGTCGATATCGCTCCAATGCGGCAGATCACGATAATCGATCTTGGCGAGGCGGGCGGCACGCCGGGCGGCATCTCTGGTTTCGGCGATGACGGCGAAGATCGGCTGCCCGTGGAATTCGACCTTGGTCTCGGCAAGCAGCGGTTCGTCATGCATGCCGTTGGAGCTGGTGTCATTGACGCCGGGAATATCGGCGCCCGTGAAGACCCAGACGACGCCCGGATATGCTTTGACAGCCGAGAGATCGATGCCGGCGATCTCGGCATGAGCACGGTCGGAAAGGCCGAGCGCGCCATGCAGCAGGCCGGCCGGTTCGGGAAGGTCATCGATATAATCGGCGGCTCCGGTGACATGCTTGTGGGCGGAATCATGGCGCAACGAGCCATGCATCGAACCGTTGATGACCTTACGCTCTTCGAAGGTGGATTTGTCCATGGCTCAGGCCTCCGCGGTTTCCCTTCTCCCCAGCGGGGAGAAGGTGGCCGGCAGGCCGGATGAGGGGGATGCATCGCAAAGCGATGCATGTGCCGAAACCAGATGAAAGGATGCTTGCTCTTTGCCGCGTAACCCCCTCATCCGCCCTTCGGGCCCCTTCTCTCCGAGGGGAGAAGGGGGAAGGAAGCGGCTGCCGTCGTCCGGCGAAAGGTGCCATGCCGTGTCCAGGAAATATGGTCGAATAAATTCGCAATTCGTCATCATGCCAGCACCTCGAAACGCTTCAATTCCTGCGGCGCGCCTGATGTCTCAAGATAGAAGCGGATGAGAAGGTTCTTGGCGGTCAGCTGGCGGTATTCAGCCGAGGCGCGCCAATCGGTCAGCGGCGTGTAATCGCTGTCGAAGGCATCGCGTGCGGCGGTAACCGTCGCCTCCGTCCAGGGCTTGCCGATCAATTCTGCCTCGACCGTGCGGGCGCGTTTCGGTGTGCCGGCCATGCCGCCGAAGGCGATACGGATATCTTCGACATTGCCGTCAGCATCCAATGACAGATGGAAGGCGCCGCAGGCGGCCGAAATATCCTCGTCGCGGCGCTTGGAGATCTTGTAGACGGCGAAATGCGCATCTTCGGCAGGATAGGGTACGAAGATATTCTCGACGAACTCGCCGGGATTGCGATCCTGCTTGCCGTAGTCGATGAAGAAATCTTCCAAGGGCAAGCTGCGCGTGCCGGCAGTCGAGCGCAGCGTCACCGTTGCACCGAGCGCGATCAGCGGCGGCGGCGTGTCGCCGATCGGCGAGCCGTTGGCGATATTGCCGCCGATAGTGCCCATGTTGCGCACCTGCTCGCCGCCGATGCGGTCGATGAGGTTGGCGAATGCCGGGATCTTTTCGCCGATCACAACAAAGGCGCGACTGTAGGTGACGCCGGCACCGATGGTCAGCCCTGCGTCTTCGACGACGATCTTCTGCAGATCGGTCAGATGATTGATGAAGACGACCGGGTTCAGCCGGCGCATCTGCTTGGTGACCCATAGGCCGACATCGGTCGAGCCGGCAACGACAGTTGCCGTCGGCTCGTCGGCAAGCACCTGCGCCAGTGCCGAGACGGAGCCGGGCACGATGAGGCGATCCTCGCCCTCGGAAATCTCGATGGTATCGCCGCCCTGCATGGCCCATAGACGGGCGATGATATCGGCTCTGGTCTTTTCGAGAGGATCGAAGAGCGCGCTCGGCCGCTTCTGGCTGACCTGCTCGGCCGCCTTGACGATCGGCTCGTAGCCCGTGCATCGACAGAGATTGCCCTGCAGCGATTTTTCGATCTGAGCCCGGCTCGGCTTTTCCGTCGTTAGCCAGAGGCCATAGAGCGACATGACGAAACCCGGCGTGCAGAAACCGCATTGCGAGCCGTGGCAATCGACCAGCGCCTGCTGCACCGGATGAAGCGTGCCGTTCCGGGCGGCGAGATGCTCAACAGTAACGACATGGGTCGCATGAAGCGAGCCGACGAAGCGGATGCAGGCATTGACGGATTCATAGTGCAGCCCACCATCGATCAGGCGTCCCACAAGCACCGTGCAGGCGCCGCAGTCGCCTTCCGCACATCCTTCCTTCGTTCCTGTCAGCCGCCGCTTGAGGCGCAGGAAGTCGAGCAGCGTCTCGGTGGGGCGCAGGCTGGATAGCGTGATATCCTCGCCGTTGAGGATAAAGCGGATGCTGTCGCTCATGTCGTTCCCGTTTATCATTCGTTTGTCGGGGCCGGATGCGCAGACGAATCCGGCCCTAACCGTCTATGGTTATTCCGCGGTCCAGCCACCGTCAATCGAGACGTGCGTGCCGGTCACCTGACGTGCCTCGTCGCTTGCAAGGTAGAGCGAGAGGGCGCCGATCTCTTCGGCCTTGACGAACTCGTGCGTCGGCTGGGCCTTGAGGATGACTTCGTTCTTGACCTGCTCCTCGGTCATGCCGCGGGCCTTGGCGGTATCCGGGATCTGCTTTTCGACAAGCGGGGTCAGCACGTAGCCGGGGCAAATGGCGTTCACCGTCACGCCGAATTCGGCGAGCTCGAGCGCTGCCGTCTTGGTCAGACCTAATATACCATGTTTTGCCGCGACATAGGCGGATTTGAAGGGCGAGGCGACCAGGCCATGCGCCGAAGCGATGTTGATGATGCGCCCGTATTTCTTCGCCTTCATCAGCGGAATGGCGGCGCGAATGGTGTGGAAGGAACTGGAGAGATTGATCGCGATGATCTGATCCCATTTCTCGATCGGGAAATCCTCGATCTTCTCGACATGCTGGATGCCGGCATTGTTGACGAGGACATCGACGCTGCTAAAGGTGGCGTTGGCGGTCGCGATCAGATCGGCGATCTCGGCAGGTTTCGTCATGTCGGCCGGATGATAGATCACCTTGCCGCCGCCGGAAGCTTCGAGCTTGGTCTTGATCGCGTTGATTTCCTCGGGCTTTCCGAAGCCGTTGATGACGACGTTATCGCCCTTGGCGGCGAAGGCGGCCGCGATGGCGAGGCCGATACCGCTTGTGGAACCGGTGACGACAACTGTTCTTGCCATGATCTTCTCCTTGGACAGCGCAGCTTCCTGCTGCAGTGCAAAACCGTTTCAGCCTAGTCCCAAACCCGCGGAGATGGCAATCGTAATGCTGCCGGCCCTTTGGCCACGATGCCGTGAACAGGAAAGCGCATATTTCAGCGAAAAATTTCGTTTTGCTTTCTTTTCACATTCGTTTTGCTCGCGTATCTGTTGTTTCGGGATGCAATAGGCGGGAGGAACGCATGAGCGGTTATGTCTTGGCGATCGATCAGGGAACGACGTCGACGCGGGCTATCGTTTTCGACGGCAAGATGAAGGTTGCCGGTGTCGGACAGAAGGAATTCACTCAGCATTATCCGAAGCCCGGCTGGGTGGAGCACGATCCGGAAGAAATCTGGTCCTCCGTTCTCGTCACCGTCCGCAAGGCCATTGAGGCTGCCGGCATCACCGCCAAGGACATTGCCGCCCTCGGCATCACCAATCAGCGCGAGACGGTCGTCGTCTGGGATCGCGAGACGGGCAAGCCGATCCATAATGCCATCGTCTGGCAGGACCGCCGCACGGCGGGCTATTGCGAGAAACTGAAGCGGCAGGACCTCGAAAAGCTCTTCACACGCCGCACCGGCCTGCTGCTCGATCCCTATTTTTCCGGCACCAAGCTATCCTGGCTGCTCTCCAATGTGAAGGGCGCGCGTGCCCTTGCCGCCAAAGGCAAGCTGTGCTTCGGCACCATCGATACCTTTCTGATCTGGCGGCTGACTGGCGGCAAGAGCTTCGTTACCGATGCGACCAATGCCTCGCGGACGCTGATGTACAATATCGGCGGAAACGAATGGGATGAGGAGCTACTGGAAATCCTACGCGTTCCCGCTGCCATCCTGCCCGAGGTGAAGGATTGTGCCGACGATTTCGGCGTGACCGATGCCACGCATTTCGGCGCGGAAATCCCGATCCTCGGCGTTGCCGGCGATCAACAGGCGGCGACGATTGGCCAGGCCTGCTTCGAACGCGGCATGATGAAGTCCACCTATGGCACCGGCTGCTTCGCGCTTCTCAATACGGGCGCGGACATGGTGCGGTCGAAAAACCGCTTGCTAACCACCATCGCCTACCGGCTGAACGGCGAGACGACCTATGCGCTCGAAGGTTCGATCTTCATCGCAGGGGCTGCCGTGCAATGGCTGCGCGACGGGCTGAAGGCCATTCAGCGCGCCTCGGATTCCGGCGAACTGGCGGCCAAGGCCGATCCGCTGCAGGAGGTTTATCTGGTGCCGGCCTTTACCGGCCTCGGCGCACCGCATTGGGATCCGGATGCACGCGGCGCGATCTTCGGGCTGACACGCAATACCGGACCTGAGGAAATCGTCCGGGCGGCGCTGGAGGCCGTCTGCTATCAGTCTCGCGATCTGCTGGATGCCATGCACAGGGATTGGCGCAACGGCAACGGACAGGAGACGGTACTGCGCGTCGACGGCGGCATGGTCGCTTCCGACTGGACGATGCAGCGGCTTGCCGATCTGCTCGATGCACCGGTCGACCGCCCTACGATCCTCGAAACGACCGCACTGGGTGCCGCCTGGCTTGCTGGCAGCCGCGCCGGGGTCTGGCCGGATCGCGCAGGCTTCGCCAAGGCCTGGGCGCGCGACCGGCGGTTCGAGCCCAGCATGGATGACAAGACCCGAAACGCGAAGCTCAAAGGCTGGAAGAATGCGGTGTCGCGCACCTTGAGTACACGGCAGGGGTGATCGGCCTTCATCGGCTGCTCACCCCAGGTTATATCGTGTAAGATTTCTTTATTTTGCTTATATAAGGGCACGCAGCGATACTTGTCTTGTTCGTGGCTCAGGGAGGATTCCAGGCCACATTTCGCCGGACCGCACTCCTCGAGGGCGGACGCCTTCTTAAGAGACGATAAAGCGAATAATGGCTGCTCAATTTTCTGAACTGAAGAAACATTACTACCGGCAGATCAAATATCATTTGACTCGGCCGAAGCCGCCAATGCTGGCCGAGCGGTTCGATGGGCCTGTTCTGGTCGTCGGCTCGGCGCCGGTTTCGAACAAGCCGGTGGATTTCGATGAAAGCTTCAAGGTCATCACTATTAATGGTTCACAGACGGTGACGAAGGGCTGGGGGATCGAGGCGCCCGATGTGACGCTCGTCCAGTTTAATCAGATCGAAGGTACGAACACCAATGCCGTCGAGGTGCGCCGCGTTCTGAACGGCGAACGGACCAAGATGCTCTACGTCCTGCTCTGGCGGAAAGAGCTTCAGCGGCTGGAAGAGGGGTTGCGGAGCTTCAATTACAGCTACGACAAGCTGGAGATCGTCAATCGCTACAAGCGTATGGCGCTGCTGGACCGGGTCGGCGGGGTAAAGTGCAGCGAGCTCGGCGCGGACGACAAATGCTCCAACGGCATCAACGCCGTGCTCTTCGCGCTCTATAATGGCGCGACCGAGGTCATCATCACCGGCATCAATCCCGATTCCGGCGGGCATGTCTACAATACGGAGAACCTGGCGCGGCTGCATGTGCGCAAGGACCGCGAGGTTCTCGAGCGGCTTCTCGAGCGCGGCTATCCGGTGTTCACCACAGATCCCGGCGTCTCGCAATCCGTCGGTCTGCCGCTATGGACGGGCAGGGGGAGGGCCGGTCGGACGGTGGATGCCGATGCCAAGGCCAAGCGGCCGGCACCGATAACGGCTGCGGCCGTCATCAACCCTTGAGCTAAGGGCTCGCCAACGGTCAATCTGTAGCTGACGCTGGTCGTGATTCCGTGCCAAGATCGCGGCTTAGAATCACTCGATTGCGCAGAGGTCAGTCCAATGCTGATGCCGCCGCCACTACGGCCGGGCGACAAAGTGCGCTTTGTGTCGCCCGCAAGTTCGCCCGACAGGGATATGGTTCTGAGGCATGCTGAAATCCTGAAAGGCTGGGGGCTTACGGTCGATTTCGGTGAACATGCCTTTCATAAACGAGACTATCTTGCCGGCACGGACGAGGAGCGGCTGTCGGATATCAATGGCGCTTTCCGTGACCCAGAGGTTCGGGCGGTTTTCACGACACGCGGCGGCAAGGGGTCGTATCGGATTGCCGATAAACTGGATTTCGCCGCTGTGCGGCGCGACCCGAAATTCGTCATCGGCTTCAGCGATATCACCGTATTGCATCTCAGCCTCTTGAAGAGTGGCCATCAGATCGGCATTCATGGAGCCTTCTTTTGCGGACCGAATGACGATGGTGTCAGCCCCTACACGCGTGAGGCATTATGCCGGACGATGATGACAACCGAAGATATCGTCATCGAAGCTCGTCCGCATGAACCGACGTTCGGTCTGACGACAGGCGGGACGGCCAGAGGGCGACTGATCGGCGGCAATCTGGATACGGTTGCGACTTCGGCCGGTTGGGCGCTGCCGGATTTGAATGGCGCGGTTCTTTTGCTAGAAGCCGTTCATATGTATCGCGGTCAGGTGGACCGCCAGATGACCATGCTGCGCAAGGCGGGGCATCTAAATGGTTTGGCAGGGGTCGCTATCGGCCAGTTTACTAACTTTGAATTCGACCGCCCTTATTCGGTGATCGATATCCTGCGCGAACATCTGGCCGAACTAAAGGTGCCGATCCTCGGCGGCTTGCCGCTCGGGCACGGCGATAGCCCGGCAAGCGTTTTTATCGGCGCTGTGGCGGAGCTTGATGCGAAGGCCGGTATCCTGGCGATCCGGCATGGGAACATCTGAGGTCATCTTCGATATTTTTTGACGTAGCCTGTCGGAGCAGGTGATATTCCTTCGTCTTTAAAGGGAGAAGGGAATCTCAATGCTTTACGCGATCCTATGCTACAACGACGAAGATACCGTGTTTGCCTGGTCCAAGGAACAGGAAGACGCGACGATGGCGCGGTTGATTGCCGTGCAGGAACCGCTCAGGGAGGCCGGCAAGCTTGGCCCGGTGGCACGCTTGATGCCGACGACGGCGGCTACGACCCTGCGCAAGGGCAAGAACGAACCGATCGTGATCGACGGCCCCTTTGCGGAAACGAAGGAGCAGTTGCTCGGTTTCTACGTCGTCGACTTCGAAACCCTTGACGAAGCCATTGGCTTTTCGAAGGAGCTTGCCGCGGCCAATCCCGGCGTCGGCTCCTATGAAATCCGTCCGCTTTACGTCTTCCGGCCGGGAGCTGTTGCAACATGACCGACATTGCCTGGATCGACATCGCGCTTACCAACGCCCGGCCACAGGTAATGGGCGCGCTTTTGCGCTACTTCCGCAATCTCGACACCGCCGAGGAGGCCTTTCAGGAGGCCTGCCTCAGGGCCTTGAAGACCTGGCCTGATAAGGGGCCGCCGCGCGATCCCATTGCCTGGCTGATCTTCGTCGGCCGCAATAGCGGCATCGATACGGTGCGCAAACAGGCCAGATTGCAAAGCCTGCCGGATGAAGAGGCGATCTCCGATACGAGTGATGTGGAGAGCGATCTGGCCGAACGGCTCGATGGCTCCGGATATCGCGATGATATCCTCCGGTTGCTGTTCATCTGCTGCCATCCGGATTTGCCGGCGACGCAACAGATCGCGCTGGCGCTGCGTATCGTTTCCGGCCTTTCGGTGCAGCAGATCGCCCGGGCCTTCCTCGTCAGCGAGAGCGCAATGGAGCAGCGCATAACCCGCGCGAAGGCGCGGGTCGCCGCCGCTGGAGTTGCTTTCGAGACGCCAGGTGCGGTCGAGCGCAGCGAACGTTTGGCACTCGTCAGTGCCATGATCTATCTCATCTATAACGAGGGCTATTCGGCCGGTGGAACGCATCGCGAGGCTGCCGCCTTCGCCGATGAGGCGATCCGGCTTGGCCGGCTTCTGTTGCGGATCTTTCCCTCGGAGCCGGAGACCATGGCGCTGCTGGCGCTGATGCTCCTGCAGCAATCGCGCAAGAATGCCCGGTTCGATGCCAATGGGCAGATCATCCTTCTGGAAGATCAGGATCGTTCGCTTTGGGATCGGACGCTGATCGACGAGGCGCTGGCGCTGCTCGACAAAGCGATCCGCCACCGCAAGCCCGGCCCCTATCAGGTGCAGGCGGCGATCGCAGCGCTGCATTCGCGGGCGAAGCGTGCCGAGGATACGGATTGGGAGCAGATCGACCTTCTCTACCAGATGCTGGAGCGGTTGACGCCGTCACCCGTCGTCACGCTCAATCGTTCGGTCGCGCTCTCCAAACTGAAGGGGCCGGAGGCGGCTCTGGCGCTGATCGCGACGCTGGAAGCACAGCTCGACAGCTATTTCTACTTTCATGGCGTCAGGGGTGGCCTGCTTGTGCAGCTCGGCCGCGCGCAAGAGGCGCGTGTCGCTTTTGACAGGGCGATTGCGCTCGCCCGTTCGCCTGCCGAGGCCGCCCATATCCGATATCAGCTCGACCGGCTGAGCGCGGATGCTCTTGCAGCTACAAAATAATCGAAAAATTTGCGTCTGTGCTGTCGGGAAACGGCAGGCTCGAACGTCATTCGTGTATGGGCCGAGCAGGCCGCGTCAAACAATAAAGAGGAGCAAGATATGACTGAACAGAGCCAACGCCACGAGCTTTCCCTGACCCGCGTCATCGACGCACCACGAGACAAGATCTTCCGTTGCTGGACCGAAGTGGAGCTTCTGAAGCAATGGTTCGCGCCACTGCCGTGGACGGTATCGGCAGCCAGTATCGACGCTCGATCCGGCGGCTCAAGCTCGATCACCATGCGCAGCCCCGAAGGCGAGGATTATCCGGGTAACGGCGTCTATCTGGAAGTCGTTCCCAATGAGCGGATCGTCTTCACCGACGCTTTCACCAGCGCCTGGGTGCCGTCGGCAAAGCCCTTCATGGTGGTGACGATCCAGCTCGACGATCTCGGTGGCGGCAAGACCCGTTATACCGCGACCGTCCTGCATTGGTCCGCGGAGGATCGCGAGGCGCATGAGAAGATGGGCTTCCATCAGGGATGGAGCCAGTGCGCCGATCAGCTCGCGGCACTGGCGGCCAAGATCTGAATTTCCGATTCAATTCCGGAGGATATGGCAATGTCTTATGTAGCTGATTCATCTTTGCCTTCGGTTACGCGCGCGCAGCGCGTGGCCGGTATGATCCTGAGCGGACTGGTCGTTGCCTTCCTGCTGTTCGATGGCGTGATCAAGCTCGTTCCGCTTCCGGTCGTCACCGAGACGATGGCGGGGCTCGGCTACTCTGCCGATCCGGCGCTGGCCCAGCTGCTTGGTATCATCACGCTCGGCTGCGCCATTCTCTATGCAATCCCGAGAACGTCGGTCCTTGGCGCCATCCTGCTGACGGGCCTGCTCGGTGGCGCAATCGCGACGCATTTGAGGGTCGGCAGCCCGATCTTTTCGCATCTGCTGTTCGGCGTCTATCTCGGCGTAATGGCCTGGGGCGGACTTTATCTTCGTTATGAAGCGGTTCGCAAAATGATTCCGTTCTTTGATCGAAGCTTTTGATTTCGGATTCGATTTGCTAAGGCTCGTCTCTCAATAAGTATGGAGCGCGCCATGCCACAGGTGATCATCGCGCCGGTCAAACAATCCGATGCGGACGAGCTGATCGCCGCCAATATCGCCAGCCGCGCCCATCATGTGCCCTGGGCCTATCCCTTCCTCGATCGCGATGGTTTCGACGCCTGGTTCGGCCAGACGGTGACGGGGCCGAACCTGGGTCTGGTGGCGCGCGATCCCGGCTCCGGCGCCATCGTTGGCGTCGTCAATATCAGCCAGATGGTTTGGGGAGGTTTTCGCAGCGCCTTTCTCGGCTATCACGGCATGGTAGGTTTCGCCGGCCAGGGGTTCATGACGGAGGCGGTTCGGCTGGCCGTGGCGCACGCATTCGATGCGGTGGGCCTGCATCGCGTGGAGGCCAATATCCAGCCGGGCAACCATCCGTCCATTGCGCTGGTCAAGCGGCTGGGCTTCCGGAAAGAGGGGTTCTCGCCGAAATATCTGAAGATCGGCGGCGTCTGGTGCGACCACGAGCGCTGGGCATTGTTGGCAGACGATCCGCGCTCCTGAGCTCTTTCGGAATTCGAAAGTCGCGCTATCTGGCAGAAAGCCCAAAAAGACATTGACTGCGCGAAGGGAAGGGGCGAAAGCGACCTTGAGCCTCTCGCCAAACCGCTGCTGAGAGAGCGAGAGTG
Source organism: Rhizobium sp. BK289 (assembly GCF_014193575.1). Taxonomy (NCBI): domain Bacteria; kingdom Pseudomonadati; phylum Pseudomonadota; class Alphaproteobacteria; order Hyphomicrobiales; family Rhizobiaceae; genus Rhizobium; species Rhizobium sp. BK289. The sequence goes on from NZ_JACHZO010000006.1 coordinate 252,645, forward strand.
CCGGAAGCCGTAAATGATCGTTTCGACCGAAGAAGAACTGACCAAGCTGAAAGATATCGGCCGCATCTGTGCCAATGCGTTGCAGGCCATGGCCGCGGCACTGGAGCCGGGCATCACCACGCTGGAGCTGGACGCGATCGGCCGAAAGGTGCTGGAGGATGCCGGTGCGCAATCGGCACCGGAATTGGTCTACAAGTTTCCCGGCGCGACCTGCATCAGCGTCAACGAGGAAGTGGCCCACGGCATCCCAGGAACGCGCGTGATCCAGGCGGGAGATCTGGTCAATCTCGATGTTTCCGCCGAGAAGGACGGCTTCTTTTCCGATACCGGCGCATCTTTTGCCGTGCCGCCGGTCAAGCCGAAGATCGAGCGCCTCTGCCGCGACGGCAAGAGGGCGCTATGGGTCGGCCTCAATCAGGTGAAGAGCGGTGCGCCGCTTGCGAAGATCGGGCAGGCCGTCGGCGCTTTCGCGCAGAAGAACCGCTATACGTTGATTGCCAATCTCGCCAGCCATGGCATCGGCCGCTCCCTGCATGAAGAGCCCGCCGAGGTTTCCACCTGGGCGGACCCTTCCGAGACGCGGATCATGGAGGATGGCCTGGTCTTCACCGTCGAGCCGTTTCTCTCGCTCGGCGCGAGCTGGGCGGAGGGAGGCGACGATGCGTGGACGCTCTATGCCGAACCGCAGGCGCCAACGGTCCAGTACGAACACACCATCATCGCCACCCGCAACGGGCCGATCATCCTGACATTGCCGGATAAGTGACGTCCTAAAGCGCATCGCGAATCCTTCAGATTCACTTCCCGCGCTTCAGGTCTTTGATTTTGCGCATGCCGTTGTCGCAAAACCGCTGCGCACTTTTGCGCGACATGCGTCGCTCAATCGTCAGCCTTCGGCTCGTCCTGGCCCTTCGTTTCGCCGCGGATGATATCGGCGGCGGCGCGCTCGAGGATTGCCGCGATGCGCGCGCCTTCAGCCTTGCTCCACGGGAATTTCGAACGAAGCGCGGAGCGCAGCAGATGGCGGGCGCGATGGACGTCACCGGCGCCGTGGCGATCGAACGGATTGTCGCGGCCGTCCTCGTCGTCACCGCCGAAAACCTCGCGGACGCGGGCCATCTTCTCGCCGATGGAGGTGAGCTTGGCGAGCGTTGCCTCGACCAGATCGCGATTGTCGTCGACGCGCTTCTGGCCGATTTCGGTGATGCGGTAGAGCTTCTTCGTGCCGCTCACCTCGACTTCAGCCTGCCCCGTCTCTTCGAGATAGGTGAGGGCGGGGTATATGACGCCCGGGCTCGGCACGTAGAAGCCGCCGGAGCGGTCCTCGAAGGTCTTGATCAGTTCATAGCCATGGCGCGGCTGTTCGGAAAGCAAAGCGAGGATGATGAGCTGCAGGTCGGCCGCATCGAACTTGCGGCCGGTGCGAAACCCGCCGCCGAACATGCCGCCCTTGAAGCCTCTCATGAAGTCTCTCCTGTGCTCGCCGCGCGATTCACGGCCTCGGCCATGTCGTAGGATATATGCCTCGACCATGTCAAAGCCATCTCCGAACATGCGATCTCTGAAGCCTCTCATATCGTTTCTCCTTGAAGGGTGAGAGTTTATATCGTTAGTCATGTCGTAAGATATATATCGTAAGATAGTTTTCTGCAAGGGGAGCTCAGTCAGAATAGAGGGTCCGAAAGGGAATGCGTTCCATATGGGGAAGGAATTCATCCAATAGGTGAAATTTCGCAGCTGAACAACTGCATCACGATCGTGGGATAAGCGATTACATCTACGTAAGAATAGGCCTCCGGCGGTTGCCGCTCCCGGCGAACTGTCCTAGGCTCGCCTCAAATTGACGTCATGTGTGGTTTTTAACCGCCCTCATAGGAAAGCTGCGCCTCCCGTGTTTCACTCGTTCTTCCCACAGCCGAAGCTGTTTTTCTCGTCCCTGCTGGTTTGGACCGTCGTTTGCCTTGCTATCTGGTATTTGTTTGGAGCGAATCTCGCGGCAAGCGTCGGCATCGTAACGCCGCCAGAGGGCAGTGAGCCGTATGACCTGACGTTTTTCTTGGTCGCCAGCAATGTGTGGTTCTACAGCTACTTCCTGCTTTGCGTGATCCTGTTCTGCGGAGCGTGGCACATTTTAGCCAGGAATCATCCCTGGAAGAACTGGTCGATCTGGGGCTCGGCGCTGATCGTTCTGGTAACTTATTTTCTGGTTCAGGCCGCAGTCGTTTTGAACAACTGGCGCCTGCCGTTCGGCAACACCTTGCAGAACGCACTCGCCAAGCAGGGCGCGACGACCGCATGGGATTTCTATAATCTGTTCATCCTGTTTGCGCAGTTGGCGTTTCTGAGGATGTTTCTTCTGGTGATGACGGATTTCTTCACCAGCCACTATATTTTCCGCTGGCGTACGGCGATGAACAATTTCTACATGTCGAAATGGGAAAAGCTCCGGCATATCGAGGGCGCTGCCCAGCGTGTTCAAGAAGACACGATGCGATTTTCGACAATTCTCGAGGGCTTGGGCAGCAGCCTGATCAATTCAGTGATGACGCTGATTGTCTTCCTGCCGATCCTTTTCGCGCTTTCGAGCTATGTCACGGATTTGCCAGTCATCGGCCAGATTCCGCATACGCTTTTTTGGCTGTCGCTGTTTTGGTCTGTCTTCGGCACGCTTTTGCTCGCAATTGTCGGTGTCAAACTGCCAGGGCTCAATTTCCGCAATCAGCGCGTCGAGGCCGCCTATCGCAAAGAGCTTGTCTACGGTGAGGATCATGCGGATCGCGCTCAACCCGCAACCGTCACGGAACTTTTTGCCAATGTGCGGCGCAACTATTTCCGATTGTACTTTCACTATCTGTATTTCAACATCGCCCGCTATTTCTATGTTCAGGCCGATGGCATCTTCCTGACCATCATGCTCGTGCCCACGATCGTGGCGGGAAAGATCACCTACGGCATCTATCAGCAGATACTGACGGCCTTCGGGCAGGTCAGCGATTCCTTCCAGTATCTCGTCAGTTCCTGGACCACGATCATCGAGCTGCTGTCGATCCACAAGCGTCTGAAAGCCTTCGAAGCTGCGATCGACGACGAGCCCCTGCCGAAGATCGATCAGACCTATCTGGAGCGTGAAGCGGGCGTCATCCACGCCGACGGCTGATGAAAAGGCTCCGTAGACTTTTCGTTGGTTAGAACATCCGGGCCATCCTCGCCCTTCGACAAGCTCAGGTGAGGATGGAGCGCGTTGTTGCGCGAAGCCAGTTCAATATCCAGCCTTGTGCAGGGGCGCCCTCATGGTGGGAAGGCCTGGAAGGCCGTCTCGAACCACGAGGGCTTAGCCCGACGGCTCCTCATCCTTGCTGGGACTTGCCTCTGGCGGCGATCAGCGGGATGGCTTCGGAATAGCTGACGCAGGCGACGTCCTGCTTGTGGCAGACGTCGCTGACGAAGCGGTCGAGCGCGCGCCAATAGGCGCCGTCGTTCATCTCGACGAAATGGAAGCCGAGCTGCAGCGGGATGCGCTCGCCCTCATATTGCTTGTTGAAGGCGGCTTCGAAGGCGTCGAAGGTGCGGTCCTCATAGGTCTTGGCGTTCGCTTTGTCCTCGGCGCCCTTCGAGTGGCGCACATAGAGATTGTAGTCCATGCCGATGACCGGACGGTGTTCCGGACCCTCTGGGATCAAGGGCAGGCCGAAGCGGTAGATGCCGTCGACCACCTGCGGCAGGGCAGGCCCTTTGGTGACGAGGCTTGCATCATACTGGAAGCCCGCCTCCTTCTCCGCCGGCACAAGGCCGTCGCTGGTGGAAAGGTAGGGCGCGCGGAATCCCCTAACGTCGTTCGTGGCGAAATCTTCCCAGCCCTGTGGTTCCTTGTCGGCAAGGCCGACATTCTTCCAGGCGTCGCGAAGAGCGATGCGCGCATCCATGAATTCTTGGCTCCAGTCGGCAGCACTCCAGCCTTTGCCGTCGAAATGGCCGCAGGCATGGCTGGAGATATCGTGGCCCTCCAGATGGGCGCCCCAGATGTTGGCGATGCGGGTGCGCACATCGTCCTCGCTCTTGGCGAAGCCGACATTCGATTTGCCTGGACGCTGTTTCGGCCCCTGATAGGCCTTGGCCTGCGCCTTGTTCATCAGGAAAGTGCAGGAAAGAAAGTAGGTGAAGTGCGCGCCGTTGCGCGAAGCGATTTCCCGGCTTCTGGTCCACAGCGCATTGTCGTGAGCGCCGTCGAAGGAAATCATGACGAGTTGCCTGGGCTTGCCGTCCGCATGGGCTGCGGCAGGAAGAACAAGAGAAAACGCAACGGAGAAACAGGTAACTAAGCGAAACATGGGCACCGAATATTGATTTGATGAGCACGGTTTTGCGAAGGTCGATCTACGATATCGATGGCGTGCTCCGGATGGCCTCCTTCCTTTCGCGCAAATGCGGCGAAGCTGCGGTGATGCTGGCATTTTTTTGCCACAGCCGATAAGGATGTCATTACAAGATCGTAGGGGGCTTCATTCATGGCATTGCTTATTCTTGGCATTGTTCTTTTTCTCGGCATCCATCTGATCCGCGTCGTTGCTCCAGGCTTGCGGAGCTCGATGATCGCAAGCATTGGCGAATCCGGCTGGAAGATCGCCTATTCGATCGCAAGCATCGTGACCCTGATCATCCTCATTTACGGCTTCGGCCAGGCGCGGGACATGACGCCGATCTGGTCGCCGCCTTTCTGGATGAGCCATATCACCATCCTGCTGATGCTATTCGCGATGATCTGTCTTGCCGCTTCGCTGCTGCCGGCGGGGCACATCGCCGTCAGGACGAAGCATCCGATGGTGCTGTCCGTGAAGATCTGGGCCTTGGCGCACCTGCTCTCCAATGGCGATGGTGCCGCGATGCTGCTCTTTGCCGCTTTCCTCGCCTGGGGCGTGATCCTTCGCATTTCGCTGAAGCGGCGCGAGCGCGCCGGCGAAACCACCCTGCGTCCGTTCGTCTCGGCGAAATACGATCTCTATGCCGTTGTCATCGGCGTCATTGCCTGGGCTTTGATCATTTGGAAGCTTCACGCGTGGATTATCGGGGTTTCGCCGCTCGTTATGTGACGATTTCTGCCGTTCCCCCTTACATCAGCCGCAAAATGGAGTAGAAGGCCCCACTAAACCTAAGCTTTGAACTATTTGGCCTGGGCCGGAGACGAGAATGGCATTCAATGACGATAGCTTCATCCGCGAGGTGAACGAGGAACTGCGTTCGGACCAGCTACGGTTCGTATGGCGCCGTTTTGGCAGGCTGATCATCGGCGGCGCCGTGCTCACCGTTCTCGGCACCGCGGCCTATAGCGGCTATCGCTATTGGGCGGGCAATCAGGCCGGCAGCGGCGGTGACCAGTTCATCGCAGCTCTGACGCTGGCCGACCAGAACAAGACTGACGAAGCGCTCGCCGCGCTGACGGCAATCGAAAAGAACGGCCCCGGCTCCTATCCGGTGCTGGCGCGGTTGCGCGCCGCGACGCTGCAGGCGCAGAAGGGCGACAAGGCAGCCGCCATCGCCGCTTTCTCCGCGATCGGCAAGCAAACGGATATCCCGGTCGTCGTCCGCGATGCGGCGCGTCTGCGTGCCGCCTATCTTCTTGTCGACACCGGCACTTACGATCAGGTTGCCGCCGAGGTGCAGGAACTGGCGGTGCCAGCCGACGCCTTCCGCCATTCGGCGCGCGACGTTCTTGGCCTTGCCGCCTATAAGGCCGGCGATTTCGCCAAGGCCCGGCAGTGGTTCCAGGCGATCGTCGACGATCCGCAGAGCCCGCGCAACGTCGCTAACCGCGCCCAGATGCTGCTCGATCTCATCACGGCATCCGGCAAGGCTCCGGTCGCAAAAGGCTGAAGGATCGTTAAATGAGCTTCACGGTCGCGATCGTCGGTCGCCCGAATGTCGGCAAGTCCACACTGTTTAACCGTCTGGTTGGCAAGAAGCTGGCGCTTGTCGACGATACGCCGGGCGTCACGCGTGACCGCCGCCCCGGTGACGCCAAACTGATCGATCTGCGCTTCCGTATCGTCGATACCGCCGGTCTTGAAGAGGCACAGGATGAATCACTTCAGGGTCGCATGCGCGCACAGACCGAGGCTGCGATCGACGAGGCGGATCTGACGCTCTTCGTCGTCGACGCCAAGATGGGCCTGACCCATATCGACAAGACGCTCGCCGAAATGCTGCGCAAGCGCGGCCGGCCTGTCGTGCTCGTTGCCAACAAATCCGAGGCGCGAGGCTCCGATAGCGGCTTCTATGACGCCTATACGCTCGGCCTTGGCGAGCCTTGTCCTATCTCGGCCGAGCACGGCCAAGGCATGATGGATCTGCGTGACGCGATCGTCGAGGCGATCGGGCCTGAGCGCGCCTTCCCGGAAGAGGAAGACGAAGCGGAGACGAATGTCAGCATTCCGCGTCCTGCCGTCGGCGAAGATGGCGAAGAGATCGACGAAGAGCCCGTCTATGACGAGACGCGGCCGCTGCGCGTTGCGATCGTCGGCCGTCCGAATGCCGGCAAGTCGACGCTCATCAACCGCTTCCTTGGCGAAGACAGGCTGCTGACCGGTCCCGAAGCCGGCATCACCCGCGATTCCATCTCCGTCGACTGGAGCTGGCGCGGTCGCACCATAAAGATGTTCGATACGGCCGGTATGCGCCGCAAGGCGAAGGTGACCGAGAAGCTGGAGAAGCTCTCGGTTGCCGATGCGTTGCGCGCCATTCGTTTTGCCGAAACCGTCGTCATCGTCTTCGATGCGACCATTCCCTTCGAGAAGCAGGACCTCCAGATCGTCGATCTCGTGATCCGCGAGGGACGTGCCGCCGTGCTCGCCTTCAACAAGTGGGACATGATCGAGGATCGCCAGGCCGTCCTTGCCGAGCTGCGCGAAAAGACCGACCGGCTGTTGCCGCAGGCACGCGGCATTCGCGCCATACCGATTGCCGGCCAGACGGGCGAAGGGTTGGACCGCCTGATGCAGGCGATCGTCGATACAGATAAGGTCTGGAACAAGCGCGTCTCGACTGCGCGTCTCAACCGCTGGCTCGAGACACAGCAGGTGCAGCATCCGCCACCGGCGGTCTCGGGCCGCCGCATCAAGCTGAAGTACATGACGCAAGTGAAGGCGCGGCCTCCGGCCTTCATGATTTCCTGCACCCGCTCGGATGCCCTGCCGGAATCCTATGTCCGTTATCTGATCAACGGTCTGCGAGAGGATTTCGCCATGCCCGGCGTGCCGATCCGCATTCATTTCCGTTCGTCGGAAAACCCCTACGAAAACAAGAAGAAGCGGTAATTTTCTCAAGCGGCGCCGGATGGATGGCCTTCGCTCAGGCTGCGTTCTTGCTGAGCGCCTCGCGCAGCATCGTGATTTCCGCCTTCAGACGTGTCAGTTCGTCAGGCGTTTGCTCCGTAGCATCCAGAATGCACGGGGGAACTGTTGCCGCCTTCTTTTTCAGCGCTTTGCCTTCGTCGGTAAGGTGGATCAGCACTTGTCGCTCATCTTCCTTGCTGCGGATGCGCTGAATGAAGCCGGCGGCTTCCAGGCGCTTCAAAAGCGGCGTCAGCGTGCTCGATTCCAGGAACAGCTTTTCGCCGATGCCACCGACGGTCTGGCCATCCTCTTCCCATAATGTCACCATGACGAGATATTGCGGATAGGTGAGATTGAGCGCATCAAGCATCGGCTTGTATAGCCGATTCATGGCGTGGTTGGCCGAATAGAGGGCGAAGCAGATGAAGTTATCCAGCTTTAACAGGTCGTCGGTCATCTCAAGTCCTCCCTGAGAAGTCTTATGTAGATCGTGCGATAAATAATTGTACACCTAAAAAGGCGCTGGAGCTACGGATTTCTTCGGGATTTGAAAAGCCGGCTTCGGATGGCGGCGCACTTCCAGCCCGGCAGCCACATCCACCCCTATGGCAGGTGCAACGAGATCCGCTGGCCAGACGCTCGGGCTTGCGATCACGGGTGGGCGCTCTCGGTTATCTGGCGCAGGATGACAAAGGATTCAATATCGAACCCAAATGAAGTGGGGGCTCAATGCTTATGAGCCCGACCCCGGTGGTTGGCGATCCGGACGTTGCCGATGAACTGTGTGGTGGCGGCTTCCCAGGAATAGCTGAGCGCCAGGGAACGGGCCGCCTCGCGCGAGCAGGAGAGGGCGGCAAGGCAGGCCGTTGCCAGATCGGCATCCACGACGCCGGCTGCCCTGTCGCCGGCGAGAATATCCGCAGGCCCGGTGACGGGATAGGCTGCAACCGGGACGCCGCTTGCCAGCGCTTCCAGAATGGCATTGCCGAACGTGTCGGTCTTCGACGGAAAGACAAAGACGTCGGCTTGGGAATAGGCATGCGCCAGTTCCTCGCCGAATTTGGCTCCCAGAAAATGCACATCGGGATAGAGCTTCTGCAGGTCCGCCCGCGCGGGACCGTCGCCGACCACTACTTTCGATCCGGGCAGGTCGAGATCGAGAAAGGCCGGCAGGTTTTTTTCAAGCGCCACGCGGCCGACGGTCATGAAGATCGGGCGGGGCAGACCGAAGGGATTGTCTTCCTGGGGCTGCGGTCGAAACAGCGAGGAGTCGATGCCACGGCTCCATGGCAGCAGATTATGAATGCCGCGCTGCCTGAGCTCGTTTGCAAGACTTGGTGTCGCCACCATGCAGCCGTAGCCGGCGTTGTGAAACCATTTGACGAAAGCATAGAGCCAGCTTTGCGGTATCGGCAGGCGGGCGGCCACATACTCGGGAAAGCGGGTATGATAGCTCGTGGAAAAGGGCATGCCGTTTCGCAGACACCAGCGCCGCGCTGTCAGCCCAAGCGGGCCTTCCGTGGCAATGTGCACATAGGTCGGCCGCATCGCCTCTATTCTCGAAGCGACCTTGCGATAGCTGGCGATCGAAAGCCGGATTTCTGGATAGGTGGGGCAAGGGATATTGCGAAAGCCGTCCGGCGTAATCATGGAGACTTCGATCCCCATGCGGGTCAGTTCGCGATTGGTGTTCTCGATCGAACGGACGACGCCGTTGACCTGCGGATGCCAGGCATCGCTGACAATAAGCAGGCGTTCGGGTACTGCGACAGGTGTCGCCGCCTGGGTCCAGGTGGTTTGATCGATGTCCGACAAGCGTTGCAACATGCCCAAAACAGTCCATCCGCACCGCATCCTCGTGATGACGGTGCCAGCGATTGCGGTGTTTCAAACATGATTCCCGCGCCCACTCTATTGTGAGGCGTGTCCATGATGGAAATATTACAGTGTCTATTTGGCGACTTTCAGCTTCTGCGGAGAAACGAGCGCGCCGTATTCCCGAATGACCTTCGCCGCGATTTCGGCGGCGAAGCCGGCGGCGGCAACCGCATCCTGATGCTGCAGATAATGCGCCAGAAATGCGCCGTTGAAACTGTCGCCGGCGCTGGTGGTATCGATGACCTTGGCGACCTTGACCGCGGGAACGAGTGTCTCGTCGATGCCATCGCCGATGGTCGCACCTTCAGCGCCATTCTTGACGACGACCATGTTGGCGCCGTACTGCCGGTAACGGCGAATGGTGGTGGCAATGGAATCGTCGCCGAAATGCACAGCCTCGTCGTCAAAGCTCGGCATGACGAGTGTTGCCGCGCGTGCGCCTTCCGCGATCATGGTGTGCATGGCATCCAGGCTCGACCATAGGCGCGGACGCAGGTTCGGATCGAAGGCGACGAGCTTGCCGGCCGCCTTGGCGCGGCGCAGTTCCGCCAGCAGGGTGAAAGCGTCTTCGCGCGACAGGATCGCCAGCGTGATACCGGAGAAATAGAGGACGTCGGATGCCTCGATTGCAGTGCGCAAGGCGTCGCCGTCGGCGGCGAGCTGGCGGGCGGCGGAGCTGTCGCGCCAATAGCTGAAAGAGCGTTCCCCGTCCTTCAGATTGATCATGTAGAGGCCGGGCGTCTTGCCGCGAAGGCGGCGGATACTTGCTGTGCCGATGCCGGCGCCGGCCATGAAGGCGATCATTTCGTCGGACATGGCGTCGTCGCCGAGTGCGGTGAAATAGTCGATCGACCAGTCTGCCGGCAGGCAGGCGCGGGCATACCAGGCGGTGTTGAACGTGTCGCCGGCAAAGCCCTTGCGCAGGTGTCCGTCATCGGCTTGCGACAGTTCCACCATGCATTCGCCAATCGATAGAAAACGCCCGCCCAAGACTGCCTCCCGCATTTTTGCCTTGGTGCTGCATACGCGCAAGCGGCGGCGGGGGCAAGGTGGACGGCGGCTGCCGCCGCCCACTTTTGCTGGATCTGCTTTACGGCCGGTCCATGTGATAGCAGGCCGCCGTCTGGCCTGGGCGCACGTGCTCGGTCGGTGGCATCTTCGTGCGGCAGATATCCGTCGCCTTCCAGCAGCGGGGCGAGAAGACGCAGCCCGGCGGCGGATTGAGCGGCGAGGGCGGGTCGCCCTGCAGGCGGATGCGCTCGCGGCCGCGCGCCAGCTTTGGATCCGGAATAGGTGCGGCGGAGAACAGCGCCTGCGTATACGGGTGGGCCGGATGATCGAAGACCGTCGCGGCTTCGCCCGCTTCCACCACCTTGCCGAGATAGAGCACCAGCACGTCGTCCGAGATCAGGCGCACGACCGAGAGGTCATGGCTGATGAAGATCAGGGTGAGGCCGAACTCCTTGCGCAGGCGGCGCAGAAGCGTGATGACCTGTCCCTGGATCGAGACATCGAGGGCTGAAACCGGTTCGTCGCAGATGATGAGCTTCGGCCGGGTGATGACGGCACGGGCGATGCCGATGCGCTGCGCCTGTCCGCCCGAGAACTCATGCGGGTAGCGGTTGATCATCTCGGGAACGAGGCCGACCGCCGCCATGATTTCGCGGACGCGATCCTGCCGCTGCGCCCGGGTCAATTTCGGTTCGAAGACGGTCAGCGGCTCGGCGATGATGTCGCCGACGGTCATGCGCGGATCGAGCGAGGCGATCGGGTCCTGGAAGATGATCTGCATGTCACGGCGTGCGGCGCGCATCTCTTCGTCGGTGAGATCGAGAAGGTTGCTGCCCTGCCAGAGGATGCGGCCCTTCTGCGCCTTGATCAGCCGCAGGATGGAGCGGCCGAGCGTGGACTTGCCGCAGCCGGATTCACCGACGATGCCGAGCGTCCGGCCGGTCTTCAGCTCGAAGCTGACATCGTTGACCGCAGTCAGGATCATCGGCGGTTTGAAGAGGGATTTCGATGGCAACTCGAATTCGGTCGTCAGATGCTCGACCTTCAGAAGCGTTTGCTCAGCCATGGACGAGGCTCCGTTCCTGATTAGCCGAAAGGGGATGGAAGCAGGCCGCGCAACGGCGTGGCGCCAGCGGATCGAGCGGCGGCGCCGCATCCAGACAGTCGTCCTGCACATGCGCGCAGCGTGGCGAGAAGGCACAGCCGCGCGGCAGGTGCATCAGGTTCGGCGGCCGTCCAGGGATGACGGTGAGATCGTCGACATCCTGGTCGGGCCTCGGGATCGCCGAGTGAAGCGCCGCCGTATAGGGATGAGCCGGACTTTCGAACAGCTCCTCCACCGGCGCTTCCTCGACGATACGGCCGGCATACATGACGGCAACGCGATCGGCGAGGCCGGCGACGACACCGAGGTCATGGGTGATCATGACGAGCGCCGTGTGCATTTCCGCCGTCAGCTCATTGAAGAGATCGAGGATCTGCGCCTGGATCGTCACGTCGAGCGCGGTCGTCGGCTCGTCGGCGATGAGCAGCTTCGGCTTGGTGAGCAGCGCCATGGCGATGACGATGCGCTGGCGCATGCCGCCCGAAAGCTCGTGCGGATAGAGGTTGAAGCGACGGGTCGGGTCGGGGATGCCGACACGCTTCAGCATGTCGAGTGCTGCTGCCGAGGCTGCGCGCGCCGTCAGGCCGCCATGGACCTCGAGCTGCTCCGTCAATTGCCGCGATATGCGCAGCGACGGGTTAAGCGCGGTCATCGGGTCCTGGAAGACCATGGCCATATCCTTGCCGCGCACATGGTCGAGTTCGCGCGGCTTCAGCGTCAGCAGATCCTTGCCGTCGAGCAGCGCCTGGCCGCTGGTGCGGCCGTTCTTGGCGAGCAGGCCCATCAGGCCGAGGAAGGTCTGGCTCTTGCCGGAGCCGGATTCACCGACGATGGCGATGCGCTCGCCGCGGCCGATCTTGAGGTTCATCTTCGAGACCGCCGCCACTTCGCCTTCAGGCGTGCGGAAGGTGATGGAATAGTCTTTGAGTTCGAGAAGGGTGTCTGTCATGTCAGCGATCCTTCGGATCGAATGCGTCGCGCAGACCGTCGCCGATGAAGAGCAGGCTCATCAGCAGCGCGACCAGGAAACCGGCCGGGAAGAACAGCAGCCAGGGCGTCGTCTCCATGCCCGCAGAGCCTTCAGCAATCAATGTGCCGAGAGACGTCAGCGGCTCCTGAACGCCGAAGCCGAGATAGGAGAGGAAGCTCTCGGTCGCGATGATTTCGGGAATGGTGAGCGTCGCGTAGATGACGACCGGACCGACGAGGTTCGGCACGATGTGTTTTAGGATGATCTTGAACGACCGCTGGCCTGAAGCGCGTGCGGCCTCGATGAATTCCCGCTGCTTGATCGACAGCGTCTGGCCGCGCACGATACGGGCCATGGTGAGCCACTCCAGTGCACCGATCGCCGCAAACAGGAGATAGACGTTACGGCCGAAGATCACCATCAGCAGGATGACGAAGAGGACGTAGGGCAGGGCGTACATGATATCGACGAAGCGCATCATGATCGCGTCGACGCGACCACCGAAATAGCCGGCGACGGCGCCGTAAAGCACGCCGATGACGACCGAGACGAGGGTCGCAACAAGTGCGACCGTTAGCGAGACGCGCGTGCCGTAGAGTGTGCGCGCCAGCAGATCGCGGCCATTGCCGTCCGTGCCGAAATAGTGGCCAGCGGCGAAGTCCGGAGCGCCGCGGAACGACGTCCAGTCCGGATCCTCATAATTGAAGGGCAGGAAATACGGGCCGAATATAGCGACCAGAACCAGCACGGCCAGTATGACCAGCGAAAGTGCTGCCGCCTTGTTGCGCAGGAGACGACGCATCGCATCGCCGGTGAGGGAACGCCCCTTGGGTGCTAGCCCCTCTGCCGAAAGCAATTCCGCTTCCAGCAATTCTCTCTTGGCGGAATTGAGGATCATCGCATTCTCACTTTCGGGTCGAGCCAGGCATAGGCGATGTCGACCAGCAGATTGAGGACCACGATCAGGACCATGTAGAAAATGACCGTGCCGAGGACCATGCCGTAGTCGCGGTTCAGCGCCGCGCCGACGAAGTAGCGGCCGACGCCGGGGAGGCCGAAGATGCTTTCGACCACCAGCGAGCCGGTGAGGAGATAGCTTGCCGCGGGTCCGAGATAGGAGACGACGGGCATCATGGCCGGCTTCAGCGCGTGGCGCATGATCGTCAGTCGCGGGCCGATGCCTTTGGCCTTGGCGGTGCGGATGAAGTTCTGGCCCATCACCTCGATCATCGAGCCGCGCATCAGGCGGGAGATGCGGGCCGCGTGCGGCAGCGTCAGGACGATAATGGGCAGGATCAGGAACTTGATCGAGCCGTCGCCCCAGCCGCCGACCGGCAGCCAGCCGAGCGTGTTGCCGAAGATGAGCTGCAGGATGGGAGCGATGAGGAAGCTCGGCATGACCAGGCCAATGAGGAGACCGCCGCCCAGCCAGTAATCGGCCGCGCGGTTTTGATAGAGCGCCCCAAGACAGCCTATGAAGATGCCGACGATGGTCGCGAGCACGAAAGCGGCGCCGCCGATGGTCAGCGTATAGGGGAAGCCGGACATGATCTGCTGGGTGACGGTGAAGTCCTGATTGGCGAAGGAGGGGCCAAGATCGCCCTTCATGACGTCGCCGACATAGATCAGGTATTGCTCAACCAGGGGCTTGTCGAGGTTGTAGTGAGCCGCGAGGTTGGCTTTGACTTCCGGCGGCAATGGCCTTTCGCCATCGAAGGGGCCGCCGGGAGCGAGGCGCAGAATGAAAAAACACACTGTCACGGCAATCCACAAGACGGGGATTGTCGACAGCAAACGACGGAGAGCATAGCCAAACATGATCTTAAACGGCCCCTCCCGATTGTGTCCGGGAGGGGCCTGTTCCCAATTATTCTTTGATCGACAGCCAGCGCGTGCGGTGGATGTCCTGGATATTGTCGACGAAGCCCTGGACCTTCGGGGCGACGATGTTCTGGGAAACGTAGTAGTAGATCGGGATCGCGGCGCTGTCGTCGAGGGCCAGTTGCTCGGCCTTCTTGTAGATTTCGGCGCGCTTCTTGAGATCGGTTTCTTCATTGCCCTGCTTGATCAGAGCATCGTAGTCCTTGTTGCTCCAGCGGCCGTAGTTCATTTCGACGCCGGTGGAGAGCAGGTTCAGGAAGTTGATCGGGTCGTTGTAGTCGGCGAGCCAGCCGGCACGGCCGATCTGCACCTCACCGCGCTGCATTTCATCGTAATGCACCTTGGTTTCGGTGTTGTAGAGCTCGATATCGACGCCGAGCGGCTTCCACATGGCGGCGATCGCAACTGCGATGCGCTTGTGGTTGTCGTTGGTGTTGTAGCGCAGCTGAGCCTTCAGCGGATGATCGGGGCCGAAGCCTGCTTCCTTCAAGAGCTTCTTGGCCTCTTCGACCTTCTGCTTGTAGGGCTCGTCCTTCCAGCTGACATAAGCCGGCGTGCCGTAATTGGCGGTGCCCGGCGGTACCCAGGAATACATCGGCAGTTCGCCTGTGCCGAGGATCTTCGGGCCGATGACTTCGCGGTTGACGGCCATGGAGAGAGCCTGACGGACGCGCTTGTCGTTGAAGGGCGGCTTGGTGGCGTTCACGACGTAATAGTAGGTGCCAAGGAACGGCACCACATGCGCCTGGCCGGGAAGGTTCTTCTGGATCCAGTCATACTGGTCGGCCGGGAAGGAGGTCAGAATATCGAATTCGCCGGCGCGATAGCGCTTCAGGGCGGCGGCCTGGTCTTCCAGCGTATAGTAGTTGACGTTGTCGATCTTGATGTCCTTGGCGCCGTAATACTGGTCGCTCTTGACCATGCTGACATGCGAACCAGGCACCCATTCGGTGGGCTTGTATGGGCCGTTGGTGACGATATTGCCGATCTTGACCCATTGGTCGCCCTTGGCTTCCACAACGTGCTTCGGCAGCGGATAGGCTGTGTAGTGCATCAAGGCGTTGAGGAAGTAGGGTGTCGGGTTTTCAAGCGTGATTTCCAGCGTCTTGTCGTCGATCGCCTTCACGCCGAGCTGGGTCGGATCCTTGATTTCACCCTTGTTGATCTTTTCCGCATTCAGGATGGTGTATTGCAGATAGGCGTATTGGGCCGCGGTCTTCGGATCCATCAGGCGCTGGAAGGCAAAGACGAAGTCCTGAGCCGTCACCGGTTGGCCATCCGACCATTTGATGCCGTCGCGAAGCTTGAAGGTATACACCTTCTGATCGGGAGAAATAGTCCAGCTTGCAGCCTGGCCGGGAATTGGGTTGTCCTTAGGATCTTCGGTCACCAGCCCTTCGAAGATATCGCCGTCGATGCGGTTCTCCCAATCGCCGGAAATTTTTTGCGGATCGAGCGAAGTCGGGTCGCCGCCGTTGTGGATATTGAGGGTCGCGGCATGCGCCGAAACGCTCAATATCGTGCTGACGAAAGCCGCAGCGATAAATTTTCTGGTGATATGCGCCATATGTTTTCCCACCTTTCTGGAG
The DNA here is from genome assembly GCF_014193575.1 of Rhizobium sp. BK289. Taxonomy (NCBI): domain Bacteria; kingdom Pseudomonadati; phylum Pseudomonadota; class Alphaproteobacteria; order Hyphomicrobiales; family Rhizobiaceae; genus Rhizobium; species Rhizobium sp. BK289. The sequence continues at coordinate 268,404 of NZ_JACHZO010000006.1, forward strand.
TTCTTGTCCTTGTTTTACAAGGGTGTTTTTGATCCGCAGGTGACCTGTACGTGCAGGTCAATGCGCGAAGTTATCGAAAGCGACGTCGCTTTCAAGCCCAAAAGAGTAAGGCTTGCTTAGTGTGTGAATTTTCATATTGGTAATTCTCTAAAATTGATACTGCGAATTTACCCGCCCAGGTAGCCGAGTTTGGCACGCGGCGGATTGCAGCTTGCCGCTTGCGGCGGAGTGTGCAAACTGAGGGGCCGATGCGATATCGAGGCCATTTGATGAAATCGACGAATAAAGCGGCGGGAGCCGATTGGTGGCGCGGGGCCGTGATCTATCAGGTCTACCCGCGGTCGTTTCAGGATACGGATGCCAATGGGCTCGGCGACATCAAGGGAATTACCCGCCGCCTGCCTCATATTGCCGCATTGGGTGTCGATGCGATCTGGCTGGCACCGTTCTTCACCTCGCCGATGGCCGATATGGGCTATGACGTCGCCGATTATTGCGACGTCGATCCGATCTTCGGCACGCTTGCCGACTTCGACGAGATGATGGCTGCGGCGCATGAACTCGGCCTCAAGGTCATCATCGACCAGGTCATTTCGCATACATCGGACCGGCATCCCTGGTTCGTGGAGAGCCGGGCAAGCCGCGACAATCCCAAGGCGGACTGGTATGTCTGGGCCGATCCGAAGCCGGACGGCACGGCACCCAACAACTGGCTGTCGATCTTCGGCGGCCCCGGCTGGGAATGGGACGGCGTGCGCCGGCAATATTACCAGCACAATTTCCTCACCTCGCAGCCTGACCTGAATTTCCACAATCCGGAGGTTCAGGATGCGGTGCTGGCGGCGGTGAAATTCTGGCTCGACCGCGGCGTCGACGGCTTCCGCCTGGATACGGTCAACTACTATTTCTGCGATAGGAAGTTGCGGGACAATCCGCCGGCGCTTGTCGCAACGGGCGGGCTCGATGCCCCCGAGAGCAACCCTTACGGGATGCAGAACCATCTCTACGACAAGACGCAGCCGGAGAATATCGGCTTCCTGAAGCGGTTCCGGGCCTTGCTCGACCAATATGAGGATCGCGCGACCGTCGGCGAAGTGGGGGATGGCGCGCGCTCGCTGCAGACCGTAGCCGCCTATACCAGCGGCGGCGACAAGCTGCATATGTGCTATACCTTCGATCTGCTGGGGCCGGATTTCACTCCGGCGCATTTCCGCCGTTGCGTCGGCGATTTTCAGGATAATGTCGCCGATGGCTGGGTCTGCTGGGCTTTCTCCAACCATGACGTCAAACGCCATGTCAGCCGCTTTGCGGAGACGGAGGAAGAGCAGCCGCGCGTCGCGAAGCTCGCGATTTCACTGCTATCAACCCTGCGCGGCTCGATCTGCCTCTATCAGGGAGAAGAGCTCGGCTTGCCCGAAGCGGAGCTTGCCTTCGAGGATCTGCGCGATCCCTACGGCATTCGCTTCTGGCCGGCCTTCAAGGGGCGCGACGGCTGCCGCACGCCGATGCCCTGGGAAGCCAGCCGCGCCCATGCCGGCTTCACCACCGCCGACAAATCCTGGCTGCCGGTTCCCTACCAGCACGCAGCGCTTGCGGTCGACAAGCAGGAGGCGGACGAAGATTCCGTGCTGCATCATTACCGGCAGACGCTGGCCTTCCGCGCAGAGTACGCCGCCCTGCGTGACGGCGATATGACCTTTCTCGATACCGAGGAACATGTCCTTGCCTTCACACGTTCCAAGGGCGGCGAGACGCTGCTGTTCGTTTTCAATCTCTCGCGCACGCCGGTGAAGGTCGCTTTGCCCGAGGATGTCAAGCTCGGTAAAACTATCGTCGTGCCGGGGTTCGGTACGGCGGATGCAGGATCGGCGGTGGCGCTTGCCGCATTGGACGTCTATTGCTGCAAGCTCACCTGATCAGCCGATCAATATGAACTTGTCGACATCGACCAGGCCTTTATCCGATATCTTCAGATGCGGGATGACGGGCAGGGGTAGGAAGGCGAGCTGCAGGAAGGGCTCTTCCAGCGTCGCGCCAAGGGCATAGGCTGCCTGGCGCAGATGGTGCAGCGTATCGCGCACGCTTTCATAAGGCTCGAGGCTCATCAGGCCGGCGACGGGCAGGGCGATTTCACCGGTCACGACGCCATCCTCGACGACGACGAAGCCGCCATTGATATCGCTGAGGCGGTTGGCGGCGAACGCCATGTCATCTTCATTGACGCCGACGACGCAGATATTGTGGCTGTCATGGCCTACGGTGGAGGCGATCGCGCCTTTCTTCAAGCCGAAACCCTGGACGAAACCGTTTGCGTGGTTGCCGTTCTTGCCGTGCCGCTCGATGACGGCGACCTTGATGATATCGTTGCCGAGGTCGATATCGGTCTGGTTGCCCTTGGCCGGCAGGCGATAGCGGCGATGTTGGGTGATAATCTTGCCAGGCGTCACGCCGATGACCGAGGTTTCGCCTTCCGTTACCGGCACGCCGAAATCGGCGGCGTTGATCGGGCGGGCCTTGACGCTGTCGAGGCCGACGGGGGCGACGGAATTACGGGTCGCGAAGAGTTCGGGGGCAACGCGGCGGCCTGCGGAGAAGACGATCTCGGCCTTGCAGCTTTCCAGGCTGTCGATGACGACAAGATCCGCGCGCCAGCCGGGCGCCACCAAGCCGCGATCGCGCAGACCAAAGGCGCGCGCGGCTGAGATCGAGGCGGCGCGGTAGATCGCCAGGGGCTCGACGCCGTGGGCAATCGCCGTGCGGATCATGTAATCGAGGTGACCCTGTTCGGCGATGTCGAGCGGGTTGCGGTCGTCGGTGCAGAGCGCCAGATGAGGCGACAGGCGCTCGGTTATAATAGGCATCAGCGCGTGCAGATCCTTGGAGACGGAGCCCTCACGCACGAGGATATGCATGCCCTTGCGGATCTTTTCCAGCGCCTCTTCTGCCGTGGTCGATTCATGCTCGGTGCGGATGCCGGCCGCGAGATAGCCGTTGAGATCGTTGCCGCGCAGCAGGGGAGCATGGCCGTCGATATGGCCATCCTGGAAGGCTTCGAGCTTCGCCATGCAGACGGGATCCTTGTGGATCACGCCGGGGAAGTTCATGAATTCGGCAAGGCCGATCACCTTCGGGTGGTTGCGGAAGGGCAGGAGCGTCTCGATCGGCAGATCGGCGCCCGAGGTCTCCAGATGCGTTGCCGGCACGCATGAGGAAAGCTGGACGCGGATATCCATGATGGTTTCCAGCGAACAGTCGAGGAAGTAGCGTATGCCTTCGGTGCCGAGCACATTGGCGATCTCATGCGGATCGCAGATGGCGGTGGTCACGCCATAGGGGAGGACGCAGCGGTCGAATTCGAGCGGGGTCACCAGCGAGGATTCGATGTGAAGATGGGTGTCGATGAAGCCTGGTACGACGATGCGGCCGGCGATATCGATTTCCTCACGACCGGGATAATCGCCGCAGGTCCCGACGATACGGTCACCGCAGATGGCGATGTCCGAGGCCACCAGCTCTCCCGTCACCAGATCGAAGAAACGTCCGTTCTTGAGAACAATGTCCGCAGGCTCCCGGCCAACGCCCTGGTCGATATAGCGTTCGAGTTTGGTGGTCATGGTGTTTTTCCTGCATTTGCCGTGATTCCGGATAGCCCCTCACCGTAGCCCTCTCCCCGTTGCACGGGGAGAGGGAACTCTTCGAGTTCGCCGATCGTATCGTGATCTATGAAAAGCGACCTAGATATTATTCTGTAAGATCTCGCGGAGCTTGCCGAACAGCTCGTCGATATGATGTTTTTCGATGATCAGCGGCGGGGAGAGCGCGATGATGTCGCCGGTGGTACGGATCAGCAGGCCCTTTTCGTAGGCCTTCAGGAAAGCGGTGAAGGCGCGCTTGGTCGGCTCGCCGGCGATGGGGTCGAGCTCGATGGCGCCGATCAGGCCGGTGTTTCTGATGTCGATGACGTTTGGGCAGTCCTTCAGGGAATGCAGGGCATCGGCCCAGTAATCGGAAAGTTCGGCCGCGCGCGTGAGCAGCCCTTCTTCCTTGTAGGTGTCGAGCGTCGCAAGCGCTGCGGCCGAGGCGATCGGATTGCCGGAGTAGGTGTAGCCGTGGAAGAACTCGATCATATGCTCGGGTCCCTGCATGAAGGCGTCATGGATCTCCGAGGTCACGAAGACCGCGCCCATCGGGATGACGCCATTGGTCAGGCCCTTGGCTGTCGTGATGATATCCGGCTTCACATCGTAATATTGGGCGGCAAAAGGAGTGCCGAGGCGGCCGAAACCGGTGATAACCTCGTCGAAGATCAAGAGGATGCCGTGCTTTGTGCAGATGTCGCGCAGCTTCTGCAGGTAGCCCTTTGGCGGAATGAGGACGCCGGTGGAGCCGGCCACCGGCTCGACGATGACGGCTGCGATGGTCGATGCATCATGCAGCGTAACGATGCGTTCCAGTTCGCTGGCGATATCGCCGCCATGCTCCGGCTCGCCGCGGGTGAAGCTGTTCTTGCCGGGGAGATGCGTGTGCGGCATGTGATCGACGCCAGTCAGCAGCGTGCCGAACATCTTGCGGTTGGTGACGATGCCGCCGACGGAAATACCGCCGAAATTGACGCCGTGGTAGCCGCGCTCGCGGCCGATAAGGCGGAAGCGCGAGCCGTTGCCCTTCACGCGGTGATAGGCAAGGGCGACCTTCAGGGCCGTCTCGACCGATTCAGAGCCGGAATTGGTATAGAGGACATGATCCAGGCCGTCAGGCGCGATATCGACCAAGCGGTTCGCCAGCTCGAAAGCCTTGGGATGGCCGAGCTGAAAGGCGGGGGCATAATCGAGCTCGCCGGCCTGCTGGCGGATCGCCTCGGTGATCTTTGGGCGGCAGTGTCCGGCATTTACGCACCACAGGCCGGCGGTTCCATCCAGAACCTGGCGGCCGTCATGGGTGGTGTAATACATATCCTTGGCGCTGACGAACAGGCGCGGTTCCTTCTTGAACTGCCGGTTGGCGGTAAACGGCATCCAGAAGGCGCGCAAATCATTAGGGGTGGCATTCAAACGGTCCGACATGCTGTTCTCCAACGGCCATTCGGGGGCCATTTTCCCGATCGCGGCGCTGCGCCACGTGATTATATTTACTGCCTGGTCAAATTATCAGCCGGCCTTTTTGCGTCAAGGCAAAGATGGGGCCCCAAAGAGGGAGGCTCTGGATCGATGGTACCAAGGCGGAGCCTGTTCGACAGGCTGAAGCGCGCTTGCGCGGCTACCTTGGTGCAAACATGAAAAAAGCTGGCAAGTCCGAGGACTTGCCAGCTAAAAATGGTAAAACACCTGGTAATGAAAGCAAGTCGATCTTTCGGGGTCTTTAAATGTCCCCACGGATCGTTCGTCGGCAGACGCAGAGCCCTTGAAAGCTCTTAAGCAGCCGATCTACTTTTTTCCGGCTCACAATAAATGTCTTCCAGCGTTTCAAGAACCCGGATGACGGATTCCGATGTGCTGGAGTAGTAAATCGTTTGAGCATCACGGCGTGTCTTCACCAGCTTTTGGGCGCGCAGCTTCGAAAGATGCTGGGAGAGCGCTGACTGGCTTAGTCCGACCTGATTGGCCAAAACGCCAACGGGAACTTCGCCTTTAACAAGACTGCAAAGGATCAAAAGACGCTTTGGGTTCGCCATTGCTGATAGTAATGCTGCCGCAACATTGGAGTGTTCGGCCAAATTTCTTGTCTTCATGTGTTAATCTTCCCAATGCGGAGCGTACATCAGAAATTGTGCTGTTTCTAAACCGGCACCTAACCGATATCTAACAATACCAAGACGGGTCGAAGATTGTATATACCTAAATTTAAGGTATCGAGTATGCTATTTTAGGTATGTATGTATGACGTCGCGGCAATAGCGTAAACGGCGCCTGATGTGCCCTTCACGGACTGAATGCGCCCAAAATAGGTCGATTATGAGCGCTCCCGACCGCAAATATGCCGATTTTGGTCACGAAGGGGTTGCATTCTACCAATAATGGTCGATGCCGCCCGGAGCTGCCTGCCTACTAATTCTCGCACTATTGTATGATTTTTTGCCGACCGATTTTGCTTTCGGCTCAAGGCATCAACAGGTCCTTTGAGGACAAAATATACGCCTTTCCGAAGCCTCCGTTGAGGCTGGCGTCAAGCGGAACGAGACGGAAGAAGCAGAAATCCGGAAAGTCGATATAGAGCTTGGATTTCGGGTGACGATCGAGGAAGCGGTCGCGAATGCGTTCATGCGCTTCGCTTTGGCGGTCGATGCGCTTAGCGTCGCATCGCACGGTCAAGCGAGGATGGGCGAGGGGATCTCCCCTGCCGGGTTCACCGAAAAGCACCGAAGCCCGCGGGTCCTTTGCCAGAGCCTTGGTATGCGAGGAGAGACCGGAGACCAGAATGACGGGAACGCCGTCGGTATCCATCGCAATGAGAACGCGGCTCACCGAAGGAAAGCCGTTCTCAGGGTCGATGACGGCAAGCGCCGCATGCGCGGCCGTATGCATGAGGTCGCGCGCCTGATTGCGCGCTTCCTCGTCCGTTTCCCTGATCACCGATGGCTTGTTGCTCATGAACTGCTCCGTGGATCGAGGAGCAGCCGTGAACGGGCTACTCCTTGCGCCGATGGCTGGTGAGGCCGGCCACCACATCTTGCGCCGAGATCGTTCCGATAATCGTGCCGTTGTCAACGACGCCGATATTGCCCGGCTGGCGCGTCAGAGCATCGAGAATATCGACGAGCGGCGTAGCAGCGGTTGCCGTGGCGGTGACGGAGCCGGCGTTGGCGGAATGGCCGACGCCCTGCTGCATGACGTCGCGTGCCGTCAGCATGCTGATCGGATTCATGTGCTGCACGAAATCGGCAACATACTGATCCGCCGGATTCTTGACGATCTCCTGCGGCGTTCCGCACTGGATGATGTGGCCGCTTTCCATGATGGCGATGCGGTTGCCGATGCGGAATGCCTCGTCCAGATCGTGGCTGACGAAGAGGATGGTGCGCTTCAGGCGGCGCTGGAATTCCAGAAGCTCGTCCTGCAGGCGGGTGCGGATCAAGGGATCGAGCGCGGAGAACGGCTCGTCCATCAACAGGATCGGCGCGCCGGTCGCAAAGGCGCGGGCGAGGCCGACGCGCTGCTGCATACCGCCCGAGAGCTCATTGACCTTGCGATTGGCCCATTGGGTGAGATTGACGAGCTGAAGCTGCTCGTCGACGCGCTTCTTGCGCTCAGCGTCCGGCACACCGGCAAGCTCGAGCCCGAAGCCGACATTGTCGGCGACCGTGCGCCAGGGCAGCAGCGCGAACTGCTGGAACACCATGGAGACGGTATGCATGCGCAGATCACGCAACGCCTTGGGGCTGCAGGTGTAAGGGTTGATCGGGCCGTTCTTGGTGTTGACGACGACATCGCCGCGCACGACCGGCGCAAGGCCGTTGACGGCACGCAGCAGTGTCGATTTCCCCGAGCCCGAGAGACCCATGAGCACGAGGATTTCACCTTCCTCGATCTCCAGCGAGGCATTGGCGACGCCGAGCACCATGCCTGTGGTCTTGCCGATTTCATCGCGCGATTTGCCCGCGTCGACGAGTTTCAACGCGGCATCTGGGCGATCGCCGAAGATGATGCTGACATTCTTGAAGCCGACAGCGACGGTCATGAGCGATCTCCTTCGCCGGGGGCACGGAACATGCGGTCGAGAATAATCGCCAGAATGACGATGCAGGCGCCGGAATCGAAGCTCTTGGCGACGTTGACGCTGTTCAGCGCGCGCAGAACCGGCACGCCAAGGCCCGGCGCGCCGACGAGGGCGGCGATAGACACCATCGAGAGCGACAGCATGATCGTCTGGGTCAGGCCTGCCATGATCTGCGGCGTGGCGAAGGGCAGCTCGACCTTGCGAAGCACCTGCCGCGGCGTCGCACCGAAGGATTCAGCCGCTTCCACCAGCGAAGGCGGTGTGGAAATGATGCCGAGGCGTGTCATGCGGATCGGAGCGGGAATGGCAAAGACGACGGTGGCGACCAGACCCGGCACCATGCCGAGGCCGAGCAGGATCATGGCCGGCACCAGATAGACGAAGGTCGGAATGGTCTGCATCAGGTCAAGGATCGGCCGCATGAAGGCATAAAGCCAGGGGCGCCGCGCTGCCGCGATGCCGAGAGGCACACCGACGAGCATGCTGACAAAGGTGGAGGCCAGCACCAGCGCGAGCGTTTCGGTCGTTTCCTTCCAGTAACCCTGGTTGATGGTAATGAGCAGGCCGATGAATGTCAGGGCCGTGACCGCAACGCTGCGGCGCATCCAATAGGCAATGGCGGCGAAGACGACGACGACGATCAGCGGGTGCGGTTTCTGCAGGAGGAAAAGCAGTGCGTTAATCACATGCGCGACGACGAACGAAAGACCGTCGAAGAACCATGTGACGTTGGTCGTCAGCCAATCGACGACGGCTTTGGCCCACGGCCCGATGGGAATGCGGTAATCGGTTAACCAGTTCACGTCTTTGCCCACGATTGGGGGCGGCGTTTCCGATTGTTTCTTATGATGCCGGAGGTGCCGCCGAATAACGGTCTGTCACGCCACACGGCCGTTGTCCGGGCGGTGGCGGGACGCGAAAGCAAGCAGTCCATGCGCGGAAGAGAAAGGGGCGGTTCAGCCGCCCCTTCATCCACCTATGTTACAAGCCAAGCTTGGCCTTGACCGCCGCCAGGCCGTCGCCACCGTCCTTGGTGGTGACGCCGGCAAGCCAGGGTGTGACCGCCGACGGATTGGCCTTCAGCCATTCCGTGGCAGCCGCTTCCGGCTCCTTGCCGTCGTTCAGGATCTTGCCCATGATTTCGTTTTCCATCGGCAGCGAGAAGACGAGATTCTTCACGAAGGCGCCGACGTTCGGGCATTCCTGCAGGTAGCCGGCCCGGACGTTCGTGTAGACCGTTGCGCCGCCGAAGTTCGGTCCGAAGACGTCGTCACCGCCGGTGAGATAGGTCATCTTGTAAGTGGTGTTCATCGGATGCGGGGCCCAGCCGAGGAAGATGATCGGCTTGCCTTCCTTGTCGGCGCGGGACACCTGGGCAAGCATGCCCTGCTCGGAGGATTCGACCACTTCGAAGCCCTTGAGGCCGAAGGAGTTCTTGTCGACCATATCGATGACCAGGCGGTTGCCGTCATTGCCCGGCTCGATGCCGTAGATCTTGCCGTCGAGATCGTCCTTATGGGCGGCGATGTCCTTGAAGTCCTTAATGCCGAGTGCAGCGCCCTTTTCGTTGGTCGCCAGCGTGTATTTGGCGCCTTCCAGATTGGCGCGGACGGTTTCGACCGACTTGTCCTCGGCGAACGGCTTGATGTTCTCGGCCATGGAGGGCATCCAGTTGCCGAGGAAGACATCGATGTCCTTGTTCTTTAGCGACTGGTAGGTCACCGGCACGGCGAGCACCTTGACGTCGGTGTCGTAGCCGAGAGCCTTCAGGAGGATGGAGGCGGTCGCCGTGGTGGAGGTGATGTCGGTCCAGCCCACATCGGCGAAATGTACGGTGCTACAGCTTGCCGGCTCGGCGGCGGAGGCGGCCGTGGCGCCGAGTGTCAGTGCGGAAAGAGCTGATGCGAAAGCGAATACAGTAAGGGTCTTTTTTATCATTGCGTGACTCCCAGTCTAACGTTCCCAAGCAACCATCAATAACCGACATTTTCAAGCGACCACAGTGTATTTGCGGCGGTTTAAGGGGGCTGATTGCGACGCCTGCATTTTTCAGCGCGATCGTTTTCAGCGCATTCTTAGCAAACCTATAGATCCTGAATCCTGTGGTTTTTGCCGTGGATATCTTTCCTTATCATCTCGCAGCACCCATGAAGCATTCAAGGAGAATGTCATGGCCAAGCTCTATTTCCATTATTCGACGATGAATGCCGGCAAATCGACCATGCTGCTGCAGGCGGCCTATAACTATCAGGAGCGCGGCATGCGCACCGCCGCCTTCATCGCAGCTCTCGACGATCGCGCCGGCCGCGGCACGATCGCCTCCCGCATCGGCCTTACGATGGATGCCATACCGTTCGAGATCGGCGATGATCTCTATGTCATGGTCGAAGACATGCATGCGAGCGAGCCCCTGAACTGCGTCTTTGTCGATGAGGCTCAGTTCCTGACGCGCGAGCAGGTGTGGCAGCTCGCCCATGTCGTCGATCGTCTCGGCCTGCCGGTGATGGCCTACGGCTTGCGCACGGACTTCCACGGACACTTGTTTCCGGGATCGCAGGAGCTGCTGACCATCGCGGACGAATTGCGTGAGGTGCGGACGATCTGCCATTGCGGCCGCAAGGCGACGATGGTCGTGCGGCTGGATGCCGCCGGCGAGGTCGTGCGCGAAGGCGCGCAGATCGAGATCGGCGGCAGCGACAAATATGTCTCGCTCTGCCGCCGTCACTGGGAAGAGGCGATCGTCTGCGAGTGACGGCATGTGGCCGGCGTGACGCGGCAGGAATTTAATCGAGGGGACGATGAAACTGCTTTGCCTGGCGCCGGCCGTCATCATGCTTGCCGCGGCGTCTTCGGCGCTTGCTGATGGAGATGCGGTTGCGGGTGCCATCGTTTTCAGGAAATGCGGCGCCTGCCATACGGCGACGGTGCCGGAAAACCGCGTCGGACCCTCATTAATGGGCGTTGTCGGCCGGCCCGTCGCAAGCGTGCCAGACTATGCCTATTCGCGGGCGATGAAGGCCTTCGGTGCCGATGGCAAGGTTTGGGACGAGGCCTTGTTGCGCGAATACCTGCCGGGGCCGCAATTCCTGGTCAAGGGCACCAGAATGACGTTTCTGGGCCTCAAGAGCGAGAGGGATCTCGACAATCTGATCGCCTATCTGAAGAATCCGGCGGCGGCGCAATAGTCCTTTCGAGCATTTTCCTCGCCGGCGGTACGCTCTGTGCGCTTCAAGCTCTCGGTTTTTCGCATGTTGTTACCGCAAAACCGCTACACACTTTTGCGCGACGTGCTTTAGTCTCACTCCTCGGGTAGGGAGAGATGCTTTCATGGTCAGACCTCATTCCTTCGACGGCATGCTCGACAAGGCAAGCGCGGCACTTGATGACGCCATCAACAGCGCAAACGCGGCCGTCGCGACGCTGGCCGGCCATGCCAGGGGCGAGGGACGCAGCGGCGCCATCAACTTTCCCATGGAGGAAGTGCTGGTGCGCGAGGCTGTCGAGCTGCTCGAGCGCTGGAAATCGCTCGCTTCATCGCTGGTGAAGGAGCTCGATCGCGCAACGCAAGAGGCCGATCTGCAGCATCGGCGGTTGTTCGACGAGAAGATCGGCCTTGAAGATGCGAGCCTGCTCGGCAGGAAGCTGGCGCGCGGGCCTTCGAAGCCTCAGACGATCATCACCGAGCTCGAAGTGGTTCTTGATGTTTCGGCCGAACTCGATCTCCTGTTCAAACAGGCAAGGCCCGCCTTGTCGCGCTGCTTTCATGATTGCGAGCGCCATCTCGAAGGCGTGATCGAGCATCGGCGGAAACTCGATTTCGATATAGAGGAGGTGCAGCGTCGGGCCAATGTCCTGACGGAGAAACTCATGTACCAGCGGCGCAATCGTCCTTCCTCGCGCCACGCCGATTTGCAATCCGGCTTGGAGGCGGATTATGGCGATCTGCTTGCCGAGCAGGACGATATTCGGCGGCAGGAGGCCGGGCTTCAGTCGCGCCGAACGGCCGGGCAGCGCCTGATCGATATCTATGAGGGCCTGGCGGCATCCCTGAATGTTCAGGTTGCCGCCGTCAGCGCCATGGCAGCCAAATCGGCTGTTGATATCGAGCAACGGATCGCCTTGCTCAAGGCGTTGGCGTCAAACGCGAATAGCCACACCCCCGAGGCTGCGCGAACGGCCGCGGTCGAAGACTTGATCCGGGCCTTCGAGGCAAACATACTGGCCGGGCAGGATCTGGCTGCGCGCAAGGCGCATGTCGATGCCGTGTTCAAGAGGCGGCTGGAGCCTCACCTGCCGCCCGTGTCCGAAGATGCGGGTGAAACCGCCGGCGATGCGCAACCGGAGGGATGATTCTGTCCGGCATCGAAAATTCGGCGCAGACGGTTGTTGTTTTTCTCAAGAACACATATTTGCTGAAACGCGAATGGCGATAAGGCCTATCCTATGAAAATCGAAAGGGATTTTCGGAAGGGCCGGTGTGCAGGTTCAGTGTGGTGCGTCCTTCGCGTATAGGCAGGACGCGCGGTTGCGGTTTTGGAGGCGTTGGTCCATGCTTGACTCGATCACAGCGTTCTTGAAGCGGATCTGGGCCGCCATTGCACGATGGTTGGGCTTGGTTTTCGTCGGGCTCGCATGGCCGTTTCTTGCCGCGCGCGGCTGGTATCGCCACAGCAACTGGCTGATCAAGCTGCCCATCGTCGCTTTCGTGACGCTGCTTGCTGTGCTTTACATCTATTTCATCTGGCAGACGCAGATCTGGTCCGGGTTCAATCCGGCCTATCCCGACGTCTACAAATTCTCCGAACGCAAATTCTCCGCCGGAGAGGAGTTGCCGGCGCAGGCTGCGGCTGCGGCGCCGAAGTCGTGCCAAACCTCGGCAGTCGTGGATGTCGCTGCCGATCTTACCGATTTCAACGTCAACCAGAATGCCTGGATCTCCTCGATGCTGCTCTACAAGCTCGGGTTCTTCGGCGTTTCATGGGATGACACGCCTTTCCTCGACAACAAGGCATCCTTCCAGAGAGGCGTAAACTCGGTGGTCCGCCGCACCTCGGCAGAATTGGTCGACACGCTCGGCCGTGTGCGCGGGACGTCCGGGATCAACGGCGATCTGCAAAAGGCGCGCGGCAACCTGCAGTTCGACGAATCGAGCTGGTATTTCGGCCTGCATCCGTTCGGACCGAAGACGCCAACCCCAAGCTATTATCGCGCCGCGATCACTAACCTGCGCAACTTCAATACCGATCTCAGCAACTGCAAGGTGGTTTTCGACGGACGCGCGGATAATCTTCTGCAGTTTCTCGATCATGTCGCCGGCGACCTTGGCAGCACGGCAAATATCCTGGCGGACCGATCGCAAAACTACAGCTATGGATGGTTCGACACGCGCGCGGACGATCGGTTCTGGTTTGCCTATGGCCAGCTTTATGCCAATTACGGCATTCTGAGCGCGGCCGGCGCGGATTTTCAGCAGGTGATCGCGGAACGCAACATCGGCAGGCTCTGGAACGATACGCTCGGGATGCTGCAGACGGCGCTCCGCATTCAGCCGATGATCATTTCCAACGGCCGCGAAGACAGCTCGTTCATGCCAAGCCACCTCGCGACGATGGGCTTCCACATCCTCCGGGTGCGTTCAAACCTCGTCGAAATCCGAACGGTGCTTGGAGGCCGCTAAGGGCGAGGCGGATATTGAGCGGAGCATTTCGAGAGCGGAGCCGTCTTCGGTCCGGACTGCCTAAAATAAAAAGATGAAACGTCGGCGCGATCTGAAGAAAGCAAAAAGTTGCTTAGCTGATCAACTTGAGGCGGATGGCCTTGGCGACGAGCTGCGTGCGATTAACGCAATCGAGCTTCTTGATAGCGTTCATCATATAGGCATTGACCGTATGGTCGGAGAGGGAAAGGATCTGGCCGATTTCGACCGAGGTCTTGCCCTGGGCCGTCCAGCGGACCACTTCGAGTTCGCGGGCCGAGAGCGAATGCGGCACGGCGCTATCGCTGCGCTTCAGACAATTATAGGAATCCAGCGCCTGCAGCATGATCAGCGTGAGTTCATTGATTTCGCTTTGACCGAGGCTGTTGCGATTGCCCATGAACCAGAAGAGAAGACGCTGCCCATCCGGTGAATTGACCGGAACGATCACGCTCATTGGGCAATTGTAGTTGATCAAAAGCATATGGAGCTCGCGCGGAAGATCGCTGTCGAGTTCGAGGTCTTTTTCCAACAGATGCCAGGAGCGCGGCAGCACCGAGTCCCGCGTGCGCAGCAACATCGGGCAGCGCCGCACCAGCTGTTGACGATCGAAATCACGCACGAACTGCGCCGGCACGGTACCTTCGATCAGCAGCGGCGTCATCATGGTATCGTCAGGAACCGGGGCATTCATGAATGCCATGTAGCTGAAGCCAAAAGCTAACCCCGCCTGCTCCAGCGCCAGCGCAAACGCTGCTTGTGTCCGAGCAGCAGCGAGCTCGGCAGAAAGCAGCAATTGTCTCTCGGCGGTGATGATATAGGACATATAGGTTGAAGCGCCCACAGCGTGTTATCGTTATCAAATACCGGATTTATGAGTGAATGCTAGACGCAAAAATATCACAGGACCAGAAATAATTTCATTTTCATATATTTTAATATTCGGACGTGTGTATTTACATAAATCTTCGCCCAGAAAGGGCATTAAACGCAAAAAAATGCTGTTTCGCTGATCTTATAACGACGGCGCTGTACAGATGCCGGTGTTGCGGTGTCAAGGACGGACGACCGAAGAGCGTCTCGGAATAGCGAAAATCTATCTGAAACGACCCTTCAAATGCCACGACGGCGACCGCCTGAAGGTCGCAATTTGATACAGGAGGGGGCGTCCTGCATCGCGATATTTGCCGCCTAAGTGTTGCGACGAATGGAAGAAAAGGTCGAGGTGGTGCCTGCGCAGTGTGCATGCATGGCCGTCTGCTTCCATCTTGCAGCCGTTCTCCGTCTGGCAGTTTTCGACGCCCCTGGGCCAGCCGTTTTCGCAAATGATGCGCCATTGCGCCGGCATGCCTTGCGAAGGCCCAAAGCGGTTGCTATCGGTCTTGGCAAAGCAATCGCTTCCAGGCGTATATCTCATGAATTTTCGTTTTTTCCCGCAGCTTGCGATGCGGTGCTGCCGAACGGCGTTGCGGATTGTCACGGCCGTTTCGCTTCTGCTCGTTGCGCCAGCCTTTGCCGAAGCGGCGGATGGCACCGGCGGCACGCCGATGCGCTTCCTGCTCGTCCACGGCGAGATGGGCCAATGCCGCGCCGACAATACGTGTCCGGACTGGATCTCCGCCGAGGGACAGATCATGTCCGACACGCCGAGGAAGCTGCAGAAATTCCTGAAGCAGCTTGGCAGTCGGCGATTGCCCATCGTGGTCAGTTCGCCGGGGGGCGATGTCAAGGCGGCGATGGAGATGGCGCGCACCATCCGCAAACAGAAGCTTTCGATCGCCGTCGGCCGCACCCGCTCGCGGGCATGTCCCTATGCCGAGCCGATCTGCCCGGCAGCCTTTGCCGAGGACGGTTCGATCAAGGGACAGGCCTTTTCCGCAGACGCGATCTGCTTTTCGGCATGCCCGCTGTTTTTCGCAGGCGGCGTCCAGCGTGTTTCCAGCCCCTTCGCATTGTTGGGCGTCCACCAGATCACCACGACCTATAGCGAGGTGCGCGTCCAATACCGCACTGAATATGAAATGGTGGATGGCAAGCGCAAGGTGCTTTCCAAGAAGGAGATCGGGCGGAAATTCGTCGGCAAATACGACACGACGAAGCTCGACAAGGCCCAGCGGACGCGGTTGGTCCGCTTCCTCGACACGATGGGTGTCGACAAGGGACTTGTCGATGTGATGCTTGGAACCGAGCCGAGCGGGATCCATCTGATGTCGCAGATGGAGGCGCTAAGGCTGAAATTGACGACGGAACTTGCCGATGCGGACGCGCTGGTTTCCGCGCGCAACTGCAAGGACGGGCAATCGATCTCCGATTGCGCCGCACCCCCGCCGCCGATGAGCAGCGCTTCGGCTATGGCCGGCAAATAGCCGATTTTGGCGTCAAGCGTCCTTGGCTTTGCTTTTCGCCATGATCCTTTCCAGAAGGCCCAGCAGTACCGCCGAAACGACGAAGGCGAGATGGATGATCGTGAACCACATCAGCTTGGCGTTGTCGTATTGAGTAGCGTTCAGGAAGATCTGCAGCAGGTGGATCGAGGAAATGGCGACGATCGAAGAGGCGACCTTGATCTTGAGGCTGCCTGAATCAAGCTTGCCGAGGAAGGAAACCTCACCTTCGGCTTCGTCGAAACGACTGACGAAATTTTCATAACCGGAAATCATCACCATGACGATCAGGCTCGCCACCAGGGCGGCGTCGATAAGGCCGAGGATCGCCAGGATCATGTCGGCTTCTTCATAGACGAGTGCGTTGATCGCGACCTTGTAGAACTTATAGGCGAACGAGACGGCGTAGACGGCGAGCGAGGCGGCAAGACCGAGATAGAAGATCACCAGAAGCCAGCGACTGGAGAGAATGATGCGCTCGACCAGCAATTCCAGGGATTTCATATCTTTTCCTTCTTTCTCGGTTGCATTTGGAAGCCGAAAATAGGCATGTCCCTGTCCCGCGACAAGGCGGCCTCTTTCGCAGAGGACAGTATGCCGTTGCTATTCACACTTGATACGTATTGGTTTATCCCGACAGGGAAATGACCGTATATTTGGGGCGAATATAATGGCGGCGGTGGCATCGGATATCGAAATCGCTCGTGCGGCGAAGAAACTGCCGATTATCGAGATTGGTGCCAAGCTCGGCATTCCCGCGGAAGATCTCGCGCCCTACGGCTACGACAAGGCAAAAATCGGCGCCGGGTTCATCGCATCGCTAGCCGACAAGAAGGATGGCAAGCTGATCCTCGTTACGGCGATCAACCCGACGCCGGCGGGCGAGGGCAAGACCACGACGACGGTCGGCCTCGGCGATGGCCTGAACCGCATCGGCAAGAAGGCCGTCGTGTGCGTGCGCGAGGCATCGCTCGGCCCCTGCTTCGGCGTGAAGGGCGGAGCGGCCGGCGGCGGTTACGCGCAGGTCATTCCGATGGAAGACATCAACCTTCATTTCACCGGCGATTTCCATGCGATCACCTCGGCCCATAATCTGCTTGCGGCGCTGATCGACAACCACATCTATTGGGGTAACGAGCAGAATATCGATATCCGGCGCATCACCTGGCGTCGCGCGATGGATATGAACGACCGCGCATTGCGCGATATCGTGTCGTCGCTCGGCGGCGTCGCCAACGGTTTTCCGCGCGAGGGCGGCTTCGATATCACCGTCGCCTCCGAGGTCATGGCGATCCTCTGTCTGGCATCCGACCTCAGGGATCTGGAAAAGCGGCTCGGCAATATCATCATCGGCTATCGCCGCGACCGCACGCCCGTCTATGCCCGCGATCTGAAGGCCGACGGTGCGATGGCGGTGCTTCTGAAGGATGCGATGCAGCCGAACCTCGTCCAGACTCTGGAGAACAATCCGGCGCTCGTGCATGGCGGCCCTTTTGCCAATATCGCCCATGGCTGCAATTCGGTGATCGCCACGCGCACGGCGTTGAAACTTGCCGATTATGTGGTGACGGAAGCCGGCTTTGGTGCCGATCTCGGCGCCGAGAAATTCTTCGACATCAAATGCCGCAAGGCCGGCCTTTCACCGGATGCGGCCGTTATCGTTGCGACCGTGCGGGCGCTGAAGATGAACGGCGGCATCAAGAAGGACGATCTCGGCAAGGAGAATGTCGATGCCCTCGTCAAGGGCTGTGCCAATCTCGGCCGGCATGTCGCCAATGTCCGCAAGTTCGGCGTGCCTGTCGTCGTGGCCATCAATCATTTCGTTTCGGACACGGAAGCCGAAATCGAGGCGCTGAAGAATTATGTCGCGCGGCTCGGGGCCGAGGCGATCCTCTGCCGGCATTGGGCCGAGGGCTCGGCGGGGATCGTCGATCTCGCGCATAAGGTGGTCGAACTCGCCGAATCCGGCCAGGCAAAATTCCAGCCGCTCTATCCGGACAATCTGCCGCTCTTTGAGAAGATAGAGATCGTCGCCTCGAAAATCTACCATGCCGGCGAGGTGACGGCCGACAAGGCAGTGCGCGATCAGCTTCGGTCCTGGGAGGACCAGGGCTATGGACACCTGCCGGTCTGCATGGCGAAGACGCAATATTCCTTTACCACCGATCCGAACGTTCGCGGCGCGCCAGAGGGGCACATTGTGCCCGTTCGTGAAGTGCGCCTCTCGGCCGGCGCGGGTTTCGTCGTCGTCATCACCGGCGAGATCATGACCATGCCCGGCCTGCCGAAATCACCTTCGGCCGAAAGAATTTTCCTCAATGATCATGGCTATATAGAGGGGCTGTTTTAAGTTCAGAATCTGATTCAACCGGGGTCGTTTGAACTCAGGAACTTTGCCGGTCCGACATCACCTGCAGCAGAATGCGATGCGATTGAAGGGAGAAAAACCGCGCGTTCGCTTGACGCCACCGGCAGCAGGATCGACAACGGACATCGGCATCACCGGATGGAAGAGCGGAGGCAGATCATGACTGCAGACAGCCGTGCCAGCTTGGCCGATATACGTGCCTTCCATGCGAAAATGATGGCCGCCGCCGGCAACTCGGCGGATGAAAGGCTGGAACAGGCCTTCCGCCAGGTGCCGCGTGAAGCCTTCATGGGGCCGGGACCCTGGCAGATCGTGGTCAAGGGACGCTATCTCGAAACGCCAAGCAGCGATCCCGCCTTTCTCTATCAAAATGTTCTGGTCTCCCTGGATAGATCGAAGGGCATCAACAATGGCGAGCCGTTTCTCCATGCCGCCTTCCTGGGTGCCGTCGCGCCCAAGCCTGGCGAAACCGTCGTTCAGATCGGCACGGGGACGGGATACTACACCGCCATTCTCTCAACGCTGGTGACACCGGGCGGACATGTCCATGCCATCGAGATCGATGAGGCACTGGCCGGCCGCACGCGAGACAATCTCGCCTCCTATAAAGACGTTTCCGTCATCTGTACCGATGCGACTTCGTTCGAGCTTCCGGATACGGATCTGATCTATGTGAGTGCCGGCGTGGTGGCACCGCCGAAGTCATGGCTGCAGGCGTTGCGACCCGGAGGGCGGCTCATCGTGCCCTGGCAGGCGAATGAGAAGGTCGGGCTTGCCGTGGTCATTACGCGAGAGGATATCGGTTTCAGCGCTCGTGCTTTGATGCCTGCTTATTTCATTCCATGCATCGGCGCATCGGATCCGGCCCAATCCATTAAAATTCCAAATGGTGGTGAGGCTCGGTCCATCCAGTCTATCTGGCTGACCGAGGAGCGCGCGCCCGATGAAACGGCGGTTGCGATCTACCGGGATGTCTGGTTCTCAAATGCCGGCATCCGAGCTTGATCGAGCCGGTATTTTGACAATGTCGAACCATCGATTGATCGGCGTGCTTTTCAAGCCATTCCAGGAAAAACGCGTAGTGGTTTTTGTCCTCTAGTGGCAGTAGCGAAAGCCGCCATTCCTTTCGATGACATCGAGATGGAAATGCGTTTCGTGGGCAGCGTCGCTTTCCGGGTCGAGGACAGTGGTGAAATAAAGGCAGGCAGAGGCGCTGGCTGCACGCTGGAACGCGCCTGTCAGCGTCGGATCTTCGCGGCGCGGCTCAATCGCGATGGTCTTGCCGTTTTCGAAGGTGAAGCTCGCGACATCGATGGCGTTGCCACGGGCATGTTCCGAGATCTTGCCGGTCGAGGCATTGTTGCGTAGGCGGCAGATATAGGTCGAGGCCTGATTGATGGCGACGATCTTGCCGTTGTCCAATGCGGCGGCTGATGGGAGCACGCTCTCCTTCATCCATTGGGCCAGTGCCAACGCCGCTTCGCAGCGCATCGTTCCTTGAGGTTTGAATTCGATCCCCGGCAGCGGCGAAGAAAGCGAGATCGGCTTGTCGATGCCGCAGCCGTTGCCGTCGTCAATGCGGGGAATTTCCTTGAAGATTGCTCCCATCGCGGTCAGTTCCTTCAGGCACGCCTGGTGTTCCTCGTCCGGCTCGGAGGCGACGGTCGGGGGCGGGCGAGGGGGACCTTGCATCTCGCCCGTCGTCTGCTCCTCAGGCGGAGTTGCCGGCTTGTCCTCTGGTTGGGCATCCGGCTTTTCCGGCGGAACGACAGGTTTGTCAGGAGATGCTGCCGGCTTCTCCGCCGGGATCGGCGGCGTGCCGCTCGGCTGAGCCCGTTGCTGATCCGGCTTTTGTTCTGGGAGCGGACCGGTCTGGGGAAGAGAAGCGGCCATAAGTAAAATGACGGCAGAGGTTAGTGAAATGCTTCTAAACAACATCAAGTAAATCAGCCAATTCTAATGATGATGTCATCAGAACGCTTGAGGTCGCCATTTCGTTGCAATTCAGCAACGTTCGTCTTCCGTCTTTAAACATGATAATTCTATTCATGATTATATGGATGAGATATATTGACAATAATAGTCATGTTTTTTATGCGGCAGAAAGAAGGCGAAATATTGCCGTCTCATCAACAAAACTGACCTAGCCAGCCCCTTGCCTGCATTCGACGCAGCAACCAGCCAGCCCGGTGAAGCAATTCGAAAGGAATGGTTATGGTTGTCCGGCGCTCACGCTCGGTCCTCTTGGCATGCACCGCGTTTCTGGCCCTTGGGCTGACGACGACATCTTTTGCGCAAACAGCCGCTCAAAATGAAGACGCGGCGGGTGAAGCCGCCACGGGGGATCGAGTCACCAATCTGAAGCCGATCGTCGTGAAGGGCAAAGGCAAAGCGAACAAGGATGTGCTCGCCGACTCTCCGACCACAAGCGAGACGACGGCCAAGGACATCGACGACAAGCAAATCACACGTATCGAGGACCTCGGCCGCAGCACCGAAGTCGGCGTCGGCTTCAACCGCGCTACCGGCGGCGTCAATATTCGTGGCCTCGGCGACGACCGCGTGCTGACCACCGTCGACGGCATCCAGATTCCTTTTCTTCTCGATGCCTCCCGCGAATCCGACGGTGGCATCAACAGCTTCGATTTCAACGCGCTTTCCAGCGTCGATGTCGTGCGAGGCGCCGATTCCAGCCGTGCCGGTTCGGGTGCTCTTGGCGGCGCCTTCGTGCTGCGCACGCTGGAGCCGGAAGATCTGATTGCGCCCGGCTTTACCTGGGGCGGAGTCTTCAAGTTCGGCTATAATGGTGACGATCGGAGTGTCGGCGGTGCCGCAGCCGTTGCCAAACGCATCGACAATACCGCCGTTCTCTTCCAGGGCGGCTACACGCATGGTCATGAGCTTGAGAACAACGGCGATGTCGGCGGCTATTCGACCAAACGTACCGAGGCTAACCCGGCCGACTACAATCAGAGAAGCGGCCTGTTCAAGATCCGTCAATATACCGACGCCGGTACCTTCGGCATCACGGCCGAGCACTACAACAAGGATAAAACCACCGATCTGATGACCCTGCAGAGCCCGACCGGAAACTTCCGGCCTGGCAATTACAACGGGACAGACAATGTCGAGCGCAATCGCGTGTCGCTCGATTACAAATATGAAGCCGATAGCGCTGATTCACTGCTTGATACCGCCAATGCCGTCTTCTACTGGCAGAATCTTGTGCGTGAAACCGGTACTGCGGGCTATCGGTACACGTCCGTTATCGGCGACTATTCCCGCCTCAATGAAATGGACGACCGCAGTATCGGCTTTAGCGGCAACGCGGCGAAATCTTTCGACACCGGTAACCTGCATCACCAGCTCACTTTCGGTCTCGATGTCGCCTTCGACAAGGTTCACCAGTATTCGGCCGGCAAGGATAGCTGCGCCAACCCGCGCTGGCGCGCGACTTGCGCCTTCCTCCACACCAACCAGTCCGACATGCCCGATGTCGATGGCAAGCGCGTCGGCGCCTTCATCGACGACAAGATCGAGCTGGGATCCAGCAACTTCTATCTGACGCCGGGTCTGCGCTTCGATTGGTATGATTACTCGCCGAAGAACACGGCTGCTTATCGTGACAGCGCCAACTATGATGGCCTGCCCTCTGGGCAATCCGACAGCCGCTTCTCGCCAAAGCTGCGCGCCTCCTATCAGCCGCAGGACAATGTCGAACTTTACGCGCAGTGGGCAATGGCCTTCCGCGCGCCTAATGTCAGCGAACTCTATGTGAACTACGGCGTGCCTGGCGGATACGTCAACATCGGCAATCCGAACCTGAAGCCTGAGACCAGCAACGGCATCGAAATCGGCACCAATCTCGGCGATGACGATTTCGGCGGCCATATCGGCGCCTTCTACAACAAATACAAGAACTTCATCGACACGTTGAATTATCGCGATCCCACGGGCACCTATCCGCTCGGGATTACCGAATACTTCAATCGCGCCAACGTCCGCATGTTCGGTGTCGAGGTCAACGCGCACAAGACGTTCGACAACGGCATCCACGTCAAGGGCTCGCTTGCCTATGTGAACGGCAAGGATTCCGATACCGGCCAGTGGATCAATTCCGTCGCCCCGGCCAAGGCTGCCTTCACCGTCGGCTATGCGGCCGATGTCTGGGGAACGGACCTGACCTTCATCACCGCGGCGCGCGAGGCGAAGAAGACAGGCGATACGCTGCAGACCCCTGCCTACGGCATCTTCGATCTCACAGCCTGGTGGGAACCGGAGCAGGTGAAGGGCCTCAGCATTCGTGGCGGCGTCTACAACATCTTCAACAAGACCTACTACGACGCTCTCAACGCACCGTCCTACAGCGGCACGCTGACCCAGCCTGCTTCCTATTATTCTGAGCCCGGTCGGACCTTCAAGCTGACGCTGACGCAAAGGTTCTAAGCGGTTACATCGATGCAGCAAACTTGAATCCGGCGAATTTGGGCGATGCTTCGGCATCGCCTCTTTTTTGCTCTCTCGCGTGGCATCGGGCGATCTGCGCAATTGTAAATGGCAGCGTTCGATGCTATTCGAACAATGCAGTCTTTAACCGTCGAGAAAAGAGAGTAGGACCGTATGACCAAGATAGTCTGGCATATTCGCCAGTTCGGTCCGACTCGTGCCCTGCAGATGCGTTTGCAGGGCTGATCAGAGGCTGTTTCTCACTCATTCCTTCTGGTCTGCCCTTGGGGCGACGCGAGCCTGCGCAACCGCGCGGCTGCGTCATGACATATTTTCGAGCATTGGCCTGTTTGGGCCATCGGCATTGGCGTAGCGCGGCAAAAGGAGCCGCCGGCGATGTCTTGAGATGCTCGATCGAGACCGGAAAAGACCATGACTCTGATCAATCTTCGCAATCTGGGCGTCACCATGAGTGCGCCGTTGTTTTCCAATCTCAACTTCACTGTGGATGCCGGCGATCGCGTCGGCATCGTTGCTGCGAATGGACGCGGGAAGACCACGCTGCTCAACTGCATCACGGGCAGGCAAGAGCCGACCACGGGCGAGATCACCCGCGCCCGGGGCTTGCGCGTCGGCTATGTCGAACAGAATGTGCC
Organism: Rhizobium sp. BK289; assembly: GCF_014193575.1. NCBI lineage: Bacteria > Pseudomonadati > Pseudomonadota > Alphaproteobacteria > Hyphomicrobiales > Rhizobiaceae > Rhizobium > Rhizobium sp. BK289. The sequence continues at coordinate 291,666 of NZ_JACHZO010000006.1, forward strand.
GGCGAACCTGCTGGATGTCTCCTTCTATGAGGCAGTCCTGCGCGCTTTGCCCAAGGAGCAGGTCGCGAGCGAGGGCTGGCGTGTCGACGTCACTCTCGATTCACTCGATGTGCCTGATGCGATGCGGGAGAGGACGTTGGCTCAGCTCAGCGGGGGCTGGCAGCGGCTTGCCATGCTTGCACGCGTATGGGTAACCGAGCCCGACGTGCTGCTGCTGGATGAACCGACCAACCATCTCGATCTCGCCAAGATCGCGCTGCTGGAGGATTGGTTGAATGCCTTGCCGCGCGACGTGCCCGTCATCATCGCCAGCCACGACCGCGCCTTCCTCGATGCCGTCTGCGATCGCACTTTGTTCCTGCGTCAGGATCAGTCGCAAACCTATGCGCTGCCCTATAGCCGGGCGCGTGCGGCGCTGGACGAAGTCGATGCCTCGGATGAGCGGCGTTACCAGAAGGAGATGAAGACGGCGCAGCAACTGCGCAAGCAGGCGGCCAAGCTCTATAATCTCGGTGTCAATTCCGGCAGCGATCTCCTGACGGTGAAGACGAAACAGCTGAAGGCGCGGGCGGAGAAGCTGGAGGACAGCGCCAGACCGGGCTACCGCGAGCGTTCCTCCGGCTCGATCAAGCTCGTCAATCGAGGCATCCATGCCAAGGTGCTGCTGACGCTGGAGGATGTCGCGGTGACCACGCCCGACGGTACGCTGCTGTTCAAGACGGGCCAGCAGTGGATTTGTCAGGGTGATCGCATCGTGCTGCTCGGGCAGAATGGCGCCGGCAAGACGCGGTTCGTGGAGATGATCCGCAGGGCGATCGCCGATCCGTCTGTCGGTGGCGCAATCAAGCCGACGCCGTCTCTGGTGCTGGGTTACAGCGATCAGGCGCTCTCCAATCTCGGCCAGAAGGACACGCCGCTCGGCATGATCACACGCCTGTTCGAGCTCGGCGAGCAGCGTGCCCGCACGCTGCTGGTCGGCGTCGGAATCAACATCGACATGCAGGGCAAAGAGATCGGCCGTCTGTCCGGCGGGCAGAAGGCACGGCTTGCCATGCTGGCGCTGCGGTTGACCAATCCCAACTTCTACCTGCTCGACGAGCCGACCAACCATCTGGATATCGACGGCCAGGAGGCGTTGGAGGGCGAGCTGACGGCGAATGAGGCGAGCTGCCTTCTCGTCTCGCATGACCGTAGTTTCGTGCGATCGGTCGGCAACCGGTTCTGGCTGATCGACCGGAAGCGGTTGGTCGAAGTGGATGGCCCGGAGGAGTTCTTCGAGGCGGCGAGAGTGCAGGAATGAGAGAAGGATGGGCGGAGGCGAAAAATCGTTTCTGCCCATTCTCCAAGATTGCGGCTTGCGTATCCCCTCATCTCACGCTAACAATTCCCGCCATGACCACGTCCTTGAACAACATTGCAGTTTGGTGGTGGGCACGCTGAGGCGGCCTCGACCAATCGTGTTCAAAGACGACGAGTGAGCCGCCCGAGATTTCGAGGCGGCTTTTTTGTTATATTGGCCGCCTGTCATCCGGGCCCGACAACGGAGTGAGGAACAATGGTAACGATCCTTCGGGATGATGGTGCGGAAATCTACGAGACGAAGGGCGGCATCACCGTCACCCGGCAGCGCCGGCCGACGCCCTATGCGGATGCCGTATCGTCTTACATCGATAAGCTCGATGAGCGCCGCGGCGCGGTATTTTCGTCGAACTACGAATATCCCGGCCGCTATACACGCTGGGATACCGCCATCGTCGACCCGCCGCTCGGCCTGTCCTGCAACGGGCGCGATGTCTGGATCGAAGCCTATAACGAGCGCGGCGAAGTCATCCTCGGCTTTATCGCTGAGAAGCTGAAGACCGTTTCCGAAGTGGTGCTTGGCACCTCGACGCCGCGCCGGCTCGATCTCACGGTCAAGACGCCGGATCGCGTTTTCACCGAGGAAGAGCGCTCGAAGATGCCGACGGTCTTCACCGTGCTGCGCGCCGTGACCGATCTATTCTATTCCCAGGCCGATGCCAGCATCGGCTTCTACGGCGCCTTCGGCTATGATCTCGCCTTCCAGTTCGACGCGATCGATCTGAAGCTCAAGCGCCCGGACGACCAGCGCGACATGGTGCTCTACCTGCCGGACGAAATCCTGGTGGTGGATAACTATTCCGCCAAGGCCTGGATCGATCGCTACGACTTCGCCAAAGGCGACGTATCGACGGAAGGCAAGTCGGGCGAGATTGCGCCAGAGCCGTTCCGGCACACCGATGCCATTCCGCCGAAGAGCGATCATCGCCCCGGCGAATATGCCGAACTGGTGGTCAAGGCGAAGGAGAGCTTCCGCAAGGGCGACCTCTTCGAAGTGGTGCCCGGCCAGAAGTTCATGGAGCGCTGTGAGAGCAAGCCATCCGATATTTCCAAACGCCTGAAGGCGATCAATCCGTCGCCCTATTCCTTCTTCATCAATCTCGGCAATCAGGAATATCTCGTCGGCGCTTCGCCTGAAATGTTCGTGCGCGTATCCGGCCGCCGCATTGAGACCTGCCCGATTTCGGGAACGATCAAGCGCGGCGACGATCCGATCGCCGACAGCGAGCAGATCCTGAAACTGCTGAATTCCAAGAAGGACGAGTCGGAACTCACCATGTGCTCCGACGTCGACCGCAACGACAAGAGCCGCGTCTGCGAGCCGGGTTCGGTCAAGGTCATCGGCCGCCGGCAGATCGAGATGTATTCGCGCCTCATCCACACGGTCGACCATATCGAGGGCCGTCTGCGTGACGATATGGACGCCTTCGACGGCTTCCTCAGCCACGCCTGGGCCGTCACCGTCACCGGCGCGCCGAAGCTCTGGGCCATGCGCTTCATCGAGAGCCACGAGAAGAGCCCGCGCGCCTGGTACGGCGGCGCGATCGGCATGGTGGGCTTCAATGGCGACATGAACACCGGTCTGACGCTACGCACCGTTCGCATCAGGGACGGCATTGCCGAGGTGCGGGCCGGCGCGACGCTGCTCAACGACTCGATCCCCGAGGAAGAAGAAGCCGAAACCGAACTGAAGGCCTCCGCCATGCTTTCCGCCATCCGTGATGCCAAGACCGGCAATTCCGGCAAACAGCAACGCGACGTCGCTTCCGTCGGCAAGGGCGTGAAGATCCTGCTCGTCGATCACGAGGACAGCTTCGTCCATACGCTCGCCAATTATTTCCGCCAGACGGGCGCGACGGTGTCTACCGTGCGTACGCCGGTGCCGGAAGAAGTCTTCGACCGGCTCGATCCGGATCTCATCGTGCTGTCGCCAGGACCTGGCAATCCGAAGGATTTCGATTGCAAGGCGACCATCAAGAAGGCGAGGGCGCGCAACCTGCCGATCTTCGGCGTCTGCCTGGGCCTGCAGGCGCTGGCCGAAGCCTATGGCGGCGAGCTGCGTCATCTGGCGATCCCGATGCACGGCAAGCCTTCGCGCATCCGCGTGCTGGAGCCGGGTCTCGTCTTCTCCGGTCTTGGCCGCGAAGTGACGGTCGGTCGCTACCACTCGATCTTTGCCGATCCGTCGAGCCTGCCGCGCGACTTCATGATCACGGCCGAGAGCGAAGACGGCACGATCATGGGCATCGAGCATGTGAAGGAGCCGATCGCGGCCGTGCAGTTCCACCCGGAATCGATCATGACGCTCGGCGGCGATGCCGGCATGCGGATGATCGAGAATGTCGTGGCGCATCTGGCGCGGCGGGCGAAGACGAAGGCCGCCTGAGGCCAGCGTTTAGAGCGCAGAATTTGCTAGCCCCATGCACTCGGAAAAAGTGCATGGGGCTATTTTTATGCCTTGAAAGAGCCAACAAACCGCTGAAGAAATTCAGTATTGCAGGGGGCTTTCAGTCGGTGATCTCAAGAATATTCAAGGGCGTTTTCTTCTCCGTTCTTGCCGTCGTGCTCCTTGTCGGTCTCGGCATCGTCGCGCCGCGTCCGCTCTGGTATGACCAACCGGGTGCGCGCAGCGAGCGCTCACAACAAATCCTCGTGCTCAGCAACCCCATCCATACGGATATTGCCATTCCCGTTGATGGCGATCTTCTCACGCGTTTCGCCTTCCTGCGGTCGGCCGGGCTGGATCTCGGCAATCCCAACCTGCGCTATCTCATTTTCGGCTGGGGCGGCCGAAGCTTCTATACGGAAACGCGCACATGGGCCGATTTGAAGGCGGGTCCCGTCTTGAAGAGCTTTGCGTTCGACCGTTCCGTCATTCATGCGGAGCTGGCGGGCGATATCCCGCTGGACGCGCCTGCTGTGACGGTCATCGACATCGATGCCGAAGGTCTTGAGCGGCTCAAGCAATTCGTTCTCGCCAGCTTTGATCGCTCCGATAGCAATCCGATACCCCTGCCTGGCAGCAACTATGGGCCAAACGATGCGTTCTTCGAAGCGCGGGGTTATTTCAACGCGCTGATGGGATGCAATACCTGGACGGCTGCCGCGCTGAGGCAGGCGGGCTTGACCTCCGGTCTCTGGACGTCATTGCCTTGGATGCTGCGAATGTCCTTGCGGCTGCATAATGACGACGAACGCTTTGCGGCAAGCCATACTTTGCCTTTGAGGCGGTTTGACTTGCTTCAGGTTGTATCCTAGTCTTTTCGTCGTTCCTGTGGGGCACATCGGCATCGGGCCGAAAGGGCTAGGCCTGCCCGCTGATATCACTCAGCAGGAGTCTGTCCATGCCAACCCTCGATACCTACCGTAAACAAGCCAAGCTGTTGATGCGCTGGCACCGAGAGCGCGACTATTCCATTGGTGGAAGAGTGCGAATGCTCGATCGTTTCAAGGCGCTGACGGATCGCGAGATCCTGGCGATGAAATTCCCCTTATCGTTAGCGCAGGAGATCGTCGCGGTCGAAGCGGGCCACAGGAGCTGGGCGGAATTGAAGTCCGTTGCAGCGGACGCCCCGAAGATGCCGGCTGCTGCAGCGGAGCCGCCGGTTTTCAAGAGCATCGTTCCCATCCTTTTCGTGCGGGATGTGGCTGCGAGTGCGGCCTTCTTCAGGGAGAAGCTGGGCTTCTTCGAGGACTTCCTGCATGGGTCGCCGCCGTTCTATGGGGCGGTGTCGCGCGACGGCATCTGCATCCACTTGCGGCTTGTCTATGAGCCCTATTTTGCTGCGGCGGCGGCAAAGGAGGGGGCACTCATTCTGGCTTCTATCGAAGTTTCGAATGTCCAGGGATTGTTCGAAGAGTTCAAGGCTAGGGGCGTTGATTTCGCGCAGCCGCTGACCAAGCAGGCATGGGGTGGCACCGATTTTCATGTGCGCGATCCGGATGGCAACGTGTTCTCGTTTGTCGCGTTCCGATCGTAACGCTTTGAGCCGTCGAGGGTTGCCGCGGAGCGGCGGCCCTCACATGTCCTCGCAATTCTGCCAGCCTTCCTCGAAGACAAGCTTGTCGAGCGGCAGGCGATCACGCCATCCCTTCACGGCGAGTTCCGGCATGTCATAGAGTTCGTCGACATAGCCGACGCAGAGCCAGGCGACGATCTTCACATGCTCGGGAATGCCGAGGATCACCTTGATGGCATCCTCATGGAAGATGCTGACCCAGCCGATACCGACGCCCTCGGCCCTTGCGGCAAGCCAGAGATTCTGGACGGCGCAGACGGTCGAATAGACATCGGTGTCCGGATTATGCGTGCGTCCGAGCACGACGGGGCCGCCGCGCCTGGTGTCGCAGGTGATGCAGATGCTGAGCGGCGCCTTGCGGATGCCTTCCAGTTTCAGTCGCTGATACTGCGCGCGACGATCACCCTCGAACATCGCGCAGGCTTCCTCATTGGCCTGATGGAAGGCCTGCCATACGCGCTCGCGCGTTTCTGGCTGACGGATCAGGATGAAGTTCCATGGCTGCATGAATCCGACCGACGGTGCCGAATGGGCAGCCTGGAGCAAGCGCCTGACGAGATCGTCAGGAAGGGGATCGGGCCGGAACTGGTCGCGCACGTCGCGCCGCGTCTCGATGGCACGATAAACGGCGCTGCGCTCCTCTTCAGAGAATGCGCCGGCTGCAACCAGATGCTCCGAAGCGCTGGCATGGATGTCAGCAGTGAGAGGTGAGGCGTCGGCAGCGTTTTCAATGGAGGGCATATTCAACCATGGTTTCATAAGGAGCGACGGTTCATCGGCGGTACCGGAACCTTGCACATCAGGCTGAGGCCCAGCTTAGTGCGCAATCGCGGACGAAATTACCAGCATGATTTTCCACAGGCGAGCGTGTAATCGGCTTCCTGTTGTCACGGAACGGCGGCTTGCGCCAAATCTTGCTCATGCTTCGGCCTGCATTACAAGAGCGCGCTTCGTTCCAGTCGTGCGGTGGGGGCGAATTGTCGTGCGGAAAATGGCGACCACCTTTGACAAACTCGGCATTGTGTCGCATATGGACCGTCAATAAGCCGCCTGCGCGAAATTCGCGCGGGCGGTTTTGCATTTCAACGGCGCCTTTCTTGCAATTCATTCGCATGAGCAGGCGTGGGGACATTTGGAGACGGGCATGAACAGTCAGGGAAACGATACGATCAGGCGGCTCGCCCTCTGGGGTATCCCGCTGTCGCTCGGCGTCATGGGACTGAAGATGCTGGCCTGGTGGCTGACAGGCTCGGTGGCGCTCCTGTCCGACGGGCTTGAATCGCTCGTCAACGTCGTCGCTGCCTTCATCGCCTTCTTCGTCATCCGCTACGCGCAGAAGCCGGCAGACCACGATCATCCCTTCGGGCATCACAAGGCGGAATATCTCTCTGCCGTTACCGAAGGGGTGATGATCGTCGTTGCGGCGCTGATGATCGTGCAGGAAGCGGTCGGGCATCTCGGCAATCCGCAGCCGATGCAGGCGCCTGTGCTCGGTCTCGCCATCAACTTCGTCGCCGGCGTCATTAACGGCGCCTGGGCCCTGACCTTGATCCGAGCCGGAAGGACGCACCGCTCGCCGGCATTGACGGCGGACGGCCAGCACATCATGTCCGATGTCTATACCTCCATCGGCGTGCTGATCGGCCTGTTGCTGGCACTCGGCACCGGTCAGCCGATCTTCGACCCTGTGCTTGCCATTCTCGTCGCCATCAACATTCTCTACCAGGGCTGGAAGGTCATCTCCAGTTCCATCGATGGACTTATGGACAAGGCCGTGCTGCCGGAGGAAGAGGAGATCATCAAGGATGCGATCGCCAAGAATGCCGAGGGGTCGCTCGGCGTTCATGATCTCAAGACGCGCAGGGCAGGGGCCGTGACCTTCGTCGATTTCCACATGGTCGTGCCCGCCGCCATGCCGGTGCGGGAGGCGCATCGAATCTGCGATCGCCTTGAAGATGCCATACGGGCGATCCATGCGGGCGCCGAAATAGCCATTCATGTGGAGCCGGAGGGCGAGAAGGCCCATGGTATCCGCGTTAAAGTGATCAAGGAGACTTAAAGATGCCCAAGACCGATGTGTCCGGCCTGTCGATGCTCGGCAATCAGACGGAAACCGCCAGCAATCCGGAAGAGGCCGTTCTGGAGAAGGTGCCGTCCGGCCATGCCGGCACCGATTACGTCGTGCGCTTCACCGCGCCCGAATTCACCTCGCTTTGCCCGATGACGGGACAGCCCGATTTTGCCCATATCGTCATCGACTACATTCCGAACGAATGGCTGGTGGAATCGAAGTCGCTGAAGCTTTTCCTGCATTCCTTCCGCAATCACGGCGCGTTCCACGAGGATTGCTCGATCTATATCGCCAAGCGCCTGGTGGATCTGCTGCAGCCGAAGTGGCTGCGCATCGGCGCCTACTGGTATCCGCGCGGCGGCATTCCGATCGACGTCTTCTGGCAGACAGGCAAGCCGCCGGAGGGCGTCTGGTTGCCGGATCAGGGTGTGCAGCCATATCGCGGCCGAGGCTGAATGAAAAAGCCGTCATCCGGGGATGGCGGCTTTTCTGCTAGATTCGATGAGGCTGCGGCTCAGGCGAATGAGTTGTCGTCGCCATCGTCATAGGACGAGTCATCATAATCATCGTCCTGAGCGTCTTGGGCAGCGTCCTGGGCGTAATCGGCCGCGCTCTGATCATTCTGATCGCTATTGTCGTCATTGCCGAAATAGTTGTTGTTGATGATCGTTTCCTGCACCGGCTGTTCGGCCGCATTGGCCGCCGTGCCGCCGAAGAGACCGCTGCCGGCATTGCCGCCAAAGAGGCCGCCGCCAGTCCCGCCCAGATGCGGGCTGAAGAGGCTGGAGAGCGATTCCGCCAGCATTACGCCACCCGCGACGCCGGCTGCCGTGCCAAGCGCACCGCGCAGGAAGCTGCCGCCAGCCGAAGGCGCGGCTGCCTGCTGGCTCCACGGGCCTGACGGCTGTGGTTGCGGCTGGCCAGCCCAAGGGCCGGACTGAGGCGCATTGCGGGCATAATCGTCATAGAGGCGGCCCTGCTGCTGCGGATTGCCGCCCTGTGGAGCTACGGCGCGCTGCTGCTGGCCGCCGCCGAAGAGCGAGCCGATCCCGCCGAGGAAACCGCCGCTCTGGCCCTGCGGGTGATTGTCGGCGCCCTGCTGCTCGAGTTCATGCACACGGGCCTCGAGCTGCTGGATGCGGTCAGCCGCAGCCTTCATGCCCTGTTCCTGCATGATGACGGCCTGCGCCAGGAAATAGGGCGCATAGGGCTGGTCGCGGACCGCCTGGTTGATAAAGGCCTCCGCGTCGGCGTCGCGCTGCGTGCTGGCCGCACCGCGCACGCGATCGAAGAGAGAGGCAAGCAATTGACGTTCTTCTGGCGACATGATGGCCTCCTTGGCTATCCGTGCTGTAAATTCGGGGCGCGATCTCTAACCGCGCTGACCTGACGTAGGATCAAATCTCGGCTTTTCAAAGCCATTCAAGTTACATTTCGGTAATCCGCAACCATAACACCATGTTGTCAGCCGCTATTCCCGCCTTGTCTTTTTCCGGCATTGTTTTACGCATTGAGTCGCACTATGTGCGGTGAACGACGCATCATGCTGGAGAGTTGAATGAACGACGAAGACGAACAGGAAGACAAGAAGACCGAGCAGCCCTTGGGCAAGGACGCGGAGGCGAATCTTTTCAAGTCGCGTTCGATCTTCATCTATGGCGGCATCACGCAGGAACTGGCGCAGAAGGTCTGCTCCCAGCTCGTGGCGCTTTCCGCTGCCAGCGACGATGATATCCGCATCTATGTGAACTCGCCCGGCGGCCACGTCGAGTCAGGCGATTCCATCCACGACATGATCAAGTTCATCAAGCCGAAGGTCTGGATGATCGGTACGGGCTGGGTCGCCTCTGCCGGAGCGCTGATTTACGTCTCCGCTCCCAAGGAGCGCCGTATTTGCCTGCCGAACACGCGCTTCCTGCTGCACCAACCGTCCGGTGGCACGCGCGGCATGGCCTCCGACATCGAGATCCAGGCACGCGAAATCATCAAGATGAACGAGCGCCTGAACAAGATCTTCTCGGAAGCCACCGGCCAGCCGATCGAAAAGATCGCCAAGGACACGGACCGCGACTACTGGCTCTCCGCCGAGGAAGCCAAGGCTTATGGCCTGGTCTCGCGCATCGTGACCTCGCAGGCAGAAATCTGATCTAGCGGGTTTTGCTCGATTGAATTGAGCGCCCTCGCTAGCCGGAAGGCTGGCGGGGGCTTTGTTTTGAGGTGGCGGGATTGCGTTCGCTTCGACCGAAGAGAAAGAGCTGGCAGCGAGAGAGCCGCCGCCAGCCTTCGCCACCAGGAGATTGCAACGTTTCCAGGGGCGGCGAATTGGAGTGCTTGAGCTGCGAACCCTGCGGAATTGGCCGACCACTGCCTAAGCGGTGATCTCGACCGGCGTTCCGTCCGGCATCGCGATGACGGCCTCGTAGAAGCCGTCTCCTGTCATGCGGGGCGCGGATTTCAGACAGCCGTCCGTCCGGCATCGCTCGGCCAATGCATCGACGAATGTCCGATCTCCAAGCGACACGGCGATATGATCCCAGCCGATGCGCTCATCCGGCCTACCGGCAGCAAGCCAGGGACCGGTCATCAGCTCGATCTGATCGCCCCTTCCGGGTAGATGGACGAAACGGGAGACGAAGCCAGGCCGTCGCTGGCTTCGATAGGGTTCGCCGACGGTTGCACCGAAATAGGTTTCCCAGAAATTCGCGGCGGCATCGAGATCATGCGTCCATAGAGCGGTATGAGCGATCCGCATCTGTCTCTCCCTGTGCCTGTTCGTGATTGCGGGTAACGATGCCGGCGCAAAGCGGGGTGACGCAGAGCAATAGAGCGAGCATCCAGAAGGCACCGTGCAGGCCAAGATGATCCGCCGCGAAACCGACGCCGGCGGGGCCGACGAGCACGCCCGCATATCCCGTCATGGTGATGGCCGCGACGGCAAGGCCCGGCGGCATGATCTTTTGCGCGCCGCCCATGCGGAAGAGCACCGGAACGATGTTGGAGGCGCCAAGACCGATCAGCAGGAAACCGCTCATGGCGAGGATCGCGATCGGGCTGAGGAGGAGGATGACAAAGCCCACTACCGCGACGATGCCGCCCCATAGCATGATTGCCCTGTCTCCGACCCGTGCGGTAATGGCGTCGCCGCTCAGGCGGCCCGCCGTCATCGCAATCGCAAACAGCATGTAGCCAAGGCCGCCATGACTCGTATCGACCTGGCCCTGCGTGGTGAGAAGCAGAGCACTCCAATCGAGGATCGCGCCTTCGACGAGGAAGGTGATTGCTGCCAGCGCGGCCAGCAGCAGCACGACGCCGCGTGGCATGACGAAAAGCGGCGCGTCCTCCGCGGGGACGGTTCGCAGCAGTCGGGGCCATGCGACAATCATGGCGATCACCATAACTGCCGAGCTGAGAAACGTTGCGGCAAGAGGACCGGCCTTGGCGGAGAGGAGCAGGGTGACGAGCAGGGAACCTATGAAGCCGCCGATGCTGAACAAGGCATGGAAGCCGGACATCAGCGGCCGGTCCGCGCCTTTCTCCACTTCGACGGCGTGAATGTTCATGGCGACATCAAGCGATCCAAGGCAGGCGCCGAAAGCCGCCAGCGCAAGGCCGAGTGTAAACGGCGTGCCGGCCATGGCCAAGGTCGGCAAGAGAAGTGCGAGACCAAGACCGCCCGCGATGATGATCGGCTTGCTGCCATATCGCGCGCTCAACATGCCGGTCGCAAGCATTGCCGCGACCGAACCGAGGCCAAGGCAAAGCAGCAGCATGCCCAGCACGCCGTCATCGACCCCGAGACGAGCCTTGGCGAAGGGGACGAGGGGAGCCCAGCAGGCGAGCGCGAAGCCCCCAACCAGAAAAGCAAGTCGTGTTGCCAGCCGGGTTTCCGGCCGATCCGTGGATTGCATGGTCATTTCTTATCTTTCAAAATCAGGAGGATGACGTGACTTCGCTTGCCTTCACGAGCGAGAAGCCGGCGTCGGCGACCGCCTTTTCATCAGCGACAGGCAGGTCATCCTCGACAACAAGCCAATCGATATCGTCAGCGCCGCCGATGCGGTGCGGCGCGCGTTCGTGAAACTTCTCCGAGGTGATCAACGCGATTCGTGCTGCGCTTCTCTTGAGCAGCGTCCGTTTGAAGATCGCATCTGCATGTTCGTACACGCTGATGCCGTTTCTTGCCGAAACGGCGCAGACACCCAGGAAGCAGCGATCGATGTTCATGGCTTCGATGGCTGCTACCGCGGATGCATCGACGCTGCCGCCGACAACAGGATCGACCGCGCCACCGATCAGGACGAGCGGGATATCGCCGCGCTTCATGACGGCGCTGGCGATATCGATGGAGTTCGTCGCGATCGTCACGTCCAGGTTCTTCGGCAAAAGATCGACCATTGCGAGATTGGTGCTGCCGCTGTCGATGAACAGGAATTCGCCAGGTTCGATCATTGCGACCGCGGCCTTGGCCAAGGCTCTCTTGCGGCCGGATTCCTGCCCGACGCGTACGGCCATGGGCTGCGAGGGCGTTAGCAAGGGAAGCGCGCCGCCATAGACGCGGCGACATTTGCCCTCTGCGGCAAGTGCCCGCAGATCGCGGCGGACGGCGTCCTCGGACACGTTGAACTCGGCGGCCAGAGATGCGGCGATGATCTGCCGGCCTTCTGCAAGCCGTGCTTCGATGACGTCCCGGCGAGACAATGGGAGTGAATTGTTCATAAATTTGCATTAACGTGCATAAATAAGAGAGTCAATATGCGCGTTTATACACGATGTGACTTGTCGACGATATATTCCGCGAGCGATTTTGCTTACCGACACTGTCATTTTGCGCGAAAACAGCACTTGCACGCCCGATGCTTGTGATGCTCCATGCGCTTCAGTTGATCCTTCTGCGCTCCTCGAGTCTCCATCGCCATGCTCAAAGATTTTTCCGTTCAAAGCCTGTTCATGGGATGCCTCACGGCCTTCGTCGGCTTTGCCAGTTCCTTCGCTGTCGTCTTTCATGGCCTGCAGGTGGTGGGCGCCTCGGATGTGCAGGCAGCGTCCGGTCTGACGGCGCTTTCGGTTGCGATGGGCGTTTGCGCAATCGTGCTCAGCATGGCGACGAGGCTGCCGATCAGCATTGCCTGGTCCACACCGGGAGCCGCATTGCTCGCAAGTGCGGGGGCGATCGAAGGCGGCTTCCCGGTGGCTGTCGGTGCGTTTTTCATTTGCGGCATATTGATCGTCATTGCCGGCCTTTTTCGGCCTTTTGGCAGGGCGGTCGCCTCCATACCGGCGCCGCTTGCCAATGCCATGCTGGCGGGTGTCCTGCTCGGCCTTTGTTTCGCGCCCGTGAAGGCGATCGCCTTCAATCCGGCCTTCGGCTTGCCGATCATCCTTGCCTGGATCGTGGTCGGCTCGTTCAAGCGGCTTTGGGCCGTTCCGGCAGCGCTTGCGGCCTTTGCCCTGGTGCTGGCCTTTGGCGTGAAGATACCGGATGGTGCCTTCGCCTCGCTCGAGCATTCGTTGTTGCCTACCGTCGAATTCGTGAAGCCGGTCTTTACGCTTGCCGGTATCGTGTCCATCGCGCTGCCGCTGTTCATCGTGACCATGGCGTCACAGAACATTCCAGGCATCGCGGTGCTGAAGGTGCATGATTACGAGCCGAAACCCGGCCCGCTGTTTGCCGTGACCGGCGTGTTCTCGCTGCTTGCCGTTCCCTTCGGCGGCCATGCCGTCAATCTCGCGGCGATCACGGCCGCCATGTGCGCCGGACAGGACGCTCATGCCGATCCCAAGCGGCGTTATTGGGCAGCGATTGTCGCCGGTATCGGCTATGTGATCCTCGGATTGCTGGCGAGCGCGGTTACGGCTTTCGTGGCGCTCGCGCCGCCGATCCTCATCGAGGCTGTGGCCGGCCTGGCCCTTGTCGGGGCGCTTTCCAATTCCGCCTTGAACGCCTTCCAGCAGCCGGAATCACGCGAAGCCGCCGCCATCACGTTTTTGGTGACGGCATCGGGCGTTTCCTTCGGCGGCATCTCCGGCGCCTTCTGGGGGCTGGTCGCCGGTGGGCTGATGCTGGCCCTGTCGCGTGGGGTGCAGATGCTGAAGAAGTGAGCAGGGGGTTGCTTCTTTTTGATCCGGCGGCTATAAGCGCGGCCATGAAGTTGACTGGCGCAAAGATTTCCGAACAGATTGCACGTGGGCGCGTTGCCCTGCGTGACAATACGCGCGCCCTTACCTCGCTTCTCCTCCTCGGCCTTACGCGCGGTTGCCGGGTCCTTTGAGGAGCGCCCGGCGGCCGAAAGCCCGCTGGCCATCGCTCCTCGCGACTTACCCTAAAATCGACAGCTTACCCGCAAAGGGTCCGCATTTGTCATCGCCAAGCCGCATCCGATCGGCTAAGACGCGGGATAAAATGACGGGAAAGGAAGAGACGAGACCATGGACGCGAACAGCCATTCCCCCAAAGGCATGCCCGAAGCAGCGGTGAAATACCGCGCCTATCCCCAGATCAACATTCCCGACCGGACCTGGCCGTCCAAGACCATTACCAAGGCGCCGATCTGGTGCTCGGTCGATCTGCGCGACGGTAACCAGGCGCTTGTCGATCCGATGGGTCACGACCGCAAGGCGCGCATGTTCCAGCTGTTGCTGGATATGGGATTCAAGGAAATCGAGATCGGCTTCCCCTCGGCTTCGCAGACCGATTTCGATTTCGCCCGCTGGTGCATCGAACAGGGCAATGTGCCCGCTGATGTGTCGCTGCAGGTTCTCGTCCAATGCCGTCCGGAATTGATCACCCGCACCTTCGAGGCCCTGGAAGGCGCCAACAAGCCGATCGTGCATTTCTACAATTCCACCAGCGAATTGCAGCGCCGCGTGGTATTTGCCAAGGACGTGCAGGGCATCAAGCAGATCGCCGTCGATGCGGCCAAGATGATCACCGATATGGCGGCGAAGGCAGGCGGCGGCTATCGCTTCGAATATTCGCCGGAGAGCTTCACCGGCACCGAGCTGGACGTGGCTTTGGAGATCTGCAACGCCGTTATCGATGTCGTGAAGCCGACGCCTGACAACAAGCTGATCATCAATCTGCCGTCGACCGTCGAAATGGCGACGCCGAACATCTATGCCGACCAGATCGAATGGATGTGCCGCAATCTCGATAACAGAGAGAACCTGATCATTTCGCTGCATCCGCACAATGACCGCGGCACGGGCATCGCCGCCGCCGAGCTGGCCTTGATGGCCGGCGCCGATCGTGTCGAAGGCACGCTGTTCGGCAATGGCGAGCGTACCGGCAATGTCGATGTCGTGACCATGGCATTGAACATGTTCACGCAGGGCGTCGATCCGGAGCTGGATTGCTCCAACATCGAGCGCATGAAAGAAGTTTATGAATATTCCAACCAGATGGCGATCGGCGAGCGTCACCCTTACGTCGGCGAGCTGGTCTATACGGCCTTTTCCGGTTCGCATCAGGATGCGATCAATAAGGGCATGAAGGCCGCCAAGGTCGCCAACGACCCGGTGTGGGAAGTGCCTTACCTGCCAATCGATCCGCAGGATGTCGGCCGCACTTATGAGGCAATCATCCGCATCAACTCGCAGTCCGGCAAGGGCGGCATTGCCTATATCATGCAGCAGGACTACGGCTTGAACCTGCCGCGCAATCTCCAGGTGGAATATCGCGAGGAGATCCAGCGCATCACCGACGAGGAAGGCAAGGAATTGCCGTCCAAGCGCATCTACGAGCATTTCATCGAACGCTATGTGACGCAGCCCGAAGCGCCGCTCCGCTTCGTCGACCACCACACCTTCGCCGATCCCGAGCACAAGGGGCAGCGTATCGTTGCGGCCGAAATCACCGACAAGGGCGAAGTGAAGCGCATCGAGGGCAGGGGTAACGGCCCGATCGACGGCTTCATCAATGCGCTCTCGATCTATCTCGGCATCCCGATGTCCGTCGAGGATTACTCCGAGCACTCGTTACAGCACGGCTCCAATGCTGCGGCGATCTCCTATGTCGAAGTCTCCTATCCGGGCGGCAAGCTCTTCGGTGCCGGCATCAACACCAATATCGTCGCAGCGTCCCTCGAGGCGATCGTATCGGCGGCGAACCGCGTGCTCGCCATCAAGTCGGCGTAAGGCTCTGGCAGGATTACAGTTGATTTGAGAAGCCCCCTCGTTGTAGAGGGGGCCTTTTGTTGCGTATCAGTCGGCTGCCGACTCGTCGCCCTCGATGAAGCCGCCGGATTGGTGCGACCAAAGCGTTGCGTAGATACCGTTTTGGGCGATCAGCTCCGCATGCGTGCCGTCCTCGACGATGCGGCCTTGGTCGAGCACGACGATGCGGTCCATGCGCGCGATGGTCGACAGGCGATGCGCGATGGCGATCACGGTCTTGTCTTCCATGATCCCATAGAGCGTATCCTGGATTTCGGCTTCGACTTCGGAATCGAGGGCAGATGTTGCCTCGTCCAGCACCAGGATCGGGGCGTCCTTGAGGATGGCGCGGGCAATTGCGACCCGTTGCCTCTGACCGCCCGACAGCTGGACGCCGCGTTCGCCGGCATGGGCATCGAAGCCGGTTCTTCCCTCCTGATCCCGCAGGCCCGCGATGAAATCGCTGGCAGCGGCCTTCTCGGCCGCAGCGAGAACCACATCCTCCGAAAAGTGGGGATTGCCATGGGCGATGTTATCGCGAATGGAGCGGTGAAGGAGCGATGCCTCCTGGCCGACCACGGCAATCTGCCGGCGAAGGCTATCCTGCGTTACCTGCCGAATATCCTGCCCATCGATCTCGATGATGCCTGATTCCGGATCGAAGAAGCGCAACAACAGGTTGACCAGGGTCGATTTGCCGGTGCCGGAGCGACCGACAAGGCCGACCTTCTGGCCCGCCGCAATTCGAAGCGAAACGCCGTCGAGCCCGCCATCTCCCTTGCCGTAGTGATGCGTGATTTGCCGGAAGACGATCTCACCCTTGGTGACGGCAAGCGGCTTGGCGTCCGGCATATCGGCAATCGCAAGCGGCTGCGAGACGGTCAGCAGTGATTGCCGCATGGCGCCGAGATGGGCAAAAAGCGACGACACCGCGTCCAGCATCCATTCGGCCATGCCGGTTATGCGGAAGCTTAAGGCGAGCGATGCCGCGATCAGTCCTAGCGGTGCGCCGCCGGACTGCCACAGCACGACCGCATAGCCGACGAGCGCGACGATGAGGAAGCTGCCGAGAAACAGCATGCTCGAATTGACAAGCACTTCCAGCCTCTGCACCCGGACGAATGTTTCTCGCGTTTGAGAGAAACGACGACGGGCTTCCTTGTCTTCCGCCATGGCATCGGCAAAAAGCTTGATGAGGTCGATATTGGCATAGCTGTCGACCAGCATGCCCGTCAGCTGGGCATAGGCTCCCTGGTACTGTGCGGAAGCCTTCTGCAGGCGAGGGATGACATAGGCCATCAGTCCGAGATAGCAGAGGAGCCAGATGGCGAGGGGCCAGATCAGGCGCGGGTCGATCGAGGCCATCAGCCAGAGCGAGCCGGCCACATAGATCGTGACGAAAGACAGCGTGTGCAGCACGGCATAGGCGGCGCCTGTTGCCGCCGTACCGATGTCACGCACCTGGCTGGCGATCCGCCCGGAAAAATCCTGACGAAACCAGCCGACGGATTGCCGAAGGACGTGGCTATGGGCGCGCCAACGAAACAAGGTCTCGGCATTCGGCCGAAATGCGATGTCATCCAGGCTTTCGCGGAGATAGCCGGCAAGCGGCCGTCCGATCAGCACAAGTGCGGCCGCAGCAAGCAGGCCCCACCCTTCGGACGTCCAGAAATCCTCCCGGCGAGCGGCGGCCAGATTGTCCACCAGCCGGCTGGAATAGCCGATAAGCCAGATCTCGATGACAGCGCCGATGACAGTCAGGCCGAGGCTCATCGCCATGACTGTGCGAAACGGGCGAAGGTTGGTTAGGAGATAGCGCCAGGCCTTGGATGATGGTTGCGGCTCATCATGATCCTGGAACGGATCGACAAGCTCTTCGAAGCGACGAAACATGAGGGCCCTCCGCGGGCGAACATAGCAATCTGATGGTCGGGCCAATAAAGCAGCCCTTCACGGCACTGCTTTTCAGCGGTGGTTTCCTGTGCCGTGGTTTTTCATCAGAGTGCTCTCCTCATTGATCGCTACAACCTACATAGCGTGTATTGGCGCCGATGTCAGCAGCAATTGTATCATGATCGCTCGACACGGCTCGCGTCGAAGTCGTCCGAGGATATGTGCTTCAATGGCGTATTTTGTTCAAGGCCTGCCCTTGGCAAGCTCTTCGCGCTGCTTCGTCAGGCGCTCGAGTTCTTCTTCCTGTTCGGCAATCCGCTCCGACGTCCGTTCTTCGTCGGCTGCGCCGGAGAAGGCGGCGGCTTGCTCGATCAGTTCGCGAAGATTGTCTCTTATCACCGCAATGCGCCTGTCGATTTCCGGAATGGTCAGCAGAACGTCGGACATGTGGAAACTCCAGTAAGAATATCGGCCTCATGCGATTGCCGCAGGGTCATTATCCATCCGCGAGCGTTCGGCTGCAAGCTGCAAAGAAAGAGAGGGGGCGGTCAGATCTCCGACGATACCCTATTGGCGATCTGGTCGAGCATCGCATCCGAGGACGGGCCGACGACGGCGTAGGTCGCGCCATCGCGATGCCAGGACACGATGCTGATATCGTCCTTGATGGTCTCGTTGAAATCGTTGTCGTTGGCGGCGCCGTCAGTCTTGGTGAAACAGACGGCGACGACATCGCCGTCGAGATTCTTATAGATCAGCTGGCCAACGGGCTTGCCGCCGGCGATGAACATCCGCGCGCCCTGGAAGACAAGGCCGTCGGCAGCCAGATCCGGGAAATTGAACTTGACGCCGACCGTGCTGCCCAGCCACTTGCTGATTTCGTCCAGTTCGCTTGCCTGCAGTTCGACCATATGGCGCGGCTGGCGCGAATAGATGCGATGATAGGCGGCTATGTCATCCAGCCAGTTTCGCGTCGCGGCCTGGGCCGGGGTGACGGGTGCCGCCTCCGGTGCATTGGCGGGTTGTGCGCCCAGGAGATATCCTATGCCGCCGCCGACCGCGAAGAGGATCAGGGCCGCCGCCAGCGACTGCCTGCCGTTCGGCGCCAATTTCAGGGATGGCCTGGCGAGACGGGGAGAAGGGTCGCGAGTCTTCGGGGGCTGGGCGCTCTTGATGGAACGGACGAGTGCAAGCGGGACAGGCTCTTTCAAAACCTCGTCGAAAGCCTTGCGGCCGACATCGGAGCCGTGCTTCAGCTCATCGAATATGCGCTGCGCATTCGGATCGGAAGCGATGAGCTTTTCCAGCTCTTCCTTTTCTTCCCGGGTCGTCTCGCCATCCATGAAGGCGGACAAGCGGACTTCGAGCGGCGTTTTTTTCATGTCCTGCAATGCTTAAAACCTTCGAGGCGAGCGGCTGTGACCTTGAGAGGCAAGGTAAAGGCGTGCGCTGGAGAGTCGCGACATCACTGCCGACAGCGGAATGCCGAGGATATCGGCCGCCTGCTTGTAGCTGTGTCCTTCGACATCGACCAGCAGGAAGACACTGGCAAGTCCTTCGGGCAAAGATGTGACGAGGCGATGCGCTTCCCCGGCTTCAACCGGATTTAAATGTGTTCCGGATGCCGGGTCGCCCTCTTCCAGAGCATTGCCCTTGCCGGCAGGACGCAACTTGTGGCGCCGCGCCTCGTCGATCCATTGATGCCGAGCCATGGTGTAGAGCCAGCTCTCCAATTTGCCGCCGCTGTTCCACAGATGGAATTTGGCGATGCCGCGCTGACAGACGCTCTGCACAAGCTCATCCGCCTCAGCCAGATCGCCGGTCAGCGTTACCGCGAAGCGCCGAAGCTTCGGAAGAAGGCCGACCAGATCGCGTCTGATATCGATGGCTGCTACCGGCGTTGGCATGGTCTTTCCAAAGAAGCGTTGGAGGTTGTCACATGGGCGACGTGCTTCCGCAAAGAGTGACCTTTCCCTTGGAAAAGGTGATGCGAGCAGAATGTTCGTCCTGTGTTGGTATGAACCATTTCCGTGCCGTTTCGCAAGCCTTCAAAACACTCGCACTTAACTGTCCTTCTCCGGGCGGCGGTCTGTGCATGCGCCGACCCATGCTGTCTCAATAGGTGACATGGCCCTTCAGCGATTGCAGTAGCGAGCGGTAAGCCCAGCTATTTTCGCCGCCGCGATCGCGGATCTCGACCAGCTGCACGCGGGCGCCCTGAACATCGCCCTGCTCGAGAAGGGCCTGTCCCATATAGGAGCGCGCAAGGATATAATTCTCGTCGCGTTGCAGCGCCTTGCGATAGTAGCTCATGCCGAGCTCCATGCGGCCTGCTTTGCGATTGGCGTAACCAAGGTAGTTGAGGATGCGGGGGTCGTCCTGGTTCCTTGCCAGCTTCAGGACGATGATGGCGTTATCATACTGGCCCGCATAGGCGAATTCGCGCGCTGCCTGGAACAGCTGATCGTCATTGAAGGCGCTTTGCTTCGGCTTCACGCATTGCTTCTTATCCTTGTCCCAAACCTTGCCATCGGTGCATTGGGTGGTCGTCTTGCTCTTTGGCGGCGGGGCCGTTTCGTCATTTTCGGAGCCGGCGGCGATGGCCTGGAGGCTGGCGGCAGCCAAGAATCCGGCGGCGACCACCACAGTTAAAAAGCTTTTCATCACCGCCTTGAAACCCATCCTATCCTCCCGGGATTCCGATGGTCCGATTGTAGCTCCGTATCTTAGAAAACGCTACCGAAACGATGCGCGCGACGTTCTAAAATGCCGATCATGTCGCCAGGATATCGATGCCTTCCGGATCGACGCCATTGCCGTTGTCGTTGAGGCTGTAGCGTTCGGCCTTCAACTCCCAGGCGCCGGGACGACCGGCGATCGTAAAGAGATTGTAGGCGGCGCGCGGCTTCAGGCCACCGACCCCTTGCGAGGCGGAAGCGATCCCGACTATCGGCACGGGACCCATGTGGCCGCGCAGCCAATGCAAGGTGTTGAGATGGGTATGCCCGTGCAGGACCAGTTCGGCTCCGCCCGTCGAGAGGACCGCCGCAAAGCGGCGGATGCCGATCATGCGTTTGTAGAAGCTGGTCGCGCCGCGAATCGGCGGGTGGTGGATCATGACGACGCGAAAGAGCCCGGCATCGCCGGCAGCGCGCAGGATATTGACCGTCTCGCGCGCCTGGCGGGCGGAGTAGAAGCCGCTGGCGGCAAAGGGCGGCGTGGCGACTGCGGTCGAGCAGCCGATCAGCGCCACTTGATCCCGGATACGCAGATAGGGAAAAATGCGCTGGTCTTCCTGCCATTCGGCGGGAGCGTGATCGCCGCTGACATAGGGATACCAGGCACGCATGGCCTTTTCGTAGGCGCCGGGCACATAGGCATCGTGATTGCCCGGCACGACTGACGTGTGCAGCGGATCGCCGACCGTCTTCAGCCATGCTGCTGCGGTCTGGATCTCCATGCCGCTCGCAAGATTGACGAGATCGCCGGTTACGGCCAGATGATCGGCCTGCTTTGCCCTTATGTCGTCAAGAAGGAGATCAAGCGTACCGCCAAAAAGGTGCTTGCGCCGGTTTCGGTGCCAGTTCACAAATCCGGTAATGCGTTTGGAGGCGAGCTCTCTGATCGAAAGGCGTGGCAGCGGACCAAGGTGAACATCGGAAATATGCGCGAGCTTGAACATGGGATGAGACATAGCCCACTCTATTGTCAAAACAAATACATGCCCAACCTCAATGCGGATCGGGACATCGGGTTTCACGCATGAGCGACGATATTTCGAGGGACGAAAAGCAGAGTTTGGCGGTGCGGTTGTTCGGCCGGGCGCTGCATGTCTATTTCGGCCTGACTCGCAGCATGACGCTTGGCGTGCGCGCCGCCTGCTTCGATCGGGAGGGGCGAGTGTTCCTGGTGCGCCACTCCTATATCGCCGGCTGGCATATGCCCGGCGGCGGCGTCGAACGTCATGAGACGGTGGAGGAAGCGCTTGCGAAGGAGCTGCGGGAGGAGGGCAATCTGGTGATCTCGGGCCGGCCGCAGCTCTTCCACGTCTATTTCAACAATCGCATCAGCAAAAGAGACCACGTCGTTTTCTACCGTGTCGAGGTCACGCAGACCGCGCCGCGCAAGCCGGATCGCGAGATCGTCGAAAGCGGTTTCTTCGCGCTCGATGCGCTGCCACCCGGAACGACGAAGGCAACCTATCGCAGGCTGAAGGAATTGGAAGGAGCGGAAGCCCCTTCCAATCACTGGTAGCCACCGGCATTCAAGTCACGCGGCTTTTGCCAGTCGCTCGCGGCCGTGCGGGCGATCGAAGTCCAGATCGGGGCCGACCGGCACGATGCCTGTCGGATTGATCGTCTTGTGGCTGCGATAATAGTGGTTCTTGATATGCGTCAGGTTCACCGTCTCGGCAACGCCGGCGATCTGATAGAGATCCCGCAGATAGGCCGAGAGGTTGGCATAATCGGCGATGCGGCGGATGTTGCATTTGAAATGGCCGACATAAACGGCATCGAAGCGGACGAGCGTCGTGAACAGGCGCCAGTCGGCTTCCGTCAGCCGGTCTCCGAACAGATAGCGCTTCGTCGCCAGCCGCTGGTCCAGCATATCGAGGGTTTCGAAGAGGCGAAGTGCGTTTTCCTGGTAGGCTTCCTGCGTCGTCGCAAAGCCAGCCTTGTAGACGCCGTTGTTGACGGTATCGTAGACGCGCTCGTTCAATGCATCGATATCGGCGCTGAGATCGGCGGGATAGAAATCCGCCTTGGAGCCGGTGAGGCCATCGAAGGCGGTATTGAACATGCGGATGATTTCGGCCGATTCGTTGTTAACGATCGTGCCGGTCTGCTTGTCCCATAGAACGGGAACGGTCACCCGGCCGGAATAATGCGGATCGGCCTTGACATAGACCTCCCAGAGCTTCGTCGCGCCGAAGAGATGGTCGACAGTGCCGCCGTCTGTCCCTTTGAATTCCCAGCCGTTTTCCAGCATCAGCGGATCGACGATCGAGACCGAGATCAGCTCCTCCAGCTTCTTCAGCTTGCGGAAGATCAGGGTCCGATGTGCCCAAGGGCAGGCGAGCGACACGTAGAGATGATAGCGTCCGGCTTCAGCCTTGAAGCCGCCGGTGCCTGTCGGCCCAGCGCTGCCATCCGCGGTCACCCAGTTTCGGAACTGCGACGCGGCGCGCTTGAAATGGCCCTTCGTTTCTTTGGTATCGTACCAGACGTCATGCCAGACGCCGTCCACCAACATGCCCATTGCTTGATCCTTTCGGGAAACTGCCGAAACTATATATCAAGAGATACGGCATGCACGCCGGATTTCGAGACGGCAAATGATGAACACTGCGTCGCATGCATGGCTGAGAGGCTTCGGGCACCGGCGTTATGCGTGAAGGCCAGGATGTGGGCACGATGCCGCATTAAAAAATGGCATCATGTATTTTGCATTGGACGCGCCGGATATTTCCTGCTATCCGGCTTTTCATAATTTAAGGACCCTTGTCATGAAAGTAGCCAGAAGCCTGCGACGACGCCGATGATCTTGAACGCTCCACGAGCGCTTTCGGGAACAATATCGTTCGTCTATCTGGTTTCACTGGTCTAATGTACAAGCACGATCTGGTCTACCTCACTGAGGATGCGTCGCACGACGCCGTCATCGAAATCATCAACGAAGAAGCGTTCGGTCCTGGCCGGTTTACGCGCGCTGCTGCTCGCATTCGCGAACAGGGACCGCATGACCGGTTGCTGTCCTTCATCTGCGCCGACGATGGCGAGACGATCGCCTCCGTGCGGATGACGCCGGTGCTGGCCGGATCGGTCAAGGGCCATCTGCTCGGCCCGCTTGCCGTGCGCCCCTCCCACAAGAACAAGGGCATAGGCCGCGAGCTCGTGCGCATCGCCGTCGAGGCCGCCAAGCGCAAGGGCTCGGAAGCCGTCATCCTCGTCGGCGATCCACCCTATTATGGTCCGCTCGGTTTCGAGAAGGTCGCCTACAACGCATTGACCTTCCCGGGGCCTGTCGATCCCAACCGGGTGCTGGTCGTGCCGATCGCCGCCGACATGCATGCGCGGTTGCACGGTTCGATCGCCTGGCGCGATGATTCCACTGCGGCTACGGAAGCCGAAGACGACGATCTGGATGATGTCGTACAGTTCACGGCGATCGCTGTCTAAGGCGCTATCGATAAAAATCGCCCTGCTTGATGTCAGCGGGGCGACAACGTCTTCTTCAGAAAGAATCGGCTGCGACCAGCCGGGAAATCCGGCAGTTCGCCGAAGATCGTATAGCCCTGCCGCTGATAGGCTTTCAGCGCCTGCGGGTTGAAGGTATCGATCCATGCGCCGAAACAGCCGCGCGCGTTTGCCTCCGCTTCCGCTGCCTCTAGCAACTTTCCGGCCATGCCCTGGCCGCGCAGACTTTCGGGCACGAAGAGCCATTGCGTGAACAGCCACCCCCAGGCGGTATAGCCGGAAATGCCGCCGATGGTCCTGCCGGAAACGTCGCGGATCAGGACCGCCAGGGGACGGCGCTCCGAGGGGCCGACATCGGCAACATTGAAGGCTGTCAATCCCTCGCTGATGGCTGCGAGTTCGCTTTCGCTTGGGGCATCGGTCACGTCAATTTTCATCGCGGTCACCGTCCTTCGCGCCACCATGTGGCGGAGAAGGCAAAGAGGAGGGCGGCAAGACCGGCAAAGCCCGCAAACAGCGGCAGTGTATTGATGCCCTTCAACACGGTTTCGTCGGTCATGCGGATGGTCAGGCGCTGGTTGTCGGCGACGCGCACGGCGCCGCGCACGGGAAGGACCTGAGGCACTGTCACGCTGTCATTGACGCCGGCAACCCGGCTGACGAGACCCTTTGTTTTCTGCGACAGCGGCTTCAACGTCTCGGTGGTCGAGATCATCGCCCGGAATTCCGGGGCATCGATGGCGCCGATATGGACGAGCGTCGACAGATTGCCATTGGCAATCTGATAGAGCCCGATCTCGTCCATATGTTTTTCGGCCTGATAGAGACCCGGCTGCGTCTGCTTCAGCGGCAATGTCTGTGACCTGCCGGATGGCGATTTGATCGTGGCGGGGCCGGGATCGTCGCCGATGGTCTGGCGCGTCACCTGCAGCGTGCGGCCGGCGGCGTTCGCAGTCAGCGCTTCTTCCTCCAGCGCCGGCTCCTTCAACAGCCAGTGGGCGATGCGGCGATAGAGCGACACGTGCGGGCCGCCGCCTTCGAAGCCGCGCGCCCAGAGCCAGCCTTCGTCGGAGAGCAGCATGGCGACACGGCCCTGGCCGACGCGGTTCAGCACCAGCAAGGGGCTGTTATTCACGCCGACCATCACAGTCTGTCCCTGCGGCCGTTCGACATCGACGCTGCGGAACCAGCGGCCCCAATGCGGCGGCTCGGCGTCGGATCCATCCAGGCCGCGTGTCACGGGATGTTTGCGGCCCTGATCCGACAGACGCGGATAGAAGGCCTTCTCGATCATCTGACCCGTCGGCTCGGCCGGCAGCACGGAAGCTAGCGGCGTCAGCGCGATCGAACTGCCGCCGGCATGTTCCGGACCGGCGGCCACGAGCAGGGCGCCGCCGTTTTCGACATATTGCGCCATATAATCATAATAGATCGTCGGCAGGACGTTCTGACGATCTTGGTAGCGATCGAAAATGATCAGGTCGAAAGAATTGATCTTGTCAACGAAAAGTTCGCGCGTCGGGAAGGCGATCAGCGACAATTCGTTGATCGGGGTGCCGTCCTGCTTGTCCGGCGGACGCAGGATGGTGAAATGCACGAGATCGACCGAGGCGTCCGATTTCAAAAGGTTGCGCCAGGCGCGCTCGCCGGCATGCGGCTCACCCGAGACGAGCAGAACGCGCATGTTCTGGCGGATGCCTTCGATCAGCTGGACGGTGCGATTGTTGATCGCCGTAACTTCGCCAGGCACCTCGGCGACGGCAAATTCGAGGACATTGTTGCCGGCGCGGGGCACCTTGAAGCTGAAGGGCGTGTCCTGGCCGGGTGTAGCCTGCAGAGTGGCGATTTCGTCGCCGTTCATCTTGACGGTCACTGCCGCCGTGACGCCAGGGCTCTTGCCATCGTCAACGACACGAAAGACGAGCTGCTGCTCGTCGTTGACGATGCCGAAACGAGGGGCGCGCACGATTTCGATGCGGCGATCGAATTCGTCCGGCTTGCCTGTGATTAGCCCGTGGATGGGTGCGTCGAAGCCGAGTTGCTGGTTGATGCCGGGGATGTCATGGATCTGGCCGTCCGTGAGGAAGATGGCGCCGCCGATTCGGGCGGGCGGCACGTCCGCGATCGCTGAGGACAGCGCCGAGAAAAGCCGCGTCGAGGGCGATTCTGCTTCCGCCGGATCGCGCACCTCGACGATGCGTGGCTCCATGCGCGGGAATTGCGCCAGCCGGTCCTTGAGCATCGCTAGAGCGTCGTCCGTCATCTTGGAGCGTTCCGGTGTCTGCTGGCTGAGACTGCGGTCGACCACGATTGGGACGATGGTCGTCAGCTGCTCGCGATCCTCCTGCATCAGCACCGGGTTGGCGAGCGCAGCCAGGAGAGCAATGCCCGCCAGAGCACGGATCCAGCTGCCGCGAAGGCGCCTGAAGATCGCAAGCGCCGCGATGGCAAGCGTCAGCACCGCCAGAGCGGTCAGGATAGGCCAGGGGAGGAATGGGGCGAAACCGATATTCATATTACTGCCCCAAGCGCTGCAAGATATCCGGAACGTGGACCTGATCGGATTTATAGTTTCCGGTCAGCATGTACATCATGATGTTGACGCCGGTGCGATAGGCGTATTCGCGCTGGGTTTCGTCCGGCGGCACGGTCGGCAGCAGCGGCGAACCGTTTTCATCGATGGCCCAGGCGCCAGCCAGATCATTGCCCGTTATGATGATCGGCGTCACACCGTCGGAGGTTGCGACCGCATTTGCGTCGCGGCGCACATCCTGCCGCGCCTCCACCCAAAGCGGACTATCGGCATAGCGGCCGGGGAAGCTCGACAGAAGATAGAAGGATTTGGTCAGCACGTGTCCTGCCGGTACCGGCTCCAGGGGCGGAATATCGAGATTGGCGAGGATCTGCTGCAAGCGCTGGCCGTTCGGGCTTGGCGTCGAGGTATCGCCCATCGTGTCGATGGCGTCACGGGTGTCGAACAGCACGGTGCCGCCATTGCGCATATAGGCGTCGATGCGGTTGATGGCGTCATTGGAAGGCATCGGCGCGGTCGCTGAAACCGGCCAGTAGATCAGGGGGTAAAAGGCCAACTCGTCCTTGGTCAGGTCCAGCCCGACCGGAGGGCCGGGCTCGAGCGTCGTGCGATAGGTGAGATAGTCGGAAAGGCCGGCAAGGCCGCGCTCCGAGACATGATCGACCTCCGACTCGCCCGTGACGACATAGGCAAGATGGGTCTTATCCAGCCGCGAAAAGATGGTGTCGTCGCCGGGTTTTGAATCGTCGGCCAATGCGATTGCCGGATGCAGGAAGATGGCAAGCGAGGCGGCCAGCAGCAGCATCGCTGCGCCACCCGCCATCGTCTTTGCCGATCTGCCGAGGCGCGGGAAGGCGCCATTCATGAACAATACGATGATGCTGTCGGCCAGCAGGATCAGGAAGGCGAGGGTGAAGAGGATCGGCTTTGCCGACCAGGCTTCTCCGCCGATTAGGCCCTCCCGTGCGACCGAGCCCAAAGCCGAGGCATCCAGCGGTTTCAGTTGCGTGCCGCTCGAAAGCGTATTCAGTGCGACAAAGCCTTCTTCGGAGCCGTAGAGGCCGGGCGGATTGTCGAAACTTGCAATCGACGCTCCCTTGCCGTTCGGTTCCAGCGGGCGCGCGCTGCCGATTTCGCTGGTCAATACGCCCTTTGCGGTCAGGAGCCGGTAAGGCGGCATCGCTTCGCTTCCCTTGGCTGCGGCGCCTTCCGGCGGAGTGACGCCGCCGGCATGGGACAGCTGCACGATCCGGCGCAGCATTTCGACAAAATCGCCTGAGATCGGCAGGTCGGACCATTGCGGCTCGGCGCTGACGTGGAAGAGAACGATGCGGCCTGCCTGCATCTGCTTTTCGGTGACCAGCGGCGTGCCGTCGGCAAGGCTTGCCCAGGTGCGCTCGGCCAGATCCGGCGTCGGCTCGGCCAGGACCTGCCGCTTGATGAGCACATCCTTGGGCTTCGGCATGCCGGCGAAGGGGCCGAATGCCGGGAAATCGGAAAGTGGCTGCGGCTCTGCCCAGGAAAGTGCGCCGCCGAATGTGCGCTCGCCCTGCCGCAGCGTCACGGGCACGAGCGGATCGTCGGCGGGTGCCGCGGCAAGGCGCGGGCCGGCGAAGCGGACGAGCGTGCCGCCATTCTGGATCCACTTCTGCAGCGGCGCATAGGTTTCCTGCGGCAGGCGGCCGACATCGGCCATGATGATGACCGAGGGATTGCCGGTGAGCAGCTCCGGGATCGATTTGGCAAGATCGGCGCTGTTCGGCTGGATCAGGTCGGCATAGGGCTGGAGGGCGCGCTGGATATAATAGAGTGGCGACAGGATCGGCTGGAATTCGTCGGCTGCCTGACCGGAAAGAAGCGCCACGCGCCGGCGCCGGAAACCATCATCGAGCAGATAGACGCTTCCGGCGCTCGCTTGCCGGTCGAGGCTTATGCGGGCGAAATCATTGCGCATCTCGAAAGGAGCGGCAATGGAGCCGGTGGCGACGGTCTGGCCGCCGGCGAAATCAAGCGAACCGACGGCGATCGGCCGTCCCTGATTGTCCTGTGCGGTCAGCCCGAGGCGCATCGGGGCGGTGCCATTCAGCCGCGTCGCGGTGACGGTCATGTTGTTGGCGGTATTGGCCGCGCCGGTGATTGCAATGATATTTTGACCGTCGCCTTCGATCAGCCGCAGCTCGCCTGGCTGCAGCGCGGCGAGCCGGCTGACGATGTCGTCCTTATCCCTGCTCTCGACGCCATCGGAGATGAAGGCGATCGTGCCGGGTTTGCTGCCGTTGAGGGCCGCCTTCACGGCGTCGGCAGCGCGCTCGCGATCAGGCACCAGTGGCCTCGGGTTCATGGCATGCAGCTTGTCACGCGCCGATGTCGCAGCTCCCGGCGTCGCATCGTTGCTCTGCTCTGCGGTGAAGGCGATCGATACGGGAATGCTCTTGGCATCCGCATCGTCGATCAGCGCATCAGCTGTGCGTACGCGGCGTTCCCAGTCGGAGACGCTCGCCCAGCTATTGTCGATCATCAGCACCAGCGGCCCGCCGCTCGATAGCGTATTGGTGCGCGGATTGAACATCGGGTTGGCGATGGCGAGGATGGCGAGGGCGGCCAGCAGCATGCGCAGCAGCGTCAGCCACCAGGGGCTGCGCGCCGGCGTTTCCTCGCGCTTGAGGATGGCGGCCAGAATGCGGAGCGGCGGGAACACTTCGGTGCGCGGTTGCGGCGGCGTCAGGCGCAGCAACCACCAGATCGCAGGGAGCAGGATAAGAGCCGCGAGGATGGCGGGCGAGGCGAATGCAAAGGAGAGACCGCTCATGGCTGCCCTCCGGAAGCTACTCTGGCGGGCATGCCGGAAAGATACATATGCACGGTGACCAGCGCTTCGGAGGCCAGCCGGTCCGTGCGGTGGCTGACGAAGGTCCAGCCGAGATGACGCAGCGATTGGCCAAGGTTTTCACGGCGAGCGAGATAGGCGCGCTGATAATCGTCTCGCAGGTTTTCTGCGCGGCCGGCAATCAGCTTCGAGCCCGTTTCGGGATCGCTGAATTCGGTCCTTCCGCTATAGGGAAAGAGCTCTTCGGCGGGATCGGCAACCTCGATCACATGGCCTCGCAAGCCCCGGCGCGCCAAGGGGCCGATCCTGCCCATGACGCTATCGGCATCGTCGAGAAAATCGCCGATCAGCACGATATCGCTCCAGCCACGGATCATTGATGTCTGCGGAAGACCGCCTTCGAGCGGGGTATGCATCAGGGCTGCGGCCAGACGCTCGGCAGCGTTGCGGGTCGAAACCGGCTCCATGATGCCGGGGCAGCCGATACGCTCGCCGGAGCGGGAAAGAATTTCCGCCAGGGCCAGCATCAGGACGAGCGCGCGACCCTCCTTGGACACATGGCCATAGGTCGACTTATACATCATGGACGGCGACAGATCGGCCCAGAGCCAGATCGTATGCGCGGCTTCCCATTCATGATCGCGGATATAGGTATGATCGTCGCGGGCCGAGCGCCGCCAGTCGATGCGCGAAAGGCTTTCACCTTCGGTATAGGGGCGGAACTGCCAGAAATTCTCGCCGATCCCGCGCTTGCGCCGGCCGTGCCAGCCGGCGATCACGGTATTGGCGATGCGCTTGGCTTCGACGAGGCAATCAGGCACGAGGGCGGCACGGCTGCGGGCTCGGGAGAGGGCATCGTTGCCTGAGGTCGGTCTGACGATCTGTCCGATGGATGCCACGCGCTATACTCTCCTCGACATCCGGGTCACGATTTCGACTTGACCAGCCCTGCAATGACATCGCGCACGGACATACCTTCTGCGCGGGCGGCAAAAGTCAGCGCCATGCGGTGTTCCAATACGGGTTCGGCCAGTGCATGAATGTCGTCGATCGACGGCGCAAGCCGGCCTTCGTAAAGGGCGCGGGCGCGGGCGCAGAGCATCATTGCCTGGCCGGCGCGTGGGCCGGGACCCCAGGCGACATGCTTGTCCGTCGAGGCATTGCCCTGGCCCGGACGGGCCGAGCGCACCAGCGACAGGATCGCATCGACCACGCCGTCGCTGACCGGCATCTGCCGGATCAGCTGCTGGATTTCCAAGAGGCGCTCGGCATCGATGACTGCCTGCGGCGTCGCTTCGCTCAAGCCCGTCGTTTCCAGCAGGATGCGGCGCTCGTCGGCAAGCTCGGGATAATCGACGTCGACCTGCAGCAGGAAACGGTCGAGCTGGGCTTCCGGCAGCGGATAGGTGCCTTCCTGTTCCAAAGGATTCTGTGTTGCGAGAACGTGGAAGGGAGCGGGAAGGTCGTAGCGCTGGCCGGCGATGGTGACGTGGTATTCCTGCATGGACTGCAGCAGGGCCGACTGCGTGCGCGGCGAGGCGCGGTTGATTTCGTCGGCCATCAGCAATTGCGCGAAGACCGGTCCCTTGACGAAACGGAAGGAGCGGCGGCCGCTCTCGTCCTGATCCATCACTTCGGAGCCGAGAATATCCGACGGCATCAGGTCGGGGGTGAACTGCACGCGATTGGAGGCAAGGCCGAGCACGGCGCCGAGTGTCGTCACGAGCTTCGTCTTTGCAAGGCCAGGTACGCCGACGAGCAGGGCGTGACCGCCGGCGAGCACGGCGAGCAGCGTGTTTTCCACGACGCTTTCCTGGCCGAAAATGACCTTCGACACCTCTTCGCGGACGCGGGCAATATCGCCAAGCGCCTTTTCGGCTGAGGCGATGATGGCCTGCTCATCGAGGCTCGTTTCGGTCGATTTGATCATGCCCATTTGCGTCTCCAATGGCAGAAAAACGGTGTGCGTGATTCGCAGACGTTACACATTTGCCTCATAATCAATACAACTTATCGCCACCAAGACGGCTGACAAGCACGTTTCAAATGACTATCTCGTGAGAACTGTCATATTCCTGACTAACGACCAACCGGGACAGAAGAATGGCAACCGAGGAAATCAGGACAACGGGCGATGCCGCAAGCCTCGCGGCGCTGATTTCCCGCGCGGCCGGTGATAGCGGCGGCCGTAAGAAGGGGCTGCCGCCCGTCGATCGCTGGAATCCGCCGTTCTGCGGCGATATCGACATGGAAATCAGGGCCGACGGCACCTGGTTTTATCTGGGCACGCCGATCGGCCGCGCGCCGTTGGTTCGGCTGTTTTCCACCGTCCTTCGCAAGGATGCCGATGGGAAGACCTATCTCGTCACGCCTGTGGAAAAAGTCGGCATCCGCGTCATCGACGCGCCTTTCGTGGCTGTCGAGATGAGCGTAACGGAGCGCGACGGCAAGCGCGTGTTGACCTTCCGCACGAATGTCGGCGATGTCGTCGAGGCTGGCAGGGACCATCCGATCCGCTTCGTCATCAGCGGTGAGAACGATGAATTGAAGCCTTACCTGCATGTCCGGGGGCGTCTTGAAGCGCTGGTGACGCGGGCGGTCATGTACGACCTCGTCGAACTCGGCGAACCCGTTGAAATTGCCGGGCGCGAGATGTTCTGCGTGCGCTCAGGGGGCACGATCTTCCCTGTCATGCCGGTTGCGGAACTGGATGCGCTGACTCGATGAGCGAATTCCCTCTTTATTCCGCGGATGAATTCCGGCGTCGCGCCCTCAATCAGAGCGGTGGCCCGATCGATCTCGCCTGGCGCGATCATGGCGATCATCTGCTTAATCCGGAGACCATAGCGCAGGTCGCGGACCTGAAGCTGAAGGATGCTGCCGTACTCGTACCGGTCGTCGACAGCGGCGACGATGCCAAGGTCATCTTCACGCTGAGGACATCCACCCTGCGCAAGCATTCCGGCCAGATCGCCTTTCCGGGCGGTGCTATCGACCCGGAAGATGCCTCGCCGGAAATGGCGGCAGTGCGCGAGGCGGGCGAGGAGATCGGGCTGGCCGACATCTTCATCGAGCCGGTGGCGCGGCTGCCGCATTATCTGGCGGCGACCGGCTTTCGCATCACGCCGATTCTCGCGGTGGTGAAGCCGGGCTTTCACCTGGCTCTCAATCCGACGGAAGTGGAGGATGTCTTCGAGGTGCCGCTCTCCTTCTTGATGGACCCCGACCACCACGTGACCGACACGATGCTCTGGCAGGGAACTGAACGCCATTTCTACCGCATGCCTTATGGGCAGCGCATGATATGGGGCATTACCGCCGGTATCGTCCGCACGCTTTATGAAAGGCTCTATACATGACGTCCGTTGCCGATGAGGCCTGGTTTCGCGATGAGGCATTGCAGCGGGTGCTGTCGTTGCTCGATGCCGAGGGTGGCGAGGGGCGCGTCGTCGGCGGGGCGGTGCGCAACAGCCTGATGGGATTGCCGGTCGCCGATATAGATATAGCGACCACCCTGTTGCCGGAGGCCGTTGTCGAAAGAGCCGAGGCGGCGGGGATCAAGGCGGTGCCAACGGGCATCGCGCATGGCACCGTGACCTTGGTCATTGATGGAAAACCGTTCGAAATCACCACCTTGCGGCGCGATGTGGAGACGGATGGACGCCGCGCCGTGGTTGCTTTCAGCCAGGATTGGCAGGGCGACGCCGAGCGGCGCGACTTGACCATCAATGCGCTCTATGCGTCTGCCGACGGCGAGGTCGTGGATCTTGTCGGCGGGCTGGCCGATCTGGAGCGCCGCAATATCCGCTTCATCGGCGACGCGGCGACACGGATCGCCGAGGATTACTTGCGTATCCTGCGGTTCTTCCGCTTCTTCGCCCACTACGGCAGCGGCCGGCCGGATGCGGACGGGCTTCGCGCCTGCGCAGCTGCGAAGTCGAAGATATCGACGCTCTCGGCCGAGCGCGTCTGGTCGGAAATGAAAAAGCTTCTGGCGGCTCAGGATCCGGGCAGGGCGCTGCTCTGGATGCGCCAGATCGGCATATTGACCGAAGTGCTGCCGGAAACCGAGAAATGGGGCATTGACGCCATTCCGGGGCTTGTCGCCACCGAGCAGGCGCTCGGCTGGCCGGCGGAGCCGTTGCTGCGGCTCGCCGCGATCGTGCCGCCGGATGCCGCGAGACTTGCAAAACTTGCCGAGCGGCTGCGTCTTTCAAAAGCCGAAGGCGCCTATCTCCAGGCATGGGCGAATGCGCCTGTGGTCAAGGACGATATTTCGGAAGCGGCCTTCGACCGCCTGCTTTATCGTCACGACCCATCGGGCATCGTGGTTCGCCTGAAGCTGGCGCTTGTGACGGCGCGGAGCAAGGCGGAGAGCGATTTCGAGGAAATGGGACGTGCCGCGCGGCTCGGCAAGCTGCTGGAACGAGCGGCAAAATGGAAAAGACCCGCTTTCCCGCTCAGCGGTGCGGATGCACTGGCTGCGGGCGTCGCCGCGGGGCCGCGCGTCGGCGAGCTTCTTGGCAAGCTCGAGCAGGAATGGCTCGACGGAAACTTCAAGATGAACCGGGCGAGCCTTCTCGCCCGACTGAAAGAGTTGGCTGCCGCGTGATATCGAGACCCGTTGCCGGCGCCTAATCAGGCCGCATTGGCTTCGTCGCGAATGCGTGCCTTGATATTGTCGACCATGTTTTCCCGAATGATCGTCTCACCATGCGCATCGCGCATGTGCTCGACGGCACGGCGAACCACTTCGGCATCGTCCTGGGCGCGAGTATGCCAGGAGCAGCCCGGCACCAACGTACCACACTCGAACAGTCGCATATCTTCCTCCTCATCTCTCCAATCGTTCCGGTCCCTCCATGCCAAAGGCGTAGGGCTGAACGACATGGGGCTAAACGCGGTCGGTGGAAAAAAGTTTCTGCCGGCGCCAAGCCTCCCGCTTGCCGCCGGCTGTCTCCCGGATTCAATCCGGCATTGCCCAGGATCTGAAGCAGTCCGATGACTGATACTTCGTAACCGGTGGCTGCCTTGCCGAGCGATCGGCCGCGAAGCGGGCGATGTCGTTCGGTGATTTACCCGCCAGCTGCATCCTCACCTGTTCGATGAAGCAGGATAGCGGCAGGTCGGATCCGCTGCGGATCCGCATATCTTCGGCCAGTCGGACGATAAACTCGGGACTATCGACCGTGCGTGAAAGTTTCTGCTCTTTCGAAGCTTCGGTGACGTGTTTCTCTGCTGCCATTTACAACCTCCTCCGATTGAAACGAGCATTAGGTCACTTAGTCACTCCTCCCGCCGATTTCAGGGCATTATCCGATCAACTCCGTCGGATATCTAAAGCGTATCGCGATTTTTCACACTCGCCCATTACGCCCCGCATTGCCTGCTTTTGCATGTCGTTATCGCAAAACGCCGCCACACTTGCGCGACATGCATCAGGGCCAACGCACCACCGGCGGCAGGGACGAAAGAATGGACTCCACATTGCCGCCAGTCTTTAGTCCGAATATTGTACCCCTATCGTACAGCAAATTGAACTCCACATAGCGCCCGCGGCGAATTAATTGCTCGTCACGGTCCTCTTCCGTCCATGTTTCGTTGAAATTGGAGCGGACGATGCGCGGGTAGACCATCGTGAAGGCGCGGCCGACGTCGCGGGTGAAGGTAAAATCGGCATTCCAGCCGCCGGCTTCTTCCGAAGAATGCAGCCAGTCGAAGAAGATGCCGCCGATACCGCGCGGCTCGTTGCGGTGCTTCAGGAAGAAATATTCGTCGCACCAGCTCTTGTAGTGCTGATAGTCCGCGACGGCGTGACGGTCGCAGACGATCTGCATGGCGCGATGGAAGAGCGCGCTGTCGGCATCTTCCTGCGTGCGCCGGCGCTCGAGCATCGGCGTCAGGTCAGCGCCGCCGCCGAACCACTGGCTCGTCGTCACCACCATGCGGGTGTTCATGTGCACGGTCGGCACGTTCGGATTGACGGGATGGGCAATCAGCGACAGTCCCGAAGCCCAGAAGCGCGGATCTTCCTCGGCGCCCGGAATCTGGCTGCGGAAATCGGGAGAGAATTCGCCATAGACCGTCGAGGTGTGGACGCCGACCTTTTCGAAGACGCGGCCTTCCATCATCGACATGCGGCCGCCGCCGCCCTGGCCCTTGTCTCTCTGCCAGTCCTTGGCGACGAAGCGGCCGGGCTCCTGGTCGGAAAGGGGCCCGGTCAGCTCGTTCTCCAACTGCTCGAACTCCGCGCAGATCGTGTCGCGCAGGCTTTCGAACCAATGTCGTGCTGCTTCTTTCTTCTCTTCAATATCCTCGGGTAATCCTTTGGGAAGATTGGGTCGTTCCATTCATGCTCTCCGACGGCGCGAGCAGCTGGCGGCCCGCGATTCGCGCTGTATGTATCGTGAGTTGGAATATCAGCAAGATTGCGGCGCAGCCAGTGCAGCAACGTCGCAGGAGAATCGACTCGCAAATTTCACAATGCGGTATTATGTTCCCTCTCTCAAAGGCGAGGTTTTATCATGAGGATACCTGGACCGCCGCCCCTTGATGGGTTGAGACGCAGAATATTCCGTTACCGGCAGGACCATCCCGCCGGTGGAAAGAGTGAATTCGTTCGCGAGACCTTTTGTCTCAGTCGCCCCGAAGCGCGTGAAAAGGCGCGTGAATGGTTCACCGAATTCCCGAAAGCTGCCTACTGGACCGAAGTCGAAAGCTGGCGTCAGGTCGACGGCGACCGCATCGAATTCACCATGCGGCGCTTGCCATCGGCGGACTGAAACCGAACGACATGGCGCCCGCATGAGGGTGATGGCTCCCGAAGCGTGCTCCCGTTTCTCCGAGGCGTGCTGGCGATGTGTCGCGAGCTCAATGCGGCATGGGCGGTGGCGGATCATCCGATGGACCGAACGCGGGCGGCTGAGCGCTTGGCATGGGCCACGGGGAGAAAGCTTTCTTGACCTTCTCGATCCCAGTCGTGTTGCCACTGGCTGGAGCCGGAGGTGAGGGAGGCTTTGTCTCTGGTATTGCCGGCCGTTCGGCCGCGGCACCGAGTGTTGCAGCTTGGTGTTCTCCAGCTTTCCGATCTTCGGCGACGGGCGATGCCGCAAGAATTTCCATCAGCGTGATGGTCACCGGCAGGTGGCCGCTCAAATCGGTGTTCGTGTGATGCCATGCATGCGCGACGCGCTGATCGGCGCGGATGAACCGTCGGGAATTGATCTCGCCGAACCAGTCCCACTCGCCCATGACATCGACGACATCGGTGAATGCCGATGGCATCGCGATGCGCGTACCGATCGTCACGATCTTGGTATGCCGCGCCAGCTCCGCAACCCGCCCCTCATCCTGCTTCGAGAGGTTATGCAGGGCGGCAGAGAGGACCAGATTGCCTTTGGAGTGGCCCGCCAGCAGAGGGAAGGAGAGGCGGGGATCGGCAAGAAGCGCCTGCACCGTTCTGGTGTCCAGGCTGGTGCGGGCAGCAGTTCCATCGCGCTGCGCTCCAACCTTGGGCCGGCCGGCAAGATCATCCAGGCTTTCAAGCAGCGGCCGCAGCCCCCTCAAATGACCGAAGAAAAACGATCCGCCGAAGGCTTCCGTGATGGCATCGGCTATGCCGTAGCCTGAGACGACGACCGCGACCGGTGCGTCGATCGCATCTGCCACGTTGCGGGCAAAGGCGGCCGCGCCGAGCGCGGAGCCGCCGATGCCGGCGACTGCGAGCGCCCGGGCATTACCGCCGCCGCGCAAGACGAATTCATCGATGGTTTCGCAGAGGGTGAGCGCCCCAAGACCGCTCGGCGGCACGATCAGGATCGCGCCTTCGGCGGCGAGCGAGTCGCTGATGTAGAAGGCTTCCTCGGGTGTGATGACCTTGACGTCGTAAAACAGCGCATCGAGAGCGAAGTTGCGCTGGCGAAGGCCCTCCAGCGCGAGGTTGCGCAAAGGGGAGTGCTGGAGCCGCTCGGGAAGGCTCAATGTACGTGCGAACTGCGTGAGGGAAAGCGTGAATGCCGTCTGGAACATGGGTCACCTCGTCAAGGCTGCCTGAGTTAGAGCATTCCAGAGCGAAGCTTCTCACACTTTATCCGGCGTGCCAACGCCTATTCGGGTGCGACATTCAGGCCAGGTGCGGCCCCGGTGCGGTAAGCGGCGGCCATTGCGTTTGCCGCAAGGCTTCCCCCGATATCATGGCGGCTGACATCGCAACATTGATGGAGCGTTGGCCCTCGACCATGGGGATCAGCACGCGGCCATCGGCCTTTTCATGCACATGCTCCGGCACACCGGCGCTTTCGCGGCCGAAGAGGAGAATATCGTCGTCGCGGTAAGCAAAATCCGTGTAGCGCTGGGCCGCCTTCGTTGAGGCCAGCACCAGCCGCCGTCCGCTTTCCTGCCTCCATGCCTCGAAGCGCTCCCAATTGACGTGTCTGGTCAGGGTGACAGTGGCAAGATAATCCATGCCGGCGCGCTTCAGATTGCGGTCCGATATGTCGAAGCCGGCCGGCTCGATAATGTCGACGCCGAGGCCGAGGCAGGCGGCGAGCCGCAGGATCGTGCCGGTGTTGCCGGGAATGTCGGGTTGGTAAAGGGCGATGCGCAGTTTTGTCATATGCTGCAACTAGCGAAATCGCCTGGATTTGTCTCAGATTTTTCGCGCACCCTTCATTTCCGTGATCTCTCCCATAAAGAGAATTGAAGGATTCAGCCCATTTTTCAGGCATATTTCGCTTTTCAAACAGGAAAAGTCGCGCTAAAAAACGTGCGCTCTACAACTTGCGAAAGAAGGAGGCACAGATGGATATCTTGTTTGTGATAATGCGCCTCCAGGCCGTGAACACACGGATTTGACTGGCGCTACAAGGCGCGTATTCGCAAGTACCCCCTTTCTTTAAGTCATTGCGCGGCCGGCTTGGCCTCGTTGTTTTATCTTCCGGCCACCATATGAGTCTGCGATCTTTCAGCGCAGTGGGTGGTCGAAGGGTCGAGTCTCTGGAGCATTTCAATGTTTAGCTGGTTCGAACGCCGACTAAATCCATTCCCGAGCGAAGTGCCGGATACGCCGCCGCGCGGCCTCTTCGCCTTCTGCTGGCATTATTCCAAGCCGGCGCTGCCGTGGCTCATCGCCATGAGCATTCTCACCATGTCGATCGCTATCGGCGAGGTGGCGCTGTTCCAGTTCCTCGGCGATATCGTCGACTGGTTGACGAAGGCAGACAAGGCGACCTTCCTGCAGACGGAATGGCCCAAGCTGTTCTGGATGGGGGCGATGGTGCTGATCGGCTTGCCAGCTGCGGCGATCCTCGACAGCTTCATCATGCACCAGGTGCTGCTCGGCAACTATCCGATGATTGCGCGCTGGCAGATGCATCGCTTCCTGCTGCGCCACAGCATGACCTTCTTCGCCAACGAGTTTGCGGGCCGCGTCGCCACCAAGGTGATGCAGACCTCGCTTGCCGTGCGCGAGACGGTCATGAAGATCCTCGACGTCTTCGTCTACGTCTTCACCTATTTCCTGTCGATGATCCTCGTCATCGCGGCAGCCGACTGGCGGCTGATGATTCCGATCCTGCTCTGGCTCGGCGTCTATGTCGCCATCGTCGCTTACTTTGTGCCGGTGCTGCGCAAGATCGCAGCGCAACAGGCCGATGCGCGATCGATGATGACGGGCCGCGTGGTCGACAGCTACACGAATATCGCCACGGTGAAGCTATTCTCCCATGCGGGCCGCGAGGAGACCTATGCCAGGGCCGGCATGGAGGAATTCCTCGATACCGTGCACAAGCAGATGCGCAAGGTGACGCTGTTCCACGCCTCGGTCTATTTCAACAACTGCGCGGCACTGTTCATCGTCTCGGCTCTGTCGATCTGGTTCTGGCTCAACGGCTCGATCTCCGTCGGCTCCATCGCCATTGCCATCGGCCTTGCCATGCGCGTCAACGGCATGTCGCAGTGGGTGATGTGGGAGGTTTCGGCGCTCTTCGAAAATATCGGCA
Organism: Rhizobium sp. BK289; assembly: GCF_014193575.1. Lineage (NCBI taxonomy): Bacteria > Pseudomonadati > Pseudomonadota > Alphaproteobacteria > Hyphomicrobiales > Rhizobiaceae > Rhizobium > Rhizobium sp. BK289. The sequence continues at coordinate 330,714 of NZ_JACHZO010000006.1, forward strand.
CCGTCTATGACGGCATGGAGATGATGACGAAGCCGCACGATATCGTCGACAAGCCGGCGGCATCGCCAATCGTGGCCAAGCAGGGTGCGATCCGCTTCGACCACATTCGCTTCCATTACGGCAAGGCGAAGGGTGTCATGGAAGACCTGACCCTCGATATCCGCGCGGGCGAAAAGGTCGGTCTTGTCGGCCGTTCCGGTGCCGGCAAGACGACGCTGATGAACTTGCTGCTGCGCTTCTACGATCTGGAGGGCGGTCGCATCACCATCGACGGCCACGATATTGCCGGGGTAACGCAGGACAGCCTTCGCTCGATGATCGGCGTGGTGACGCAGGACACATCGCTGCTGCACCGCTCGATCCGCGACAACATCGCCTACGGCCGTCCGGACGCGACCGACGAGGACATCATCCAGGCGGCCAAGCGCGCCAATGCCTGGGACTTCATCGAAGGTCTGGTGGATATGCATGGCCGCACCGGGCTCGACGCGCAGGTCGGCGAGCGCGGCGTCAAGCTTTCCGGTGGCCAGCGCCAGCGTATCGCGATTGCCCGCGTCTTCCTGAAGGACGCGCCGATCCTGGTACTCGACGAGGCAACCTCGGCGCTCGATTCCGAAGTGGAAGCGGCGATCCAGGAAAACCTCTTCGCGCTGATGCACGGCAAGACGGTGATCGCCATCGCCCACCGCCTGTCGACCCTGACAGAGATGGACCGCCTCGTCGTCCTCGACAAGGGCCGGATCATCGAGATGGGCACGCATCAGGAACTGGTCCAGGAGGGCGGCATCTATGCCGAACTCTGGAGCCGGCAATCGGGTGGCTTCCTCGCCGACCACGAAGAGGTCGAGGCGGCTGCGCAATAATGAATCGGAGAGCTGGGGCGCCACGGCGCCCCATCATTGTTTCAACGATCTTCTCGTCCGTGCCATATGCGCAGAATGAAAACAGTCGAGCCTGCAATTTCGTAGCGCATTTCATAAGCGCTTACCAGGATGCGCCTGACGTCGCGAGGCTCGAATTCTTCAAGTCTTTCCCCGATGCGCGGATGCTGAAGGAGCTGCGGCGGAGCGGATGAAAGAGTTTGTGCGGCTCTGATTGCCGCAGGCCTGTTGACCGGTGCCAGAAAGTCGTAGACGCGGATCAAATCGGATTGTGCTTTCGCAGTCCACTTGATTTCGATCAACGGGATTGAGCCTCGTCTTCCGACGTGCCCAAGCTGCGCACCCAATCCCCAATAAGCTGATGGTCGACAACATTCCCGGCATCCACATCGGCCAGTGCTTCAAGTGTCAGCCTGTGACGCTCTTCCTGCAGAGCGACCCAGTCATTGAGTGCTTGCTTCACGATCCATCCCCGGGAGCGCTCCAGCCGAGCGGCTATCTGGTCAACTTTTTCCGCCAACGACAGCGGAACATGTGTCGTCAGAACTTTCGTATCGGCCGTCTTGTTGTTCATTTCGATCGCGTCCTATCCCTTGCTATAAAATAGGCGAATGATAGATTTTGTATAGATTTTATCGGATTCAATCTTTCTGATTAAGGTTGATTAAATCACCGATGACGAACGGAACTCAAGTGCGCGGCTGAACATGAAGAAAATATAAGCCTTTCTGCGGCACGCCGTGAGTTTGCGTGTGTCTCAAAATTCCCTATATCGCTGGCATGCTCATCCGCTCCGTATACCGTCTCTTCGAGACCTGGATTGATCCCTATTACCGCAGCGGCGATCTCCGGCCGCCGCGGTCGCTCGGCGCGTTCATCTGGTATTATGTCAGCCAGGCCAAGGGGCCTTTCCTGGCGATGGCGGCGCTCGGCGGGGCCGTCGCCATGCTCGAAGCGGCGCTGTTCTGGTTCGTCGGCCATCTCGTTGATATCCTTGACAAGGTGAAGCCGGGCGAGGGGTGGAGCGGGCTGCTTGCCGGCCACGGCGCGACGCTGCTCGGCATGGTTTTCGTCGTCCTTGTCGTGCGTTTCGTGGTGGTCAGCCTCGGTGCATTGGTCGAGGAGCAGGTGGTCGTGCCGGGGTTTCTCAACCTCGTGCGCTGGCAGGCCTACCGGCATGTGGCGAGACAATCCGTCGAATTCTTCCAGAACGATTTTTCCGGCCGCGTCGTCACCAAGGTCTGGTCGGCAGGGCAGGCGACGGGCGATCTCGTTGTCTCGCTGCTGCAGGTCGTCTGGTTCATCATCATCTATGCGGCATCGACCATCGCGCTGGTCGGCGGACTGGATTGGCGGCTTGCACTTGTGATCGCGGTCTGGATCGGTGTCTTCTCCATGCTTGCGCGCTATTTCGTGCCGCGCATCCGCAGGCATGCGCGCAATGCGGCCGAAGCGTCATCGATGCTGAACGGCCGCATGGTCGATGCCTATGCCAACATTCAGACGCTGAAGCTCTTCGGCCGCGAAGAACAGAACGACTATTACATCCGCAATGGCTTCGACCGCTTTCAGGCGGCCGTCATGCCGTTTACGCGATTGCTGACCGGCGTGCGTTCGTCGCTTGCGCTGCTCTCCGGCGTCATGATCACCACCATCGGCGCGCTGGCTGTCCATCTCTGGCTATCGGGCGAAATTTCGACCGGCGGCGTCGCCTTCACACTCAGCATGGTGCTGCGGTTGAACATGCTCTTCGGCCGCATGATGGCGCAATTCAACGCCATCATGCGCAACCTCGGCACGATCCAGAATTCGGCCGAAATGATCTCCGAACCGATTGGCCTTGTCGACCGGGCAGATGCCAGGGACCTGACGATCACGGGCCCCGAAATCCGTTTCGACAATGTGGCTTTTCACTATGGGCGCGGCGGGGGTGTCATCGACAATTTTTCCCTCAACGTCGCCGCCGGCGAGAAGGTCGGCATCGTCGGCCGCTCGGGTGCGGGCAAGACGACGCTCGTCAATCTGCTGCTGCGCTTCTATGATCTCGAGGGCGGCCATATCCTGATCGACGGCCAGGACATCGCCGCGGTGCGGCAGGAATCTCTGCGCGGCGCGATCGGCATGGTGACGCAGGATACGGCGCTGCTCAATCGCTCCATTCGCGACAATATCCTTTTCGGCCGTCCCGATGCCACAGACGAGCAGATGGTGGAAGCGGCGCGGCAGGCCGAGGCGGATCGCTTCATCACCGCTCTGGAGGATCAGAAGGGGCGCACCGCCTATGCCGCCCATGTCGGTGAGCGCGGCGTCAAGCTTTCAGGCGGCCAACGCCAGCGCATCGCGATCGCGCGCGTCATGCTGAAGGACGCGCCGATTCTGGTGCTCGACGAGGCGACATCGGCGCTGGATTCGGAGGCCGAGGCCGTGCTGCAGTCCAACCTCGATGTGCTGATGAAGGGCAAGACGGTTCTCGCCATCGCGCACCGGCTCTCGACCATCGCCAAGCTCGACCGGTTGATCGTCATCGACAAGGGCAAGATCATCGAAGAGGGGACGCATGACGAGCTGATTGCCCGCGGCGGCCTCTATTCCGAGCTCTGGGCCCGTCAATCCGGCGGCTTCATCGCGGTGGATGCCGATTGACCGGCATCGGGCCTAATTGATCGCGGCGTCGTTTGAACCACCGCTGCGAGGCACGCTGAAGTCCGTCATCAAGCCAAAATGGTTCGAGCCCATAGCGTTGCGAATCTGCTTGACCGATATCAGCCTCAGTGGCGCGCGGGCGAAGACGTGATCGATGCTGACGCCGTAGGCACCTAAAGCGATCGGCCAGGTCGCAGGTTCGGGGAAGGCATGGCGAAGGCCCGTCGCGGCCAGGAACTCGCGCATGTCGGGAGCGATGACCGACGCGTTGAAATCTCCTGCGAGAATCAACGGCCCTTTCACGTCGTTCAGGGCCGGAGCGAGGAGGCCGAGTTCGATCTGGTGGAATGCATCGAAATAGGGTTTGCTCAGATGCACCGAGGCGAAATTCACGGGCTGGCCGTCCATGTCGATGGCGGCCAGAATGAAGCGATTGTCCCAGAGGCTGCCGAGGCTGCGCATCAGCTGACTTTGGAACGGCCTTTTCGACAGCAGCAGGGAGTCGCAATCGGTGGTCATTACGCCGCAACCGATGCGGTAAGGATAGACCTTGGTGATGCGGTCCATCTCGGAAAGGATTGGCCCCGCCTCAAAAATTTCGACGACATCGGCTTTCGAGGTGATAACGAAATCGGCGATGCGGGCGCCGTTTTCGAAATTGCTATCCTCGATGTTGAAGGATAGGAGCCTGAAATTTTTGCCACCTGCCTCTGCCGAGGCGAGGAGGGAAGACGCTGCGTATTCCTGGAGCATGAGGAGCGAATGGACCAGCAGCACGGTTCCGGCCGCCGTCAGGAACAGCGCGTACCAGTGACGCTTGAAGACGAATGCGATCAAGGCAAGCAGGATCGCAAAGAGGCTCACGTGGGTCTGCAGGCTTTCGAAGAAGGCCAGCAACCAGGAATCGGCGATATAGCGCGCCGCAAGGATTCCCAGCGCCAGCGTGGCGAGAACGCACAGAACGCAATAAATCGTGTGTCTCATGGCAAGTTCTCGTGCTTCATGTTCCGATGTTTTGACGGCACAAGGCAACAGTGACAATCGTCCACAAATCGCAAGACAAATCTATTTGGTTTTAAGAGGTAAAGGCTCATGCTGACGATGGACAAAGCTGCGATGATCACGCGGACTTTTGCGCTGCAGCATTGAAATTATTGCTTATTTTGCGATGCGGCAGGAAGGAATACTATATGAATCCACTGTTTTTTCATGCGCTTAACCTTCACGCTGCCGGGAGGGGGAGCTTGAGCTTCGAACCTGCGACGCAATAGCGCGATTTTGCCGCGACATTGTGCCCTCTCCCCTTGCCAAGACTGGACATAATTTGCGATCAAGCTTAGAACGCAGCGGGTTACGGAGGAATCTATGGCGGAATTATGGTCGCATTGATTCGCCGTTAGTGAGAGGGGTACCGCGGTTTTGCCGTGGTTTGCGGGAAGAGGATGTGCAGCCTTGAGCGAGCATAGTACGACAGTTGATTCCACCGGCGAGCCGACTCGTCGCGATTTCCTTTATTTGACGACAGGCATGGCCGGCGCGGTGGGTGCAGCTGCCGTCGCATGGCCGTTTATCGACCAGATGCGGCCGGACGCATCGACACTCGCTCTTGCATCCATCGAAGTCGACGTGTCGAGCCTGGAGCCTGGCATGTCCCTGACCGTGAAGTGGCGGGGCAAGCCCGTCTTCATCCGCAACCGCACGCAGAAAGAAATCGACGATGCCAAGGGCACGCAGCTTTCGGATCTGAAGGATCCGATCGCTCGCAACGCCAATCTTCCGTCCGATGCACAGGCAACCGACGTTGCCCGTTCGGCCGGCGAGGGCAAGGAAAACTGGCTCGTCATGATCGGCGTCTGCACCCATCTGGGTTGCATCCCGCTCGGCCAGGCAGGTGAATATGGCGGGTGGTTCTGTCCCTGCCATGGTTCGGTCTACGATACCGCCGGTCGCATCCGCCATGGGCCTGCGCCGCAGAACCTCTTCATACCGCAATATGCGTTTACGTCGGAAAAGAAGATCAAGGTCGGTTGAGGGGGAGCTGAATCATGAGTGGTCATTCGTCTTACGAGCCATCCACAGGGCTCGAAAAATGGGTCGACGCGCGGCTTCCGCTGCCGCGTATGGTCTATGATAGTTTCATCGCCTATCCGGTCCCGCGCAATCTGAACTATGCCTATACGTTCGGCGCCATGCTCTCCGTCATGCTGCTTTTGCAGATCCTGACCGGTGTCGTTCTTGCCATGCATTATGCGGCCAATACGGCGATCGCCTTCAATTCGGTCGAAAAGATCGTCCGCGACGTCAACCACGGCTGGCTTCTGCGCTACATGCATGCCAACGGCGCGTCCTTCTTCTTCGTGGCCGTCTATCTCCATATCGCCCGCGGTCTCTACTACGGCTCGTACAAGGCGCCGCGCGAAATCCTCTGGATTCTCGGCGTGATCATCTACCTGCTGATGATGGCGACTGCCTTCATGGGCTACGTACTGCCCTGGGGTCAGATGTCCTTCTGGGGTGCGACTGTTATCACCGGTTTCTTCTCGGCCTTTCCATGGGTCGGCGACTGGATCCAGACCTTCCTGCTCGGCGGCTTTGCCGTCGACGATCCGACGCTCAACCGCTTCTTCTCGCTGCACTACCTGCTGCCGTTCATGATTGCTGGTGTTGTCATCCTGCACATCTGGGCGCTGCATGTGACCGGCCAGACGAACCCCACCGGCGTCGAAGTCAAGCTGAAGACGGATACAGTGGCCTTCACGCCCTATGCGACGCTGAAGGACGCACTCGGCGTCTCCATCTTCCTGCTGGTCTTCGCCTATTTCGTCTTCTACCTGCCGAACTTCCTCGGCCACGCCGACAATTACATTGCGGCCAATCCGCTGAAGACGCCGGCCCACATCGTTCCGGAGTGGTACTTCCTGCCGTTCTACGCGATGCTGCGCTCGATCACCTTCAACATCGGGCCGATCGATTCCAAGCTCGGCGGTGTCTTGACGATGTTCGGCGCGATCATCGTGCTGTTCTTCCTGCCGTGGCTCGATACGTCGAAGGTTCGTTCGGCCGTCTATCGCCCGTGGTACAAGCTGTTCTTCTGGCTGTTCATTGCCGACGCCGTCCTGCTCGGCTGGCTCGGCTCGCAGCCGGCGGAAGGCATCTACACCACGGCCGCGCAGTTCGCGACGCTGTTCTACTTCCTGTTCTTCCTCGTCGTCATGCCGGTGCTTGGCATAGTCGAGACACCGAGGCGCATTCCGAATTCGATTACGGAGGCGGTTCTTGAAAAGCAGGGCGTCAATAAAAAAGACGCCGTCGCGATGAGCGCCTGAGCGGTTGGAAGGAAGAAAACGATGAAAAAGATTGTTGCCGGCCTTCTCTCGCTTGCCCTGATCGGCGGCTCCATGACGGTAGCCGCCATGGCGGCGGAGACGAAACCAGCCGCAGAGAACGAAACGCCGCATTATCCGCTGAAGGAACCGCGCGAGCAGCATTGGACCTTCGCCGGCCCGTTCGGCTATTACGACAAGGCCCAGCTGCAGCGTGGTCTCAAGGTCTATACGGAAGTCTGTTCCGCCTGCCATTCGATGAAGCTGGTGGCTTACCGCACGCTGGAAGACCTCGGCTATACGGAAGCCCAGGTGAAGGCCTTCGCCGCCAATTATGAAGTGCAGGACGGGCCAAACCCCCAGGGCGAGATGTTCACCCGCAAGGCACTTCCGTCGGACCATTTCAACTCGCCGTTCCCGAACGACGAGGCTGCTGCGGCCTCCAATAACGGAGCGGTGCCGCCTGACATGTCGCTGCTTGCCAAGGCGCGTGAAGTCGAACGCGGCTTCCCGCAGTTCATCTTCGATATCTTCACTCAGTATCAGGAAGGCGGCCCGGACTATATCTACTCGCTGCTGACTGGCTATGAAGAGCCGCCGGCTGGCTTCAAGGTGCCGCAGAACTCGCACTACAATCCGTATTTCGATGCGGCCGCGACCTTTGCGATGCCGAAGCCGCTTTCGGATGGACAGGTAACCTACGACGATGGCGCGCCGCAGACCGTCGATCAGTATGCGCGCGATGTGTCCGCATTCCTGATGTGGACATCCGAACCGCATCTGGAAGACCGTAAGCATCTCGGCTTCATGGTCATGGTGTTCCTGCTGATCTTCTCGATATTGATCTATCTTACCAAGCGCTCCGTCTATGCCAAAGCCGGCGCTCACTGAGTATTGTGATGCTTCAACGAAAAGGCGGCCCGTCGAGGCCGCCTTTTTTGTTGGTATGGAGCGCTGGTCTTGATAGGGTGCGGCCGGCCCTATCATAGCCTGAGAGTACGTATTTCATGAACACCATTGCTTCGGAGCTCGCTGCCAGCATCCGCTCCATTCCGGATTATCCCAAACCCGGTATCATCTTCCGCGACATCACCACGATGCTTGGCGACGCCAGGGCATTCCGCCGTGCTGTCGATGCGCTGGTGCAGCCCTACGCCGGCACGAAGATCGACAAGGTCGCTGGAATGGAGGCGCGCGGCTTCATTCTGGGCGGCGCGGTGGCGCATCAGCTGTCATCCGGCTTCGTGCCGATCCGCAAGAAGGGCAAGCTGCCGCACGATATCGTCCGCATCGCCTACAGCTTGGAATATGGGGTGGACGAGATGGAGATGCATCGCGATGCCGTCAATCCGGGCGAGAGGGTCATTCTCGTGGACGATCTCATCGCAACGGGCGGCACCGCCGTCGGCGCGACGAAGCTTCTGCGGCAGATCGGAGCCGAAGTGGTTGCCGCCTGCTTCGTGATCGATTTGCCTGATCTCGGCGGCCGCAAGAAGCTCGAAGAGCTCGATGTGCCGGTTCATACCCTGGTGGAATTCGCCGGACACTGAGTATGCTCGTTAGACTGGCGGGGCCGCGTCGACGGCACCGCCGGCCGCTATTCGAAGGCCAGCACGGTGCTTTCGAAGCGCAGGGCCGGGACGCCATGCTGATTTATGCCATCGCAGCTGAGTGTGTAGAGCGCCCAGCCGGGGCGCGAGGCGAGTGGCCGGCTGCCGAGGATCGCAACGCCATAGCTGATCGTGTCGCCGGCAAAGACCGGCCTTAGCCATTGCAGGTTCTTGAACCCCGGAGAGGGACCGAGATTGGGCGGCGTCTTGCCCTCGGCGATCAGCCGTGCGGTCTCGGACTTCCAGTAATCGACGAAAGTGCGCATCCACATGGAGCAACTATGCCAACCGGAGGCGCAGAGCCCGCCGAATAGGGATTGCTTTGCCGCTTCAGCATCCATGTGGAAGATCTGCGGATCGAAGCGCGAGGCAAAATGGATGATGCCCTCCGGCGTGAAGGTATGGCTGCCGATGTCGATGCGTTCGCCGACAGCGTAGACGTCGCTCAACTTCATGCCGAAACCTCCGCGACGCTGCGCATGCGGATCATGACCGCGTTCTCTCCGAGGCAGACGAGCTCGCCGCGCTGGTTCTCGACCTCATGGCGAAACTTGACGATGCCGATGCCTGGACGAGAGCGCATGGGGCGTATCTCGACGACGATGGACCGGCCTGAGAGAGTATCTCCGGCCAGAACCGGCTTCTTCCATTCCATGAAATCAATACCAGGCGCACCCTGCGCGTCGGTAGCGAGGAGGTAGGAATCGCACATCATGCGCATGAACATGGATGAAGTATGCCAGCCGGAGGCTGCGAGGCCGCCGAGAATACTGGCGCGGCCTGCCTCCTCATCCAGATGCATCGGTTGAGGGTCGAATTCACTAGCGAATTCTATGATCTCCGCCGCCATCACATGTCTAGGGCCGAGCGGAAATTCCCGTCCCGGCTGAAAGTCTTCATAGACGAGTTTCGTCATCTTTCCTTCCATCCTCCCATTCTGCCTATGGGCCATCGCATCTGGGTGGCGATGGCGCAAGCATTTTCGTGGTCGCAGGGAGGGCAAAGATCTGCAGCTGAGCCGGCGCTCCGGTGGGCGCCGGCAGCCGAAAAGCAATCAGGTGTTGAAGCGGAAGTGGATGACGTCGCCGTCCTGGACGACGTATTCCTTGCCTTCGTCGCGCGCCTTGCCAGCTTCCTTGGCGCCGGTCTCGCCATTGTAGGCGATGTAATCGTCATAGGCGATCGTGTTGGCGCGGATGAAGCCGCGTTCGAAATCCGAATGGATGACGCCGGCGGCCTGCGGCGCCTTCGTGCCCTGTTCGATGGTCCAGGCGCGCGTTTCCTTCGGTCCCACGGTGAAATAGGTGATGAGGTGCAGGAGCTTGTAACCTGCGCGGATCAGGCGGTCGAGGCCAGCTTCATCGAGGCCGAGCGCGGAGAGGAATTCCTTCGCCTCTTCGTCGGGCAGCTGCGCCACTTCCGCCTCGATGGCGGCGGAAATGATGACGACTTCCGAATTTTGCTCCTTGGCCATGGCGGCGACGGCCGCCGTATGCTCGTTGCCGGTCGCGGCATCACCTTCGGCGACGTTGCAGACGTAGAGCACCGGGTGCGAGGTCAGAAGGTTCAGGCTCTTGAGAATGCGGATCTCTTCGGCATCAAGCTTCGACAGCAGAGTGCGCACCGGCTTGCCTTCCTGAAGCAGCTTCAACGAGGCTTCCATGATCGGCAGCATCGCCATGGATTCCTTGTCCTTGCCGGTGGCGCGCTTGCGCGTCTGCTCGGTACGGCGCTCAAGGCTCTCGAGATCGGCGAGCATCAGCTCGGTCTCGATCGTTTCGGCATCGGCGACGGGATTGATGCGGCCCTCGACATGGGTGATGTCGCTGTCTTCGAAACAGCGCAGCACATGCACGATGGCGTCGACCTCGCGGATATTGGCGAGGAACTGGTTGCCGAGGCCTTCACCCTTTGACGCGCCGCGCACGAGGCCGGCAATATCGACGAAGGAGATGCGCGTCGGGATCAGTTCCTTCGACTTGGCGATGTCGGCGAGCTTGCGCATGCGCGGGTCGGGGACGGCGACTTCGCCCGTGTTCGGCTCGATGGTACAGAACGGATAGTTTGCCGCCTGTGCCGCCGCCGTCTTGGTCAGCGCGTTGAACAGAGTGGACTTGCCGACATTCGGCAGCCCGACGATACCGCATTTGAAACCCATGGCACCTTGTCCATATCTTGAAAATCTTTGCAGTGCCTATGGGGGAAGGGCCGTTGCGGGTCAAGTCTTGTGCGGGCAAGGAGGCTTTTTTCTGCCGAAAGGGAGGCGGGAGTCGCTCGAATGCCCCTTTGCCTTCCTTAATAGATGCCGTCGTCCTTGAACCGCGTGGTGCGCTGCACTATAATTTCTCCCTATTAGCCCAAAACTCTTTCCCCTGTCGTCAACGGTGATGCCGATGAGTGACAATGATGTTGTCCTGAAGCCAAAGCCTAAAACCAAGCCCAAGGTCGAAAGGCCGAAGCTCTATAAGATCATTCTCGTGAACGACGATTATACGCCGCGGGAATTCGTGATCATGGTGCTGAAGGCCGTCTTCCGCATGAGCGAGGAGACCGGCTATCGCGTTATGATGACGGCGCATAAGCTCGGTACTTGCGTGGTCATGGTCTGTGCGCGGGATATTGCCGAGACGAAGGCGCAGGAGGCGGTCGATCTTGCCAAGAGCGCCGGTTTCCCGCTGATGTTCACGACAGAGCCGGAAGAATAGGAATGACTGCGACCCGTTAGGTCGCCGAGGTACGGCGGACCTGGAAGCCGGTCTTGTCCTGCTTGAAGCCGCAATTGGCATAGAAGCGTAGCGTTGCTGGATTTTTCGAGCCGGTCAGCAGCATGACCTTGTAGCAGTTCCTCTCCCAGGCGATTGCGAATGCCTTGCGGATGACCGTGCCGGCGAGACCGCGTCGCCGATAATCGGCGTGGGTCACCACATTCTCGATCAAGGCATAGGGCGCGCCGCCGCGCGTGAGATTTGGGATGACGGTCAGCGTCACGGAAGAGACGGCCTTGTCGCCATCAAAGGCGGCGAGGATCGTCATGCCGGGATGGGCAAGGATTTCCGCCAGGCGGCTCTCCGCCAGCCCTAGCTCCAGCACCGGATCTTCCGCGTTCAGGTGCTGGTAAAGTGCAAGCAGCGTCAGCAGGTCCGCCATCGCAACCGGCCTGATGGGGAGATTGGCGACGTCTTCGATGGCTGTCTGCGACATCTCAATTGTCCTTCTTGCCGAACATCCTCTTCAGCATTTCCGCCATGGGACCGGTTTCCGGAATCTTCGGCTGGCTGTGATTGCGTGCCTGATGGATATGGGACTTGGCCGGTGCCTTCTTCTCCGGCCTTGGCTTGTCCTCTTCCGCCTTGCCGCCCAGGGCAAGCGCGATCTTGTTCATCAGCTGCGAATCCTCGCCGCGCACCAGCATGTCGGCGTTGTCGGCAAGTGCGTCGAACAGCGGTTCCAGCCAGCTTTGGTCCGCTTTGGCGAAATCGCCGAGAACGTGGTTGTGCACCAGCTCCTTGACACCGGGATGACCGATGCCGAGGCGCAGGCGTCGATAGTCCTTGCCGCAATGGGCGTCGATCGATTTAATGCCGTTGTGTCCGCCATGACCGCCGCCGGTCTTCAGCCGCGCCTTGGCCGCCGGCAGATCCAGTTCGTCGTAGATCACCACGAGGTCGGAGGGTTGGAGCTTGTAGAAGCGCATGGCTTCGCCAACGGCTTCGCCCGAGAGATTCATGAAAGTCTGCGGCTTGATGAGCAGCACCTTCTGGCCGGCGAGCTCGCCTTCGGCAATCTCCGCCTTGAACTTCTTCGACCAAGGCGAAAAGTTATGGCGGCGATAGATCGCATCCACGGCCATGAAGCCGATATTGTGGCGGTTGCCCTGATATTTGGCGCCCGGATTGCCGAGGCCCGCGATGAGAAGCATGCGCTTCACCCCTTGGAAAATATCGATGCCCTTCACCACAGGGATTTGGCGGCAAAGTCAAGGCGGGATGCGGTCAGTCGCCGAGGTTGAGGCCGTACTTCAGGTAAATCTGCTTTTGCGTTCCGTCGGCGATCTGCGCATTCAGCGCTGCCTGCATCCTGTTCAGAAGGTCGGTCGGGAAATCCTTCTGACAGGCGATCCCCATGGGCTGCTGGGAAAGGATGGTCACCTTCTCCACGGCATTCCCCTGGGCTTTCAGCTTGTCGAAATAGAATTCCGAAATCGGCATCAGGTCGATGCGATCGCTCATCAGTTTCTTGAGCGTGGCCTTGAAATCGCTGCCGACGTCGATGCGCGGGAAATTGTTCCGGCGCAGTATCGTCTCCGTATAGTCCTCCCGCCAGGTGCCGACGAGATATTTCCTGGCTTCGTCAATGGTGGCGGCAGCAATCTTCGAGCCGCTATGCTTGATCAGGATACTGCGATCGATCAGCAACGGTTGCACCCATTTAAAGAGCGGATCGCGTTCTTCATTGTGGGCGGTCGCAAAGACACAGGTCATGGGCTCCGCCAGCGCCTCATTATAGGCCCGCGCCCAGGGCATGATGGCGATGGTATAGTCGACGCCGATATCGGCCATCACCTTCTGCACCTGTTCGGTGATCGCTCCGACAGCCGTCTTGCCGTCGCGATAATTGAAGGGCGGATATTCCTCGGTGGTGAAATGAACTGTTTCGGCGCGGGCCGGAGAGAAAAGGAATAGCGAAAACAGGCTGATTGCAATCGTGAGCAGCGGCTTTCGCATGCGGTTCCTCATCGCTATGACGCTTGCGCTATGGGTGAAGGATAATCCTGCTGCTGGCTGACGAGCGTCTTTGCCAGTATATCCGGATGCAGCGGCCGATAGAACAGGTAGCCTTGGCCGTAATCAATGCCCATGGTGCGCAGCGTCGCGCACTCCTCTTCGGTTTCCACGCCTTCGGCGATGACCGTGCAGTTCATCTTGTGCGACAGCGTGGTGATGCTTTCGACGAGCATGCGGCTCTTGGAGCTGACATCGGATGCGGTATCGTTGATCGCGCGGATGAAGGACTGATCGATCTTGATGATATCGACCGGGAAGCGATTGATATAGCTGAGCGATGAATAGCCAGTGCCGAAATCGTCGAGTGCGATGCGGCAGCCGTAGCGGCAAATCTCGTTGATGACCATGCGTGTCTCCGGATTGTCGTCCATGAGCACGGCTTCGGTAATTTCGACGACGATGCGCCGGGCAGGAACGTCATAGCTCGAAAGCAAGGCGGCAATGCGCAGCGGCAATTCGGGCTCGAATTGCAGGGGCGAGAAGTTGATGGCGAGATAAGTGTCCTGCATGCCATCGAGACGCGACAGGCGCGCGAAATTGGCGATCGCCTTTTCCATGATGCGGTTGCCGATGCGAATGATCGAGCCTGTCTCTTCGGCGACCTCGATGATGCGGGCAGGGGGCAGGATACCCTTCTGCGGATGGTGCAGGCGCATCAGCGCCTCGAAGCCGGCGATCGAACGGTCGTCGATATTCACCACCGGCTGCAGATAGGCCTCGAACCAGTCCTCCGCGAGGCCGGCTTCGATGTGGCTTTCCAGTTCGGCGCGGCGGCGCGAGTCATCGAGCATGCCGTTGTCGAAGATTTGTGCGCCGTTCTTGCCGTCGCGCTTCTTGGCATACATGGCGATATCGGACTTCAGCAGCAGTTCGGCCGCATTGGCCGCATGGCGCGGATAGATGGCGATGCCGATGCTGGCGCTGAGGCGCGCATCGCCATGGAACGGCGCTTCGAAGATTTCGGCGATGCGGGAGGCCATCTCCATAGCTCTCGCTTCGGCGTTTTCCGCCAGCAGCAGGATCGCGAATTCATCACCCCCCAGGCGGGCGGCGATGTCACCCGATTTCAGGCATGTCTGCAGGCGGGAGACGAGCTCGCGCAGGGCCGCGTCGCCGGCAGCATGGCCCATATTGTCGTTGATCCATTTGAACCGGTCGAGATCGATGAAGAGACAGGCAAGTTCGCGCTGGCGCAGATCGGCCTCGTTGATCTTGGCGTCCAGTGCGGTCTCGAAGCCCTGACGGTTGAGGAGGCCGGTCAGGTGATCGGTGATGGCCTGCCGGAGGTTCTTGTCCTCGGACTGCTTGAGCTCGGTGACGTCGGTCATGACGGAAAGCGAAAGGCCGTCCTGGATCGCGGTGGTCTCCAGAATCAGGACGTCCATCACCCGTCCGTTCCGGCACAAGAACTTGACGGTGACCGCTAGACGGGCGGCGGTATCGGGATTGCCGTTCTTGCGCTCGACATACTGAGCCCGCGATTCCGGCAGGACCAGGCTTGCAAACTCGCGGCCGATCACCTCGGCGCGGCCATAGCCGGTTGTGGCGAGCCAGTAGTCGCTGACGGCGGCGATGCAATCGTCCTTGTCGAGGGAAAAAAGCATGGCGGGCGTCAGGTTATAGGTATCGGTGGCGCGGCGATGGGCAAGCTTCAGTTCGGTTTCCTCGCGTTGCAGCTTGCTCTGCATATCGTTGAAACTGCTGGCGAGCCGCCCCATTTCGTCGTTCGACTGCCAGTCGACATGATGACGAGAGCCGAGCCGCCGTGTTGCCTCGATGGCATGCGTCAGGCGCATCAACGGCTGGATAACGAAAATACGGTTGCCGATCAGCGCCGCGCCGAAGACCGTCAGCACGGCGAAAATGAAGATGGATATGAAGACGATTTCCTCGTTCTTCAGACCATCGAAGAGACCGAGCTGGGGATAGAAGACCGTGATGGTGCCGAGCCTCTTGGTGCCATCCACGCCGTTGTAGACGATCGGCCGCGCAATGGACTCCAGATTGCCCTTGTAGGATTTCGGAATAGTGGATTGGGTGACGTCGAGCTGGCCGGAGAGATCGCGCACATTGACCCGAACGATCGCGCCTTCGGCGACCGTCGTGGCGCTGATCTGGGTGACGCTATCCTCATCCAGATCCCACAGCGGTTTCGCAAGCGCCTGGGCATTGGCGACGAGCAGGACGGTTATATGATCCTTGATTTCCTTCTCGGCGCGTTCGGACGACAGGAAAAGAAAAAGGATGAAGAGCGGCGCTACGAAAACCAGCAGCGCACCGCAGACGATCGCGAAAAACCTGTTTTCGACCGAATGGCTCATTGTTCCGTTTGCTCCGCAAGCCACAGACCAGCGGATCTTGGGGGCCGCTTTCTACAACTCTTTCGCGTAGATTTTCATGAATCTGTTAAATGTTGCTGAAATTCTGGGGTTAATGGAAATCAACGATAGTATAGATTTCAAGACGTTTATATTTTTACTTTCTCTAATATTTGTTTTCGAGCATAAAAAACCCACCTTCCCTCGAAAGGGGAGGCGGGTTTCGATGCCTTAGGTTGAAGATGCCAATCAGGCGCTGGCTTCTTCACCGCCTTCTGCTTCTTCTTCAGCAAGACCGGCTGCCGGGGCAACGATCGTTGCGATCGTGAAGTCACGGTCGGCGATGACCGGGGTCACGTTCTTCGGCAGCTTGACGGCCGAGATGTGGACGCTGTCGCCGCTCTTCAGGCCGGTCAGGTCGACGGTGAAGAATTCCGGGATCGCATCGGCCGGGCAATGGACTTCGACTTCGTGGCGAACGATGTTCAGCACGCCGCCAGCCTTGAGGCCCGGGGACTTCTCGTGGTTTTCGAAGTGAACCGGGATTTCGACGGTGACCGCGGTGTTGCCGGAAACGCGCAGGAAATCGACGTGAAGCGTGAAGTCACGAACCGGATCGAGCTGGTAGTCCTTCGGCAGAACCTTGATCTTCTTACCGTCGACGTCGATCGTTGCGATCGTCGTGAGGAAGCCGCCGGCGTGGATGCGCTTCGTCACCTCATTGGTGTTGAGAGCGATGGAAATGGGGGCCTGCTTGTCACCATAGATGACAGCGGGAATCAAACCGTTGCGGCGAAGTTCACGGGCGGACCCCTTACCAACCCGTTCGCGCGCCTCGGCCTTGAGCTCGTAGTTTTCGTGGCTCATGGCTATTCCTTTCGAGGTTATTTGGAGAGTTCATCCGATCGGCCAGTGCCATGTCGGCTGAACTGGAGGAGGGCATGCCCTGCCTCATCCGCGTTGCCTCCAAGGGTGTCTACGCGGACGCGTGGCGTATAATACAAAGCGGCCAAAGGTGCAAGCACCCCGGAATGCGAAGCTTTGTGGTGGCCTTGCAACGGCTGAGACAAGCCTGCGATACCGTGTCTATCAACGCCTTGACATATACCGTCGGCCCCATCAACAGTCGAATTCAATCGATCAGGGTCAGAAAGTGAGGTCGGGCATGCGCTCTAGGGTTATTGCCGCCGCCGTTTTTTCCATAGGTCTTGCCGGCGCGCCGCAGGCTGCCGAGATTAATGAGCAGGGCGCCAGGGAACTTCGCAATATCCTCACCCAACCGCTCTCGCAGGATCTTGCCCGCAGCGATTTCGTAACCATCAAGCCGGTGGGCGACCAATACGAAATTGTCTACGATCTCGCGAAATTCTTCGACAAGATCAATTCGCGCGCCTTCTCGGTTACGGGCTTTAAACCGCTCTCCCTCTTCGCGCGGCCTCTCGAACAAGGGAGATGGCACCTGACGGGCGACAACAGTCTCGATGTCGCCCTGCATTCGCCGACTTCAGACCTTGCCTATTCCATTGCTTCCAACTCCTTCGACGGGATTTTCGATCCGAAGATCGAGATGATGCAGTCAATGGGCATCAAGAGCAGTGGTGTGAAATTCTCCAGCGTCGGTAGCGGCCCAAAGAGCGGGCGCAAGCTCGATGCCACCATCGACAGCCTCTCTTTCGCTCACACCGTCACCGACAGCAGCGAAGCCGGCAAGGTCGACCTGCAATTGCAGGGGACGCTGCAGCGTCTGAGCGAGCAATTCACCGTGCGGCCGGATGGTTCGCCCGTCACCTTCAGCGCCGACAGCGTCGATACGAACCTCACCGCCACCAGCCTGCCGGCGAAGGACCTGCGCGCGCTCATTCGCTTCTTCGTTCAGCACGTCAAGGCCAAGCAACTTTCCGAAAGCGGCAGCGAGAAGTTCGAGCAGCTGGTGCATCGCGCCTTGCCGGTTTTCGGATCGCTCAACAAGACCGTCACCCTCAACGATGTCCTGGTGGTGACCGACAAGGGCAAGGTCGGCGTGAAGCGCATCGACTACAGCTTCAAGATGGATGGCCTGACCAAGGCCTCCAACGTCAATCTGGAGCTGCGGGCCGAGCAGGTCACACCGGATTCGGGTTTCGTTTCGGCGGCTTATTCGGCATTCCTTCCGTCAACGCTCGACGTGCAGCTCGGTGTCCCCAACATCAACTTCGAGGGTCTTATCGATACCGGGCTCGATGCGATCGCCCCGCATGCCGCGCCGGTTTCCGGCGAGGCGTTGAAGCGCACGATGTTCCCGAGCGGCTATGGAACTCTGGAGTTTCCGAAGATCAGCGCCACTTCAGGCGTCTATGATGTCGAGATTTCCGGCGCGCTGAAAGGTTCGACCAAGCCGCATACCGGCTATTCGCTACAGGCGACGATCCTGGCGCGCGATTTCGACAAGACGGTTGCCGCCATCCAGGATGCCGCCAAGGCGGAACCGCGCCTGAATAAAGTTTCTTTTGGCTTGCTTGCCGCCAAGGGTTTTGCCAAGACCGATCCCGACGGTCGTCTACGCTGGGACATCGCGATGGATGAAGACCGCACAGTGACGGTCAATGGTCAGGTGATGAAGAAGCCTTGATGTCTGGGGAGCAGGCCGATGGATCGGGGCGGCAATAGAGTTTCATTCGAAAGACCGCCCGGTCCTTTTCGAATTTTCACATTTCTTTTCCATCATGTTTGGGGGTGAATTATGCGTTTCAAAGCGATTGCTGCAGCGACTGTCGTCGCTGCCGGCGTTATTGGCGGTGTGCAGGCGGCTGAGGTCAGCGAGCAGGGTGCGAAGGATCTCTATGGCAACCTGACCTATTTCCTGCCTGACGATATCGCCAAGAGCGGTGCAATCTCCGTCAAGCCGGTCGGTGCGAATTATGAGGTGACTTATGATCTGCAGAAGCTGCTCGACAAGTTGAATGTGAGCGGTTTCAACATCAGCGGACTCAAGCCTTTGATGATGCTGGCGACGCCGCTCGACAGCGGCCTTTGGAATATCGAAGGCAACAATGCCATGGACGTGACGGCGCGCTCCGAGCCTGGCAAGGGGTCTGACAGCGAGTTTCGCTATGCATTGGCCTCATCCACGGTCAAGGGCGTTTTCGATCCCGCGCTCCACTATCTGCGTTCGATGGAAATGAAGGGGCAGGGCCTTACCTTCGCCGCCAAGACGACCGACGAAAACAAGAGCGTTCAGAAGAACGACGCCACCGCCGAGAGCATCTCTTATGCGCTATCGTCGGCCGATAGCGGTGAGCCGGGCAGGCTCGATATCAAAATGGACGGCAGCCTGCAGTCGCTCTACAACAAGATCTCGTCGGATGACGAGACGCTGGGTGAAATCAAGATCGCGGCAATCGATTTCAACATGGGTGCGACGAAACTGCCCTTGAAGGCGGTGAACTCGTTGCTGCAGTTCGTCTCCGAGCACAAGGAAGAGAAGACGCTTTCGGATAAGGACAGCGAAGCACTCAAGGCCTTGGTTATGAATGCCATGCCGATCGTCGGCTCCTTCGATGAATCTGTTGCCATAAAGGACATCGCGCTTGCGACGCCGCTCGGTAATGGCGGGCTGCAGAAGATGGGCTACTCCTTCAAGATCGCCGGGCCTGCCGATGCCATGAACGCCGATTTCGGATTAAGTGCAGAAAAGCTTACTTTGGAAACGGGCATGGTACCCGAGGACTACGTCGCCTTCATTCCCGATACCGCCGATATTCAGGTGCAGGTACCGAACCTGAACTTTACCGCCCTGATGAATGTCCTGAAGGACACCAATTTCAAAGAGCCGGACGGCAATAAGGCCATCGACGAGAAGCTGCAGAAGGCCATGTTCCCCGATGGGACGGTGACCATCAACTTCCCGAAAATCAGCGCCGTTTCCGGCCTCTATGATGTCGAGGCTTCCGGCAGCATGCGCAGCTGGCTGACCGAGAAGGATCGCGTCGCCATGAAGATGACGGTTTTTGCCCGCGATCTCGACAAGACGATCGCCGCCATCCAGGAGGCGGCAAAGACCAAGGCCGATCTTTCCCAGGTCTCTTTCGGCCTGATGATGGCCAAGGGTTTTGCCAAAACGGACGCGGATGGGCGCTCGCGCTGGGATATCGATCTTTCCGATGACGGTCACGTGTCGGTCAACGGTCAGGTCGTGAAGTAAGTCATCCTCAAATCAGAATGCGATCATGTTTGTCCTGAAGCCACTCAGCCAGCGCTCGATCTCGCTTCTATGGGCCGGTCAGGTGCTGGCGGCGACAGGCTCCGAATTCTACATGGTCGCGGTCGTCTGGATCGCGGCCGATTTCATCGGCAGCGATGCGGGATATGTGTCCGCGCTGCAATCCGGCGCGCTGCTGATCGGCAGCTTTTTCGGCGGCATCGTTACGGATCGTTGGCGCCACAGCACCACGATGATCGCGAGCGATCTCATGCGGGCGGCTCTGCTGCTGATGCTGTCGCTCGCCGGGCTTCTGCATATGATGAGCCTGCCGCTACTGATGGTGCTTGCCGGGTGCATCGCCTTGCTCACATCAGCATTCGATCCGTCGCTGCAGGCAACGCTGCCGAGGATTGCGGTCGATCCGGACGTCCGACATGCGACAAACGGCCTGTTCGACGCCACCCGCCGCATGGCGCGCATTCTCGGCCCGAGCCTGATCGCACTGGTGAACGGGTTTCTACCGAAATCGCAATTCTTCACCGTGACGGCAGCGACTTTCGGGCTTTCGGCGCTTGCGGTTTGGCTGGCGGTGGCAAGGCTGCCGGCGGCCCCGCGACGGCGCGAATTTTCTGGAATGGCCGCTGTCGTGGATGGTGTTCTCGGTGGATGGCGCGCGGCGCGAGGCCATGCGGCGATCCTCTATGGCCTGTTCACCAACCTGATGGGAAATATCGCCTGGGCCATGGGAATCCTGCTCGGCATGATCCTGCATCTGCGCGAAACCAGCGCCGATCCGCTGACCGATTATAGCCTGATGATGACCGCTTATGGCGTCGGCAACCTGACGACAAATCTGATCCTAAGCAGCGTCAGGCCACGCCGGCCGGTGGTCTGGATCGTCGCGGCAAAGCTCATTTTCGGAGCAGGAGTCTTCCTGTTGCCGCTGATGCATGACCGCATATGGCTGATGATCGTCGCCTGCTTTGCGGCGATCAACGGTCCGTTCGAGAACCTTGCCATGCTGCATCTGATGCAGACGCGCAGTGAGCCGCATAGGCTGGCGCAGGTCTATCGTCTGCTGATGTGCGCGATCTTTACGGGCCTGCTTTTGGCCTATCTGATGTCGCCGAGCCTGTTTGCCTGGTTCGGCATCGGACCTTCGATCATGGGATCGGGGGCGGCCGTCTTCATTTCCGGCCTGATCGGAATTGGTCTGCTGGCATGGAAGCAGGCACATCCGGCGAGCGCAAAGGCCGTCTGAAATGTCGTTCTAGCCTTAATCGAACAGGCTTGAAACCGATTCTTCCTGACTGGTGCGGTTGATGGCTTCGCCGATGAGGGTTGCCGTCGTGATGACGCGGATGTTGGGCGCCGATTGCACGGCGGTCGTCGGCTGAATGGAATCGGTGATCACCAGTTCCTTCAGCTGCGAGTTGGCCACGCGCGTCACGGCGCCGCCGGAGAGCACGCCGTGGGTGATATACGCGGTGACGCTTGCCGCGCCCTTTGCGAGCAGAGCATCGGCCGCGTTGCAGAGCGTGCCGCCGGAATCGACGATGTCGTCGATCAGCAGGCAGTCTTTCCCTTCCACTTCACCGATGATGTTCATCACTTCGGATTCACCCGGGCGATCACGGCGCTTGTCCACGATCGCCAGCAGACAGTCGAGGCGTTTGGCGAGCGCGCGGGCGCGTACGACACCGCCGACGTCCGGGGAAACGACCATGACGTTGCCGATATCGTAATTCGCCTTGATGTCGCGCGTCAGGATCGGCAGCGCATAGAGATTGTCCGTCGGGATATCGAAGAAGCCCTGGATCTGGCCCGCGTGCAGGTCAAGCGTGAGAACGCGGTCGGCGCCTGCCTCGGTGATCAGATTGGCCACCAGCTTGGCCGAGATCGGCGTACGACCGGAGGCTCGGCGATCCTGGCGGGCATAGCCGAAATAGGGAAGGACCGCCGTGATGCGTCGCGCCGAAGAGCGCCGCATGGCGTCGATCATGATCAACAGTTCCATGAGATGATCGTTGGCCGGGAATGAGGTCGGCTGGACGACAAATACGTCCTCGCCGCGCACGTTCTCCTGGATTTCAACGAAGATTTCCTGGTCCGCGAAGCGCCTGACACTGGCCTTGCCTAAGGGAACGTTGAGATAATTGCAGATCGCTTCGGCGAGATGCCGGTTCGAATTGCCTGCGAAAACCTTCATTGTGGCCCGCCTGTTACCAACCTGATAGCCGCGCTTTTAACCGCCTTGCTCTCGAATGCAAGGGGGAGATGCGCGTTAGCTTTCATATTTCTGAAAAGCTTATGGCTATCCACCGTTGGAATCGCGCCAGGAATTGAATTCCGACATGGTTTTGGAGGCAATTTTCTGCATGACGGTCGGAGGAACGGCCGACCATGGGTCGCCGCGCTTCAGCGGCGTGCTTTCCGAACCCTGTATGCGGTGTACGCGGTTGCCGTTGCCATCGAGTACATCCCACACATAGGTCACCGAAATCTGCGGACCGTCCTCGAAAGCCGAGAGATAGCCCTTGAGAATATAGGCTGCGCTGGAATCGCTCGAGCTCTTGATCGTCAGGCCGAGGGCGCGGGCGTCGGCGCCGAGCTGGCGCGACAGCGGCGTGACGGCATCGACGGGCGCACCGATGATCGGCAGGAAACGGATGCTGTTGCCTCCGGCCGCAGCTGCCGGCGGCAGGGATGCCTGCTGTTGCGGCGGCTGATCATCCGCAGCCTGTTCCTGCTGCTGTTGTGGTGGTGGCGGATCTTCCAACAGGCGCCGGTCGGCCTCGCGTTGCTCGTCGGCCTCCGAGAACTGATTGTTGGCAGGGGCGATGGATGCGGTACGGGAACCGTCGAGCGGGCGGGAGGCATAAGGATTGGTGCCGTTCGATTTCAGAGCCGATGCCTGTTCATCGAGCGTGCCGCCACCGCCGTAGTTTTGCGGCTGATAGGCTTGCTGCGAGGTCTGCTGCTGATAACCGTAGCTCTCCTGAGAGCCTTGATAGGTCTGGCGACGCTGGGGTGCCGCGGCTATGCGTTCGACATCGCGCTGCGTGACCGGGCTCGAGCCGGCATCGCCGATCGCCTCGGGCGGTGTCAGGGCGTCCGTGGTGTTGCAGGCGGAGAGCGCGAGGCAAATGCCGGCGACAGTCAACGTTATCCTGACCAATCCCATCGACGCGATCCTTTCTCCCGACGGCCTGACCGCCCAGGATCGCTATCTTACGCCCTAACGGTTAAGAAATTCGAGAGGGTGGCGGGAAAGGGCTTTCGGGGCTTGCGATGTCGTCAGATAGGTCTGGCCGAGGGTCATTGCGGTGCCGCTGTCGGAATCCATGATGATCATGTGCACGAAGAGGGACATGTTCTCCTGGATCTCCTGCGGATTGCCCATATGGAACATCTCATGCTCCATCCAGGAGGGCGAGAAGCGGGCGCCGAGCGAATAGCCGCAGGCGTTCAGCCGATGCCGGGCAAGGCCGCGTTCATCCATGATCTTGGCATGCATGTCGAAGACGTCGCCGAAGGTGTGCCCCGGCATCAGGATCGTCTCGATCGCCTGCAGAGTTTCCAGGCACGCGCTGTAGAGTTCGCGGTGGCGATGGCTGGGATTGCCGATGACGATCGTGCGCATCATGGCCGCATGGTAGTGGGCATCGACCCCAGCCCATTCAAGCGTCAGCTGATCATCGGGGTCGAGCTTGCGGCGTCCGGATTTGTAGCGGCAGAGCAGGGCTTCCGCGCCGGAGCCGATGATGAATTCGTTGGCGGGGTAATCGCCGCCGCCGGAAAAGATGGCGCCTTGCATGGCGGCGAGGATATCGGCTTCGTCCGCGCCGGGCTTTATCAGAGACAGGGCTGCGTCCAGAGCATTATCGGCCAATGCGGCGGCGCGTTCGACATGGACGATTTCCGCAGGGCTCTTCGTCAGGCGCAGGCCGCTTATCAGATAGGAGGCATCGGCGATCTGGCCGAAACTGGCAAGCTGCTGATCGAGAAGGCGGGCTACTCGGCCGGTCATGCCATGGGTATCGTATTCGACGCCGATGCGGGTTCCGAGGAGGTCGAGGTCCGACAAAAGCTCCTTGAGATCGAGCGTCGGATCGGCGTTGACGCGATCGACCCAGATGCGGATGTCTGTCATAACGGATGTGAGTTGTGCCTGGCGCAGATCGGCCGAGCGCGTCAGAAGCGTCAGGGAACCGTCCGCCTTGACGACCAAGGCCTGGAAGAAGCAATAGCCGAACGTATCGTAGCCGGTCAGCCAGTACATGCTCTCCTGGGCGAAGAGCAGCATGGCATCGAGCTTTTCTTCCTGCATCCTCGCCAGCAGCCGCGCCAGACGAGCATCGTATTCGCTGCGTTCGAAATGCAGGGCCATATCAAGCTGCCTTCCCGATGGCGATGGCGGAAATCTGTCGACCGTAATCCGGCTCCCTGGCATGGGTCGTGCGCCGATAGGAGAAGAAGAGTTCCGGATCCGGGTAGGTGCAGAGGTTCAGGCTTTCGGCCGTGACGCCAGCCTTGCGCAGGCGATCGACGGTTAGGGACGGTAGATCGAACATGGCGTGGCCGTCTCGCTCCGAAGGGGCGAAGTATCGCGCATAGCCAGGATCATGGGCGAGGAAACGTTCGACGAATTCGGGGCCGACCTCATAACTCGACTGACTGATAGAGGGGCCGAGGCAGGCAACGATCGTCTCGCGTCTCGCGCCAAGTGCTTCCATCGCATCGATGGTGTTTTCCAGGACGCCGGTCAGCGCGCCCTTCCAGCCCGCGTGGGCGGCGCCTATGACCCGGTTTTCCGGATCGGCGAAGAGGATGGGGCCGCAATCGGCGGCGAGCACGCCAAGCGCAATACCAGGCGTCGCGGTCACCATCGCGTCGGCCTGCGGCCGGCTGCCGTCATAGTGTGCGCCGATGGTTACGACATCGGGCGAATGGACCTGATGCACGGTGGCAAGCTGATCGAGAGGAAGCCCGAACCAGCCGGCGACGCGGCGCCGGTTCTCCTGTACGTGCTCGCGATTGTCGTTCGAGCCGAGCCCGACGTTCAATCCGCGATAGAGACCTTCAGAAATACCGCCAGCACGGGTGAAATAGCCATGGCGGATGCCGGCAGCCTCGGCGGCGCTCAGCAGCGTGCTAGCAAGTGGTGTCGGCAACTGGAACGTCCCTTGATATCTGGTTTTGCCTATCGTGCTTGACATAACGCAGCCGCGGCGAAGCAGTTCGATCTCAGCGGCGATGTTGGCCCAGGCCTACGCGCACTGTCAATCCGCCGGATCGATAGTGGGGATTCAGCCGACAGGGCGAAAGGGCAGGAGCTCGATCGCCGGGCTGGAAACGGCCAGCACCTTGAAAAGCTCTCCCATCTTGCCTTCGCCTGTGCCGGCGAGCCTCTCTACGGCGATGCGGATGTTCTCCTGCGTTGCTGCATCCTGGTCCCGTCCGAGGGCGGCTGCGCGCTCGAGCAGACCGAGCCCGACGAGGAAATCGCCTTGATGACAGCAGCCATTGATGTGGATGCCGGAGGCGAGCGCGGTTTGCGCAAGATGCTGGAAATCGACATGGCTGGTGAGATCCGCTTCGCCGGGATGTTCCAGCGGCGGGTCGTATTCATGCATGCGCACGGCCTGCAGCGTGTCGCCGAAGCTTGTCGCCATGTGACCGTAATCGATGGCGAGCGCCGTACCGCCATGCGCCGCCAGCCGGTCGCAGATCGTCGTCATGACGGCCTGGCGGGCGGGAGCGATCTCGAACACCGTGCCGATCGGCGGAAGCCCGCCGTCCGGAAGAAGCGCGGGATCGAGCGTGGCGACACCCGTCGTGAAAGTCAGCTCGTCGTTGACGTCGAGGCCGACGGCGCGCTCGCGAAATCCGTTGGCGGTGCGAACGAACTGACGGATCGGAATGGCATCGAAGAGTTCGTTGGCGACAATCAGCGTGAAGCCTTCCGGCACTTCGGCAAAATCCGTGTGCCAGGAGATTTTTGCGCCGTAGGCTTCGAGGGTCTGCTGCTGGAAGCCCTGCAGGCGCTCGCTGGTTTCGACGAGATGGACCGTCATGGCATCATAGAGCGGCGGAGCCAGCTTGCCGATGACGCGCAGCATGTCCGACATCATCGTGCCACGGCCCGGGCCGATTTCGACGAGACGCACTTCGACCGGCGTTCCATGCCGCTGCCAGGCGTGCACCATGAAGACGCCGATCATCTCGCCGAAAAGCTGACTGATTTCGGGTGCCGTGACGAAGTCGCCGGACTGACCGAAGGGTTCGCGCGTCTTGTAATAACCATGCACCGGATCGGCGAGACACAGCGAAAAATAATCCGTGATGCTCAATGGCCCGTTGGTGCGGATGATGGCTTTGATTTTTTCACCGAGCGCCGTCGTCATTCTTTGCTTTCGCTAATGCGCGGTCCTGACAGGCTGGGAGCCTCTTTTGAAAAGACCACGCGATATTGACCCCACCTCAAACCATCTGCCTGATCGCCGCCTGACGGGCGCGGATCACAGCCCAAAGGCCGATGGCGACCATCGGAAGCGACAGTACCATGCCCATTGTCAGCCAGTTCGTGCCGAGCAGATAGCCGAGCTGTTCGTCAGGCTGACGGAAGAATTCGACAAAAATACGCGAGAAGGCGTAGCCGATGATAAAAATACCGCTGACCGTGCCTGGTTTCTTCAGTGCCAGCGCCCAGCGCGTAAGGGCAAAGAGAACGAGGAAGAGAATGATGCCTTCGATGCCGGCTTCATAAAGCTGGCTCGGGTGGCGCGGGTCGGGACCTGCAGGGCAGACGCCGTTATGGGCAGCGATCACATGCGGGCTGCAGAAGACCATGGCCCAGGGGACGTCCGTGACCCGTCCCCAAAGCTCGCCGTTGATAAAGTTGGCGATGCGGCCGAAGAAGAGGCCGACCGGCGCGGCTGCAGCGACGATATCGAACAGGCTCCAGACCGGAATCCCGCTGCGTTTGGCAAATAAAAACATGGCGATGGTCGTGCCGATTAAGCCGCCATGGAAGGACATGCCACCTTTCCAGATCTGGACCGCGCGGATCGGATTGGCGATTACCTGATCGAGGTCGTAGAAGAGAATATAGCCGATGCGGCCGCCCAGAACGATGCCGAAGGCGACCCAGAGAATAAAGTCATCTAGGTGTTGGCGCGTCATCGGTGCGGTGTCGTTCAGCCAGAGCCTGCCGCTGTCGACCAGCCATCTTGCACAGAGCCATCCCAGCAGGATGCCCGCCACATAGGCGAGGCCGTACCAATGGACCGGGACGGGGCCGAGGTTGATAGCGATCGGATCGATATCAGGAAAAGGCAGGATGGCGGCGAGATTGGCGGATGTCAGCAAGATCGTCAGGCCCGTTGCAGCATGTTCCCGAAAGTACCGTGCCATTTCGGAAATGTGCGCGGAACATGGCGTTCGCTATCGAAACGGTCAAGTCGTTTGTTGCTGCGTCCGTGATCCGGAGGGGCATTGTCCCGTCCTATCTCAATTTGCTTGCATCGGCCCCTTGGAAATCTTACCTCAAGACTATCTGGCCCATATCGATGCCTGACCGTTGAGGGCCGACGGCCGCAAGGAGACTGCCATGAGCACTGGACCGAACCGAATCCTGGATGAATTCGCCAAGCTGATGACCGATGCCGCCGGTGCTGCCCAGGGCGTGCGCCGCGAGATAGAGACGGCCTTCAATGCCCATGCGGAGCGTTGGCTGAACAGCATGGACATCGTCAAGCGCGAGGAATTCGAGGCCGTTCGCGAAATGGCGATCAAGGCGCGCGATGAGAACGATGCACTGCTCGCAAGAATCGAAGCGCTGGAAGCCAAGCTCGCTTCCAAGGGCAAGTAAGTTCGATCTTCCGCCCGCCGACCGGTGCGGCACCCGCTTGCCGCACCTTTTTCCTCTGAAAATTTCCGTCTGTTTTTCCACTTGTGGACATAGGCAAAAAAGCCAATCGCCAGAGTCGGTTATGACTCCCTTCTGAATAGACGTCGGAAGAGCTTTCCACAGTGCCGTTTCCAAAATCGATGTTCGGGGGCTGGCATGCCGGGCATGCCGCTATACACTGATTTTAAATGATGATTCGAAACGGACTTGGTAAGCCCCGGGCATGGTGGAAGCGTTAGTCTGGCAGCCGTTCAACATCATCCCGAATATGTTTCCGGAGTAAAACTGTTTGCGTTCTTTCAGTGTTGGGTCACGGGAAAACTGCAATCGTTCCGGTCAAGAAGGTGCTGCATGAGCCTTATGGAAATGGAAGTCGAACGACAATCGAATCCGGTCGACATGATCGAGTTCGTTGCTGCCAATAACGACTGGTCGTTCGAGCGGTCGGGCGAGGATGAAATCGCCATGACGGTCGAAGGGCGATGGACCGATTATCACGTCTCTTTTTCCTGGATGGAGGAGTTCGAGGCGCTGCACATAGCCTGCGCATTCGATGTCAAGGTTCCTGATCCGCGTGTCAACGAGGTGATCAAGCTCTTGTCCTGCATCAACGGACAGGTGCTGATGGGTCATTTCGATCTTTGGCGTCAGGAAGATATCGTCATCTTCCGGCAGTCGCTCTTGCTGTCCGGCGGGGCCGAGCCCACCAACCGGCAGGTGGAAGTGCTGCTTTCCAATGCGCTTGACACCTGCGAGGCCTACTATCAGGCTTTCCAATTCGTGGTATGGTCCGGGCTCGACGCGAACCGCGCCATGGAAGCCGTGCTTTTCGAAACGGTGGGCGAAGCGTGACATGACAGGTCAATCATCCGCCAATACATTCGTATCCGCCGGGCCGATCGTGCTGATCGGCGCGGGGAATATGGGTGGCGCCCTGCTGACGGGATGGCTGAAGAACGGTGTGCCGGGATCGTCGGTCATCGTCGTCGATCCCAATCCGGCCGAGGCGATGCGGAAAATGATCGTGGATGCGGGTGCCAGCCATGTCACCGAAGCTCCAGCCAGGCTGACGGCCGGCGTTCTTTTCATTGCCGTCAAACCCCAGCTCATGGATGCGGTCCTGCCGCCGCTCAGATCGCTTGTGGGCGAGGGGACGGTCGTCGTCTCCATTGCCGCGGGCAAGACGCTCTCCTCGCTTCAACGGCACCTTGGAGAGGCGGCGATGGTGCGAGCCATGCCGAATACGCCCGCCATGGTTGGACGGGGCGTGACTGGGGCTTTCGCGAATGCCGACGTGAGCGATCGCCAGCGGCAGCTGGTTTACAATCTGTTGAAAGTGTCCGGCCCCGTTGAGTGGGTGCCTGAAGAGGCCGACATCGACTCGGTGACTGCGGTTTCGGGCAGCGGACCTGCCTATGTTTTCTATCTCGTCGAATGCATGGCGGAGGCGGGCCGGAAGCTCGGCCTGCAGGCGGACCTCGCCATGCGGCTTGCACGGGAAACCGTCGCGGGGGCTGGTGAACTGTTGCACCAGTCTCCCGACGACGCTTCGCGCCTGCGCCAGAACGTGACGTCTCCCGGCGGGACGACCGCTGCGGCGCTCGGCGTGCTGATGGCGGAAGACGGCATGCAGCCATTGTTCGATGCGGCCCTGGAAGCGGCCCGCAAACGGGCACAGGAACTGGCCGGCTGAATTTTAAAGGCAAGAGATGACGGAAGAAATCACTTACGGCGATTTCGAGCGGGTGGACATCCGCGTCGGCACGATCATCGAAGCGGAGACTTTTCCGGAAGCGCGCAAGCCCGCTTACAAGCTCAAGATCGATTTCGGGCCGGAAATCGGTATCAAGCGCTCCTCTGCGCAGATCACCGTGCATTATACGCCGGAAACTCTTGTTGGCCGGCAAGTGCTGGCCGTCGTCAATTTTCCGCCGCGTCAGATCGGGCCGGTTCGTTCCGAGGTGCTGACCCTCGGCTTCGAAGACGAATCCGGCGCGATCGTGTTGGCCGCGGTGACCAAGCCGGTGCCGAACGGCAAGAAGATGATGTGAAAGTGTTACCCTCGCCCCAGCGGGGAGAGGGTCGCGCGTAGGCGCGGGGTGAGGGGCGTTGCCGGGAAAGCGGCCTTTCATTTGTGCTCAAGCCTGCGTCGCTTTGCTCGGCCGCCCTCTCATCCGAGCTGTCGCTATTTCGCTTTGCTCAATCGTTCCAGCCCACCTTCTCCCCGCTGGGGCGAAGGCGCTCAGTGAATATCCCGTGATACTGGGTCGGTCAGGCTGAAATGGAGGAACTCCGCCTCGAAGCCTTCACGCTGCGGCGAGCAGAAGGCCGGGCCGACTAATAGGTCCTCTAACGTCGGA
This sequence comes from Rhizobium sp. BK289, assembly GCF_014193575.1. Classification (NCBI taxonomy): domain Bacteria; kingdom Pseudomonadati; phylum Pseudomonadota; class Alphaproteobacteria; order Hyphomicrobiales; family Rhizobiaceae; genus Rhizobium; species Rhizobium sp. BK289. Next base: position 360,725 of record NZ_JACHZO010000006.1, read on the forward strand.
TCGAACCAGGCGAGCCTTGCCATGCGCCACTCGCTCATCCGGTCGGTGCGGTACTGGATGAAGAGGGCATCCCCGTTGCGCGTGACCCGCGCGGATATGGCGTCGAAGTCGTGATCGAGCCGGAAAGCGGACCAGTCGGAATTGCCGTTGGTGACGACGACGCTGAAATGCTTGGCGCCGTCGGTATATTCGATCCCGCATTTCATCCAATGCCTGGCGTCGTGGCGGACCATGAGGCCGGCTTGATCGTAAAGCTCTCGATAATGTCCGATGAACGTCACCTCCGCGGTGAAATCGCCACGGCGGGGCATTCCGAGAAAATGGCCGTCGTCGCGATGGAAGCCGTAATAGGTTTCCTGCCAGAAATCGGTCTTGCTGCCGGAGCGGACGAATAGCCGGCCCTGGTTCATTTCCCACAGCGGCGGTGCGTTCAGCCAGTGCATGCCATCAATATCGATCGGCATAAATGTCCCCCTCAAGCAGGAATGCGGATCGTTGCGCGCAAGCCCCCGAGCGGGCTGTCGCCGAGCGTGACATTGCCGCCATGGCTGCGGGCTATATCGCGTGCGATGGCAAGGCCGAGGCCCGTGCCTGATTTGTCGAGATTGCGCGCGGTATCCAGCCGGAAGAACGGCTTGAAGACGTCGTCTCGCGCTTCGACAGGTATGCCGGGTCCGTCGTCGTCGAAGACGATCGTCAGCCATTTGGCGCTGTGCCGAGCCTCGACGCGGAGGCTGTTGGCATAGCGGCGGGCGTTGGTGGCGAGATTGGTTACCAGGCGCGTAAAGGCATTGGGCCGGACGGAGATCTCATCGTCGCCGTCGATGGAGAAGCTCATGGATTTGCCATGCAGCGTGAAGTCCTGTCGGATTTTTTCAAGGATATCGCTGAGTTTGAATTGACCGACATCTTCCTCCGCTTCGCCGCGGGCGAAGGCCATATAGCCCTCGAGCATGCTCTGCATGTCCTCGACATCCTCGCTGAGGCCGACAAGATCGGGATTGTCGCCGACAAGGGCGAGCTGCAGCTTGAAACGGGTCAGCACCGTCCGAAGGTCATGGCTGACGCCGGAGAGCATGGCCGTGCGCTGCTCGATCTGCCGTTCGATGCGCTCGCGCATCAGGATGAAGGCGAGGCCGGCGCGGCGTATCTCGTCGGCCCCGCGGGGGGAATAGTTTTCCAGCCGCTGTCCCTTGCCGAAGCTTTCCGCGGCCTGAGCCAGCGCCAGGATCGGGCGGATCTGGCCGCGCAGGAAAAGCACGGCGATGCCGATCAGCACCAGCGAGGTGCCGACCATCCACAGAATGAAGATATGAGTATTGGAGGCATAGGTCTGGCTGCGCTTGGCGAAGACGCGCAGCACCTTGTCGGGCAGCTTGATGCGGATCTCGACCAGGCTGGAATTGCCGACGGTGTCGATCCAGAAGGGTAGGTTGATCTGATCGCGGATCTCATCGCTTAGAATGCCATCCAGGATCGAGAAGAACGGCTTTTCGGCAGGCGGCGGCAGTTCACCACCCGGTTCGATCGAAATGGCCAGATCGAGCTTCTGGCGTGCCATCTGGGTGACAGCGGAATAGTCGGCATCCTGCGGATAGGTCTGGATGATGCTGATGATGGCGGCGATGTCGCGTGTGGTCGCCATCGACAGCCGCTGCGTCACCATCTGCCAGTGGCGCTCCATGAAGACGACGGTGACGACTGCCTGCAGGATGATCATCGGCAGGATGAAGATCAGCAGCGAACGCGCATAGAGACCGGTTGGGAGAACATACCGGCGCAGCCAGCGCGTCAGCCACCGGAATCCGTTGGAAGGCGTGTGGTCCTGGTCGCGCCTGATCGAATCGAAAGTCACCATCGCCTGATCCCGCTGGCCGATCTCAGTCTATGCTCAGGCGGTAGCCTATGCCACGCACCGTCTGCAGCCAGATAGGGTTGGCCGGATCGTCTTCAATCTTGCGGCGCAGCCGGTTGATCTGCACGTCGATCGTCCGCTCGCCCACTTCGGCATCGCTGCCGATCAGTTCGTGACGCGGGATCGTCTCGCCGGCGCGCTTCGCGAAGAGCAGCATGATTTCCTGTTCGCGATCGGTCAAACGGATGAGTTCCGCCGCCTTCTTGAGTTCCTTGCGGGTCAGCGAAAACGTATAGGGGCCGAACATGACAAGCTCGATCTTCGGGGAATCGGCGGGAGTATTGCGCCGAAGTATGTTGTTGATGCGCAGCACCAGCTCGCGCGGATCGAAGGGCTTCGGAAGATAATCGTCCGCGCCGGCCTCGAGGCCGGCTATGCGGGAGTCGGCCTCGGCAAGCGCCGTCAGCATGATGATCGGAATGTTCTTGATGGCGCGCAGGCTCGATGTCAGCGTGATCCCGGATTCGCCGGGCATCATCACATCCATGATGATGAGGTCGAAATCGAGCCCTTCCAGTTTGCGGCGGGCCTCGGCGCCGTCGGCGGCAGCCGTCACCCGGAAACCCTTCTCCATCAGGTAGCGGTTGAGGAGGGCGCGGATACGCGTGTCGTCATCCACGACCAGAAGATGTGCTGCATCATCCGAGATTGCTGTTTTTGTCGTCATTCGATCCGTCTCGATCCTGTCCTACCCATAGATTGAGATGAGGCACTCCCGCCGGCCCCCGCGGTCTGGATTGCCGTCACTTCTCGGTCTGCATTCCCCTCAGGAAGCGTTTCACACTTTCGCGCGTCGCTTCCGATGCGCCTTCGAATGCCCGTTCAATGCGGCGCGATTGCGGCTCGGCCAGCGCCAGAGCCAGATCGCGGCCGGCCCGCGTGGGGTACAGCTTTCGCTGCCGCCGATCCTCCGGACCGGCAACCTGCCGAATATAACCCGAATCGATCAATTGTTTGAGAACCCGCGCCAAACTCTGTTTGGTGATCTGCAATGTTTCCAGAAGGTCCGCAACAGTCATGCCGGGTTCGCGGTTAACGAAATGGACGACGCGATGATGAGCGCGCCCGAAGCCGCTCTTGACGAGAATCTGGTCCGGATCCGAAACGAAATCGCGATAGGCGAAGAAAAGCAGCTCGATCACCTCAAAATCGATGCTTCCCGCATTCCGCATCGGTGTTTCCAGCAGCTCCATCTTTGCCGCGTTCTGGCTCATCTGTCGTGGCACCCTGGCACTTCCTTTCTAATTTTGGAGCATCGGGGAAACTTATGCAAAAATATGTCAGCTTCGTTGACGCATTTTTACGCCATCGACTGTTTTCACACAATTGCCGCACGGCGCAAACGACGTTGCCGCATCGGAAATCAGACCTGCGGTCCCGCCAAATTCCAATATATCTCGTATTGTCCCCTGCTGCATCTCGTGGATAGAGCGCGGTGGAAGCGATAATCAACCCCCGATGTGACGGTGAAGGCGATCTTTGCGGGCATGGCGGGGAGAGAGGCCGTATGAATGCAAACGAATGGCGGCATTCGATGCGGCTCTGTCGAGATATTCGCTGCGATCCCTATTCCGAGGCGCAGATGGGCGGGGGCCGATACCGGGTGTACCAGCATGAGAATCGGCACAAGCCGGACAAGTTGCTCCGCCGGCCTGTGCGATTTGATGAACTTACGACTTGCGGCCGAGAACCGCGCCGACGATGGCGGAAAGCACGCCGCCGGCGATCAGCGAGGATATGCCTTGCGCAATGAGGCCGGTAAGGGCTTCGCTGCCGATCAGATTAAGGATCAGACCGCCGCCGAGGCCGCCAATGGCACCTGCGATCGTTCTTGCAACAAGGTTTATCCCTTCCTGCTTCAAAACGGCACTCGCGGCGTTGCCACCGATCGCACCGGCTATCAATTGCGTGATGATAGGCCCTAAACTTTCCATGACTACCCTTCTCCCATTGCTCCAGAAGACACTCCCGGATCCCCTCTCGTCGCATCCCGGATTGCTGCAGCAGGAAGCGGCGATAATCCTCAGTGGATATTAGAATTACATCAAGCAAGGATCGCTGCAAATAGAAGGGCAACCCAAACGGGAGAATTCTGCAATAATTTCAGGGGAAATTCGCTATGCGCGCCTGCGGCCGGATAGCCGCAAGGCAATTTCGCCATCTTGTTCGACTTTGCGGCCGAATCAGCGATAGACGTAGACGACGCGACGCGTCCCTGGATCGACCAGCACCGGCTGGTTATTCACTTCGACATAGCTGTACCGATAGTCTGGAATCCGGTGCACCTCCACGCTTTGCGGAACCGTGGCGCCGACGACCAGGTCGCCGTTCAGCTGGACCGTATCGACCGGATTGTCATCGATATAGCTTCGGATTTCCTCAGGCGGCGTGATCGCCACCACATTGCCCTTCTCGACGGGGCCGAGCAATTGGTCATCCGGGCTAGGCTGCGCGGCCTGGACGCTGCCGGTCGTAACGGAATCGGTCTGTTCGTAGGTGATGGTGGGAATGCCGAGATCGTCGCGATGGTCCTGGACGACCACCGATGCACCGTTCTGTTCCACGCTGAGATACTGGGCATAGACCCAGCCTCGCATGCCGTTGACATCGACACGGCACCAGCGGCTGCCTTCGATGCAGCCATCCAGCGTGGCCTCGGATCCGCGCGTTGCGATGCCGACGGTCGGGAATTCCGCGCCCGGGCCGGAGCGAACTTCAATGTCGGTGGCGGTGGTTGCCGACATTTCAGCCTGGGCCAAGCCCGCGCTGCCAGCAAGAATGACACCGGCCAGCAACATGTTTCTCTTCAAGGACATTGGTTCTCTCCTTCTGGCCTCTAAAGACCTACCTTCAACGTTTCGGCTGCTTCAGTGTTCCGGCTGGCCTGTCTTGATGGCGCTATCGTTGAATGAATGCACAGTTAAGTATTTGAATCTTATATATTTACTCGCCGTTCTGCGGGTCGGAGATCGGCTTTCGCACCGCTTTGAAGCCGGTGGGGGCTGTTTTGCTTGAGGTTTACGGCTATATCCGCAGCGGGACGATCAAACAGACGAGGCGCTCCATGGGCATGCTCCAGGCCGGTATCATTCCGGTGACCCCCTTCGAACAGAATTGCACCATCCTGTTCGATCCGGAGACCAAAGAGGGTGTCGTGGTCGATCCGGGCGGCGATGTCGATATCATCCTGCAGACCGTGCGCGAGAACGGCATCACCTTGAAGGCGATCTGGCTGACTCACGGCCATATCGATCATGCCGGCGGCGCCGACGAGCTGCGCGAGGCGCTTGGGATCGAAGTGATCGGTCCGCATGAGGACGATCGTTTCCTGCTGGAGGACATCGAAGCCAAGGGCAAGATGTTCAACATTGCCGGCGTGCGCAATGTCGTGCCGGACCGCTTCCTGAAGGAGGGCGACAAGCTCTCTTTCGGCGAGCATGAGTTCGAGGTGTTCCATTGCCCCGGTCACGCACCCGGCCATGTCATCTATTTCAACAGGAAGCAGGGCTTTGCCCATCTCGGTGACGTGTTGTTCAACGGCTCGATCGGGAGAACGGATTTGCCTGGCGGCAATCACCAGCAGCTGCTGGAATCGATCCGAGACAAGGTCTTCCCGCTTGGTGACGAGGTCGGCTTCATCTGCGGTCATGGCCCGGGCAGCCGGATCGGCGACGAGCGCCGCACCAATCCTTTCCTGCGAGGATTATAAAAAAGCGCCGCTCGGAAGCGGCGCTTTGGTTTTTCGTCATATGAGGTTAATGGCCGATCGCCAGTCAGTCGGCGGTGCAGAAGTGACGCATGCCGTCATAGCCGACATAGGTGCCGGAGCGGCCGTCAAAGCTTCTATAGCGGTCGTAGCAATAGCGCATCCAGGCGGAGGACCAAGGGCGGAGGCCGGAAACCGGCGGCGCGTAGTAGCTCACATCCCGCTCGACATAAACGCGGCGCGGAGGGGGACGATAATAGTAAGCCGGGGGAGGCGCGTCGTAACCGGGCTCGACATAGGCCGGTGCAGGTTCGACATAGCGTGGCTGGCTGGCGATGGCGGAGCCGACGATCAGGCCGGTCGCCAGCCCGGCAGCGCCGAGCGCCCAACCGTCGCGGTTGTGATGACGCCAGTATTCATCAGCGGACGCGGCGCTCATGGACGTTACCGTCAGTGCCGCGGCGACGGCGGACATGACAAGCGTTTTGCCGAATATGGTCATTGGCCTATCCTCTAAGGAAGCGGGAGGACTTTCATTCCCGCTCTTTCATGGCAGGCAGACTATACGCGGCAAACTGAATGCAGACTGAATGACAAAACCCGGCATCGCTGCCGGGCCTCAACTCGAATTGATAGCCGTAAAGGCGTCTCAGCCGGCAATCTGCAGATTGACGGCCTTCGGTCCCTTGCCGCGGCGATCCGGTTCCGTGTCGAAGCTTACCTTCTGGTTTTCCGACAATCCAGCCAGACCAGAAGCCTGAACTGCAGAAATGTGTACAAAGATGTCCGCGCCACCCTTGTCAGGTTTGATGAAACCGAAGCCCTTATCGGTATTGAAAAATTTTACAGTGCCAGTCTCGGCCATGCCTCAGGTCCTTTTCTCTCTGCCCACCATCCACACGGGCAGCATTACTTCTTTGCCCTTGCGGGCGCTTGCAGGCAGTTCTCGAATTGTGAAGGAAAAGGTCCCCGTAACTCGGCATGATCTCGATGCGATGTTTGCCACCCCGCTTCTCGATCAAGCTGACCGGAATATTAGCGTTTCCGGCGCGCAATTCTATTAGGACTTCCCATGCTCTAAAAATGCCCGAACACCGTTGAGAGTGCTGTGTTTATGGCAAATTGGCAAGCAAAAGTTTTTTAACGTGTCGCAAGAGGCACACTAGCGTAATGCGATTGTGTTATTGCGATTCGCAAATTTTCCCTCTTTGAAACAAGTTTCCAAGGTTTTTCCATCGCTCGCGATATAGTTTTGATGAAATTTTCCCAAATCGACGGGTGTGAGCGCTCATTTTCGATTGTTCCGAAAAATTTCGGCAAAGTCTGCTGAAAGCCGACGGAAGCACGCATTTCAGGGCTTTTTTACGCCGTGGCATGGCGACGGCGGGTTAATTCCGGCACGAGTTCGACTGCAAGCATCGCGGTAAACATCAGGGCACAGCCGACATAGCCGAGCGGACCCATGGTTTCGCCCAGCAGCAAGGCGCCGAGCGAAGCACCGAACAATGCTTCCGAAGACAGGAAGATCGCAGCCTGGGGGGCGGTCGTGTAGCGCTGGCCGATGATCTGCAGCGCAAAGGCCAGGCCGGATGAAAAGATGCCGACATACAGGATCTCGCCAAGCGCTGCCCTTATATCGGCGATGCTGATCGGTTCGACGGCGACCGCGACGGCCAGGGCGAGAACGGCGGTGACGGCAAACTGCGTTGCGGAAATACCAAGTGGCCGGCCGGTTTCATTGACGGCCGAGCCGGCAAGGGTAATTTGCGCCGCCCAGAAGAGCGCGCAGATGACGGTCAGGAAATCGCCTGTTGTCAGGCGTGAGAAGGAGCCGCCCGACAGCAGATAGATGCCGCAGAGCGCCATCAAAGCCGCCGGCCAAATGATCCAATGCGGCGGCCGGCGCAGGAAAATAACGGCAATCAGCGGTACGAAGACCACGTAAAGACCGGTTATGAAGCTCGAATTCGTCACTGTCGTCGTCAGAAGCCCGATCTGCTGGGTCGCGGCACCTCCGAAAAGCGTGACGCCGATCAGCAAAAAGGAGAGCCAGTTGCGAGGCGTCAGCGGCTTTGCGGCCTTCCTTTTTTCCATCCAAACGAAAGGCAGGACGACCATCGTGGCAACGGCGAATCTGAGGCCGATGAACCAGAAGGGACCGATCGCCTTCATGGCTGTCGATTGCGCAACGAAACCGCCGCCCCAGATTGCGGCGGCAAGCAACAACAACAAATTCGCCTGTATGCGAGACATCTGCATCCTGCGTGAAGGGGAGGAAGTGAGGAAGGAGTAAGGCGACCGTTAGCAGCTGCTTTTGCGCCGGACAAGGGCGAATGGTGTTAAATGCGGAGCGCTTGGAATTACCCTGCAGCCCTCGAAACCCTCAGGAGCGCACCATCCTCTTCATCGGTGGTGATCAACAGGGCGCCATCGGGTGCGACCGTGATATCGCGCAGGCGGCCGAATTTGCCGTCGAACATGCGTTCTCGCTCGCCAATCCTGCCCTTGCCGTCCTGGCTCAGCCGTGAGAGCAGCTCGAACTTCAGGGCCGTGACGAGGAAATCGCCGTTCCATTCGGGAAACATCTTGCCGCGATAGACGGCGATGGCGCCGGGCGCGATCGAAGGATCCCAATAGAAGCGGGGTTGTTCCATGCCGGCCTTTGCTGTGCCGACGCCGATTTTTGTGCCGGAATAATTGACACCGTAGGAGATGACTGGCCAGCCGTAGTTCTTGCCGGCTTCGGGCGTGTTGATCTCATCGCCGCCCCTTGCGCCGTGCTCTGCCGTATAGAGCCTGTTCGTCTGGCTGTCGAACGCGATGCCCTGCGGATTGCGATGGCCTTTGGACCAGATTTCCGGCAAGGCACGCCTGCCGTCCTTGAACGGATTGTCGGCGGGGATGCTGCCGTCGGCCTCGATATGGATGATGGAGCCGGCGTCGTCCTGAAAATCCTGGGCGCGGTCCTGTTGGCCACGGTCGCCGAGGCTGACGAAGAGGCTGCCGTCGCGGGCAATCGCGATACGCGAGCCATACTGGATATTGCCGCGCGAGAGCTTGTTCATCAGGAAAATACGCTTCACATCGGTCAACTGTTTTTCGTCCTGCGACAGCCGGGCACGAAAGACGGCCGTGCCGCTCCCGCCGTCGCCCGCCACCGAGGCGGTAAAATAGAGGGTGCGGTTGCTGGCGAATTTCGGGTCGAGCGCGACATCAAGCAGGCCGCCTTGACCGCGCCCATAGACCTCGGGCAGGCCTGATAGGGGAGTGGAGATCTTGCCATCGCGGATAAGGCGCATGCGGCCAGGGCGTTCGGTGACCAGATAGGCGCCATCCGGCAGCACTTCGACCGCCCAGGGGTGTTCGAGCCCTGTGGCGATTGCTTCGACCTTCACGTCTATCTTTTGCGTCTTGATGGTCTCTGCAGGTTCGGCAAGCGCCGACGTTGCCGTCAGCAGGGCGCAGGCCATCAAGGTCATCGAAAATCCCGTTCCGGCAGTGCGCATGTGTTTGACCTCCCCATAGGCTCGCTTTTGCAAGGTGGGACCGTTCGACTGCCATTCAAGCCTGACCGCGGAACCGATAACGTCTTTGTGTTCCTGCTTCCGGCGAAAGGACGCTTTTTGGATCTGCCGATCCTGTCTGCAGGCGGAGTATTTCCCATGCAAGAGGCGCCGGACGAGCGGCGGGAGAAGCCAATGTCGGAGAAGTATCTGATCTATATTGGAAATTTCCACTGTCTTCAGAGTTTGATTCAGGTGCTTCGCGTGATGATTCAAGGTCGGACAGTTTAGTGATGCCTGGCTGCGGTCGATGCTACCCGAGCAAAAGTGAGGCGTGCTCTCTCGACCATGCCTCTAGCTGGGTAAGAAAAGGGTGCGCGGACGGTCCTGAACGCCATGAAATAAAGCCACTGTGACGCCTTTGTGCTTGAAACGGCGGTCCATATTCGACATAGAGCTTAGCGCAGAAAACTGGTCCGCAGGCTTTCTGCCATTTTCAACCGAATAGGACCGATCACCATGGCCTTTCTTGCCGACGCTCTTTCCCGTGTAAAGCCTTCTGCCACCATCGCCGTTTCCCAGAAAGCGCGCGAGCTGAAAGCAAAAGGACGCGACGTGATCGGCCTCGGCGCCGGTGAGCCGGATTTCGATACGCCAGATAATATCAAGCAGGCCGCCATCGACGCGATCAATCGCGGCGAGACGAAGTACACGCCGATCTCCGGCATCCCGGAACTGCGCAAGGCGATCGCCGCCAAATTCAAGCGCGAGAACAATCTCGATTACACCTGGGAGCAGACCATCGTCGGCACGGGTGGTAAGCAGATCCTGTTCAACGCCTTCATGGCGACGCTGAACCCGGGCGACGAAGTCATCATCCCTACGCCTTATTGGGTTTCCTACCCGGAAATGGTGTCGCTGTGCGGCGGTACGCCGGTTTTCGTCGCCACGACGCAGGCCAACAACTTCAAGCTTCAGCCGGCCGACCTCGAAAAGGCGATCACGCCGAAGACCAAGTGGTTCATGTTCAACTCGCCGTCCAACCCGTCGGGCGCTGCCTATTCGCATGCCGAGTTGAAGGCGCTGACGGACGTGCTGGTCAAGCATCCGCATGTCTGGATCCTGACCGACGATATGTACGAGCACCTGACCTATGGCGATTTCAAATTCGCCACGCCGGTCGAAGTCGAGCCGAGCCTCTATGACCGCACGCTGACGATGAACGGCGTCTCGAAGGCCTATGCCATGACCGGCTGGCGTATCGGCTATGCAGCCGGCCCGCTGCAGCTCATCAAGGCGATGGACATGATCCAGGGTCAGCAGACCTCGGGGGCCACCTCGATTGCCCAGTGGGCAGCCGTCGAGGCATTGAACGGCACGCAGGACTTCATTCCGCGCAACAAGAAGATCTTCGAAGGTCGCCGCGATCTCGTCGTATCGATGCTGAACCAGGCGAAGGGCATTTCCTGCCCGGTTCCGGAAGGCGCCTTTTACGTCTATCCGTCCTGCGCCGGCCTGATCGGCAAGACGGCTCCGAGCGGCAAAGTCATCGAGACGGACGAGGACTTCGTGTCCGAGCTGCTGGAATCGGAAGGTGTGGCCGTCGTGCACGGTTCGGCTTTCGGCCTCGGTCCGAACTTCCGCATCTCCTATGCGACCTCGGAAGAGCTGCTCGAGGAAGCCTGCCGCCGCATCCAGCGCTTCTGCGGCGCCTGCAAGTAAGCGGCCCATAATCGTTCAATTGAAAAGCCCGCCAGAGATGGCGGGCTTTTTACATTCAGGCTGCCGGTTTCAGCTTCATCAACTGATTCAAGCGCTTCGCAATTTGAATCGGCCCGTCGGCGCAAGTCCTTGAAAGCGGAATCAAAGTCCGAGCGCTGTCAGCATGATAAAAGTGGCGAAGAGAATGAAATGGGTCATGCCCTCGATGGCATTGGTTTCGCCATCGTTGAGGTTGATGGCGGCGGCGATCAGCGTGATCATCACCATGACCGTCTGCACCGGCGCCATGGCCATGATGAAGGGCTGGCCGGTATAGAGCGCAATCGCCTCCATGACGGGCACCGTCAGGATGACCGTCGATAGCGAGGCGCCCATCGCGATATTGACCGTTGCCTGCATGCGATTGCGCAGGGCTGCCCGCAATGCCGTCAGGATTTCTGGAGCCGCCGAAATCGCCGCGACGACGATGGCCGCGATGGCGGGCGGTGCTCCCGTGCCCTTGAGGCCGGTATCCATGAAAGCCGACATGAATTCCGCCAGCAAGCCGATCAGCACGACGCCGATCAGGATGGTGGCGATCGAGGTGGCGGTGGATTCGTTGTCGTGATCTTCTTCGGCTGCCGCATGCTTCTTCTCGGTGCGTGGATAGCTGTAGCTGAAGAAATAGCTGTGCTTGCCGACCTGCATGCGCAGGAACAGCGCATAGAGCGCAATCATCGCGACGATGGTGAAGGCGGAATAATAATGCCATTTCGCATCGGGAATGAATTCCGGCACGATCATCGAAATGCCCATGGCTGTCAGGATCATCACGCCATAGGTCTTGCTCGAATCATCATTGTAGGGCTGTTCGCCATGTTTCAGGCCGCCAAGAAGAGCGGCGAGACCGAGGATGCCGTTGATATCGAGCATGACGGCAGCGTAGATCGTGTCGCGCACCAGAGTCGGCGAGCTTTCCCCGCTCATCATGATGGCGAGGATGATGACTTCGACGGCGACAGCCGACAGGGTGAGGATCATCGTGCCATAGGGGTCGCCGACCTTGACGGCAAGGGTTTCGGCGTGATGGGCGACGCGCATGGAAGCCAGCACAATCGTTGCGATCAATGCCGCCGCCGCGATCATCGATGCAGCTTGTCCCATTTCGAGCACGGAATGCTCGCCGACATAGGCAATGACGGCAATTGCCAATGCGACCAACAGGGCTTTTTCCTGCCTAAGCCATTTTGCTGCGACCACTTTCCCGACCTTTGTCCCAACCTTTGCGCCGATTCACGGTTGCACTCTAAGGCAATGATTTCGCACATCAAGCGCCCAAGCAGGAGCCGAAATTTGCAGTTGGCGCGGTTTAATGGAATACTGCACGAATAGGTCTGCCCAACCAAAATGCCGCGGCATCCTCGAAACCCGTCTCAGATGCACGCGATCCTGCCGGCAAAGTCCGGATTCAGAGGTCTTGGCAGATGAGAAGGAGGTTTGAATGGTCAAGGTCGTTTACGAAATCGTGCCGCATGACGGTGGGTGGGCCTATCGCTTCCGCGATGTGTATTCGGAGGCGTTTCCCACGCATTCCGAAGCTGTGGAGGCCGCGCGGATCGTTGCGGCTGAACAGCAAGTCGGCGGCGACTCGGCCGAAATCAGCTGGCAGGACGAAAGCGGCAAATGGCATGAGGAATATGCCGACGGCGGCGACCGTCCGGAAACGGAGGTTCTCGACGGCCAGAGGCATTTTCCGCCGATCGATACGGCGCCTGGTGCCTAGCGCGGTTCAGCGCGTCACGGATTCACCAAACCGTCCTGTCTCTTTGCTCTTCCGCAATTCCGGACGGAAAACCGTTATGCGCTTTTCTTGGAATTACTCTAGAGCAACGTGCATTCAGACGTATCCGGCGGCTTTAAAGTAGTTTTGGCATTCTGTGGGTGAGTAAAGTGTGCAGATATCGCCGATGGCCTTC